>JBEKSY010000024.1:0-52380 GCA_049516595.1 Anaerolineales bacterium
CCATGCCCCCACCGCCCCTCACCTGCGGCAGCAGCCAGGCCAATACCCCCGCCACCATCAGGTCCACCACCACCAACACGATCAAGGCTATGTACGCCCCTCGACTCATTCTGCCTCGCTTAGCCCCCCGACCTCTCACACTTCTCTCCAGGCTCAGCCGGTGGGGCGGGAACCCAGGGTCACGGAGAGATCTATCTGCTTCCCCTTCCGCAGCACCGTCAGCCTCACCGTTTGCCCGGCCTCGGTGTTGTTTGCCAGGTAGGAGATCACATCATCGATGCCTCTCACCGCACTGCCATTGATTGCCATGATCACGTCGCCCCCAACGGCCACCGCCTGCCCCCCAATCCTCACCTGCTGATTGCTTGCCTGCACCCCCGCGCGGTCCGCCGGCCCTCCTGCGGCCACTGTCTCCACCAGCGCCCCACGCGTGCCCCCCGCCAATCCCATCGCCTGGGCCAGATCCGAGGTCAGATCCGTCCCGCTGATCCCCAGGTAGGGCTGGGCATAGTGCCCCTGCTGGATGAGCACCGGCACCACCCGCGCCACGATGTTGGCCGGTATCGCAAACCCAATTCCCGACGAAGCCTGTACCGGAGATTCAATCGCCGAGGTCACCCCCACTACCTTGCCCTGCACATCCAGCAGAACCCCCCCCGAGTTTCCCGGATTGATCGGCGCATCCGTTTGAATCACGTCGGGAATCGAGTAGGTGCCCTGCGCCGTCGCTCCTCCCTGCACCGGCAACATCCGTCCCAGTGCACTGACAATCCCCTCCGTCATCGTGTTCTGCTCCCCAAACGGATTCCCGATCGCGATCACGACCTGCCCCACCTCCAGTTTCGAGGAATCCCCTAATACCACTGGGTGCAGCAGGCCCCCCGCTACGTTCACCCGCACCACGGCCAGGTCGCTGTTCGGATCCGCCCCGATCACCTTCCCCGCTACCTGGGTCCCATCACTGAAGCTCACCGAGATCGTCGCCGCCCCATCCACCACGTGATTGTTCGTCACGATGTCACCTTGTGCATCCCACACAAAGCCGGACCCCAGCGCCTGCTGACCCTGCCCCGCCTGCGGCCCTTGACCAAAAAACGGAAAGCCCTGCCCCAAGCCGCCACTTGTCCCCTCGGTCACATTGATCGTCACGACCGACGGGCTCGCCCGACGGTAGATCTCCTCCAGCACCCCCTGAAACGCCTCCAGCCCCGTCGCCCCCGTGCTGCTCGGAACGGAGGGCATCACCCCCGCTGTCGGCGAGACCACCGCCTCCGGTACCGGCGTCAAGGTCGGGCTGGCCTGCAGCACTATTCCCCCCAGGCTCGGCAGCGCGCACGCCCCGATGACCACCGCGCTCAGCAAACCGAATAGCCCCATCTTCACTTTCACGCCCATCGCGCCCTTCCCCTTCTCTCCACCTCGTCTCAACCCGGCCACCCCGTTCACACTCCCTGCCAACGCCCCTCTCGCGCGAGCCCTTCCCTTCGCCCGCAGAACTCGGCCTCTAACTCCCGGAGCGCACCCACCCCTCCCCCGGAAGCGGGCGCCGACCGGCCTGGCTCACCAAGCGCATCAACTCGACCGATCCGCCCAGCGCAATCAGGCCCAGAGCCAAAGGCAGGGCAGTCGCCCCGACGGCTGTCAATCCTTGCCACCAGTCGCCTACTGACCCCAGGCTTCCCAAAGAGTTCGCCAGATCGACCGGGGATATCGTCCCCAGCGAGGTGAGGAGTGAGAAGAAGCCGCCCGTGTCGGGTGATCCGGCGAGCCACTCCATCACCGTAAGACCGAGCACGGTCACGCCCACCGCTCCAACTGCCAGCCCTGCCCAAGAAACCCAGCCGGCCATCCCCCTGGAGGACGAATCGCTCCGCCGGGTCCGCCGCAAAACCCGCTCCACAAAATCCTCGGGCGGAAGGATGCGCCTCATTCGTCGCAGTCCTGCCTCCATGCGGGCCAGCGAGCGCAGGTACGCAGCGCAGAAAGAACAGCCCGCCAAATGCGCCTTGACCCGCCCTGCCTCACCCGCGCGCAGTTCACCGTCATAGAACTGCTGGAGCCTTTCGTGATCTACATGGTCCCCATTCATGGCCCGACACCCTCCTCCACCAGCCGACTGCGCAGTAGGTCCCGCGCGCGGTGCAGACGAGTCTTTACCGTCCCCAGCGGAAGTCGCAACGTGTCCGCAATGGCTTCATAGGAAAGGCCCTCCACCAGCCTCAACCACAGGACCGTCCGGTACAGCGGAGACAAGGACTGAACCGCTCCCTCCAGAGCTCGATCCAGCTCGTGACGCTCCGCCTCCAGCCCGGGATCGGCCCCCGCCTCGGCCACGAATTCCTCTCCCTCCACCGACTCCATCGAAACCTGCACCGGCCCCCTCTCCCTGCGCCAGTGTTCGAAGGCCAGGTTGGTCGCAATCCGCAGCAACCATGGCCCCAGAGGGCGCCCCGCCTCAAACTGGCCCAGCGAGCGGTAGACGCGCACAAACGCCTCCTGAGACAAGTCCAGCGCCGTTTCCTCGTCCCCGCTGATTCGGTACAGCAGGTTGACCACCCGCTGCTGATAGCGCTCGACCAGCACCGCAAAGGAGCGCTCGTCCCCATGCCGTGCGGATCTCACCAAGGCTTCCTCATCGAGCGGATCGACCTCGACCGCCGGGCTGGCCGCTCCTAGCAAGAGGGTTTGCTGGCTTGAGTACATCGGTCACCTGGCCACGGCCGCGTCGCCGTGTGCCGCCTTTCTTCTATATGCGTTTCAAGCTTGGAATGTTTCAATCCTAGCCACCACACTTTCAGGCCCCAAGATGAGATTCACGTGAACGGCCCTTTTTCCGGTTGCCGCAACCCGAAAGGCTTTTCTTGCTCGGCCCTTGATCCGACCGATCCCATCCGAGCCCCCCAAAGTCTCATTCGCTTCTAATTAGAGAGCGGGGTGTCCCTGCCTCTTCCCGGCCTTCGGTGGGCTCTCTCCCCACCCCGGGAAGAGCACGCTGGCCCCCGGACCCGAATGCGGGAGGAAGAATGGGTAGAGCCTATGAAGGGTGCCTCCTTTCCGACCGGATATCAGGAAATCCGGGTGATCTCAGGAGGGAGGCCTGCCCGCGAGATCGTCGAAAAGGGGGTCCTGGGCAGCGGGCGCATGAACCAGCCAAGGAGGTGCCAGGATCCTTTTAGAGGGGTTCGAAACCGAGGTGGTGCGGACGTTCCGGGTGCCGGCGGACCGTGTGGCGCTGGCCTCGCCCGCGAAAATGGAGAGGGGCCATCCCTTTGAGTCCCTTGGATGGCCCCGTTTTCAATCGGATCCCGGTCCCCCGGAGCTCGCCTCCTCAGCGCCCGAGGTGCATGGGCATGATCACATGAACAAACTCGTCGCCACCGACTGGGCGCACCACCCCTGGGCTGGCCTGCCCGGTCGTCTCCAGCGCCACATTGGGGGTATTCACGACGTTGAGGACGTCCAAGAGGTACTTCACATTGAAGGCAATCTCCAGTGGCTCTCCCTCGATGGAGGCTTCGACCACGCTTTCGCCCTCCCCGGTCTCCGCTGCGGTGGCCTTGACCTCCAGGCTCCCTGGCTGCGCCTCTCCGCCGGGGGTGATGCGAACCCGCGCAGAGTGGGAGGACTGGCGGGCGAAAATGTCCACAGCCTTACAGGCTTTGAGGAACTGACTGGTCGCCAGCACCGACCGAGTGGCATACTTCTTCGGGATGATGGGTTGATAATCTGGAAAGGTCCCGTCAATGAGCGACGAGGAGAGTTCCTCATCCTTGAGACGGAAGATCACTTGACCTCGTCCGGTTGGCAGGAACATCCAGATGGTCTCTTCCCCATCGGCAAGGAGCCGCGCGAGTTCGTTGAGAGCCCGGGCCGGCACGATCACCTGGATCGCCTCCCGCAAGGGGGCGGACAACTTGGCCGTTCGAACCGAGAGCCGAAAGCCGTCGGCGGCCGCGAGAGTCAACTGTTCGCCTTCGGCGCGGACCAGGACGCCGGTGAGGACGGGGCGGGTGTCATCCGTGGCGGCCGCGATCCCCACCTGAGCAATCATTTGCCGAAGATCCTGGACATTCAGCGCGATGCCCTCTCCTGGGCCGGAGGTCGGAAGGAGCGGGAATTCCTGGGCCTCCATGCACTTGATCTCGCTGCTGAAAGCAGCACAGCGGAGCTTGAGAGCCAGGCGGCGGGGGTCCAGCACCAGGCTGACCTGGTCATTCGGCAGCGTGTTCACGAAATCGACGAAGGTTCGCGCGGGGACCGCGGTGGATCCTTCCTGTTCTATCTTGGCCCCGATCCAGCAGCTGATTCCCATCTCGAGGTTCGTCGCAGAGAGTTTCAGGCGTCCCTCCTCGGTAGCCACGAGGATGCTGCCCAGGACCGGTAACACGCTTCGCGTGGCGACGGCCCTCGAAACCGTGCTCAATCCTCGAGCCAGGTTTTCCTGCAAGCATGACACCTTCATTGCGACCCTCTTCTCCCGAAGTGGCGACCCCGCCTGCCCTCGAACGACCCAGGGGACGACGGAGGGACCAAGATCTCACTCCCCTCCGCGCTCGTGCCGCGCTCCATTCCCGTCTCCAGCGGCGACCCTCCCAGAGTATACAACGAAGTCGAGAGGGGTCACTCCTCGTCCGACCGGTTGCACGCCTTAGGGAAGAGCACGAGGTTCGTCTCTGCGCTCCGACAGGTAGGCCACCGCGCGCCGACCGTCCATGACCAGTTCCAGCGTGCCCGGGGGCGATGCCCGGGCAAATTCAATCACCCACAGGCAACCCGCCGGGTTGGCCGACTTGGGCAGGAGATCCTCCAGGGCGTTGGGGATGGGCTCGATCAGCCCGCGGTTCCAAAGATCGCCGGGCTTGCCGGGGAAGACCACCAGGGGGAAAACCTGAGCCTCGTACAGGTCCTGAAAGAAATGCGTCCCCAAGGAGGGGTCGGGCACGACCCCGCGCTGCCGGACGGCCAGTTCGACCAGGGCCCGGGCGTTGTAGATATCCCCATAGGTAACCGCCACCCCGAGGTCGAGATTGGAAGAGCCCCAGCGCCCCGGTCCCACCAAGATAAAGGCGTGTCCCTCGAGCCTGCGGTTGAGCCGACCCACGAGCTGGGCGACGGATTTCCGCTCCCGGGGGTTCGAGAGGCGGTCATACGCCTCCGGATCCACATAGATCAAGTACTCGATCCCGGAAACCAGCCCGCGGGGGACCATGGCGGAGGCGATGAAGAGGACCCTCTCCGCCGGGAGATCCTGCGGGGCGGCGGAGGCCTCCCCATCCGCAAGCCCGGACTGCGGGCGGCACTGCAGCAGATGCAGCTGGAGTTTCGGGCGTTCTCCCTGAGGCTGGATCGAGAAGGCAAATTCAATGTCGACGGGCATCCCGTAGTGAATCTGCAGTTCCCTCAGCGCCCCCCGCAGCAGGGGTACGAAATCGCTTTCCGCGAGGAGCGAATCGAAGGTGGGCACCAATCGTTCGAGGGAGGTCGAACTTCCCAGCGAGTAGAGGGGCAAGAGGGCCTCCCCGACCTCTACCGAGGCAACCCAGCGCAGCCCGGGGTAGTCCCTCTGGAGCACTTCCTGAACCGGGAGGCTGACCAAAGCGTTGTTTTCAAGATCGATCAGATCGACATACTGTTGAGAGAACCGGCGGATCTCGGCCGGGGAAGTTTCGGGGCGCAGGAGCGGATGGCTGAGCATGACCATGCGCGGATAGTCAGAGGCAACTTGCTCCACGGCGCGCGTGCCTAGCCCCAGCACCACCCGCGTGAATCCCTCCTCCCGGCGGATGCGGGGATCCCAGGCAATCGGGCTCAGGCTGAACGCGACCCCCGCCACGGGCGGGAAGAAGTATCGATGGTACGGTTGGCCCTTTACCTCCTGGAGAAGGACCGCCATCCTCTCGTCGTAGTCGAGCAGCCCCATCTTGCGGCGGTAGATCATGGCATCCGGGCTGAAGACGCTCGCGTAGATTCGGCGGATGGCCCCGAGCACACTCTCGAGGTTCTCCGCGGCGGAGCCCTGATTGGCACAGAAGAAGCTGGCATACTTGCCCGCAAAGGACGTACCGTAACTGTCCTCCAACAGGCTGGAGGACCGGACGATCACCGGGGTCCCTTGCAACTCACCCAAGGCGGCCAGCAGACGCTGGACGAACTCCGCCGGGAACTTGCCCCTCGAGTAGGCCTCCTGGACTTGCGGATACTCCGCGCGTATCTGTTCCGGGGATTTGTATTTCTGATTGATGTACTCGAGCCCATTGAGCGCGAGGAAATCGTAGAAGATATCTGCTCCAATGAAGAAGGATCTGGGGATCTGGACCTGCTGGGCAATCTCGGGCACCGAGGCTCTGAGGATCTTCCACGCCAAAAGCATGCCGGCGGCCTTGCCTCCGATCTTGCCCGCCCCCAGATGATGGGCCAAGATGAAACGGAAGTCCTCGGACGTAAACCAGGCCTGGGCGACCCGCACGAAGCGGAGCTGATCGCTGATCAGCATCTTGATCAGCACCACACGGATCTCCTCGATGTGGTGCTGCACCTGCGAGCGTCTCTCCTCGGGCAGGGCCTCGTACTCGGCCAGTTGTGCCAGGAGCAGATCCCGCGGGGCCAGTTCGGGGTTGAAGGACAGCCCCACCTGATCCCGACGAGTGGTCCGATCACCGAGAATCTCCTCCAGGATTTGGCGAAACTGCTCCATCGGCAAGTTGTAGGCGAAGTAGAAATCGGTCAGGTACTCCCGGATCAACGCGACCCGTTGCCCCCACCGGGCGGCATCCTCCTGGGCCAGTGGATCGGTCAGCCCCTCTCGCCGTTGTGAGATTTCTGCCTTCGCGCGGGTCTCCTCTTCCAGACGCTGCGGCGTGATCACTCCTCGTTGGAAGAGTTCCTCGCGCATGCGTTGGCGAATCAGCTGCGCCAAGATGGGGTATTGGGCAATCTGGAGGTAAATCGCCAGGATTTCGGGCGTGCCCCGTGGCAATTCGGGCATGCCCCGATTCTATCCTGCCTTGCTCAGCAACCAAAAGGGGCGGAGAGGCTCCGCCCCGGCGCTCTGCGGCTCGCGGCCTCTAGACCCAGCCGCGCATTTGCATCGCCTTCACGACCCGGTCGACGGCCACTAGGTAGGCCGCGTCGCGCATGGACACCTTGCGCTCCAGGGACATCTCCAGGACGGCCTGGAAGGCACTCGACATTTTCTGGTCAACCCGCTCGAGCACCTCTTCGCGCGACCAGTGGAAATTCATGTCATTTTGGACGGATTCAAAGTAGGAGGTGGTTACGCCCCCTCCGTTGCACAGGAAGTCGGGGATGAGGAAGATACCCCGTTGTCGGATGATCTCATCGGCTTCCATGGTCGTTGGCCCATTCGCGCCCTCGGCAATGATCTTGACCCGCTTATCAATCTGGGGCGACGTTTCCGCGGTCAGCTGCTCCTCAATCGCGGCCGGAATGAGGACATCGACCTCTTTGGCAATCCAGGCGGAGCCGTCCTCCAGCAGGTAGCCCGCCGCCTTGGCCTTGGCCTGATCGATGGTGCCATACTGGTCCGTGATGGTTTGCAGGAAACGCGCGTCGACCCCTTCCGGGTGCGAGAAGGTGTAGGACCTCTTCTCCGTTGCATCGTAGCAGGAAACACACGCCACCTTGCCACCCAAGATTTCCCGGAAGCCGATTGCTGCGTACTGGGCCACGTTCCCAAATCCCTGCAGGGCCGCCAGGCTTTCGCGGGGATTGATCCGGAGGTGCTTCATGGCCTCTCGCACCGTGTGGACCACTCCGAACCCGGTAGCCTCCGTTCTGCCCAGGGAGCCGCCGGCGCCCACCGGTTTTCCCGTGAATGCCCCGGGCGTGTACTGGCCCACCAAACGGGAGTATTCGTCCATCATCCAAGCCATCATCTGGGGGGTGGTGCCCACATCGGGTGCCGGCACGTCAGTGCGCGGCCCGATATTCCTCCACATGGCGCCCACCCAGCCTCGGCACAGCCGTTCCTTTTCGCCGACCGAGAGCGAGGCCGGGTTGACAACGACTCCGCCTTTGCCGCCCCCGAGGGGAATGTCAGCGACGGCACATTTCCAGGTCATCCAGGTCGCCAGGGCGCGCACCGTGTCGATGGTCTCATTGGGATGGAAGCGAATACCACCTTTGTTGGGACCGCGAGCGTCATTATGCTGAACCCGAAATCCCTGGAACATGCGAAGGCGCCCGTCATCCATTCGCACCGGGATGCGAAAGTGAAACTCCCGCATCGGCCAGCGCAGGAAGGCGCGCACATGCTCAGGAAGACCCAGCAAGTCCGCCCCCCGATCGAACTGTGCTTGGGCGAGTTGGAAAGGATTGGTTGATTCCATCGCGTCTCTTGGCCTCGTCTCTGCCATCCAGATTGCCGGATCGGCGTCGAACATGTTTTCCGAAAAGAACCCTTGAGCCTAGGGACGAAACTCCCGAGTTTCCGGGAGGTCCTATGCCTTCTTGGGTCCCGCCGAGGACAGTTGTTCTTCCAGCAGGCTCCGCACCCGGGAGGGATTGGCCCTTCCCCGGCTCGCCTTGATCACCTGACCCAGCAGCCACTCCAGCACCGTGCGCTTGCCCGAGCGGTACAGTTCCACCTGCTCCGGATGTTCGCCCAGAACGCGAGCGATCAGACCATCCAGAGCATCGGCATCGTCGATCTGTCCCAGTCCGCGTTCTTCCACCAGCGCGCTGGCCGATTTCCCCGTGTCCAGCATGGTCTCCAGCAAGGACTTCGCCGTAGGTCCGGTGACGGTCCCCGAGGCGACCAAGTCCACCAGCCCGGCCAGGTCGCCCGGGGCAATCTCCGGC
Organism: Anaerolineales bacterium; assembly: GCA_049516595.1. GTDB lineage: Bacteria > Chloroflexota > Anaerolineae > Anaerolineales > RBG-16-64-43 > JBEKHT01. The sequence goes on from JBEKSY010000024.1 coordinate 8,821, forward strand.
TGGCCTTCCAGCCGGATGAGGGGCTTGCCTCTAGCGTTGAGCAAACCAAACAGATCTCCCACCAGCCAAGCGGCAAGCATCTTGGGCCGGGCGACGCGTATGGCCCCGACCGCGCTCTCAAAGTAATCGGCGGTTTCCTTCTCGGCCGTGATGCGATCGGCCTCGGCCAGCGAGATACCATACTGCCCCGGCAGCCTTTCCAGGCGCTGATGGGGCAGCTCCGGCAGGGAGGCCGCAATCTGGTTGAGCCAAGCTCGATCCACCTCCAGGGGCGGCAGATCAGGCTCGGGGAAGTAGCGGTAATCCTGGGCTTCTTCCTTGGAGCGCCGAGTCACTGTAACCCCGGCCGACTCGTCCCATCCCAGGGTCTCTTGCAGAATCGTTCCGCCCTTCTCGAGCACGGCCTGCTGGCGTTCGATTTCGTACTCGACGGCATGGGCCAAGGCGCGAAAGCTATTGAGGTTCTTGATTTCCACGCGGGTCCCGAGCTCCTGCCGACCCAGCGGCCGGAGAGAAACATTCGCCTCCAGCCGCATGGCCCCCTTCTCCATGTCTCCGCTGCTCACCTCCAGATAGCAGAGCAGCCGCCGCAGCCCAATCGCATAGGCCTTGACCTCGGCCACGGAATGCAGGTCCGGCTCGGATACCACCTCCAGCAGCGGCACCCCAGCCCGATTAAAGTCGACCAGGCTGTAGGGGGGAGAGGTCTCCACATGAAATAGTTTTCCTGTGTCCTCTTCGAGATGCACCCGCCGGACCCGCACGGATCTGGCCCCCCCGTCCGTCCGCAGGACCAGCCACCCACCGGTCGCCAGCGGCAGTTCATACTGCGAGATCTGATACCCTTTCGGCAAATCGGGGTAAAAGTAGTTCTTGCGTGCAAACACGCTGACCGACGGTACCTCACACCCCAGAGCCAAAGCCACCCGAAGAGCCAGGTCCACCGCCCGCCGATTGATAACCGGCAGGGTCCCCGGAAGCCCAAGGCAGACGGGACAGATAGCCGTGTTCGGCAAGGCCGAGGTGGAATCCACCACCGGGCTGTCGCAGAACATCTTGGTCCGGGTCAACAGCTCGGCGTGGACTTCCAGCCCCACCACCGGCTCGTAAGGCATCCCGGTCAGTTTACGCCTCCACCGTCCGGAAACGTGAGCGCGGGACAAATTCGCCGGACGGTCCGCTGCCCTCTTGCGTTCTTGCGACCTTGGGGACGGGGAGAGGGAGGTTCATCCCAGGCGCCGATCCCCCGGTGCCCGGGATCGGTCCCTCTTGCGGAGAACGAAGCGCATTGCACTTTCCTTTCCAGAAAGCGAACAGGTCTTATTGTCCACCAGCCCCGCCGCTAGGCCCAGCGGGATGAGATCGGCCTGGTTGAGATAGGGCATACCGTTGGAACCGCGACACCCCTTCTTGGGGGTGACCACCCAGATGACCCCCTCCGCCAAAATGGACTCGCGCAGGGAGCGCAGATCTTCCGTGATCTCGAAGGCCGCCCGGGGCCAGAAGAGAATCAATTCCGCCGGGGGCGCCTTTCCCGCCAGACGACGCCGGATCCGAGCGCGCACTCGGGCGAGCAACGGGCGGTCTCCCTGACCCACGACACGCACGGCTTGGCCAGGATGGAGGCCGAGCTTGTCGAGCACCTCGCGCGGAGAGGATCCCCTTGCCCTTATCCTTTCGGTCACCCGTGGCGGCTCAAGAAGCGGCCCATTCGGTGGAGGGCCTCCTCAATCTTCTCGTAGGCGGTGGCGTAGGAGCAACGCACAAACCCCTCGCCGCTCTTTCCAAAAGCCCGGCCCGGAACAACGGCGACGTGCTCCTCTTCCAGAAGTCGCCGGGCAAACTCCTCATCATCCATACCGCTGCGCCGGATGGAGGGGAAGGTGTAGAAGGCCCCTTTCGGTTCGAAACAATCCAAACCCAATTGGTTCAGGCCCGCCACGATCATCCGGCGGCGGCGATCGTACTCGCTCAGCATTTCGTGTACGAAGCTTTCGCCGGACCTCAGGGCCGCCCAGGCCGCGTGTTGCGCCGGGGTCGGTGCGGACATGATGGTGTATTGATGGATCTTGCGCATGGCCGTGAGGAGTTCGGCCGGAGCGGCGGCGTACCCGATGCGCCATCCGGTCATGGCGTAGTCCTTGGAGAATCCCCCCAGAGTGATCGTGCGTTCGCGCATGCCTCCGAACGAGGCGAAGCAGAGGTGTTTCTGCCCGTACACCAGACGATCGTAGATCTCGTCGGAAACGACCAGCAGATTGTGCTGCTCGGCCAGCTGTGCGATCTGCTCGAGTTTCTCCTGGTCCATCACCGCCCCGGTCGGGTTGTTGGGGTAACCCATCAGGACGACCTTCGTCCGCGGGGTCAGCTGCCTCTCAATCGCCTCGGCGGTGACCTGGAAGCCCTCCTCGACCCGGGTCGGTACCGTCAACGGGACCCCGCCCGCGAAAATGACCTCCGGAACATAGGCGACAAAGCAGGGCTGAGGCACGATCACCTCATCCCCGGGGTTGAGGACAGCGGTCAGGGCCAGGTAGAGGGCCTCGGAGACCCCGACGGTCATAAGAATCTCGTCTTCGGGTTGATAGCGGACCCCGTACAGGTTGTGCAGGTGGAGGCTGAGCGCCTCGCGCAGCTCCAGCAAGCCCGAGTTGGAGGTGTAGTGCGTCTGCCCCTGCTGGAGGGAGTCGATCCCTGCCTGGAGCACCGGCGTGGGCGTGACGAAATCCGGCTCTCCGATCCCCAGGGAGATGACCTCTTTCATCGTGGCGGCGATATCGAAGAATTGACGAATGCCGGAGGGGGGAACCTCGACGATTCGGCGGGCAAGGAAGGATGGCATGGAGGTCTCCTGGATCAAAACGGAGCGCGGCAGGCTTGTGCCTGGGGGGCCCGCCACCCATATCCCGAATCGGGCCCGCCCTTAGAGCAGGGGCTGAATGCGCCACTCGTCATACAGTTCCCCATAGAAAAGCTCAAAGGTCTGGCCCTCCCGCGTTCGAACTCGAAAACGCTTGCCGCCCGCGATGCGCCACTCGGCTTCGATGGCTTCAATCTGGTGGGGCTGGCCCTCCCAGGTAAAGGCCACCGGGCGTTCGGCGTATTCATACCCGGAATGGCATTCCACCTTGAAGTCCACGGCCCTCCCTCGCCAGTGAACCCGGGAGCGGAACCCCGGTCACTCGAAGCCCACTTCCGAAGAGTCGCCCACGATGATCGAACGATACCGGCCGCGGATGCGCGCCTGCCTCCCCACGAGCGATCCGGTGAGGACCGCGTCCGAGATCTCGGCTTCCTCATCCACGATGGAATCCTGCACGATGGAGCTTTCCACAACGCAACCGGCGGCCAACGAGGCATAGGGACCGATGATCGAGCGGTTCGCCCGGGCGGCCGGATCGATAAACACGGGCGGCACGATGACCAAGTCCGCGGCTTGGACTTGGCTGGAGTTCTCCTTCCCATGGTCCAGCAGGTAGCGATTCGTGTGCAGCAAAGCCTCCGGCTTCCCGCAGTCCTCCCAAACCTGGACCTCCCTCACCTTCATCTTCAAACCGTCCTCCAGCATCACGTTCAGTGCGTCTGCCAAAAAGAACTCGCCGTTCAGTTGGATCTTGCGTCGCATCTGCTCCTGGATGGCAGAGATGAGATCCTCGCCGGAGGGCAGGTAGTAACAACCAACAACCACCAGGTTGTTCTGAAGGTCGGGTGGCTTTTCCACCAAGCGTTTGACCCAGCCATCCTGGCCCAATTCCGCGACACCAAACCGCCGGGGGTCTTGCACCGCCTTCACCCAGGCCACGGCCTCTCCCTCTTTGCCCACGATCTGCTCCAGATCGGTTTCGATGAGGGTGTCAACGAAAAGCACCAGAATGGGTCCGCGGATGTGCTCGCGGGCCAGCCAGAGCGCGTGAGACTGGCCGAGCATCTCTCTCTGCTCAACGTAGCACGCCCGCAGGTGAGGATAGGCGCGCTTGACGTATTCCTCTACCTGGTCCCCCATGTACCCGACGATGAAGACCACTTCTTCGACGTTCCGCAGGGACTCGAACATGTCGAGCACGTGGCCCAGGATGGGTTTCCCCGCCACGGGGACCAGCGGTTTGGGCTTGCTCCAGGTGAGGGGCCGCAGGCGCGTGCCGAAACCGGCCATGGGCAATATGACTCTCATAGCGCGGGAGCCTCCTTGTGCCACGAGGTGACCTGCTGATAGGCCCAGCCGACTCGAAAGAGCATTTCCTCGCCCAGTTGAGGCGCGTTGAGCTGCAGCCCGATTGGGAGACCGCTCCCATCGAACCCGCAGGGCAGGGCCAGTCCCGGGATGCCGGCCAGGTTGGCAGGCAGGGTGAAGACATCCTCCAGGTACATCGCCAGGGGGTCGCTGGTCTTCTCCCCGATGCGAAAGGCAGTCGTCGGTGCCACCGGACAAGCAATCACGTCCACTTTCTCGAAGGCTTGCTCAAAGTCGGTCCGAATCAGTGTCCGCACCTTCTGGGCCTGACCGTAGTAGGCGTCGTAGTAACCCGCTGATAGGGCATACGTGCCCAGCATGATGCGGCGCTTCACCTCGGGCCCAAAGGCCGAACCCCGGGTGGCCTCGTAGTTCTCCCACAGGCTGCCTGCCTCGACCCGCGGCCCATAGCGTATGCCATCATAGCGCGCAAGATTGGCGGACGCCTCTGCTGGCGCGACCACGTAGTAAACCGGAACAGCGTATTCGGTATGCGGCAGTGTTACCTCCTCGACCTCGGCGTGCATCGCTTCCAGATCGCGGACCGCAGCGCGCACGGCGCGCTCGACCTCGGTCTGGATCCCTGAGACAAAGTATTCCTTGGGAACGCCGACCCGAACGCCTCTTAGGTCGGGCTCCCCCGGCAGCCGGGCGGGGTAGGACGGCACAGGCTCGGGCAGGGTGGTGGAATCCATCGGGTCGTGGCCCGCGATCACCCAGAGCAGCAAGGCCAGGTCTTCCACGCGCCGCGCCAAGCAACCAATCGTATCCAGTGAGCTACCGTAGGCCACCAGACCGTAGCGGGAAACGCGGCCGTACGTCGGTTTGACGCCGGATACGCCGCAGAAGGAGGCCGGTTGTCGCACGCTCCCGCCCGTGTCGGTGCCGAGTGCGGCCGGGACCATGCCCGCGGCTACGGCGGCGGCGCTGCCCCCGCTCGAGCCCCCAGGAACCCGCGAGAGATCCCAAGGGTTCCGCGTCACGCCATAGGCGGAGTTTTCCGTGGAGGAACCCATGGCAAACTCGTCGGCGTTGCTCTTGCCCAGAAGAATGGCGCCAGCGTCGCGCAGCCTGGAGACCGCGGTCGCATCGTAGGGAGGCACGTAGTTCTCCAAGATGCGTGACCCGCAGGTGCAAGGCATATTCGCCACGCAGATCAGATCTTTGACCGCCAGGGGGATCCCCAGCAGGGGCGGCAGCCCGCCGCGCCGGTCTCCCCGCCACGCGGCCCAGCGCGAGTCGGCTGCCCGCGCCTGGGAGAGGGCTCTCTCAGGCTCCCAGTACAAGAAGGCATTTAGGATGGGATTCAGCCGCTCAATTCGGGCCAGGCAGGCGGTCGTCAGTTCGAGACTGGTGAGTTCTCCTTCGCGAAGCCCCCCAAGGACCTGGCTGAGGGAGAGGGAGAGGATGTCCATGTCCGCCTGTCAGACTGGGATCAGTCGAAGACTGGCGGAACCCGAAACATGCCGCGCTCGATCTTCGGCGCCGCTCGGAGCAATTCTTCGCGCTCCCAGGACTTTGGCGAGCCATCCTCCCGTAGGATCGAGCGCAGCCCCAGAACACTGGTGGTGGGGGAAATGTTCGAGGTGTCCACGGCCCGAAGCCTGGCAGCGTAGTCCAGAATGCTTTCCAGCTGGGCGCGGTACAGATCCACTTCGGCGCTCGTGAGGCGCAAGTGTGCGAGTCGCGCGATATGTTCGACTTCTTCCCGTGTCAGAGGCACGTGGGGATTATACCTCACGCGATTCGTCTGGAACCCGGCCAGACCAAGGCCTGATCCTCTTCGCCAGTGTACGGACTCTTGCGGCTCCCGTCATCTGCTTTCTGGCTGGACCTCATTCCCATCGGCAGCGAGTTGTTAAGGTTCAGGACCGAATTCTCGTCCGGAGAATCTCCCCGCCATACCCATGGGGCCAAGGCACCAGATGCCTCCCGCCCCTGGGCCCAGGAGGCCTTCCACCCTCCTAGGTCTGGAGGTCTCGTGAGGAGGGCAAGTTCCCCCGGACCCTTAAGGTTCCAAAACCTTAAAGGTTCGATTCTTTTTAGGATGTCGTTGCTTTCAAACATTGCCTCGGGGCCTTCGCTTTGCTAGAATGAACTTGCCGTGCTTACGCCCTGGGAGCGGAAGCGGGTCGTCGGTGGATGGCCGGCCCCGCTTCCTCCGCGCAGCGCGAGATCTCCAGAGTCGCAACGCATCGAAACCAAGTGCTTGAAACTAGCCGCCGCCTCCTCCTGGGGGCGGGCGGTCTATGTAAACCTTACCCAACGAGGCATAGCATGACAGATCCCCGCCAGGCCTGGAAGGCAACGCTCGGCCAACTGCAAATGGAGATGAGCAAAGCGACCTTTGACACCTGGGTGCGGGACACGGAGTTACGAGACCTCGAAGGGAACACCTTCGTGATCGCCGTGGTGAACGGGTATGCGCGCGATTGGCTGGAGAATCGCCTGGCCAGCTCCGCCCGCCGGATACTCACCGGGATTTGGGGAACGCCCGTGGATGTCCGGTTTGTGATCGGCCATTCGCAATCCTCGCCGCAGGAAGAACCACCCCGACCTCCTCCGGCGGACTTCCTCCCAAACGACTTGCCCGCGCGACCGTCCGCCAACAATATGAACCCCCGCTATACCTTCTCCTCTTTCGTCGTGGGAAACAGCAACCGCCTAGCCCACGCGGCCTCCCTGGCCGTGGCGGAGAATCCGGCCCAGGCTTACAACCCCCTATTCATTTATGGGGGCGTGGGACTTGGCAAGACTCATCTGCTCCACGCGATCGGGAACCTGGTGGCGCAAAAAGGAATCCGGGTTCTCTATGTCACCTCGGAGGATTTCACCAACGATCTCATCAACGCCATTCGCTCGCACGATACAGACTCTTTCCGCGAACGCTACCGCCGAATCGACGTGCTCCTCATCGATGACATCCAGTTCATCGCAGGCAAGGAGTCGACCCAAGAAGAATTCTTTCATACCTTCAACGCCCTGCATGGCCAGAACCGGCAACTCGTCCTCTCCTCGGATCGGCCCCCGAAGGCCATGGTGACTCTGGAAGAGCGGCTCCGCTCCCGGTTCGAGTGGGGCCTTACCGCGGACATTCAACCGCCGGACTTAGAAGTGCGCCTCGCGATTCTCCGCTCGAAAGCAGAGCGCGCCGGACGCTCCGTTCCAGACGACGTGCTCGAGCTGATCGCCCGACGAGTTCAAAGCAACATCCGGGAGCTGGAGGGGGCTCTGGTGCGGATGCTGGCACTCGCTGATCTGGGGGGGATCGAACTTTCCCGCGAGATGGCCGAGAGTGCCTTGGCCGACTTGCTCCCCAAGAACCGGGCTCTGGATCCCGACGCCATCATCGCGGCCGTCGCCCGGAGCTTCGGGTTGGAGCGCGAGAGGCTCCTGGGACGCGAACGCGCTCACGAGGTCGCCCTTCCCAGGCAGATTGCCATGTACCTGATCCGTGAGGAAACCAGCGCCTCGCTACCCCAGGTCGGGGAAGCCCTGGGGGGTCGCGATCATACCACCGTGATGTACGGCTGCGAAAAAATCGGCCAGCTTCTTGAACAGGATGACAGCCTGCGTCGCCAGGTGCTTGCCATCCGGCAGACTCTTTACAACCAAGGCGCCATTCTGCCGGCCTAGCCAAGCGCCCCCCGCGACCCTGCTCCGCCAAGTACCCACCCAGCTCGCGGGAGGAGCCTCCCTCCTCCCTGACTCCTCCTGTGGAAGCCGCGCGGCCGAGTTCGGATCCGAAGCTCATCGGCAGCATTTTTTCCACCCGACCTTGTGGAGAACAGGCACCTACCCTGTGGGTGCCCCGCCAGAACCCCACCCTGTGGATAACCAGCCAGAAACTGTGGAAAAACCCCCGTTTCTGGGGAAAGCCTATCGCCTTGGCTTAAAATATGCTTAGGATTGGCCTATCCCAGGATCCGATCCGCGTCAGGCCAGAGTGCACAATGTTCGCCCTAGACAACCTGTCGGAATGCGCTGTTGTGAGCCTTCGCTCCTCCACCGCCTCTGCCCAGGAGGCTGTGGAGGTAGGAGCGAACGGCCGAGTGTCGCCTCCCCCGAATCACGGGGCCCTTCTCCGGAAACGCGTGCCCCTCCCGCCGATCTCCACAATTCCACAACGCCTATGACGGCTACTAAAAAACAACCAATGCTAGGTCTGAGAATGTCTGCCCGGCTGGGGGCAGATTGAATATTCTCGCGGTCGATGTCGGGACCGGAACCCAGGATGTGCTCTACCTGAACACAAGGCTGGCTCTGGAGAATGCCTACCGGATCGTTGCACCCGCGCCGACCTTGGTGGTAGGAGAAACCATCCGGGAAAGCACCCGGCGAGGCGAGACCATCGTCCTCTTGGGGAGGATCATGGGAGGAGGACCCAGCCAATGGGCGGCGGAGGACCACGTGCGTGCGGGCCATCGGGTCTATGCCACTCCCGATGCCGCGCGGTCATTCGATGACGATCTGGAGCAGGTGCAAGCCCAGATGGGCATTCGCGTCGTGTCGGAGGAGGAGGCGGCGCATCTGCCGGCGAGGGTACGGCGCATTTGGCTCGCCGACTTCGACTTTGCGACCCTGGCGCGTTCATTTTCCGCCCTGGGCGTAGACCTGCGTCCGCAAATTGTTCTGATTGCCGCCTTCGATCACGGCCAAGCCCCGCGCGGGGTTTCCGATAGGCGATTCCGCTTCGAGCAGTTGCACGAGCGCATCCACTCTTCGAGAAACCTATCCTCGCTTGCGTTCGCGGAGGGCAGCCTTCCCCCGCTGCTTACGCGATTGCGGGCGATTGAGGAGAGTGCGCACGGGATCGCGCCCAAACTCATGCTGATGGACAGCGGCGCGGCGGCCGTGCTGGGGGCCCTGCAGGATCCATTCGTGGCGCATAAGACCCATCCGCTGGTAGTCAACGTCGGCAACTTCCATGTGCTCGGATTTCGTTTGCGTCGAGCCGAGAGCGAAAGCTCCTTCCGCATTGAAGGACTCTTCGAGCACCATACGGGCCTTCTGGACCGAAGGCGGCTGGAGGCGCTCTTGGGAAATCTGGCCAGCGGGAAGCTAACGAACGAGGAGGTATTCGCGTCCCAGGGACACGGGGCTTTGGTGTATTGCAAGGTTCCGCTCCTGCTCGGAGGGGAGGACAGCCCCGTGGTGATCCTTGGACCGCGCCGAGATCTGATGCTGGGTTCGAGTCTCCGGCCGCACTTTGCGGCCCCGTATGGAGATATGATGTTGGCCGGAGACTACGGTTTGATGCGGGCAGCGGCCGACGTGTTCGGCGATGTGCGCGACGAGATCTTGCACGTCTTGAACGATTCCATTGCGGCGGCACCCTGGGAGGTCATGGGTGAATAGGGGTCGGCGACTTGTTCCGCGGTTGCGCGCGCTCGGACAACGTGATACCATAAAATCACCCAAGACGCGTGACCCATCGCCAGAAGGGAGGGATGCCTGTAACGCGCTTCTGACTGATCCCTCGTGGAACCAGCAGATCCCGCTAGTGATTCCTTTCGGAGGAGAATATGGCCAATAAGCTGCTTGTGGTTTTGTCCGTTGTAGTCGTCGCCTCGATGGCGCTGGCCGCGTGCGCGCCAGCCGCCACCGCGGTCGCCCCGACCACGGCCCCGTTCCGGGTCGGCTTCGTCACGGATACCGGTGGTATCGCTGACAAGAGCTTTAACCAGACGCAATGGGAAGGCATCCAGCGCGCCGGGAAGGACTTCAACATCCAGGTCAAGTACATCCAGTCCACCGAAGCCAGCCAGTACACGCCCAACCTGACCGAGTTCGCCAGCGAGGGTTATGACCTGATCATTGCATCCGGCTTCTACCTGGGCGCTGACCTGGCGAAGGTGGCAGCTCAATATCCCAATGTGAAGTACTCGATCGTTGACTACGGCTATCCTGATCCTACCCTGACTCTCGACCCGGGTGTGAAGGGCGCCAAGGAATGTATTCCTAATGTGATGGGCCAGGTCTTTAAGACCGATCAGGCCGCCTACTTGGCGGGTTACCTGGCGGCCGGCATGACCAAGACCGGCAAGCTGGCCTACTACGGCGGGGCCAAGATCCCATCCGTGACGATCTTCGGCGTCGGTTTCCAGCAGGGTATGGAAGCCTATAACAAGGCCCACAGCACGAGCGTACAGCTGCTCGGCTGGGACAGCAAGACTGGTGAAGGCGTCTTTACGGGCGACTTCTCAGACTTGACCAAAGCGAAGGCCACTGCCACATCCCTGTACGACGAAGGCGCGGACATTGTCATGGGCGTTGGCGGCCTAATCGGTTCGCCCTCCTTTGCCCTGGCGCGCGAACACAATAGCTACGGTATTTGGGTCGATACTGATGGTTTCGTGCGCTGGCCTGAAGACCAGGATGTCATGCTGACCAGCATCATGAAGAAGATGGATCAGTCGAATTATGATCTGATCAAAGCCACCATGGCCGGCAGTTTCGCTGGCTGCACCAACTACATCGGCAGCCTGGCCAACGGCGGCGTCGATATCGCTGACTATCACAACCTGGCCAGCAAGGTTCCGGATTCGCTGAAGGCAGAGGTGGCAGCCCTCAAGGCCAAGATTATTTCCGGCGAGATCAAGGATACGGGCTGCATTTCCTATCCGAACCAATGCCCCGGCGGTTTGTACACCCCGTAATCCAGCTCTAAGAAATTGACTTACGAGTGTCAGGTGGTGTCGGATGCGAATCAGGCACCACCTGACTCAATAAGGCTCCGTTCTTGATGGAATTGGAACTCGCAGGCGAGAAGGACGGACGTATGCCTCCGATACTCGAGCTGCATGGAATCACGAAAGCCTTTCCAGGGGTGCTGGCTAATGACCATATTGACCTGGTCCTTAACCAGGGGGAGATTCTGGCTATTCTGGGCGAGAACGGCGCAGGCAAGACCACATTAATGAATATCCTCTACGGCCTGTATTCTCCTGATGGAGGCGAGATTCTCATCCGCGGTTCGAAGGTGGACATCCACAACCCCCACGACGCCATCCGCCTGGGAATCGGCATGGTCCACCAGCATTTCATGCTCATCCCGGTGTTTACCGTGGCGGAGAACGTCATGCTGGGAGTCGAGTCGACCAGAGCTGGGGGAGTCCTGGATCGGAAGGCGGTCGCCAAACGCATCCAAGAAATCTCGGCCCGTTTTGGCCTCAGGGTCGAGCCGGAGATCATGGTCGAAAACCTCTCGGTGGGCGTGCAGCAAAGGGTCGAAATCATCAAGGTCTTGTATCGCGAAGCGGATATCCTGATTTTCGATGAACCTACCGCGGTCCTGACACCTCAGGAGGCGGAGGAGTTCTTCAAAATCGTGCACTCCCTGGTCGAGCAGGGAAAGTCGGTCATTTTCATTTCACATAAGTTGAAGGAAGTACTGGAGATATCCGATCGCATCACGGTATTTCGAAATGGGAAAGTGGTCGGCACGACGACCCCGGATGAAGCCACCGAGGCTTCACTAGCCAGCATGATGGTGGGGCGCGAAGTGATCCTGACCGTCGACAAGAAGCCGGCCAAGCCCGGGGAGGTTGTCCTGGATGTGGCCGACTTGTTTGTGACTGATGACCGTCACCTGGTAGCCGTCAACGGAGTCTCCTTCCAGGTCAGGGCCGGGGAAATCCTGGGGGTTGCCGGCGTACAGGGCAACGGGCAAAAGGAACTGGTGGAGGCCCTGACCGGGCTGCGGCCCCTCGCCAGCGGCAAAGTGAACCTGTTAGGGAAGGACATTTCCAGGGCCTCGCCGCGTTCAATTCGTGAGGCCGGTTCTGCCCATGTGCCCGAGGATCGCCAGAGGGACGGGTTGGTATTATCCTTCCCAATTAGGGACAATCTGGTACTCACCACTTACTATGAACCTCCCTTTGCACGTGGCATCAGCCTGCAGACCAAAAGCATTGATGCGGTCGCCGCGGAGCGGGTGAAGCAGTTTGACATTCGTACGCCCAGCATTTTCATCCCAGCCTCGACCCTCTCCGGGGGGAACCAGCAGAAGGTCATCGTGGCGCGCGAGTTCTCGCGCCCGGTCAAGCTGTTGATCGCGTCGCAACCAACACGCGGCCTGGACGTCGGCTCCATCGAATACATTCACGGGCAGATTGTAAAGAAACGTGATGAGGGCTGTGGGGTGCTTCTGGTCTCACCCGAACTGGATGAGATCATGAGTCTTTCCGATCGGATTGCGGTCATGTTCGGTGGGAGAATCCTAGCCATCCTCCCTGCCAACGAGGCGACCAAGGAAGGTCTTGGACTACTGATGGCCGGCATACATTCCGAGGCGCGGGCAGAGGCGGCCTAAGACCGAGGAGGTTCACCTTGAGTCAGGCATCCGTGAAATCATCCCCAACCGAGCTCGAGGAAAACCAAGAGCGCAGTTTCCTGCAGCGAGTGTTCGTCCGCAGAGGTCTTGCCGGAAGTGTCCTGGTACCCCTCCTGGCCGTTTTCACCGCCCTAGTGATTGGGGCATTGATCATTGCATTCACAAATCTGGATACCCTGGCAGCCTGGGGCAACTTCTTCCATAATCCTTGGGCCGCTTTGAGCATGACATGGATCACGATTCGGGATGCTTACTCCGCCATGTTTATCGGTGCCTTTGGAGACCCGGCTGCAGTCGCAAAGCAACTGGGGATCTGGATCAAAACCGGGCAGAGCAAGCAGCTACTGGTCGAAATCCGGCCGTTCGGCGATAGTCTGGTTCTTTCCGTGCCGTATATCCTCGCCGGATTGGGAGTGGCGATCGGTTTCCAATGCAACATGTTCAATATCGGAGCGGAGGGGCAGCTCTATATCGGCGGCCTGGCAACTGCTTTCGTCGGTTATTCCATCCATGGCCTGCCCTGGTACATCCATGCGCCTCTGGCGATCCTGGCCGGGGCTGTTGCCGCAGGGATCTGGGGCTTCATCCCCGGGATCCTGAAAGCGCGCTTCGGAGCGCATGAAGTCATCAACACCATCATGATGAACTACATCGCCTTCCGGTTGACGGACTATCTCGTCGGCGGGCCGATGAAGAGCCCGGGTGGGATTCCAGCGACGCCGGATGTCCAGCCGTCGGCGATCCTGGCAACCGTGTTCCCCAGCCCGGTGCGTTTGCATTGGGGATTCTTCATTGCGCTGGGGTTGGCGGGGGTGGTGTACTGGCTGCTGTGGAGGACAACCTTCGGCATGGAAATTCGCATGGTGGGAGCCAATGCCAGGGCCGCCCGCTATGCCGGTGTGTCGGTACAACGGACCATGGCCCTGGCGATGGCGATCAGCGGCGCGTTTTGCGGCCTGTCTGGCTCCATTCATCTCCTGGGTGTGGACCATCGCATGGTGCGCGCCTTCTCGCCGGGTTACGGGTTCGATGCCATCGCCCTGGCATTGCTAGGAAACAGCCACCCGCTGGGGGTTGTGCTGGCCTCGCTGCTCTTCGGCTTCCTGCGCAGCGGGGCGGCCCGCATGCAATCGGTGGCCGGCACGCCGGTGGAGATTATTCGCGTCATCCAGGGACTGGTGATTGTTTTCGTCGCGGCCCCCGAGATCATCCGCGGACTCTACCACCTGCGCTCTTCGCAGCGCCAGAAGAAAATGACAAAGAAGGTCATGAACGTATCGTGAGGAGACAGGCATGTCCCAGACCGCGATGGCGATTGCCATGACCGAAAAGAAAAGCCGCAGGGGCATCAACGTCGGCATATTTCTCTTGTTCGAATGGGCTGCCATCTTCTTGCTTCTGTCGAGCAGCCGCGGGCTGATCTCCACGTTTGACCTCGCCATCGAGCGTTCCGGAGCTGTGATCGCAGCTCCCTCCGTGGCTGTTCCAACGTGGACGGCGATCCTGGTGGCGGGGGTTCTGATCGGACTCGCAGACATCTGGCAGCTCACGAGGGGGTTCGGCAAGCGGACCAACGATGTCTTGATTGCGATGGTCGCGGTGGGAATCGCCGCCTTCCTGGTCTGGGCGACACGGGGCAAATCGCTCAATCTGACCGGAATGTTCGCCACCAGCGTGGTCTCTGCCACGCCGATTGCCCTGGCCGCGCTCTGCGGAATCTACTCGGAGCGCTCCGGCGTCGTCAACATTGGCATCGAAGGCATGCTCTTGATGGGTTCGTTCGTCTCGGTCGTCATCGCCAGCGTGACCCAAAATGCCTTTCTTGGTTTTCTGGCTGGCGCACTTTCCGGTGTGGCCCTGGCCGCCTTGCATGCCGTCCTCGCCATTCGCTACCGGGTCAACCAGATCGTGAGCGGCACGGGCGTCATCATCCTTGCGATGGGCTTGACGAGCTACTTCTACCGGGCCTTTCTCATTCCCAATCCGGCCTTGAACAGTTCGCCCCGGGTACCTGATTCCCTCCCCATTCCTCTACTCTGGCGCATACCGATCCTGGGGCCGGCGTTGTTCGATCAAAGTCCCGTGATCTATATTCTGTTCCTGCTGATCGTCTTCACCCACTTCTTCTACAACTACACCAAGTGGGGCCTGCGCATCCGTTCGGTCGGCGAGAACCCGAAGGCGGCGGACACTCTGGGAATCAATGTGTTCACCTTGCGCTATATCAGTGTGCTGGTCAGCGGGGCAATCGCTGGCTTTGGAGGGGCCTACATGAGCATTGGGTCGATCGGCTTCTTCAATGAGGGCATGAGCGCGGGAAAGGGCTTTCTCGGACTGGCGGCCATGATCTTCGGCAATTGGACACCGGGTGGCGCGTTCTTGGGGTCGCTCATCTTCGGGTTCTTCGACTCATGGGGAGACAAACTCTCCATCCTCCAGGTGGGAATTCCGTCGGAATTTCTGCAAATGGCACCTTACATCGCAACCATGATTGTTCTCTCGGGTTTCATCGGGCGATCCCGGATGCCGGCAGCCGATGGCACGCCCTACCAAAAGGAGTAGTTGGGCTGGAGAGTGGTCTCAATCTCACCCGCTCGTCGATACGGGTCAAATCGCCACAGGGGCGACCGTCTGTCGCTACTGGTTTGTTGCACGCTCGGCATGGGCGCCGACACGGACGAGGGAAGTCCTTTGTTGGGGAGACTGCGTCGCTGCGTTTGCTTTTCGCTGGTTACCAGGGGTGCGGGGCAAAGACGGCGTCCGTGGCATCTTCAACTAGGCTGAGGAGGCCAGCGAACATGGCCGCGATCGCGGAGGCGCGGGTTCCGGCTCTTTTCCACGGCCGCGGATCGTGGCGCTGCATTGCTGGGTCGACATCCCCATTACTCTTGTTGGCCTATCGCGCGGCATCGGGAACAAACAGCTGACGGCCTTGAGTCTGAACTCGTTCCGATCGTGCCGGCGGCGGATCGGCCAGGCCTATCAGAAACAGCGAGCTCCTGAAAGGCCCGGGCGGGCTTCATCCCACGCGCAACACAGGAAAGGTGCGGGCTCGAGAGGGCCCGTATCTTCTTAAGGCGCTGTGAGCTGGCCGAAGGAAATAGCCGAGCGCGCCAAAAGTGGGAGGAGCCATTGCGGGGTAATCCCGATCGCGATGATTGCGATCGTGCCCAGGCCTAGGAGAAGGGAAGGAAGCCGGCCCTCCCCGGCGCTGAAGTTGAGGGGCACATCGGCGGAAAGCATCGAGCGAGCAAACCGCAAGAGGGCCAGGACGCAGGCGCCCAAGGCGAGCACAACCACCCACACCAGTCCACCTCCTCCCTGCGCGCCCACCTGGGTGACGGCCAGTAGCCGGAGCGCACCCCACAAGCCCGGGAAGCCAGCCAGGCCTGGCAGACCCGCAAGCGACAGACCTGCCACAATCGTCGCGGTGCAAGCCAGAGGTTGGGTCACCGCTCGCCCGCGCAGGTTCTCAACTGAATCTCCCGCACCCTGTTCCCGCAACATGTGCAAACCCAGTCCCCAGACCCCAAAGGCCAGACCCCGCAGCGCGAGCATGACGAGGGCCGCCTCTACCCCTTCCGGGCGGGCGGTCGAGAGGGCGATCAGGATTGTCCCCAGATTCGCCAGGGCGATGTAGCCGGTGACCTGGCCGAGGCGATCGTGAGCCAGGGCCAGAATACCCCCCACCAGGCTCATGGCAATCCCGGCCACCTGAAGCGTACGGAATAGTTCCGGAATGGTGCGCAACCAGGAATAGTCATTGAGGAAGTGCAGCAGGAAAAAAACGACCGCTCCCTGAAACAGGGTCAGGACAAAGGCCACGGCGTAGGGAGGCGAGTCGTCGGCCACATCCGCCAGCCAGAAATGGAAAGGCGGGAACGACAGGAAGAAGGCAAAGCCCAGTCCGAGGAGAACCAGGATCCTTTGGAGCTGAGCGGGATCTTCTGGGATTTGCGGAAGCCCCGTCAGCTCGGTCCCGGCCAGTAGAATGAAAGGCATGCCCAGGGCGACAAAAACAATGAGGCGGGCGGCGCCTCGCGACAATGGATGGCCCGCATCCGAGAGCAGCGCCGCGAAGGCTGAGGCGATCAGGACCAGGAAGACGGCGGCATACAGGAAGGGGCGCACAAACAGGGCCGCCCCCATCAGACCGAGAACCCCGAGAACAACGGGCACGAAGGTCCGGTGGATCCGAATCGCCAGGGTCCCCAGGAGCAGGAAAGCCCCAGCCAGATGCAGGAAGACCAAGGCCGGTTGAGCACTGGGCTCGAACACAAAAGAACGGCCAAGCACGGTCCAGGACTGCTGCACCGGCAGGGCACGGCCCAGGACAGCCAGGGTGGTTCCAGGGGCAAAGAGGAGGGCAAAGCCCGCGAGCGCGAGCGAAAGGAGGATCGCGATTCCTTTGGCCAGCTGAGGACGGGAGGGGTACGCCACATAGGCGCTGATCGCGCCCAGGAACGGGACGACCATCAAGATGAGCGGGGAATTCACCCTCTCCGCTCCTGACCTGGGCTTTGGCTCTCGACGGCGTTCAAATAGGTGCAGGCCAGCGCAACGGACAGATTGACCGCCGCCAGGAGCGCGATGACCAGGAGCGAGCGTTCGCTCCAAAGGTAGGCCAACTCGAATCCCTGAAGCGCGGTCAGGAGACCCAGCGCCGTCCTGAGGGGCTGCTCCGTCAGTCCCAGGATCAGGAATCCGGCCCCGGCCAGGGAGCTGGCGGCGAAGGTGACCTGGGAGGGAGGACCGCCAAGCAATGCCCCAATGTCCGGCAGCAAGCTCCCGATCGCCACCAGGATCATGAGCAAGGCCAGTCCGCGGAATATGCCGTTGGCAGGAGCCGTTCTCTCTTCAGGTAAAGGGGTGCTGGCGCGCAGAACCGAAACCGCGATGGCCGCGCCGGCAAACCAGCCGGAGAGAGACTCCACCGCGGCGATGCCCGCGGGGACTATCGTCCAGGCGATCAAGCCCACGCCCGCGGACTGAATGGCAAAGGCCAGAAGCATCCAGCGCCATTCCCGCAGGAGAAGCAGCGCACTAGCACCCCCCAGCGCAACGACAAACCCGATTAGCGCGAGCACAACGGTCAGCCCTCCCCCAGGCTCAAGTTCCGCGTTCCGCTGTTCGTTCAGCCGGCGCGGAGCAGAATCCAAATCAGGATCGAGATGCCCAGCGCCCAGAGCAGCGCTCCTTCGCCGCTCAGAAGTTGGTCCACCAGGCGGACGGCTCGTAACAAGGCCCGAGCGCCTGAGGCGAGGGCGCGCCAGAGCCAGTCCAGTTGGAGAATTCTCTCGATGGCGGCGAACGCTTCCTCGCCGAGGTCGCGCAGGCGCCTCCCGGCCCGTGCCATCAGCGCGCCTCCCATCGTCTCGGTCGCGAAGAGAAGCAAGGCCGGCGCCGGGGCATTGCGCAGGATAGCCAGAGCTCCCCAGAGGCTGCCGCCCACCAGCCCGGCCACCAGAATCGTCAGCCCCGCGTAGTGGGCCAGCCAGACAGTTCTTTCGCCGGGAGGAAGGTCCTCGCCGGCCAGGAAGGCTACGCGAAGCGTGGAGGCGATCAGGAACATCTCGCCGATCGCAGTCACAATCATCACAATGGAGAACCCATGCGTGCGGAGTGCCGCGAAGGTCGCTTGCCCCAGAACGGCTCCCGCCGTGAGCGGGGCTCCCGCAAAGATCAGGGCGAGACAGACGGGCCAAAAGGCAGACCATCTTTGCCACGTCCCTTGGCCGCGGTAGAGGAGAATGACTCCCCCACCCAGGAGGAGGAGACCTCCGGCCGCCTCAAAGACCTGGGGGCTGGCTTGGCCATTGGCGGCAGCAATGCCCGTCAGGGAAAGCACACCCAGCATCAGGAGAGAGCGCCCGTTGCGCGAGTCTGAGGACACCCACCAGCCCACACTTCCCAGGAAGATCGCCAAGGTTGCGAGCACCGTGATCCAAGCCAAGATGGGCTGGATCGGCGGGAGATTCAACTGCTCCGGCCACACCCGGGCCAAAGTGGCCAATCCCACCGATGGGGAAAGGAGGCGCACGAGCACCTCCAGTCCGCCCGCTTGCGAGCCCGCGGGGGCCAGGGTCATCTGCCACGGCAATACCCCCAGCCGAAGGACAATCGCTGCGAGGAACGCCGCGACGGCAACGCTATTCAGTCCTGTGGTGCGAAGCGCCTCCAGGCCCATGCCGCGGGAACTCAGCTCGGGCAGGAAGGCGAGGAGCACAAGCAAGGTGGAAAGGAGATTGAAAGCGAAGGAACTGACCGCCCCTCCGGCCTGAACGGAAGGCAGAGTCGTCTCCGCGCCCTCGGCACGAATCGGATGGAGGAGAACGAGGAGCGCGAATGAGATCAGGTCAATCCAGGCCCAGCTCAGGACGAGGGCGAGTCCGTTGGCCGCGAAAAAGGCGGCGAGGCCGGCCGCCGCAAGGAAGAAAACGGAAGCTCGAACCGTTCGACGAGTGTGGCGTCGGCCCAATCCAGTCCATTCAATGGCCAGGAGCAACAGGAGCAGATCCGCCGCGAAGGTCTTGGGAATTGGTCCGGCCTCGAAGCTCAGCGGCTCCGGGAACAGCAGGGCCGGGCTCCAGGGCAACGTTAGCGCGCTGGGGAGCGGGAGGGGAAGGAGGACCACCAGCAGCGCGAGGGCTGGGGCGAACCCGGCGACCAGGCGCGGGAGGGTGTGGCGGGGCGTCGCCATCAGGGAGGCGAGGCCGCCCAGTCCCATCACGGCGACGAGAACAGGCAAGAGCACGAGAGGGGGGCTCCTTGTAGGCCAAACATTCTAGCACAGGCGTCCTACCGGCCCTGGCGATCGGCTTGCGGACGGGCGGAAACCAGCCGGATGAGGTATTTGGGCAGGAGGCAGAGAGCTGTCGCCGCAACCGCCGATCGAGCTCTTTCCAGTTCCGCTTGCTCCGCCCTAGACCAGCGGTCGGGCTCGGGCCGCGATGAGTAACAGTCCGCTGTGTAGGCATCGGCTATCGCCCAAAGGGGCCCGGCCAGCCCGGGGAAATGCGCCTCCAAGACCGAGGCCCGCTCCTGTGGGGTGAGATGGGATCCCAGTGCCACACCTGCACAGCGGGCCAACCTCCCCGTCCACGCGTATCCTAGGGCCCCGAGCGAAGGCCGCTGGGCGCGAACGTGGGACCGCTCTTCCGCTCCCGTCCGCTGAGCGCCCGTCCCGTACCGTGAGATGCGCGGGAGACGAGAGGGGATCGACCGCGCCCAGCCTTGGAAAGCTGCGGCTGGAGAGTCCCCCTGGAGATAGATGTAAACTGCCCAGGCCAGGGCCCCGCCCAGGACCAAGGCGCTTCCCGCCAATGCCAGCCAGCGGAAAAGCGCCGCCAATGACAATCCCGCTCCGGAACCGGGGGGTTGATCCTCCGGAAGGTGCAACCGGCTCCGGAAGCGCTGTGCAGGAGAAGGTAACAGGGGCAGCGGGGTCTCGGTCGGACTGGAGGCGAGCACAGCGGGGCGGATCAGGGGGCGCTGAGAGGCGGTCGGCTCAAACTCGACCCAGCCGGTCCCCGGGAAGAACACTTCTGGCCACGCATGGGCATCGCTCTCCAGCACCATGAAATCGGATTGTCGCGGGTCCACGGGCTGACCCTGGGCAAACCCGACCGCCAATCGGGCCGGAACGCCCAGGGATCGCAAGAGGATGACCTCGGCCGAAGCATAATAGTCGCAGTACCCCCGCCCGGAGTCGAAAAGAACCCAATCCACCGGGTCCTGCTCCTGCGGGGGGCTGGGAATATCGGTGTCGTAGACGATATGGTTGCGCAGATAGGCGGTAACGAGAGCCACCTGGTCGTAGGGTGTCGGGGCCCCGCCGGCCACCTTTTTGGCAAGCTCCCGAGTGCGAGCGGTGACCGAGGAGGGGAGTTGCAGGTACCTTTGGCGAATGGATTCTGGGTAATCCACCCCCGCCGCTCGCAGGGTGGCTTGGTCGATTTGGAGAACGGCAGCCCGCTCCGAGTACTGGGTTCCCTGGAGAAGGAGGATCGACGAGCGGGCGGACTCAAAGTCGCCCGTCCCCGGATCAACTTGCACCAAGAGCGGCAGGCTGACCCAAAGCGGAGCGGAGGCCAGGTAGGGCCGGGTGGTTGCTGGGAATCTCAATTGGAATGTGAGATCCACCGTACGGCGGGCGGCAATGCCCGGGGCGGGCAGGCTGTCGCGGTTGGGGTCAAAGGCCTGGCTGCGGGAACCTGTGGACCGCCAGGCTCCGTCCAGGTACTCATCGTAGGTCACGGATCGCCAGTAAAACCGGCCCGCTGGGGAAGGGGACGATGCGCGCACTTCCATGAGAGCCACGGGGGCCAGTCGAATGCTGCCCCCGAGCCGCAGGGTATCCCCGTAGAAGTCGCCTGGGGCGGGGCCGGCAGGGGAGCGCAGATCTCCAAACCAACGACTAAACGTATCGCGGACTTGATCCCAAGCCGTGTTGACCGTCTGGGGTCGAGGCGGGGCAAAGGTCACCGGCGGACTCGCTGCGGACCAGGCCGCGACCAGCAGGAGCGAGGCGGTCAAAATGCCCACCCGTGCAAACTGGTAGCCGGCCTCCCCCGTGAACTTGACCGAATGCGCTCGCCAGAGTTCGGTTTGATCGCGCCAGATGAGGTGCAGGAGCAGGAGCAGGCCCAGAAGAAGGTAGAGCCCCAGGTAGGTTCGCTCGCTGACGGGTCCGCGGTAGTAGTAGGCAATGGCCAGCAGTCCCAGGGCAGAGGGTACCAGGGCAGGCCAGAACCGCCCTAGCCGGAAGGCCGACCAGGCTGAGAATCCGGTCAAATCCCAAGTCAAGGCGCTCATGGAAAGGGAAAAGATGAGCGGGTCGGCATTGGAACGGCCGGTTGAGACCCTGCTCAAGAATTGGGCGACGCGCCCGAGCCCCATCCACAGACGAACGTGCACCTCCAGCCAGGCGGTCGAGATCTCAAAGCGTGGCACGGACTCTTGGACCAAGACCCAAGCCAAGAAGCTCAACCCGTAGAGGGAGAAAAGCAAGGCGGCCCGGCGGGTCCCGAACTGGCTGCGCGCCAGAACCCAGCCCAAGAGGGTGCCAAAGAGCGCCGCGGCCGGGACCCGACCCAGTTCGTCCGACCAGCGAGTGGACGAAAGGCCGTAGGCCGCGGTCATGGCCATGAGCAGAACGAGCAGGAAGGTCCAGCGGTCGGTGCGCATGGCAATTCCGAGCAGCCGGAGTGTACCCTTTGCAGCAATTCCTATGCAAGGATCTCTTACCGATTCGAGAGCCGAGAACCTCATATATAATAGAAGGCTATGAGTTCACCCAGGGCACGTGCTCGCCGGGTGCACGAACGGCTGATCAAGTACTACGGATATCCGGAATGGCGCGCTCCGCTCCCGCCCCTAGACGAACTCATCGCGACCGTCCTTTCTCAAAACACGAACGATGGCAATCGCGACCGCGCTTTCGCCACGCTCCAGGAGAGGTTCCCCACCTGGGAGGCCGTCCGAGAGGCGAGCTTGCCGAAGGTCGTGGAGGCCATCCGCTCAGCCGGGCTGGCGAGCCAAAAAGCCCCTCGGATTCAGGAGATCCTGCGCAGGACCTCCGCCGAGCACGGGGCCCTGGACCTGGAGTTTCTGAGGCACAGATCCCGGGAGGATGCGGAAACTTGGCTGCGCAAGCTACCCGGAGTGGGTCCCAAGACCGCATCCATTGTCATGCTGTTCTCCCTTGGGATTCCAGCCTTTCCGGTGGACACGCATGTCTATCGGGTGACGGGCCGCCTCGGGTTGCGGCCGGCACGGCAGTCCTATGCGGCGGCCCATGAGCAATTGGCGCGTCTATTCCCGCCTGCAGACTACGCCGCGGTCCATCTGAACCTGATCCGGCTCGGACGAGAGATCTGCAAGGCGCGCCGTCCTAGGTGCTCGATCTGCCCGCTCAAGCGGTTGTGTCCGGTTGGGCGGGCCTCAGGCGAGGCAGCGAGGAAACCATGAACCACTCAGCATTGCCAGCCTCGGTCGACACGGTGCGGCAGTCTCTGGAGAAGCTGCAGGCAAGGCTTTCCAAGACCGATACGCTCCAGCCTCTTCTTCAACACACGCTTTCCCAACTCCAGACCTTAGGGGATGACCTGGCCCGGGCGGACGAGCAATCTCGCCTTCTGACTCTGTATCGCGTGTCTCAGGCGCTGGGCTCGTCCCTCCATCTGGATGACGCCCTGGCGCAGGTGATGGATTCCGTGATTGAGTTGACTGGGGCGGAGCGGGGATTCGTGATGCTCATCGATCAGGTGGGCGGTACGCTCAACCTGCGCGCGGCCCGCAACCTGGACCGCGCGAACCTTGGGCAGAAGGACATGGAGTACAGCCGGACGGTCGTCGAGTCGGTGGCCCGGACCGGGATGCCCGTGCTGACTACCAATGCCCAAACCGACCCACGGTTCTCCAAGCAGCGCTCGGTCAAGCGCTATGCCTTGCGCTCCATCCTATGCGTGCCTCTCCAGGTCAAAGAGCGCGTGCTGGGCGTGATCTACGTCGACAACCGGGTTCGGGCAGGTCTCTTCACGAGTCGCGATCTTGAGTTGCTTACCACCCTCGCCTCGCAGTCGGCCACGGTCATCGAGAACGCCCGACTCTATACGCTGACGGATCAGGAATTAGCCTCGCGCGTGGAGGAACTGCAGCGCCTGCAGCAGGTGGATCGCCAGCTCAACGCGACCCTGGATGTCCAGCGGGTGGCGGAAGCCTTCCTGGATTGGGCCATGCAGGGCACTCGGGCGGAAAAGGGATGGGTGGCGGTGCGCCTCGAGGAGGGTCGCGGACTACAGATCAAGGCCGCCCGCGGCTGGCAGGGAGAAGAGGGGCCTTCCTTTCCTGCCGATGGAGATCCCCTGGCAGAGGGTCTTGAGGACGGGAAGGTGGTCGTGCGCCCCGCGGGAGTCAAGACCTCCGCCGCATTGCTTGGACCCGTCCTGCGCGAGGGGAGTATTCTGGGGGCGGTCATGGTCTTGCGGCAGATGCCCAGTTTCACCCCGAAGGAGACCGAGTCCCTCACTCGACTCGTTGATCATGCCGCCACGGCTCTGGAGAACA
Organism: Anaerolineales bacterium; assembly: GCA_049516595.1. Lineage (GTDB taxonomy): Bacteria > Chloroflexota > Anaerolineae > Anaerolineales > RBG-16-64-43 > JBEKHT01. The sequence continues at coordinate 32,454 of JBEKSY010000024.1, forward strand.
CCCGCCTGTTCCAGGCTGTGCGCCGGGCGGATGAGGCGAAGTCACAGTTTGTTTCCATCGTTTCGCATGAACTTAAGGTGCCCATGACCTCGATCCGGGGTTATGCCGACCTTCTGCGCAAAGGATCCGCCGGCCCGGTCAGCGAGAAGCAGATCGAGTACCTGGACACGGTCCTGAAAAACGTGGACCGCATGGCCGCGCTGGTTTCCGACCTGCAGGATCTGTCCAGTATCGAGAGCGGGCGGTTGCGGATCGAGCCGGTGCCAATCCCTCTGGGCCGCTGCCTGCAGGAGTCCGTGGAAAGCATGACGCCGAACTTTTCGGCCCGCCAGCAGGAGATCGAGACCAAAATCCCGCCGGACCTGCCCGCTGTGCGCGCCGACCGCAATCGGCTGATGCAGATTCTCACCAATCTCCTCAGCAATGCGAACAAATACACTCCTCAGGGGGGAAGCATATTCGTCAACGCCCAGCGGGACGGGGACCGCGTGCGAGTCCTGATCCGGGACACGGGAATCGGGATGACGCCCGAGGAGAAGCTCCGCCTGTTCAACCAGTTCTTCCGGGGCGAATCCTCGGCCGTGCGGGATCAGCCGGGCTGGGGACTGGGCTTGCACGTGACCAAGCGACTGGTCGAATTGCAGGGGGGGAGGATTGGCGCGGAAAGCGAGCTTGGCAAAGGGAGCACTTTCTGGTTTACCCTCCCCGCTGTGGCCGAACATCGCGAGTAGGAGATCTGCGGTTCTCCGCCAGGAACCTCTGCCCGTGGTCGGCCGGGACTCGGGGCGACACGGGAGGGCCCGGCCGGGAGCAGTGCGCTCGGGGGAGAAAGAGCAATGACCACGAAGGTAACCTGGTTGGGCCATGCAGCCATCCTGCTGGAAGTCGCGGGCAAGAATGTGTTGGTCGACCCCTACCTGAGCGGAAACCCCTCAGCCAGCATCAGCCCGGATCGGGTGCCTGCGGATTACGTGCTGGTTTCTCACGGCCATGAAGATCACCTGGGAGACGCTCTGCCTATCGCCAGGCGAACCAAGGCCCTGGTCATCAGCAATGCCGAGATCGTCCGCTGGTTCGCTTCCCAGGGGATCGAGGGCCATGCCCAACATCTGGGGGGCGGGCACCGATACCCCTTCGGCTACCTCAAGCTTACTCTGGCCCTGCATGGATCGGCGCTTCCGGATGGGTCGAATGGAGGAAACCCGGCTGGTTTCTTGCTAACCACTCCGGAAGGGACCCGGATCTACTTGGCCGGGGATACGGGTCTGTTCGGGGACATGCGACTGATTGGCGAAGAAGGGATCGACTTGGCGGCCCTACCCATTGGAGACAACTACACCATGGGCCCCGAGGACGCCCTGCGGGCGGTCAAGTTGATTCGACCCCGGCATGTCATTCCGATCCACTACAATACCTTTGACCTCATCGCCCAGGACCCGTTGGCCTGGGCCGGGCGGGTGGAGGCCGAAACCGAAACCCAGGTGCACGTGCTCCAGCCAGGGGAGTCCTTCTCACTCTGAATCTTTCCGCGCATGGAGTCTCTCAACCCAGCCGTCCACTCTCTTCTCGGAAAGCGACTCACGGCACATCAGCTACGCCAGTTCGAAACTTTCGAACGGGAACTCCTGGAGTGGAATCGTCGGGTGAACCTGACCGCCATTACGGAGGTTCGCGCAATTCAGACCCAGCACTTCCTGGACTCCCTGAGTTGCTGGATTGCGATGAGGGACTCGCCGGGGGCACGCGTGGTCGACGTGGGGACCGGAGCAGGATTTCCGGGACTGCCTCTCAAGATTCTAGACCCTTCCCTGCGCCTCACTTTGGTCGAGGCGACGGGGAAAAAGGTGGCCTTCTGCCGCCACCTCGTGGATCGGCTTGAGCTGCGCGGCGTGCAGGTGATCCACGCCCGGGCCGAGGCGGTGGGCCAAGATCCGGCCCACCGGGAAGGCTACGATTGGTCTGTGGCGCGGGCGGTCGCGGATCTTCCGGTTCTCTTGGAGTACTTGCTGCCTCTGACCCGCATCGGGGGTCAGGCGCTGGCCCAGAAGGGCGAGGACGCGCCCTCCCAGGCTCAGGCGGCAGCACATGCCCTGAGCCTTCTGGGCGGCGAGCTGAGCAGAGTCATCCCCGTGGATCTGCCCGGTGTGGTGGAGACTCGTTACCTGATCGTCGCGCGCAAGGTAGCCTCGACCCCAATCCAGTTCCCCCGCCGGCCTGGCATTCCTGCCAAACGGCCTTTGGTTTGACCGCCCCCCCGCCCCCCGTTTGCAGGCCTGATCTGGACGAAGCCGGATCGATCGGCTCATCGGTTCGGGCGCAGGGATCCCGACTCAACCCGCCACAATTGGGCGCGCGCGACGAGCTGCGGGGGAAGTCCTTCCGGCTCTGCGGTCGTGATCAACACCTGTTCGGCTCCCCCCAGCTGATCAACCAGCCTGTCGCGCCTTTCCTGGTCGAGCTCCGCAAGCACCTCATCCAAAAGCAAGACAGGCGATTCCTGGGTGTGTTGCCTTGTCCAGTCAACCTCCGCCAGCTTGAGAGCCAGCAAGCACGTGCGCGCCTGTCCCCGCGAGCCATAGAGACCCAAGTCGACCCCGTCTACCAGGAACCGCAATTCGTCTCGATGCGGGCCCTGCAGGGTCCTGCCTCGGGCGATGGATTCGGCTCTTGAACTTTGCAGGCAGCGGGAAAACTCCGCCCGGATCTCCTCCGCCGTGCAGCGGGTGCGGTCCATGGGGACAGCCAGAGGCAAGCTGGACTGCTCCGGGTTCGCGGCGTCGCCCTGGAGACGCAGAGGGTCGATGGAGGGCTGGTACTCCAGTCGGAGAACCTCCTTGCCTCGGGTGAGGCTCCGATGAATGGGCGAGGCCAACCGCTCGAGGTCCGCGATAGCCAGAGCGCGTTGGTGGGTCAGGTAGGCACCCTGAGAGGCCAGTTGCAGGTCCCAATAGTCCAGCTGGGCCAGGTCCCCGCCGCGCTCCTGCAGTTCCCGCAGGAGCGCATTCCGCTGGGTGAGGGCATGTTGATACTCTCCGGAAGAACGAGCGTAGGCGACCTCCACTTGAACCAGGAGATCGTCCAGCTGGCGACGACGCTCACTCGGGGGGCCTTCAATCACCCTGAGTTCCTGAGGCAAGAACAAGATGGCACGGAAGTGGCCGGGGAGCTCGGACGGGCGCCGACGCGATCCCTGGATGAACAGGTCCTTGTGGAAGCGGCTCTCCCCGTTTTCCACGCGCTCCTGGAAAAGGCGAATCTCTAGGTGTTCCGATCCCTGGCGTCCGCTCACCTCGGCCTTGAGCCGAGCGAAAGGCAGTGATTCGCTCATTGCCAGGAAGTTGATAAGTTGTCGGTCGGATTCTGAGAAGGGGGAGCTTGCGGCCGTGAAGTAGTAGATGGCCTCCAGCAAAGAGGTCTTGCCCTGCGCGTTGGCGCCCGCCAGGATCAGAGTGCCTGGCGGGAACTCGGCTTCCAGGCGAACGAAGTTCCGAAAGTTGGTCAGGCTGAGTCGGCGAATCTGCATCCCTTGGCCCCGAGCCGTCGCGGTCCGCACCTCGGTGAGGCGGGTCGATCTCCTCTGCAGCGGGACCCAGCCTCCTAGGTGGTGACCAAGCTCATCGCAGCAAACATCTCCTCATTGGTCGCGAACTTGAATTCCTCCAATCCCCGGCGCCCGGCTTCCGCTTGCTCGGCCGCCGCCAGCCGCAGGAGGTCCTCCTTGGTCACGTGCGGATGCGCCAGGGCGAAGGCCCTCGGCGCAAGTCGATCAACGTTGGGAACTGCCCGGGGCGGTATCGAGCGCAGGTACTGGAGAACCGCTTTGGCTCCATTGGTTCCATCCTTGCGAGCCACGCCAACCAGACCCGTACTGGCCTCCCGGGCCCAGCCGGCGATGAAGATAGCCTCGAGGGGTCGATCGGTGGAAGGATCCCATACCTCGTACGATACTCCCTCCACGGGGAAGCGCGGGTGTGGATTCTTGACAAACGAGGTCCCACTGACCGGCAAGCCGAAATCCACATCCACGCAGTCGCCGATGGCGAAAATCACTGTGTCTGCCGTGATCTCGCGCCTGGTGCCCCGACCGATGGCGGAAGTTCCTCCAGGGGTGGACACCAAGGTCGTGTCCTCGACCTCCAGGGCGCATACCCGGCCGCCTTCATCTCCCAGGAGGCGGGTCGGTGCCGAAAGGAATTCGAAGCGAAGGCTGGACCCAGACCCGGAGGGCAAGGCCTTGGACCGCGCGGAGAGGATGAAATCTCGCGCGGTTCCCGGATCTTGGCCGACCGCACGCAGGCTCGGTGCCACCCGGGCCACCTCGCGCTCAAGCGCCTCGACATCCAGGTTTGCGGCAAGGCGCCCGAACTCCTTCTTGTCGAACTTGACCTCCGTGGGCCCGCGCCGGGCGACTATGGCGACCTCTTCCACCTTCGGTTGGCGCACCAGCCAATAGGCAATGTCCGTCATGACATTGCCCAGGCCAATCACGGCTACGCGCCTGCCGATCTCATACCGCCGTTGACTGAAGGGGGGCAGGCGATTGTAGTGATAGACCAAATCCTTGGCGTGATAAACGCCCAGCAGATTCTCCCCCGGAAGCCCAAGCCACTTTGTCCCTTGAGCACCTACCGTGACCAGGATAGCCTGATAACCGAGGGCCAAGAGGTCCATGAGCGCCAGGGCGCCCCGAGCGCCTACCGCAAGATGGCCAAAATACTCCACCCAGGGGGAGGAAAGAATCTCTTGAAACTGCTTGCGCAGACCATCCTTCATCCGGATCTTGTCCGGATAAATGCCATATTCCGCCAGCCCTCCCGGACGGACGTCCCGATTGAGAAGGGCCACCCGGACCGATTGGCTGGAAAGGTGTTTGGCGGCGAACAGGCCGGCCGGTCCGGCGCCAACGACCGCCACCGAGTGCTCAGCTTGGTCACAATCCACGTTTTCCTCTTCGCTCGTGAAACGAAAGCGGCATCGCAGATGCCGCCTTCGGATTCTACTTTAGATCGCCGCGGCTCATTCCTACCGGCTCCTGCCAGGCCGGGATCTGGCCACCTTCCCCGACCCGGACGCACTCCCGCCGCGTGCGGGTACCGATTAGGCCTGATCGCACCCCGGAGGATGACGAGATTCCCGCTCTTGGGGCTGGCCGGTTGCATGAGTCCGCCGTGAGAGGGAGGGGGCAGAGGCTCACTTCCCGGTCTGATCGGGACCCCCTCACCGACGGAAAAGGCCCCAGCTCACAGCCAGCCACCCTCAGCCGCGCGCCTGGGCCTTGTCGCAGCGTCCGACCTCAATCCGGGAGTGGGCCCAGCGAGGCCCCGAGGCAGGCCGCCCGGGTGACCTGCACCAGGCCGAGGAGGCACCCCGGGGCTAGCGCCTATCTGATCGGCAAGCTAAGGCCCCTGAGCAGAATCCCCTCCCCAAAACCCGCGCAGGGGATAAAGAAACCCGGCCCCCTCCCAGACCCGCTGCCGCGGGATCCCCAGCCGGCGTTGCTGGCCAGCCCGGCTGGCCAGCGCTCCCCCCGGTTTGGCGCGCCGCCCGTGACCCTACGGCAAGGCGCGACGCAGGAGGCGCATCCAATTGCCGCCCAGGATGTTGCGTCGGTCCGCCTCTCGGTAGCCCCGATCCTGGAGCAGCACAGCGATCGTTAGCAAGTCCGCAGCGGTATCCAGCTCGCGGGGGATTGCCTCCAGTCCAAATCCACCGTCCAGGTCGGATCCAAGGGCCACGTGCTCGGCGTCTCCAGTAACTTGGCAGACGTAGTCCACCTGATCGCAGAACCGATCGAGCGAAACCGCCTGCTTTCCGTCGGCCAGGGTCCATCCCCCTTTGAGGAAGGCATTGTAAGGGACCAGCCCCATGACTCCCCCCCGCTCGGCCAGGGCCTGGATCATCTCCGCGCTGAGGTGACGGTCCGGCCAGGCATAACCGCGGGAGAGGGCCCGCGCGTTGCTGTGGGAGGCCGCCACCGGTCCTGGATAGACATCCAGGGCCGTGCGAAAGCTCTGCTCTGCCATGTGGCTGAGATCGAGGATCAGGTTGAACGGGGCCATCGCCCGAAGGAGTTGATGACCTTGAGGGGTGAGAGGCCCTGGCTCGCGAGTTCCGCCACAATACCGGTTCCCTGCCCAGGCGGGCCCAAGGATGCGGACTCCCCCTTCGTACCACGCCTCCACCTCGCTCGGCTGGAGAATCCCCTCGGCTCCTTCCATCAACAGGACCAGCCCCACCTTCCTGCGCGTCAGGTCCTCTTCTTTCCACGCGGTCAGGATGGCTTCGAGGTCCTCCCGCGTCGCGATCAGCTGCAAACGGTCGTGCGAGTCACCAACCCAGTGTTGGTAGTGCTCCAGTTCGCGACGGTAGATCTCCTGGGCCTGGGCGGGGGTCGCGTAGCACAGGGTGTCCCACGCCCCGGCTTTTCGTCTCAGGGGGGAGGCAAACAAGGTCGCAAACACTACGGCAATCCTCCCCAAGATCCATTCCGCAAGCCCAAGCGTGGCCTGACCGTTCTGCGACGGCACGGGTCCACCCGCCTCGCGCTGGCGCGTGCTCCAGGCAGGCTGGAGATAGTCTCGCCCAAAAGTCAGCGCGTTCCAGGCCAGGTCCTCGTGGCCGTCGATCACCAGGAGAGTTTCGCGCGGTGCCTCCTCCGGGTTGGCGGCCGGCTCAGCCGTGGATCACCTCGATCAGGTGAGCCCAGGGGTCCGAAGACCCTCCGCCGGAAAAGGGGAGATACAAGGCGAGGCGCTGGGCCACGCCCTCATACCGCTCGCGCAGAACCTGAGGCAAGTCGGCCGAGGAGGCGTGAGTGCTGAAGGTTTCTAGCATCTCGTCAGATATCAAGGCGGACATCTCGGCCCAGCGCCCGCGCGCGGCCAAGGTGCTCAGCCGTTGCCCCACCTCCTGCCAGCCGTGGAGCGCCAGCACGGGACGATAGGAGGGGGTGGAGGCATAGAACGCGATTTGCTGGCGCACGAAAGCTGCTTCTTCGAGGGAAGTGTGGGTCAGGGCAGTGACGGCTATCTGGACCGCGTCCCCCGGCCGACGCTTTCGCTGCCTCCCCTCCTGCAGCGCAGGAAGCACAACCTCGCGGAGATAGCGCAGACTGTGGAAGGGGTGCACAAAAAAGCCGTCGGCAAGCTCTCCTGCGACCCGGCACAGGGCCCGGTTCACCCCTGCCAGGAAGAGCGGGATCTCGGGCCGCTCGATGGGGGGAGGCGAAAAAAACGGGGTCATGAGGGTCAGGGCATAGTACTTCCCGCGGAAATTCAGGCGCTCGCCCGAACTCCAGGATTCCCAAATGGCTCGCATCGCTTGGATCTCTTCGCGGAGTTGAGCGGCGGGAGACTCGGGCCAGGGCATCCCAAACCGCCGCTGGATGTGAGCCCTCACTTGCGTTCCCAACCCCAGAATGAATCGGCCGCCGGATTGCCCGGCCAGGTCCCAGGCCGTATGGGCGAGCGTGGTCGGGCTCCGTGCAAAGGCGACCGCGATGGAAGATCCAAAATGCAGCCTGTGGGTGTGTTCCGCAATCAAGGTCAGAGGCAGGAAGGGATCGTGCTGGGTTTCGCTGGACCACAGGGCGTCAAATCCCAGGTCTTCCGCCTCGCGCGCCAATGCCGGAATCTGGTCCAGGAGGCCGGGGGGCAACACCGCGTCGATCTTCACCCCAGTCCCTCGAATTCGCAGATCACGTTTCTCCAGCGCTCCGGCAGGGGGATGGAAGCCCCGAGGTGATAGTCGTAGGCCACGAGGACCGCCTTGCCGCTGGCCAATTCCTTTTCCTCGAGAATGGTCTCAATGCGGTACTCCGTGGTCAGGCTCTTGGTTCCCAAATGGCTTACGCGCATGCCCACGCGAATCGGATCCCCAAGTCGGATGGGATTGCGGAAGGTGCAGGACACCTCCGCCAGGATCACCCCGATCTCTCCAAAGTCCTGCAGGTCCCACAGGCCCAGTTGCTGGAGGTAGCGCACCCGGGCCTGCTCCAGGTAGGTGAAATAGCGCGCGTTGTTGACATGGCCTTGGGCGTCCAAGTCCCCGTAGCGCACTTCGATCGAATGGTAAAAGCGGAATAGTTTCATCGGCCCCAGACCAGCTCCCCAGATTGGGCAGAGGCTCTGCCGGGTGAGAAAGGCATCCTCAATGGGCCAGGAGGAATGCGAAGATCGCCAAGAGAACGAAAACCAGCAGGACCGATACGGACCACACCGTGCCTGCCGCACGGCGGTCCAGAATGACCGGTTGCCCCGTTTGCGGGTTGAAAGCAACTTCATTGCGAGGCCCGGTGCCCAGGGCGAGCACGGACCCGCTAATCAGGCCGCCCAGATGCCCCCAATCGTCAATCCCGGGCGCCAGCCCGATAGCCAGGTTTACCCCCGCGATGAAGATCAGGTTGAGAAGCGTGCGCCTCCCGCGCTCCCCGAAGACCTCTCGGTGTTGGTACAAGAAGACCCCATATGCGCCAATCAGTCCGAAGATGGCTCCGGAAGCTCCCACCGAGACATCCGCGCTGAAGGCCATGCTGGCCAGCACCCCACCCACTCCGGAGAAAAGGTAGAGGAAGAGATAGCGCCCGGGGCCGAAGCGAGCTTCCACGGCGGGCCCGATGATGTAAAGCGCGTACAGGTTGAAACCAATGTGGAGAAGCCCCGCATGGAGAAAGACGGGCGTGATCAGCCGCCAGTACTGGCCCGCGCGGATCAGCGTGTCCTCTTTGGCTCCCAGTAGCAGCAGGACATCCTGACCCAGCAGGGCGGAGGAGGCGCTTTGCCCAAGGAATACCAGCGCGGTCAGCAGCAGCAGGCCGTAGGTCACCCAGGGGCGGGGCCGGGGCAGGGGGACGGAGACCTGCGCCGGCCGCGAAACCGGAGGGAGGGACGGCGCTGGGTCAGGGGGAAGGCCGAGCGGGGTTTGGCTCACAGGGTTACCCGGCGGTGATGAACGCGCGCGTGCTCGGCTTGGATGATGCCCACGATCAGGTCCACCGTCTCATCCAGGCGGAGGTCGCGGTTGGGCACGACGTAGTCAAACTCGCCCAAGCGACTCATTTCCTCGCGGGCCGTGGCGAGGCGCAGGCTCAACCCTTCGGGGCTCTCGGTCCGGCGCTGCTGCAAGCGGCGCGACAAGTCCTCTTCGGAGTCCGTGGTGAGGAAGAGGAGCAAGGCGTCTGGGCACAACCTGCGGACAGTCTGGGCCCCCTGTACATCCACGCGCAACACCACGTCCTTGCCGGAAGCGAGCGCTTGGCGGACTTGCTGCTTGGGGATGCCTTTGTAGTCGCTGTATACTCGGGCGGTCTCCATGAACTCGCCCTTCTCCATGAGATGGGTAAACTCCTCGCCGGAGTAGAAGAGGTAATCCTGACCCTCGACCTCCCCCGGCCGGGGGGCTCGCGTCGTGGCCGTGACCACAAAGTGGAAGGGCAAGCCCCGCTCTTTCATGCGCCGAATCACCGTGTCCTTGCCCACGCCCGAGGGGCCCGAGATCACGATCAGCAGGGGGTAGGGAATAGGCCGGTAGAGGTCATCCACGCCAGGGTTTCCTCAGGTGCCTCCGGAGCGGCTTGGCCGAGCCGCAGGGTACGCTCGCTGAGCAGGGTGCCCAGATATAATACTGTATCATGTATCAGTGCGGGACTGGACCCGAGGAGACGTGAGGTAGAAGATGCCCACGTATGAATACCGCTGTTCCTATTGCCATCGCCCGGTTTCCATCTTCATGACTTTCGCCGAGTACGAGACCCAAGCTCCGCGCTGCCCCTACTGCAACAGCCAGAACTTGGCGCGCCGGATTCGGGGGGTGAGATTCTCCCGCTCGGAGGATGCGCGCCTGGAAGCCATGGCCGATCCTTCCTCCTGGGGGGATGTTGATGAAAAAGACCCTCGCTCGGTGGCCCGCATGATGAAGCGAATGGGGAGCGAAATGGGGGAGGACCTGGGGCCGGAATTTCACGAGGCAGTAGATCGCCTGGAGGCGGGAGAAAGTCCGGAAGAGGTCGAGAAATCCGTGCCCGGGCTAGGGGGAGAGGACGACGGCAGTCTGGACGACTACTAGCGACGATCTAGCCACGCTTGGAGCTTTTCCCGAATCTCTTCCCAAACCTGCTCGGACGTCCGACCGGCCTGGATGATGCACCAGCGCCCAGGCTCCTCTCGGGCCAGCGCCAGATAACCCTCGCGAACCCGTTGATGAAAGGCCAGCTCATACGCGTCCAGGCGGTTCCACTCTCCGCCTCCGCCTCGGCGCCGGTCGAGGCCAATTTCCACAGGCAAATCCAGAAGCAGAATCCAGTCCGGCAGGAGACCCTCGGTGGCGAAGGCCGTGATTCCGCGCAGGGCCCCCAAGTCGAGCCTCTGACCGTAGCCTTGATAGGCCAAGGTGGAATGGAAATATCGGTCACAGACGACGGCCCCGCCGCTTGTCAGCTGCGGCTTGATTACCTCGCTGACAATCTGCGCCCGGGAAGCGGAATAGAGCAGGGCCTCGGTGCGCGGGTGCATGGCCGTGTTGGCGAGATCGTGGAGCACATTCCGTATCTGGTCGCCGATCAGGGTTCCGCCGGGCTCGCGGCTCAGGAGGGTGTTCCATCCGCGGTCTCGCAGGAGCTGGGCCACGCGCGGTGCCTGGGTCGACTTGCCGCTGCCCTCGGGACCTTCCAAGGTAAGGAAGAGGCTCACGCGGTCATTCCCGGAAAATCCGCACTCGCCTGCGGGGCTCTTTGCCGTAGGATTGCGAGAGTAAGTTGGACTGGCGGGCCAGTTGGTGCTGCAGGCGACGAATGTAGGCCGAGGCGGGGGCCAGGTCAACCGACTTGGCTCCGTCGAGGACGGTCCGCACCGCCTCCTGCGTCTCGTGCATGGCCACCTCCAGCGCCGTATCCGCCGCGGGCGTGTCTTCCAATCCAAACAGGTCGGACAGAAAGTTCTCCATCTGGCCGATGGTATTGGCTCGCAGGACGTAGATGGGGATTCCCCGGGCCTCCGCGTCCTCAATCAGGTGTTGCCGTCGCCGATAATAGGCCTTGAGTGTGGCCACCGCTTGGGCTTCGCCCAAGTCGTTCACGGGGACCACCGGAACACGCAGGGACTTGGCCGCCTGCTCGAGTCGGTTGCGCGCCACGCCATACGGAAAAACATGGACAGCCTTAAGCGCGGCTCGAGGCATGTGCGGAGGCGTAGGCGAGTACGGCAGGGAGTCGAGCGAGGGCCCGGACGCCTGCGAAGGGAGCGGAAAGGCCGGCTGTCGGGTGGCCCAACCCCAGGGCAGGATCGGTTCCGTTGGATTGTGCGCGCGCCCTCGGGAGGCTCGGGCAGGAGGCGCGGGAGCCTCGGCGGTCTCCACGTGGATCTCCTCCTTCTCGTCCCGGTACCGGAGTTGAGGGGGCCGGGGCCTTCCGCGCAGCATGGCGTCGACCGAGACGGCCACGTCGAGGTGAATCGCCAATCGCTCGCGATCCTGGATTTCCACCAGGAGGTCAAAGGTAGGGGGTGCCCGCCGTTCGAGGACGGTCTTTTGGGTGCCGCGCCTGCGCGCCTCTTCATCCGAGAGGGTGACGGATTCAATGCCGCCCACCAGATCGGCCAGGGTCGGGTTAAGCAGGATGTTGTCCAGGGTGTTGCCGTGGGCTGTCCCGATCAGCTGAACACCGCGCTCGGCGATGGTCCGCGCCGCCTCGGCTTCCTGCTCCCGGCCGATCTCGTCGATGATGATCACTTCGGGGTTGTGGTTCTCAACGGCTTCAATCATGACTTCGTGTTGCAGGGAGGGCTTCGTTACCTGCATGCGTCGCGCGCGTCCCACGGCAGGGTGCGGGACGTCCCCATCCCCACCGATTTCATTGGAGGTGTCCACAATGACCACGCGCTTCTTCTCGGCCAGGATGCGTGCGGCTTCGCGCAGCATCGTGGTCTTGCCGATTCCGGGCCGCCCGAGCAGCAGGACACTCTTGCCGGATTCGATCAGGTCCTGGATGATGTCGATCGTGCCGTAAACGGCCCGGCCGACCCGACAGGTGAGGCCCACAATGTGACCACGGCGATTGCGAATGGCCGAGATGCGATGCAGAGTCCGCTCGAGACCCGCACGGTTGTCGGCGTCGAACTCGCCGATGCGACCGACCACGTAATCGATCAGATCTCGACTGACCTCGTGTTCGTCGAGTATGACCTCGCGGTCCAAGTAGCGGGCCGTCGGGACGCGACCCAGGTCGAGAATGACCTCCAGCAACTCATCCCAACGGTTGACGCGCGCGAGCGCCTCGCCGATCGGCGCCGGAAGAACCCCCAGCATGACATGCAGATCGTCAGTGATCTTTTTGCGGGTTGCCATGGTTCATTGGGAAAGAGGGCGCTGCGGCCGGAGAGGCGCCGCGGCTCGCTTCACCCTCCCATTGTAAGGGGGAATGCTCGAAGATGCCCAGGGAGGAAGATCACCGGCAGAGAAGGAGCTCCTACTGACTGCGGATGGGTGTGGCTCGGGTGGCATGTTTTTCGATCGCGCTCAGCACCACCTGCGAAGATTCGACAATCGGCACCACAATGCGCCGGACCAAAACAGCCTGCTCGCCACACAGACTCAGCCCGGCCTGCTGGAGGATCGGGCCCAGCCAGTCTTGGTAGGAGCGGACGCTGACGTACACCGGCCGCTCGGGCCGTGGCCGCAGCGAGAGAAGCAGGGATTGCATCGCTTCGGCTACCCCACGCGCGGCGGGATGGAAAAAAGGCTCGACCCACAACCCCCGTTCCCCGGAGGAAAGGCGGAAGTAGCCCACCAGCTCGTCCTCTTGGAGCAAGACCCAGCCGCGCCCGGCCCTCGGCGGACCTTCTACCTGCTGGACCAGGCCGGGAACCACCGCCAGGTAGAGCCCGTGGCACTGCAGCTGGTCTGTAGGGAGTCCGGGTCGCAGCGTTCCGGGGCATTCCCCGGTGGGTTCCAGAGCTTGATCTTGTCGCCACAGGTCCTGGCGGGCATACACTGCGAAGCACTGCCGCCGCAGGAAGCCGAACAGCTCGCTTGCCTCCTCCGCTTCGGCCAGCAGGTGGTGCGCCCCCGTGCGGCCGGCCTCGCTCAGGACCCCTTCTATCACCTCGGTTGCCTGGGCCAGCTGGATGATTTCCTTCGGGGCCAGGTAGATGAGGCGCGCCAGGGGAGAGCCGCTGCGTTGGCGCATTTGGGCGAAAGCCGTGGCTCCTTCAGGCCCTTCCCAGAAAAGCGTGCGCGTCCGAGTTCCCGGTAGGAGTCGGCCCCATAAAGCCGATTGCAGGGACCGCACCTCTTGGGTGAATGCGGCCCGGGTGTCCAGACAAATGCCTTGCCCGGCGAGGCGATAGACCGAACCGAGGTCGCGAAGTTCAAAGGGCCGGATCATGCAAGTCGCTCGGGGCCGCGAGGCCGCGGCCTACCCAGAGCCGCTCTCTCACGGGCCGGCGGCGACGATGCGCAGAAAGTATCTGTGGAAGCGATCGTCTTGGGTGAGTTCAGGGTGAAAGGAGGAGGCGAGCCATTGCTTCTCCCGGGCGGCCACGATCGTGCCATCCGGAAGCCGCGCCAGGGTCTGCACACCGGGACCCACCCGTTCGATCCATGGCGCCCGGATAAAGACGGCATGAAAAAGGCCTCCTCGCCCGTCATCGCCGGCCGCGATCGCCGGGATGTCCAGATCTTCCTCAAAGCTCTCCACCTGCCGCCCGAACGCATTCCGCCGCACTACGATGTCCATCAGGCTCAAGAGGGGTTGCTCGCGTTGAGCGTCGTGGGCCAGTAGAATCGCGCCCGCACAGGTCCCCCAGATCGCATGCTGTTTCCCGAACTCGCGCAAGGGCGCCAGGAGTTGGAAATCGGTGGCCAGTTTGCCCATGGTGGTGGATTCGCCGCCCGGGATGATCAGCCCATGGACCCCCTCCAGATCCTTCTCCAGGCGCACCTCAACCGCTTCCGCCCCCAGCCGTCTCAGCACGGCCAGATGCTCAGCGAAATCGCCCTGCAATGCCAGGACTCCGATCTTCATGGCGACGACCAATGCGGATTAGATCGCACCCCGGATACACGGGGGTTCGAAGGCGTCACCACCCTCGGCCAGCGATGAGTTCTTCCTGGGGGATCGAGCTGATCTGACGCCCCACCATTGGCTCTCCCAGGCCGCGGCTCACCTCTGCGATGATTCTCGGATCGCGAAAGTGGGTGGTCGCCTTGACAATCGCCTGGGCCCGCCGGGCGGGGTCGCCCGATTTGAAGATTCCGGAACCCACAAAGACTCCGTCGACGCCCAATTGCATCAACAAAGCCGCGTCGGCCGGTGTGGCCATTCCGCCAGCGGCAAAGTTGACCACGGGCAGGCGGCCTTCCTGCTTCGTTTCGCGCACGAGCTCAAAAGGGGCACCCAAGGACTTGGCATACGCCATCAATTCTTCGTCTGCCATCGTCTGCAAACGGCGGATCTCGCCCAGGACAGCCCGCGCGTGGCGAACCGCCTCAACCACATCACCGGTGCCGGCCTCGCCTTTGGTGCGGATCATCGCGGCGCCCTCGCCGATCCTGCGCAAGGCCTCCCCCAGGTTCCGGGCGCCGCACACGAAGGGCACCTTGAAGAGGTCCTTGTTGATATGGTGCTCCTGGTCGGCCGGGGTGAGAACCTCCGACTCGTCGATATAGTCAACACCCAGAGCTTCCAGGACTTGGGCCTCAACAAAATGACCGATGCGGCACTTGGCCATCACCGGGATGCTCACAGCGTCCATGATCTTGAGAATCAACTCGGGATCGCTCATGCGGGCCACGCCGCCCTGGGCACGAATGTCGGCGGGCACGCGCTCCAGGGCCATGACCGCACAGGCCCCCGCCTCTTCGGCAATTCGTGCATGTTCCGCTGTGACCACATCCATGATCACCCCGCCCTTTAGCATCTGGGCCAGGCCGCGCTTCACCGTAATTGAACCGACCACCTTCTCCATCGGGCTCCTCCCCACGGAAACAAACTGGACCTCCGCGACCCGCCCCCCTTCCGGCGAGCCGAAAGGAACAAGAATGTTTCTGAGGATATGCGCTTCCCTTCCAACCCAGCGAGCATTTGCGCCTGGGATGGATCATTCCAGCTTGATTCTACCACGCGCCTTCAAGCCCCTCGACTTGGGTTGAATTGATGAGGCCGGGCCGCGAGGATATAATCGCGCATGTGCTTCCGGACCTCTCCCTGGGCGATGTGGTCCACCTGCGCAAGCCCCACCCCTGCGGCTCGAGTGAGTGGAAGGTAGTCCGCCTGGGCGCGGACATCGGGATCCAGTGCCTCGGATGCGGCCACCGTGTGTTGATGCCTCGACGTGATCTGGCCAAGCGAATCAAGAGATTTGTGTCGCGGAGCTCAGATGAGGAATCCCCCGGGTAGTCCTGGACCCCGTATCCTGGTGCTTTTCTCCGACACCGGCGGAGGCCACCGCAGCGCGGCGGAAGCCGTGGTGGAGGCCTTGCAGGAGGGCCACGGGGGAGAGTTTAGCCTCGAGATGGTGGACGCCTTCAAAGCGTATGCGCCATACCCTCTGAACAAGATGCCCAC
The DNA here is from genome assembly GCA_049516595.1 of Anaerolineales bacterium. GTDB lineage: Bacteria > Chloroflexota > Anaerolineae > Anaerolineales > RBG-16-64-43 > JBEKHT01. The sequence goes on from JBEKSY010000024.1 coordinate 48,010, forward strand.
CTGGTACCCCGAATTGGTGCGTTGGCCCCGGGCCTGGGAGATAGCGTTTCGGGCCACGGACGGGTATGGCCGCTCGCGAGCGTTTACGGCCACGCTCTGGCCTTGGGTGCAAAATGCGGCCCGCCAGCTCGTGCGCGAGCATCCCGCGGACATGGTCCTCAACTTCCATCCTCTTTTCAATGCCCCCGTGTTGCATGCGCTGGGCAAGAGGCGGCCGCCCTTCATCACCGTCGTGACCGATCTGGTGTCGACCCACGCCTTGTGGTTTCATCGTCGCGCGGACCTGTGCTTGGTGCCAACGGAGCCAGCGCGGAATCGGGGTCTGATGTACGGTCTGCCTTCTGACCGGATCCATGTGGTGGGGCTCCCCGTCAAAAAACGATTCTGTGTTCCGCCCGGAGATAAGGCCGGGTTGCGCACCCGGCTGGGCTGGCCGGTCGATTCGCGAGTGGTCCTGGTGGTCGGAGGAGGCGAGGGGATGGGCCCCTTGTACGAGACCGCCAGGCAAGTGGCCGATCTCAATAGAAATTGCGCAATTGCAATTATTGCAGGAAGAAATGAGGCGCTGCGGGTGCGCCTTCATAACTCTACCTGGGAGGTGCCGGTTTTTGTGTACGGGTTTGTTAGCGAGATGCCGGATCTCATGCGGGCCGCTGACCTGCTGGTGACCAAGGCGGGTCCGGGCACGATCAGCGAGGCTCTCAATGCGGGTCTGCCCATGGTGCTCTATAGCCGGTTACCGGGCCAAGAGGACGGCAATGTGCAGTATGTGGTCGAAGAAGGGGCGGGGTTATGGGCTCCCGGGCCGCAACGGACGGCGCGAGCCGTCGCCGAGATGCTCGCCGACCCGCAGCGGCTCGAGCGCGCGACCGGGGCTTGCCACCGCCTCGCCCGCCCGCAGGCCGCCGAGCAGGTCGCCAGCCTAGCCTGGCAAGCCCTCCGCGGGGATCCTTACCCGACGGGCTCTCTGAAGTCGTAGATCCCTTCTCGCAGGGCGTACTGCCGCCCGCATCCCCGGCAGGCCAGAGCGGTGGCGTTCCCGGCGCGCTTGACCTGCTCCAGATGCTGGTCCCCGCATTGCGGACAGCGAAAAAGCGATTCGCTCGCCCCAGGCTCAATTCCCCCTACGGCCCGGGAACGGGTGAACACGCTGGGGGTGAGCTGCCAGAGATCCCCGGTGAAGCCGGCCCAGCCGTCCAGGCGAGACAGAACGTGTGGGGGAATACTACGCTTCAGCCACTCCTGCCGGAAGTGAGAAACGGTCACCTGCCTTTCCAGGAGAAAACCGGATTCCTGAAGCCAGCGGCGCACCGCCGCCGGGTGGAAGTCGAAATTGAGCGGGGCGAACTCCACGGCTTCGAGGCTGAAAGGGTTCCACGACTGATGCCTGAAAAGGTAGCGCGCAACCGCCTTCAGGTTGCGCTTGTTGGCGAACTCGAGGACGAAGATTCCCCCTGAGCGCATCACTTCCCGCACCTGCCGCAAGGCGGCGGGAGGGTCGGACAAGTGGTGCAGGGTGCGGATCATCGTGGCTACCTCGAAGACAGCCGGAACGAAGGGAAGATGATAGATATTCGCAGCCACATACGTGTAGCGGGGGCCCACCCCCAGGCGCTCGCGAGCCTGAAGGAGCTGGCTGCGCGAATAGTCGAGTAGCACGATCCGCTCGAAGCCGAGGTAGCGGGGGGTGTTCCTGCCGGCGCCCGCTCCCAACTCCAGCAGCAGATCGCCTCCCTTGGGCGGAAGCAGTCGGCGAAGAGCCGCCGCTTCGCAGAAATCCTCGTATGTGCGCCCGCCTCGGCCCCAGAAATCCTCCTGGTAGGTCGAACCTTCGTAGTCGCATATCGCCGGCGGGTGGTTCATGCCCTGGATAATAACAGAATCCCCGCAGTGCCCGGGCCGCTGAGTGCGAGAGGCCGGGCCGGCGAGCTTGCTCCAAGCTGTGTTTCACGTGAAACATGGGGCTGTTTGCCCAACCGGCAGCCGCCCCGGGCCCAGGGTTCCCAAGCCGAGCAGATCTGCCTCCAGCGCGCCCCCCTCACTGGGAAGGGGCGGGCGGGTTGAAGTAATTGAACACGGCGCGGGAGAGGTCGGCGACCAGCTTGGAATCCCTGTCCCAGATGAGGCCGCCGTCCTTCCAGAGGTAGATGGTGAGCACATAGTTGCCCCCAGGGGTGTAGACGACTGCGGCGTCGGAGATGTAGTTGATATTCCCCTGCGCGTCCGTGATCCACCCGTGCTTGTGGGCAACCCGAGTGCCATCCGGCACCCCGGCCTGGATAAGTACGGCAATGTTGTCTTGCGCCAGCAGGTCAAGCATTTCGTTGCAGTCCTGCTGGGTAATGGCTAAAGGGAAGGTCAGTCTCAAAGCGCCCCCATCGTTCTGAGCGCACTCATAGATATCGGCCAGAAGTGCGCCCATGTCGGTGGGGGTGGTTTGATTGTAGGGATCCAGATCGGTATTGTGATCCGCCCGCTGATTGGCGGGAGTCTGAAACTGGCGCAAGAGAGGTGCGCCATCCCGGAAATAACCCGCCAGGAAGGTATTCTCCAGGCCGAGTTGGTTGAGCAGGTCGGTGACCACCAAGGGCCCGCGCGCCAGGTCAATCTCCTGCATGAGGGAGTCTGTCGAGGCGTTAATGGATTGGGCGATCATCTGCTGCAGCCAGGTCTTGGTCTGCGCATCCATTTGGCTGCCGAGGTAGCGGTAGGCCGCCACCAGGATTCCTATCTTTACCGTGCTCGCGGCAGAGAAGGCAATGTCGGGCTTGTGGGTCAACTCTTGCCCCGCCGCGGAGACAATGTGCATGTCGGCCCCGGTCTGCAGATCCATCATGTACAGGTCCATCAATCCGTCAAACCCGTCGACCTGCAGGATCTGCTTGAGAAGCACCTGAAGCGTGTCCGCCGTCGGCCGGGAGACCGTGTTGGCGCTCAAGGGGAGCTGGACCCGGCGGCCGCTGCCCTGCAAGAGCGCCGAGGAAATCTGATCGACCGCAACCGCCTGGTTGAGAATGGTGCCAGGGGTGCCTGCGGAGAAGGTCGGCGAGCCCGGCACCGGCTGGGGCGGGGTCCCGGGGCGGTCATAACGCGCGGCGATGTCAGCCACCGCCGCGTTCAATTGGGATGCGGAGTATCCGGCCTTGAGGGGAATGCTGTAGGCTTGGCCCGGCCTTCCCCACACGTAGTTCCAAAAGCCGATCCAGAAGGGGTCCTGGGTCCGCGCGAGGTCAGCGCTGGCCAGCATGCTCTCTTGATCGAGCGAGAAGCCGAACTCGCTCGGGGAAAGATACATGACTTGGTCTCCATAATGGATCTCTATGGGCGAGCCGTACACCTCCAGCAGGCGCTGTCCGGCCTGGGCGGGAGAAAGATTGCCCACCGGAACCCCTGCAATTGCCATTTGCGCAGGCAAGTTGGCTCGCGCTCGGCTGTAGGAGGCAAGCTCAAGCAAGGTCAGGGCCGCGGCAGCCAGCAGGGCTCCAATGGAGAGCCAGCGCAGCCAGGAGTTCGAAGAACGCATGCGACCTCCAAAGGGGCGTAAAAGTATAACATCCCGGCTCGGCCTCATCCCGCGGCCCCGAATTGGATCACCTAAAATGCTACCAGGGGGATGATCGTTCGCTCATCCAAAAGGCTACCGGGGCGGGCGGAAGCCTCGGGTCAAGTCCCTGCTCCTGTCCATGAGCCGGGCCCCAATCGACCGCAAGCGGCGCCCCGCTCGCCGCCACCTCAAGCGCCCTGGCTTGTCCACTCCCAGGCCCGGCACCCTGCTGAAGAACCCGATCCCTGTCTGCACTTTCGCCCCGGGGGATGACCGAGGTGGCCACGGGCTGGACCCTGGTCCCCGGGTCCCCGGGGACAGGGTGTCGAGCGGAACCCCAGATGCGGGTTCCGGGGGTACCCGGGCGCAGCCAGCGCGACGTCTTTGCCGCGCGGGAGACCCTGCGTCAACACCTGCCCTTTCCCCTCTTGGGCCTGGACGCGCATAACGACTCCGTCTTTCTCAAGGCCCATCTCTTGCGCTCGCCTCGCCATGAGCCGATCCCCTTCACCCGCTGCCGACCGTAGCAGAAAAACGGCCCGGCTAATATCGAGCAACCGGTCCTGGCCGGACCGACCAGGGAAGAATTGGTCGGTGGTTCGTCCCCTGATCGGCTGCGATCGCCAGGAAGGACCGACCGCCGCCATAGCCCTGCACGCCGTCTACGTCTCTGTGCGCCTGTGGGTCAATTTCTTCCAGCCCTCCATGAGGCTGCTAGGCCAGGAACCCCGGGATACGCTTTGTCAAGAGGCAATCCTGAGCCAGGGCGCGCAAGTATATGGGGGCCGAGCAACTCACTTCGGCTCCGGTGCCGCGTTCGCCTTTGT
>JBEKSY010000025.1:0-50351 GCA_049516595.1 Anaerolineales bacterium
AAGAACAACCTTTCGCGGTCATCTTCTTTGCCAAACCGGACGTGCTCGCCGGCCTGTTCGCCTTGGCCAACTACGACCTTGTAGAAGCCGACGGGGTCATCACGCCGATGGGCTCGGGGTGTGCGTCGATCATCAACTATCCGTACTTTGAAGCCGCCTCGGGAAAACCAAGATGCGTACTTGGGATGTTTGATGTCTCCGCCCGCCCGTGCGTTCCGGAAAACGAACTGACCTTTACGGTGCCTTTCGAAAGGTTTAGCCAGATGGCGCTTTACATGGATGAAAGTTTTCTGATCACCGCCTCCTGGAGTGCGGTAAAGAACCGGTTCCAGTCACACCCGAGCGGATTACCCCTGTCCTAGCAAAGATCCCCCGTCCTTGCCGCAATTGACCCGCACGATCGCCTGCAGACAAACCGGCGGCGTGATTGCCAAGGAACGAACCGTAGAGGAACCCCTGCGATCAGCAGCCACCACCTTCGTCAGGCACAGTCATGTGGAACCAGAACTGAGGCTGGCCCGGCAGGACGAAGGCGCATAACCCGGCGAGCTTCGGTTCTGTGGGCCGGCGAACTCAAGGGAAAAAGGAAGTCGCAGACCAAGTTGATCTGCGACTTCCTTTTCGAACCACAGACCGCCGGACCGGCAGCCGGGAGTCAGGTGGTTCCCTTGCCCGCATCCCCAGCGCGGGTCAAGCCCCGCTACCTGCCTGTCATCTGCCCAGGGACTGAGGTCAAACATGCCCCTGGCTGGCTGCCTCCAAGGGTCACAGGATCCTTGACGCCAGCGGGATCTTTCGGACCAGGAAGGCGACCGCAAAGCAGACGGGAACCCCGATGATGGCCATCAAACCGAACTTGAGCAACTGCTCGGGATGGATCCCACGCAGCCCCAGGGCAAGGAGAACAATGATTGGGGCGTGAATGATGTAGACGGTGAAGGCGTGCTGGGTCAGAAACCGTCCGAGCCGTCCCTGCCGATTGAGGAAACGGCGGAAGAATGTGATCAGAGCCAGGCACATCCCGACCGCGAAGAGCGAGTCCCAGAGCGCATACGCAGCGGACTCCCAGTGTCCTCCGCCGAGGAAGTACACTTTTCCGTGGAGCGTTCCGCTGAGCGCTAGCGGGAAGAGGAGGATTGTCGCCCCCAGCGCCACCGCCAGGCCTACCTTACCCATCGAGCTCGGGACGTTCCGCAACCAGTTGCAACGAGAGGCAACAGCCCCCAGAATGAAGAAGCTAAGATACTGGGGGAGGTAGGCCGGGGTCGGGAAGCCAAGCACCGGCACGGAGGCACCCAGTGGCACCACGATCCGGAGCAGATAGCTGACCAGCGCCAGCGCAAGGACGAAGACGCCCACCGCCGCGTAGCCGGGCGACCCAAGGTTGCTCTCCGGCCGCGGCGCGCGGTTCCTTCTCGCTACCCGCCAGGCCGCGTAGCCGATATCGAAGATCAGCAGCATCTCAACGAACCATAGGGGGCCGGCCTTGATCCAGCGGGGGTATTGTTGCCAAGTGAACGCTGTCGTGATCCTGGTCCAAGCGGCCGGCATCTGGTAAATGCCGATCGATGCGATCGGGCCAAGCACGAGCATGAACACGATCAAGGGGATGCCAAGGCGGAGCAGCCGGTCCTTGAGGAAGAGCGCCCATCCCTTGCGGTCGAACGATCCCGGCGCGAAGTACCCCGAAAGCAGGAAGAAGAAGCCCATGAAGTAGGCCTGGTTGACGAGCGCGAACACGAGCAGCACCAGGTACGCCAGCGAGTCCGTGGACTTAGGGGGTTCCACGTAGTAGAAGGGTGTGATCGCCCCATAGATGACGGCCAGATGGTGCAGCACGACCAGGATTACGAGCGCGACCCGCAGGTGGTCGACGAAGAACAGGCGTGTTGCCGATTTATCAGGCGCTGGGTGGGTAACCATAGGATATTTCGCCCCCTCCCAAGACAGAAATACTTACCCTTTCTCGGGTCCCGAGCCTCTTCTCGATACGGAGGGAGATGAAGTCATGGCGTGTCCGAGGAGCTTGCCAACTTGAGACACTTTGCCTGCTCCGTCCCACCTTCGAGGGCAAGAGGCCATGTTTATCTTTCTTGCTGCTGCAGCGACTGGAATGATTCCAACAAGAATTGTCAGCCTAGCTGGCGCTACTCCAAATTCGTTGACCAAGCAGTTGAGCCTATCGCTGCAATCGATACAGCAATGAGCGTACCTGAGTAAGCATTCTGCGTCGGCAGCAGCACCTCACGCCCTCGCCCGGCATCGACCCGGATCGGACGTGCAATATCCTCTCGCGACCGATTCTGTCAGGTTGTCCAGGGGTCAATCCGCCTGTCCTCCATGGTCAAGCCGTTTCTTCGGTCCGTTTGCTCCGGATCGTCCACCCTGGAACAGGCCTTCCTCCGCCCGACCAGACCCTCCCGCCTTTCTGTTGTTCTCGCCATGACGCGGGAGGTTACCCGCACTGGGATCCGTCTGACTGCCGATCGGTGTTCAGGTCATCCGCCGAGCGTATTTGCGCCGGTGTGTCTCAGTTGACCGCGGGCGAGCAGGATCACGGCCGCCAGGATCAGCGCACCACCGACCAGGGTCACAGGTCGCAAACTCTCGCCCAGGAGCCACGCCGCCAACACCACGGTGACAACCGGTTCCAGCGTCGAAAGCATCGAGGCATCGGTCGGCCCGACCCGCTTGAGTCCAGCCAGGAAGGTAACGACCGGGATCACGGTCGAAACCAGGGCAATCCCGCCGACGGCCATCCATCCTGCTCGCGTCGCTGGCCAGTGTGGTCCGTTGACCGCCGTGAAAACGCCATAAACCCCCGCCGCCGAAGCAAAAATCACCAACGACGAAGGAGCGGCCGATACTCGTCGCATCACGCCTGCACCGACGATGATGTACACCGCGTAGATTGCGGCCGCCGACACCGCCAGCAAAATGCCCGTCCAGCTCCCTCCTTGAGGGTTTGCGGTCAGGCCAACTCCCAGGGTCGCCAGACCCAGGGCGCATGTCTTGAGGCGCGTGACCCTCTCCTTAAGGAACAGCGCTGAGAGAATGAACACAAATGCGGGGTAGAGGTAGAGGAGGAGGGCAGCCAAACCTGCTGAGGCGTATTTCACGGCGCTCAGATAGCAGAAGGACTGCCCGACGTAGCCGATGGCACCCATGCCGATCAACTCGACGAGGATCTTCCCGCGAGGCAAGGGCTGCCGCGTGACCAGGAGGAGGACCACCATGACCAGTGAAGCGATTGCGAAGCGCATAAACAGGAGGGTCGGGACGTCGATCCCGTCTGCATAGGCAAAGCGCCCAAAGATGGCAAGCGTCCCAAAGGATGCCGCCGAGAGAATAATGAGAATTAGGCCGCCCTTGCGGCCCGTGGTCCGCATCCTGTAGTGGTTCCCTCGCTGCTCCACAAAGCCCAGCGGCCAGCAAGCCGGCTGCCAGTGGCATCACCTGGGCGGAATTTCGGGCTGAGGCATGCCCTTGAGCTCACGTAGTCTCATGGCCGCCCACGCAGAGAAGGGGGGGCAAGGTCAAACCGGCCGCTGCGAAGCGGAACTACGTGACCCAGGGGCAAGGCCCCGTGGCAGCCAAGAGCTTCGTTCAGACTCCTTCGGGCAATCCCCGACTCATGCTGCGAGCCGACGGTTGTCGTGCAATTCTTGAAGGATTGGAAACGCGCTGATTGTACCCTCAACAAGAATCGAAGTTCCCAGAGCCTCGGCGTGCCATTGTCCTCGAAGATGCCTGCATTCCGCATTCAGCCCATTTCCGCAGAATCCCCAAGTTAGGTCCCGCCCTCACGTCGCAGGGCAGCAACCCTTTGGGCCGACGATCTCCGATTGCGCATCGGCCTCAAGGATCCCCGGTTCTGGCATGTGCAGGATTGAGTTGAAATACACATGAGTTTGGCATGGCACCCGAGGCGCCGCCACGGCCAGAACGAGCTCAAATTGCAGCCAAGCGGCGGCTCAGTTCGGGCTGCGCAATCCCTCCCCTCTCCCTTCACATTCTCTCCACAATCTGCTGACACAATCTCCGAAGATCATCGTATCCCAACAGGAGGTTGGCATGTTCGCAAGAATTGCATTCAGAGTTGTCGCATCGGTCGTCCTTGTGCTCTTGCTCCTCGCCGCTGCCGGGGGCATCTACTGGGTCGCGTATCACGCCGGTCTTGCCCAGGGAGTGCAGGAAGGCAGGTCGCTGACCGGAGGGGCCGCGCCAGCCCCCATCTACACTTATGGCCCGTACTGGTTCCCGCCCTTCGGATGGGGACTCGGTTTGCTGGGTTGTCTCGTCCCGCTCGTTTTCCTTTTCTTTGTCTTCTCCCTGGTGCGTCTGCTGGTCTGGGGAGGGGGTCGCAGACATGGTCACCGTGGATACGGAGGGCCAGGGTTCTACGGACACGAGGGTGGACCCGGGCACTGGCATGAGATGGCCGAGGAATGGCATCGCAGGCAACACGGCAAGGACGCCGGCAGTGCCTCTCGCTCCGAAGGACAAAGTCTCTAGGACAGGCCACAGTGCTCCAGGCTCCCGTCCGATCGCGCTCGATGAGACTCCCGCCGGCGCTCGCCTCGTTCATGGGCACCTGGATGCAGACGACTGCCAGGGGTTCCTCGTCTTTGAGCTGACCGACTCGGCTGGCTACCTAGGATTGGTGGGCTTTGCAGCCGGGGCCCCTTCTCTGCTGCTGGTGCTCCACGGAGGAGTGGTCAGCGATCGGATCTCGCAGCGCTCCGTTCTGATGGTCACCCAGACCTCGATGATGGCACTGGCTTTCATCCTGGCTGGGTTGACCTTCGCCGGATCGGAACCGTGGCCTTCCCGGCCTTCAACCGTGGCCTTCTCTTTCGTACGCTGGGGCCCTCGGGCCTTCTTGGCCATGGTGGGCACCGCTTGGGGGATGATGGTCCCCTTCAACATGATGAAATCTATCCTGCTGGGCGAGGCCGAGGATGGCCTACGCGGCGGAGTGATGCCTTTCTACACCTTGAGCACTGCGGGGCTGGTCCCGGTCGGCGCGCTCGTCACAGGAGCCGCGGCCGCACGCTTCGGGGAGCCGCAGACCGTGCAGTCCAGCGGCGCCTTTCTTCTGGGCTTTGCCGTCGTGCTTTGGCTTCGGACTCCTGGGATCAGGGGCCTCGGGTAGATTGCGATCGGGCGGCCGCCTGTCACAGGCCTGGCGGAGGCAGGTACCCTTTTCGCAGTTGCATCTCAGCCTCCTTTGCGGTTGAATCAGAAAGAGGAGCGGGGCCTGATGCGGACAGTTCTCGTGGTCGACGACGAACCAAAAATCGTCCAGCTCGCGCGGGATTACCTGGAGCGGGCCGGCTATGGGGTGACAGCCGCCCACGACGGGGAGGCGGCCCTGAGTGCCTACCATGCCGACCGGCCCGACTTGATCGTTCTCGACCTGGGCCTCCCGATTCTGGACGGGCTGGAGGTCATCCGCCGCCTGCGGCGCGAGTCGAACGTCCCGATCATTGTGCTCACCGCCCGCGGGGAGGAAACGGACAAGCTGGTGGGGCTTGAACTCGGGGCCGACGACTACATGGTCAAACCCTTCAGCCCGAAGGAACTCGTCGCCAGGGTCCGCGCGGTTCTGCGCCGCGGTGAGGGCGGAACGGACTCCAGCCTTGACACCCTCCGGGCTGGGGATCTTCTTCTCGATGTCCCTCGCATGCGCGTCACCGTCAGCGAGCGGGAGGTGGAGGTTACCCCGACCGAATTCCAGTTGCTCGCCGCCTTGGCGCGCCAGCCAGGCCGCATCCTCACGCGCGCCCAGCTTCTGGACGCTATCCACGGTGTAGCCTTTGAATCGTACGAACGGGCGATTGATGCCCACATTAAGAACCTGCGCCGGAAGATCGAGCCGGATCCGCACGAGCCGCGCTACATCCTCACGGTCTACGGGGTCGGCTACAGGTTGTCAGAATCATGAGATCCGAATACCCCTACCCGCCTCACCCGAGCCGCACCCACCCGCGCCATCGGCCCCCCTGGTGGCCGGAAGGGGAGTCTTGGCCACCCCACCCGAGGTCACGTTTTCGACCCAGGCACCGCGTGCATCTGTTCCGCTTGGCTTGGCGGCTGTCGACCCTCTTCCTTCTTCTCCTGATCGCGGGTGCAGGCTGTGCCGGAACACTATGGCTCGTGGGGCTGCTCGGGTCGAAATTGTCATTATCCGGTTTCTTGCCCTGGCTGGCGCTCGCATCCTTGATCCTTGTATTGTTCGCCCTCGTGGCAAGCATGCGGGGGGTTGCCTGGCCACTGACAGACTTGATTGACATCGCCGGGCGCGTGGAAGCGGGGGATTACTCGGCTCAGGTCCGTGAGCGCGGGCCGCGCGGGTTTCGCACCCTGGCCCGCGCCTTGAATTCGATGACCGAACGCCTGCGGGCGAATGAAGCGCTGCGCCGCAACTTGCTTGCGGACGTGACCCACGAGCTGCGCACCCCCCTGGCCGTGATCCAGGGCAACCTGGAAGGGATGCTCGACGGGGTCTACCCGGCCGACGCTGGGCACATCGGGCCCATTCTCGAGGAGACCCACGTGCTCTCGCGGCTGATCGATGACTTGCGTACCCTCTCGCTGGCCGAGAGCGGCGCCCTCGAACTGCACCGCGAGCTGACCGACCTCGGAGTCCTGGCTTGCGATGTGGCGGCCTCCTTCCGCGCTCAATCCGCCTCAGGAGGCATCGCGCTCGAGGTGGATGTGCCCAAGGACATGCCCTTGCTGGAGATCGATCCCGTGCGGATTCGTGAAGTCCTGGCTAACCTCACGGACAATTCCTTGCGTCACACCGCACCGGGGGGTCTTGTGCGAATCTCCGCATTGCTTGACGAGCCGGGTCGTCGCGTCACCGTCTCCGTGACCGATAACGGGGCCGGCATCGCGCCGGGCGACCTGCCGTACATCTTCGATCGGTTCTACAAGTCGAGGGACTCGCGCGGCAGCGGTCTGGGCCTGGCTATCGCCAAGAACCTGGTCGCGGCGCACGGCGGCGAGATCCACGCCGAAAGCGCGCTCCGGGTGGGCACAACGATCCGGTTCTCTTTGCCGCTCGAGTCTCAATAGCCGGGATGGCTACCCTTCATGATTCCAAGGGGCCGATATCCCTGCAGGGGCATCCCCTGCCAGGCCTGGCGAGGCGCTGATCCGGATTGCGAGAGCCCGATTCGAGGTCGACCTGATCGCAACCGAAGCCAAAGCGGAGTGGTCCGGATGGAAGCGGAGATTGTTTGCACGGCACCTGGACAATCCCTATGGCAAGGATTCCGGAGACTCTTCTCCGGGGTGATCCCACGCCCTCTTTCTTGAATACCTTTTCCCGGGTCGCCAGCGGAAATGCGGTCGTCCTGGACGTTGGACCGGGCACGGGTCATTCAAGCCTGGCGATGGCCCGCAGGCTAAGTGCAAGAGAGGTGATTTGTCTTGAGGTTTCGGAAGAAATGCTTGAGAAGTTGAGGCGACGGGCTGCAAGGGAGTGGCTCGAGCACAGGATCCACATCTTGCATTCCCCGGCATCCGCGACGGGGCGTGGGAGTGAGACCGGACAATCAGCCCTTGGTGGCCCAGACGAACAGCCATCCAACCCCCTCCTCGATCCTCCATTCCTTGAATGGCGACCGCCTGAGGAGGCCCTGAAGTTCAGCCGGGGTGTAGCTCGCCAGGAGCGAACCCAGGGGTTCATTTGCAATCCGCAGGGCCCGGGGCACAACAATAGCCTGCGCAAATCTCAGGAACCAAGAGAAGATTCGCCGGGAATCCCTTCGGAGGTCGAAAAGGAGAAGCCGCCCTCCGGGGCCGAGCACCCGGTAGATTTCCCCAAGTCCTCCCGTGGGATTTGACCAATGGTGGAGCGATAGGGTGCTGATCGCGAGGTCAAGACTGCTGTCCGGGAGTGGCAGTCTTTCCACCTCTCCTCGCCGGAACTCCAATCGTCCTTCCAGCCCCAACGCGGACGCCTTGGAAGTGCCAGCCTTGACCATTTCCCCGGCCGTGTCTATCCCGATGACCCGCAGATCACCAAATTGCTCTGCGATGAGGATTGCCAGTTGGCCTGGCCCGCAACCGATGTCAGCAAGGGTTCCTGCGGGCTTGCACCGGGCAAGTCGAGCGACAACCATGCGGCGGAGTAGTGAAAACTGCGGCCAGTTGCTGATCCGATCATAGGCGAATGCCGTGTCGGGGTTCTCAATCCCCCCCAGCGCCGGACTGCGAGGTGGATGTGTTCGCCCGAGGGCCAGTGCTGACACGAGGACGGCCAACCCGACCAGGATGAGAATGATCCCCGACCACATGCGATCTCCCTCAGCTTCCCCTCATGCGCAAACGACCAAGCCCCGGGCCCATTCGCCAAGACGAGAAGACAGGCCAAACGCTCGAGTCACGATGCCTTTCGAATCCAAAACCATTCCGCTGAATCATGCGAGAACGACCGGCCTCATTGGCCTGTGCCGCTTCCGAAGCCGATCGGCCGGCTTTGACGACAACCGATAGCACTACGGAGACCCTTTCCTCACCCTTTCTTTCAAAGAGAAGACCGTCATGGCCTGCGGTCTCCGCCATCCTTTCAACCCGCTTCGTTCCTCCCCTCTGGCCCCTATCTCCCTGCCATGCGCAGCCAGAACCCCGGCACCCAGAAACCGCCGATGTGGAAGACCGCACTCACCACGATGCCCCCCACGAGCATTAGAACCCCAAGGGTGACCAGGGCATAGTCTTGCCAATGGAACTTCAATTGATACAACCAAGTGCGCCGGCGCTGGCCGAAGCAGCGCAAGTCCATGGCGTTGGCCACATCCTCGCCCATGAGGATGGAGTTCATGGTGATCGGCACGATGAGCGGCGCGACATTCAGGATCTGGCGGATAATCCCCCCCTGCAGGCGTTCTACCTCGTAACCCCGGGCCCGTTGGGCGTCAACGGTCGTCTCGAACTCGCGTGCCAGTGTCGGCACGTAACGGAAAGCCAGTTCCATCGAGTAGGCGAATCGGTCCGGCAAACCGAGGCCGCGAAAGGTCACCCCGTAGAGACGGGGGTCCATCGTGAAAGGGATGACCAGGAAGACCGCCGAGATCCCGCCGATGCGAAGGACCTGGCAAATTGCGAACCACAGCCGTTCGTACGTCAGGCCGGGATGCCAAAGGCCCAGCCGGAATGGCAGCTGCAGGCCGCCCGGCCAGACTAGGTTCCCGCCGGGCGGGACGACTCCTCCCGCGCCGCCCCCGGTGATGATCGTATTCACCACGATCATCACGAACAGCAGCACACCGACCAGCATCCACCCGCGCCGGACGTCGACCCAGGGGGCTCCGCCGGAAAAATACCAGACAAAGCCCAGGACGAAGAAGAAGAGCAAGAAGCGCGCATCCCAAAAGATGGTGGTGGCGAATAGGAAGGCCAGGGAGAAGATCCAGCGCGCCCGCGGGTCAAAGCGGGACATCAAAGTGTTGCGGGGGCGATAGCGCCAGGTGACAAGCATGGAGGCTCACGAGGGGGCGACCGGCGACCGGTCGCCCCCCGGCGTTTCATTTCCTGTTACCGTCCGGACCGCTTGACGATGGCGTCGTAGGCAACCATCAGGATCGGAACCAGGATCAACCCATTGATCAGGTTCGGTATGACGGCCGGCAGGAAATTGCCAAAGATGACGGTGTGGATGTCCGCGCCGGAAACCCACATCTCAGAAACCGAGGCAAGCGCCATGCCGACCAGGACGCCGATGATGACGAACAGCTCGGCCTTCAGGATGGATCTCGAGCTTCGATAGGAGATGATCGAGAGCGCGATCAGCCCCGGAATGAGGCCCATTAGGCCGTTGCCCAGGTCCCACCAGAACCAGAAGCCGTAGCCAGATATCAGGTCGCTGATGATGTTGCCGATGAAACCCGCGACGAAGCCGACGATCGGGCCGAAAACGACACCGAAGAACATCGGGATGGCGACGGCCGGGCGGAAGGACACATTTCCGGCGGATGGAATTTGCAGGAAGTTGGTCGCCACGGCCAGCACCGCATACAGCGCCGCCCCGATCGCCGCGTACACGACCTCCCGCGTCCCGAACTTCCAAAGCGACTTCTTTTCCATGTCCCCTCCTCAAGTTGGATTGAGCCGGAGCCGGTTTCCGCGCCGCACACGCGGCGCACTTAAGTTAACTCACAATGTGAGCGAGAGTTTCAGCCCGGAAGAATCTGCCGGTCCTTGGAAGCAGTTCCAGGTTCACGTGTAGGAGCGAAGTCGGCAGAACCCGCCAGTCTTCCAGGAGAGCCTCCTCGCGCAGCACCTCCTGCGGAGCCCCATCCGCCACAATCTCGCCGCCGAAAAGCAGCAGGATGCGCGTGGCATAGATCACCGCCAGATCCACATCGTGCGTGATGAAGATGACCGCATCGAAACCCGGCATCTGCAGGATCGAGTCCATGAAGGCCATGTAATTCCAGTAATCCTGGCCGGCCGTGGGCTCATCCATCATCAGGATCCGCGAGCGCATCGCCAGCACGGCCGCGATGCTGATGCGCTTCTGCTGGCCGAAGGAAAGCGCGAGCGGCGGCATTTGCATCTCGCTCTTGAGATGCACCGTATCGATTGCCCATTCGACATTCTTGGCAATTTCCTCGGGAGCCATTTTCAGGTTCTTCGGCCCGAAGGCCAGTTCCTCGGCCACCGTAGGCGCGAAGAGCATTTGCGTCGGGCTCTGGAAGACGTAGCCGATCGTGTGCGCCGCTTGGGCCACCGTCGATTGGCGGGTGTCCCGCCCCTCGAGCAGAACCCGCCCATCGGTCGGTTTGAGCAGCCCAAGGGCATGCTTCACCATGGTCGTCTTGCCAGAGCCATTGTGGCCGAGCACGGCGATCACATCACCCTTGTTGATGGAGAAATCGAGCCCTCGGAGGACCTCGGGCTCTTCCTCGCGATAGCGGAAGTGCACTCCCTCGAACTGCACCAACTGCTCTATCTCGCTCCCGGGGTGAACCGCCGGCTCGAAAACGGGCGCAGGGTCCCGGAGCGCCCGTTGCATGACGGCCGCAGCGGGCAGCTTAATACGGTGATAATCCACGGTTTGCATCAACCCGTCCGCATCGCCTTGGTAAACGATGCGCCCCTCGTCCATATACAGGACGATTTCCGGGTGAATGGCGAGCACGTCTTCAACCCGGTGCTCAACAATCATTACCGCGATCCCCTCGTCGGCTAGCTGGCGGAAGGCCTGCAGAGCCTCGTGCGCGGAGGCCGGGTCGAGGCTAGCCAGAGGCTCATCCAGCAAGAGAATCTTCGGCTCCATCGCAAGGATCCCGGCCAGAGCAATCTTCTGTTTTTCCCCACCCGAAGTCCCAAACGTTTCGCGGTCGCGCAGATGCCCGATTTTCAGCCGGGCAAGCGCCTTCTCCACGCGCGGAACGATTTCCTCGCGCGGGATCCCGAGCGATTCCAGACCGAAAGCGACCTCATTGAGAACATAACTGCCCAGGATTTGGCGCTCGGGGTCCTGCAGGAGGGTGCCGACCGTCTGGGAGACTTCCTCCATGCCCATCTCGCGCAAAGACCGACCGAACAGGCGGAGGTCGCCTGTCAGGTCCCCTTTGTAGGTGTGGGGGATGAGCCCGTTGATGCAGCGCATCAGGGTAGTCTTGCCGCAGCCGCTGGATCCGGCAACCAGCATCACCTGGCCGCGTTCGAGGCTCAAGCTGACGTCGCTGAGAGCATCTTCCGCCCTGCGCCAGTAGCGAAAGGTAAGGTGATCGATGGCAAGAGGAGCTTCGCTGGTCAAGGGCACGCGAGCGTCTTCAAGGGAAGATGTGAAGCGTCTTCCTCGTGTTCCTCGAGATCGGTCTCAGAGAAAGACCACTTCGACGGGATCGCCCACCTGGGCACCGAGCGCATGGGCGGCGGAACCATTGACCACGGCGATCTCAACATAGTTCTCACTGTCCACCAGGGCGATCAAATCTCCGGCTTCTCGGTGGCCGTAGGATTCAGACAGCCCACGGACTTCGCGGCCGCGCAGGCGGAAGAGAGGCTGCCCCCTCCCGAGAACCTCGGCTGCCGGCAAATCGGTGGTGAGGTTGCCGAAAACATCAATCACGGTCACATGGGCCTGCCAGCCGTCGGCGGTGCTTTGGGGATGGAGGAGCTGGATTCGAACCGGTTCGGTCACCGGCGGCCCAAGGTCTCCGAAAGAAACGCCGCGCGCAAGGTGGGCTGCCACCGGCGAGAAGATGTCGCGCCCGTGGAAAGTCCGGCTGACATTGGGGAGGAAGTACCTGGCATTCGTCAGCTGGACGATCTCCAGCCTCCATTCGTTCCTTCTGGCGTCCTCATACATTGGAGTGAAAAGGCCGTTATCCGGCCCAACGAAGAATTGCCCTCCCAGCCGAGCGGCAATTGGGCGGCGCTGGGTCCCCACCCCCGGGTCGACCACGGCAACGTGGACCGTCCCTGGCGGGAAAAAAGGGTATGCCCGCCAGAGGGCTAAGGCCCCCTCCAGCACGTTCTGCGGGGCGATCTCGTGGCTGATGTCGGCGATCTGCGCTTCCGGGCAGATGCTCCAGATAACCCCTTTCAGCGTCCCGACGAAACCGTCCTTGGTGCCAAAATCAGTGGTAAGGGTGAGGATGGGCACAGTCCCATATTATCCGATTGCCCAGCCGCGGTCCACACCATTTCCCCCTCGAAACCCTCAGGGCCGTCCGGCCGCAGGGGGGAAAGGCAGGGAAGATCTCGCCTGATTCTCCGCAGGCAGCTTCTCGCATGGCAGATGGCAGGGACGGATTATTGTCGCAGGCCCTTTCCTGGCGGTGACGTTTCCCGAAGGCAAGGTGCCTTGTTCCTGATCCCAATGCGCGACGGGCCGCTCCCATGCACCGCTGGCCAGCGAAGAATCCGGCAATTCGGGTCCGAGGATCCCTCCAGACCCTCCACCTCTTGCATATTCTGTCTCACCGATCTCTGCGGCGATGTGCGCAAGCGAGGCGCAGAGTGAGGCGGTCCCGACAGGAAGGGGGCGAAAGGGATGAGCCGGTCACACCTCGCGGCTTGTTCGGACCTCGTGCCGAGGTGACCCTCCAGATGCACGAAATGCGGGGAAAAGACGCATCCACGAATGAGGTTGGACTGTTCTTCTCATCTTCTAAGAGAAATGTTTCGCCAAAGCGACGACGCGGCTGGCATCTGGCGCGTAGCTGTCGGCGCCAGTTCTCTTGGCGAAGGGATCGGTCAGCGGTGCTCCGCCAACAGCCACTTTGACCTTCGAGGCCGATGCCACAGGCCCGGGGACCCTGCCCGACTGAGGTGATAAACTCGGCCGGGACGGGCGCAAACATGCCGCTGCCTTACGCCGCCCTGTTCGTCCGAGTTGCCGCCAGGGCCCTGGAGGAACATCCCGCCCTCAACGCTCTTCTGGTGGGGGACGAGATTCAAATGATCGGGCAAGTCAACATGGGGGTCGCCGTCGATGCCCCGCAAGGGGTGTTGGTCCCGGTGGGGAAAGGCCCCAACAAGAAGAGCTTCAGGGAAACCGCGGAGGAGCTGGCCGGCCTCATCGATCGCGCGCGCACCAGCAAGCTGCTGCCCGAAGATCTTCTAGAGGGCACCTTTACGATCACGAACCTGGGTATGAACGAGATCGACGCGTTCACCCCCATTATCAATCCCCCCCAGATCGCGATCCTTGGCGTGGGGCGCATCCTACCGAAGCCGGTGGCGTGGCTGGGGCAGATCCGATTGCGTGATATGGTCTTCCTGAGCCTGACTTTCGACCACCGCGCGGTGGATGGAGCACCGGCCGCAAGATTCCTTCAAGGCATCAAGATGCTCCTGGAGGACCCTGGCTGGATTTTTCCTTAGCTCGGAGGAGAGCAACAGATGGACATCGTCATTGGTTTCATCGGACTGGGAATCATGGGGCTCCCCATGGCTGGCAACCTGCTGAAAGCCGGGTATTCGGTCGTCAGCTATGACCTGGTGGCCGAGAGGTTGGCGCAACTGGTGTCCCAGGGCGCCTTGGCCGGGACCTCGCCTAGAGACGTGTCCGCGCGCGCCCAGCTCGTCATCACCATGCTCCCGGATTCGCCGGACGTCGAAAAGGCGTACCTGGGCGAGGACGGGGTGCTGGCTGGCGTAAAGGCGGGCACCTTGCTGATCGACATGTCGACGATCTCGCCGGTCGTCGCGGCGAAGATGGCTGACGAGGCCAAGAAACGTGGGTGCGCGATGCTGGACGCGCCCGTTTCCGGAGGTGAGACGGGGGCGATCAATGCCACGCTGTCGATAATGGTCGGCGGTCCAGCCGATGTGTTCGAGCGTGCCCAGCCCGTTCTGAAGGTGCTTGGGAAACCCGTGCTATGCGGGGCATCGGGGGCGGGTCAGACGGTCAAGGCCTGCAACCAAATCCAGGTTGCCCTAAACCTGATCGGAATGGCGGAGGCGCTCGTCCTGGGCCAGAAGGCGGGAGTGGACCCTGCGATCGTTCTGGCCGTCTTGAGCGGCGGCTACGCCCAAACCCGGGTGATGGACGTGAGGGGCCCGCGAGTCATCCAAAGGGACTTCGCCCCCGGCTTCCGCAGCCGGCTCCACTTCAAGGACCTGAACATCATTCTCGAAACCGCCCGCGCCTTCGGATGTTCCCTTCCCGCCTCGTCCCTGGCTCATGAACTGTTCGGCTCCATGCAAGCCAATGGATGGGGGGATCTCGATCACTCCGCGGTGATCAAGGTCATTGAATTGCTTTCGAACGTCGAGGTTCAGTCCAGCCCTCCAAGCTAGCGGGGCAGTTCCCCCCGGTCCCGAGTACCATTCTTCATCCATCGTCAGCATGCCCGGAGATCGAGTGCCGGGCCCTCATCACCCGCGGAGCTTGCCCGAAGCAGGGTGACCAGGGACTTTCTCTGCGCATAGGTCAGCGACATCCAAGAGGCGGATCGGTCGTCCGTGGATCAAGGTGTCCACTCTGCCGGCCCGCCGGTCGAATCAATATCCGGGATCAACAAACGTGACCCCGCCATTCGCCCCGTTGGTGCGGACCAGATTCGGTTTGAGTCGGTCCAGGATCGCCGAACGCGCTCGGCCCAGGGTCCTCGAATCGCAAGAGAACCCTCCAAGCGGCGGCTCC
This sequence comes from Anaerolineales bacterium, assembly GCA_049516595.1. Lineage (GTDB taxonomy): Bacteria > Chloroflexota > Anaerolineae > Anaerolineales > RBG-16-64-43 > JBEKHT01. The sequence goes on from JBEKSY010000025.1 coordinate 15,119, forward strand.
GGTTTTCGCCCAGCGGCAATCCGGGTGACGGGCTAGAATGGCTCCAGCCGAATCAGGTGTCCGGAGGGCAACCTTGATTCCAAATCAATGGTTTGTGGTTCTCAATTCGGGGGAAGTGCGTGACAGGCCCCTGGGCGTTACTCGGCTGAGCGAGCGTCTTGTTTTCTGGCGCGATTCCCGTGGTGCGGTCCACTGCCTGGAGGATCACTGCGTCCATCGGGGCATCCAACTTTGTCTGGGAAAGGTGCTCGGCGATCGCCTCCAGTGCCCGTTCCACGGATTTGAGTATGACGGCCAAGGGAAGGTCCAGTTCATTCCGGCCAATGGACGTTCCGCCTCGGTCTCCTCCGCGTTCCGGGTGCGCAGCCGTCCCACATTCGAGGCTCAGGGCTTCATCTGGATCTGGTGGGGGGACCAGGAGCCGGCGCCCGCGGCGCCCCCATTCTTCACCGATCTTGACGCGACCTTCTCATACGCGGAAGTCCGCGACCCGTGGAGGGCGCACTACAGCCGGGTGATCGAGAACCAGCTCGATGTCGTACATGTTCCCTTCATCCACGCCAACACGATCGGCCGGGGCGGCCGCACGCTGGTGGATGGCCCAGGTCTGAAGTGGGTCTCGCCGGACATGTTCTATGTCTATGCATTCAACCGGAGTGATGACGGCACTCCAGCCCTGGGCCCACGAGAGGTCCCTCTCGAGCCCGAGCCTCCTTTCAAGCTGGAATTCATCTTCCCCAACCTCTGGCAGAACCACATCAGCACGGACGCCCGGATTGTGGCGGCATTCGTGCCCGTGGATGCGACCCGCACCATCCTCTACCTGCGCTTCTATCAGAAGTTTGTCCGGGTCCCCGGATTGAGGTCGCTGGTCAACTGGCTGGCCATGCCCTTCAATGTGTACGTCGCCCACCAGGACCGGAGGGTCGTAGAGACCCACGAGCCGCCCGCATCCGCCCTGCGCATTGGCGAGCAGCTCATCCGAGGCGATTACCCCATCATCGAATACCGCCGGCGCCGAGAGGAATTGAAGGGCGAGCCGAAACCAGGTTGAAGGGGAAGAAGGGCTCCCTTCTCGGACAGCCCAAGGTCAGGCCTTTTCCGCGCTGGAGCAGCCACGTGCCATTAGGCTGTTAAGCCAGGCTGTCGCCAGCAAGAGAATACGGGGGAAGGACCCCCTCCCCCGCCTGGGTGTCGCGCCAGCGGGACCCGGGCACCTTCGCACCAAGGCTGGGATCCCCGTTCACAGCCAGGACGAATCAGGCTCGCAGCACCTTCAGCATTTGCAGGCGTGTGGGTGGCGTCCTCGCGTCTTCCTGTGCGATGTGAGGAGGCGGCAGCTCACTGGCGGCCCGTGCTGAAGTCAGCCCTCAGGCCGACAGGCAGCTCAAGTGTATTCCCCAGGAAGGGTCACCCTTTTGTATTGGAAGCTCTCCGCCGAAGGCTAAGAATGAGCAGAACCACGCCCGCCAGGACCGCGATCGCACCGTAGATAGCCCATTTCATCTGGCCAGTCATGGCGCTCCCGGGCAGGACATTGATCCCTTGCAGGAACCAAACCGCTCCTGCCAGGATCAGCAGGCCGCCGATGATCGTCAAAACGATTCTCATCTGAGACCTCCATTACTAGCAGTTTTTCCGCCCCGGGAAGCGCGCGGTGCTTCCCGGCGGCAAAAGCGTAATCGCCTCACAGCCCCCTAGGCGTGGTGGGGCGACTGGCGAAGCATTCTGCAGTCTTGCACTTCCAGACCGCGCAATGCAATTCAACCCTGGCAGAGTACGTCGCCCGCCAGGCCAGGAACTCCGCAGCTCCATTGCTTCCGTTACCGCCGCACCCAAGAAACTGTATCAGAACACTCCATTTATGTACAGGACGGATCCGTTTGGCCGAGCGCCTAATGGGAAAGGGCTCAGAGGGTCATCCGGATTGGAGTCCTCCGAAGAAACAGCCCACCCGGAGCCGGCGCGGAGTGTCGCGCGTTCCGTTTGCCCTCTCATATTGTTGCCGATGCGCCCTCATCGCCCTCAGCCTGGGCTGGGGCACCCTGTGGCACCGGCTCCATTGGATAAACTGACGCGCCGGTCATGCATCTCACATGCACCTTGATCACCGACGTCAAGATCGACCCGCAACCTCCCGGTCGATTAATCTGTCGCCGTCACTTCAGGCTTCATCTCGGATGTACAATGGTCGCGCCGGTCGGATCGTGTCTTGCCGCAGCGGAGCCCAAGCGGGCCGCATTTGAACACCTCGATTGCCTTGCGAATGGCCTCAGAGACGAGGATGGGGTGAACCTTCACAAGGGAACGGTCTTCGACATAAGACGCTACTCGATCCACGACGGGCCGGGCATTCGCACGACCGTTTTCCTGAAGGGCTGCCCGCTTCGTTGCCTGTGGTGTCATAACCCCGAGGGGCAGGACCCCGATCCCGAGATGATCTACCGGCCCGAGCGCTGTCTGCTCTGCCGCGCCTGCCTCGAGGCGTGCCCGGAAGGGGCGATCTCGTGGAACGGCGCCGGGCCGCTGCTCGATCCTGCGAAGTGCACGTTCTGCGGGGCGTGCTTGGAGGAGTGCTATGCTGAGGCGCGGGAATGCCTTGGCCGTGAAATGAGCGTGGAGCAGGTGATGGCCGCGGTGATCCGCGACCGCCCATTCTACGATCAGTCCGGCGGTGGGGCGACCTTCTCGGGCGGGGAGCCGCTCATGCAACCGGATTTCCTTCTCGCCCTGCTGCAGGCCTGCCGCGGTGCTGGGATTCACACCGTCCTCGACACCTGCGGTTTTGCGTCCTGGGAAACTCTGGACGGCCTGCGAGGTCTGGTTGATCTCTTCCTCTTCGACCTGAAGCTGGGGGACGATGCCAGACATCGTGAACTCACGGGGGCTTCCAATGCGCCCATCTTGAGGAACCTGCGAGCCCTGTCCGCGGGTGGGCATGCGATCCTTTTGCGCGTCCCGATCGTTCCCGGTGTTAATGAGGATTTCGAAGAAGTGCGCTCCATCGCCTCAATCGCCGCCGGCCTCCCAACGCCACCCACGGTAGAGCTGCTCCCGTATCACGCAATCGGCAAGCACAAGTACGAGCGCCTGGGCAGGGCTTACGCGCTCCCGGAAACCCAACCGCCGTCCGAGCAGAGGATGAAGGAGATAGGCGAAGTGTTTCGCGAATACGGACTGCCCCTCCGGACAGGAGGCTAGCCCTGTGGTAAGCGAACGGGTCAAACGCCTCAGGCAGCAGAGCCTGGATGCCAGACCCTGCATTTCTACCGAGCGCGCCGAGCTCATGACCGAGATCGATCGGAGGTCGCCCGCCCCAATCTCCGCTCCCATGCGTCGGGCGCTGGCCTTCCGGCACCTCATGGAAGGCAAGAAGATCCACCTCGGCGAGGGTGAGCTGATCGTCGGGGAAAAGGGACCGGGTCCAAAAGCGACGCCAACCTTCCCAGAACTGTGCTGCCACAGCCTGGATGACCTCGACTTGCTCGACGGCCGCGACAAGATCCCCTTCGGCGTGGATGCCAAGACCCGCCGCGTCTACAGGGAGTTGATCATACCCTACTGGCGAGGCAGGTCGATGCGCGACCTGATCTTCCAGGAGATGACGGAGGAGTGGAAGGCCGCCTATGAGGCCGGAGTGTTCACGGAGTTCATGGAACAGCGTGCACCGGGTCACACCGTGCTCGACGACAAGATCTACCACAAGGGCTTCGTGGACTTCCAGAACGACCTGCGTCGTAGTCTCGAGGCGCTCGACTACCTAAACGACCCTCGGGCCTGGGCTCGGGCGCAAGAACTGAAAGCCATGCAGGTCTGCGCGCAGGCGCTGATCCGCTTTGCCGAGCGACACGCCGAGCAAGCCCAGGATCTTGCGCGCAGGGAGAAGGATCCTGCGCGTCGAGCCGAACTGGAGCGCATCGCCGAGGTCTGCTCTCGCGTCCCGGCTCATGCTCCCCGCAGTTTCTGGGAGGCCCTTCAATACTATTGGTTCGTGCACCTGGGGGTTACCACCGAGCTGAACACCTGGGATGCCTTCAGCCCGGGGAGGCTGGACCAGCATCTCGTTCCCTTCTACAAGCAGGATCTGGCCGAGGGCCGCCTGACCCGCGCCCAGGCCGAGGAGCTCCTGCAGTGTCTCTGGATCAAGTTCAACAACCAACCCGCGCCCCCCAAGGTCGGGGTGACGGCCGAGGAAAGCGGAACCTACACCGACTTTGCTCAGATCAACACCGGAGGGGTTCGCGAGGACGGCAGCGACGGGGTCAACGAGGTCACGTACCTGATCCTGGATGTCATCGAGGCCATGCGCCTTCTGCAGCCGAGCTCCTCGATCCAGGTCAGCAAGAAGAACCCCGACGAGTTTGTCCGCCGCGGGGCGCGAATTATCCGCACCGGGTTCGGACAGCCGTCCGTTTTCAACGCAGACCTCATCGTTCAGGAGCTGGTGCGCCAGGGCAAGGCCCTCGCCGACGCGAGAAACGGCGGATCCAGCGGCTGCGTGGAGGTCGGCGCCTTCGGCAAGGAGAACTACAACCTGACCGGGTATTTCAATCTGCCCAAGGTGCTGGAGATCACGCTCCACGACGGGCTGGACCCGCGCACCGGAAAGCGGATCGGGCTCGCAACCGGGAACCCCGCCAGCATTGGTTCCTTCGACGAGCTCTTGGATGCCTTCGAGGCGCAGATCAGGCATTTCGTTGAGATCAAGGTCCGCGGAAACAACGTGATCGAGAGGCTGTACGCGGAACACATGCCGGCCCCCTTTCTGTCCCTCCTGATCGACGACTGCGTCAAGCAGGGCAGGGATTACCACGACGGCGGAGCGCGCTACAACACCACGTACATCCAGGGAGTCGGGCTGGGGACCACGACCGACGCGTTGACCGCCCTCAAGTTCCACGTGTTCGAGCGTAAGACTCTGGGCATGGCCGAGCTTCTCAAAGTGCTCGAGGACAACTTCGTCGGCCACGAGAGGACCCGCCAGCTGCTCCTCAATAAGACCCCCCGCTATGGAAACGACGAGGATTACGCCGACGAGGTGATGACCGCCATATTCGAGGCCTACTTCCGAGCGGTCGACGGCCGGCCCAATACCAAGGGCGGCACGTACCATATCAATCTTCTCCCCACGACGGTTCACATCTACTTCGGATCGGTCACCCTGGCCACGCCCGACGGGCGCCGGGCGGGCGAGCCGCTCTCGGAGGGCGTCTCACCCGTGCAGGGCGCGGACCGCCGCGGCCCGACGGCAGTCCTGCGCTCCGTTGCGAAGATGGACCACGTCCGTACCGGGGGGACCCTGCTCAATCAGAAGTTCGCCCCCCAGCTGCTGAGGGACGAGGAGGGCCTGGACAAGCTGGTTCAACTGATCCGCACCTACTTCACGCTCGACGGACACCATGTCCAGTTCAACGTGGTGGATGCGGCCACGCTGCGGGCCGCCCAGGAGCACCCGGACCAGCACCGGGACCTGATCGTGCGCGTCGCTGGATATAGCGACTACTTTTGCGATCTGGGGAAGGCCCTGCAGGACGAGATCATAGCCCGCACCGAACACCAGGAGCTGTGAGCCCGGGGTGGCCGGATGGCCTCCTACCCGCCCGCAGAGCCCCCGGGCCAAACTCGAAAACGCCGAACGTATCTTCCCCAGATGACTGGCAGAAAGGTCCCTTCAAGCCCCCAGGGGTGCCCCTTTCTTCGTCCTGCCGGGGGGCGCACCCGTCACTCCCCTCATCTTGAGCGCTCCCCCTGGCCTCGATCTCAAGGCTTCGGAGCCAGTCTTTCTGCAAGGTACTTGAGTGCGCGCGGGTAGCGATACTCAGTCGAACCGTGCGTGCCATCGAACAGTTCGAAGAAGACATCTTTGACTCCGGCGCGCTCGAGCGCGAGGCGGAAGGCCTCGGCACCTAGATCCAGGTAATACTCATCACGTTTGCCGGCGTCGATGTAGATCGCCTTCATTGAGCGCAGGGTCTCGGCGTGGGCAGCAACCATCCGCACCGGGTCCCAGGCAAGCCAGCGCTCCCAGACCTCCGGGATAAGCTTCCCGGTCGCGAGGTCGTAGGGAAGATTCACCTGGCCGTCCGGGTCGGCCGAATAGCAGGCGGCCATGCAGTAGTCATTCAGCAGGAAGCTGTCGCTGTCTTTGGAATAGGCGGGGCGAGAACGAAAGTCTGCCCAGAACTTCTCGAAGGAGCCCTGATACTCGTCGCGCAACGCGCGCGCCGATTTGCGGAAATCGGACAAATAGACCCCCTCGAAGAGCGCGTCCCCAGCGTGGGTTGCCAGGCCCCCCCACTGATCGGGGCGCAGCATGGGGGTCACCATCGCCCCGTACCCCCCGCTGGAGTGGCCCGCGATCCCGCGGTGATCGCGCGCGGACAGGGTGCGATAGTGCGCGTCCACCCAAGGGACGATCTCCTCGCAAAGGTACGTGTGGTACCTGCCGGTCCCCGGCGAGTCAAGAAACTGGCTGCCCCCGAGCGACGTCCAGCAATCCACCCAGACCAGGATGCAGCTGGGTGCCTCGCCCCGAGCGAACAGGCCGTCGGCCAATTCGGGGAAATTCAAGCGGAAGGCGGAGCGGTTGCGCCACATATCCAGCTGGCCGGTGAGGCCCTGGATCATGTAGACGCTCGGGTAACGACGCCTGGAGGAATCAGCATAGCCGGGAGGGAGATACACCCAGAGGGGGCGCTGGTGCGGGTCCCCGAGGGGGTTTCCCTTCAAGGCCTTGCTCTCGAACTGGACTTCCTCGAAACGCCCGGCAAGTTGAATTGACCAGGGAATCATCTTCTTCCTCCGTAGGGTGGTCTGGACAAGTGTCATGAAATCCCGAATCGCGTGAGATAAGCAAGGATTCTCCGTCGAGTGGTTCCGTTTCGTTCGTTATCCGACGGTCTCCGCTTCAGGGAGTCCCCCAATCCCCATCGCCGCTCAGAACCCGCCATCCTGAACAAGAGGAGGGATCCAGGGGCACCTTTCGGTTTCCCTCGCCTGCCGACCCAATTGAACCGTCGCCCCCTGCTCCGGATGCCGCGAGGGCAGGTCCCTCAGGAGGATTGAACCTGCAGGAATCCCTCGAGGCGCGCCACTGCCTCAGGCAAGTTCTCTCGCCCGAACCCGATTCTGAGGTGGTTCTCGCGATCCCCATAAACGCTTCCGGGAAGCAGGAGGACGCCCGCGGCTGTGAACAGGTCATGGCAGAAGGAGTCGACCTGCTTCCCGAGGAGCCGTGGGAAAGCAATCGGACCGGCGTGGGGGCGAATCCACGAAAACCGGTCGGCATGGCGGGCGAAGAAATCATCCAAGACGGAAAGGTTTCTGGCGATGATCGCCAGGTTCCGCTCGACCAGCTGCTGTCGGTGCCGCAACCCCAGTTCTGCCAGAAACTCGCTGGGCGCACTGTTGCAGATCGTGGTGTAGTCCTTGAACCGCGCCATCCGGTCATAGAGCTCGGCGTTGTGCGTCGCAATCCAACCGATGCGCAGTCCCGGCAAGCCGTAGGTCTTCGACATCACCCCCAGCGAGACCGCCCGCTCGCTCAGGTCGCAGGCCATGGGAAGACGGTCGGCCGGGTCGTACTCCGACTCGCGATAGACTTCATCCGAGAAGATGATGATCCCGTGGTCCTGGACAAAGCGAATCACTTCGCCGAATTCCTCCCTCCTCATCAGGTACCCCGTAGGGTTGTGAGGGGTATTGATGACCACGGCGCGGGTAGCCGGGCGGAGCTGGCCTCTCAGCTCATCCAGATCGAGCGCCCATCCATTCTCCTCATGCGCCTTCCAGCCCGCAACCTCACAGCCAATGCCCCGCGCCACTGCTTCAAGCGATTGATAGCAAGGCGAGTGCACCACGACACGATCGCCGGATTGGAGGGCGGCGTTCATAAACAGGAAGATGGCTTCTTCGGCGCCGCTACAGACCAGGACCTGTTCCGGCTGGATGGTTCTGTACAGCCGGCTGATCTCCTCCCGCAAGGAGAAGGATCCCTGCGACTCGGTGTAACCCAGCCAGTGTTTCTGGATCGAATCGCGCGCTTCCGGCTCCAAAGCGAGCAAGTCCCCAATCGCCAACGATTCGGAGTCGGAACTGCACAGCAGGTACCGGGCGGAAAACTCATATTGGGCGAAGAAGCGTTCCAACTCAAAAGGCGGAAGTTGCATGGGGGGATCCTCCAGCCAACGAGTGCCCGGGCGTGTCTTGTGCGGTCCAGAGATCGTGGCCTGCCATCCCATCAGCCCAATGGGAAATCACCGAGACCAAACACCGCGGTGCCGCGCATCTGCCTCGATTTCCCTTTCGTCCGCATTCCGCCGCGCCGAACGGGATTCTGGTCTCTGTCCCTTCACCAACCCCCGGCCGGTGTCTATCCTGCCTCAAAAATCAGGCTGCAACACGTGAGCGCCCCCTCCGCCTTCTGCAACTCCGAAACATCCACGGCGGCTACTCTGATCCCATGCCCTTCCAGCCTCTCGCGCGTGCGGGGAAACGACACCGGATAAATAACCCTGCCGTTGACCAGAAGAGCATTCGCTCCGTAAGGCTCCCGTTGGTCCACTGAAATGAGCTCGAACCCGCGGAAGGGGACCCTGCTTGTCCATTCCGGATTCATTATCAGGGCATCTGCCGCAATCTGGGTAACCGCTGACTTCAAGTGCAGGCAATCCTTCAGTTCAAGAGGTATTACGAGGTAGCCGAACCTGGCCGTGAGGGCCTCAAGTTGTTCGATTCCGACTTGATTGGTTCTACCCGATTTCCCAACATAAATCGTCTTGTCCAAGCGCAGGACATCCCCACCTTCGAGCGTCCCGGGCGCCTGGATCGTGACCAGCATCCGGTACTGTCCCAGGACCTGCGCAACAGAAGCGGCCTCCGCTCGCCTCGATTCCACGCCGAGGCGCGCGATCACCGCAATCTCATCGAGAACAACCGCCACGTCCTCTACAAAAGCGGAATCGGGGAGGTCCGGCTCAGAAGGTAGGGCGGACACCTTACAGCCGATATCCGCAAGCGCCTTCTGGTACTCGCGATGTTGAGCACGGGCGAGATCCAAGTTGATCCCGACCCGCGGCAGATAGGTGAGTTCGCAGTTTCCGATGCCGGAGCTGACGTCTCGAGTTATGGCTGTGAGCACACTGGGATCTCCTATTGGTGGCTCTGGCCATTTCCCACGGGGCTGGCCGTGCGGCCGCCTGGCCTCCTGGGCGCACTCATTTTGTGCGAGAAGGGGCAACTCAATGTATTTCAACGCCTGAGTATTGGTGCGTCCCGTCTTATTAGGGCAGAGCTCTCGAGCGCCCGCGACAATTGAACCGCCGATTTGCGATCCGTCCGGGTTCCTTCAGCGGAAGGCCACATCCTCGGTGTCCGTTTTGATTCTATCCTGCTCGGGTTCGGGCGTATTCGGGGCGGGCCTGCATTTGAGCTGGGGGTTCCCTCTCGCCCGTCCACGCCTTCGGCTGCGGCGGCACCCCGGGAGGCTTGTGATGACGACCCGGATTGGACCGTCATTGCTGGCTTGAGAGACCCTCCTCGCCTATGCGATTGTCCACCGGGATTCGTGATTGTTGTTGAGACCCGAGCTGTGAGTGTGATCGCTCCTGGACAATGGCGAGCCTCGCCCCACCGATTCGATGAACGTGTGCCGCACTGAGAATCCTGAACGGGAGGCCTCTCTCGTTGTGGGCGGAAGGTCCCCCAGGGGTCGGGCCCTGCCTCCCTGCACGGCCCGCGGACACGGTATCATAGGGAGGCTGGATCGGCCCGATATCTGCGGGGGAGGGCCAGACGCTGAAGTTGAGGTGGAGAGGCGGTGCGAAGATGATCTTCGAGTTTACCCCCTACTCTCTCATCTGCCTCCTGGCTGCTTGCGTCGGGGCAGTTGTCGCGGCCGTGGTGTGGCAAAGGCGAAGGACGCCTGGGGGCACCGCCCTGGCCCTGCTCATGATTGCGGTGACCGAGTGGACCTTGGGAGCCGCCCTCGAGTATGCGACGGTCGGCATCCCCGGCAAAGTTTTCTGGTCCAAAGTCGAGTACCTCGGCACCTTGAGCAGCCCCGTCTTGCTGCTTCTTCTTGCGCTTGACTACAATCGGCTCGACCGCTGGCTGACCCGCCGCAACATCGGGATCGCCTTCATCATCCCCTTCTTCACGTGGCTGCTGGCCGACACCAATGAGTGGCATGGCCTGATCTGGTCGAGCTTCACGCCCAGCCCGGCCGGAGAGAACCTGCTGGTCTACGGGCACGGGCTTTGGTTCTGGATCGGGGTCACCGGATACTCCTACCTTCTCATGCTGTGCGCAGCCGTTCTGCTCATCTGGGGCGCCGCCCGTTTCCCCTCGACCTACCGACCCCAGGCGGGGGCGTTGGTGGTTGGGGCCCTCGCCCCCTGGGCGGCAAATCTTCTCTACGTGACTGGGTTGAGCCCGGCCCCCGGTCTTGAGCTGACACCCCTGGCCCTGGTCCTCAGCGGTGTGTTCCTCACCCTAGGAATTGCGCGTTTCCGTTTGCTCGACCTGATGCCCGTTGCGCGGGACGCCTTGATCGAGACCATGGCCGAAGGAATGCTGGTGCTGGATGAGCACGGCCGGATCGTGGATCTCAACCCGGCGGCCCAGCGCCTGCTGAGTGTCCCCAGGCCCCCCAGCATCGGCCACGCCGCGCAAGTGGAGTTTGCGGCCTGGCCTGACCTCGCTTCCGCTCTCCGCGGGTCGCCCGAGGGACGGGTCGAAATCGCCTCGAATGGCGCGACCGGAGGATACCTCGAGGTGAGTGTCACGCCTCTGCCCGGCCGGCGAGGCAAGTTCGCCGGGCGGCTGATTGTGTTGCGGGACATCACCCAGAGGCGGAAGGCGGAGGAGGAGCTGCAGCGGGCCAATGAACGCCTGCATGCCCAGCTTACGGCGATTGAGAGTCTCCAAGGCGACCTGCGCGAGCAGGCGATCCGCGACTCGCTGACGGGTCTGCTTAACCGCCGCTATCTGGATGAAACCCTGGCCAGGGAGCTGGCCCGCGCTGCCCGCGACCGGGTGCCGGTCAGCCTGGTGATGCTCGACATAGACCATTTCAAAACCTTCAACGACGAGTATGGGCACAAGGCGGGCGACGATTTGCTGCACGAGCTAGGGCGACTGCTGCGGGCGCAAACGCGGGCGGGGGACATCGCCTGCCGGTACGGGGGCGAGGAGTTCATGATTGTCATGCCCGGAGCCACGGGGACAGCGGCGGTGAGGCGAGCCGACCAGTTGCTATTGGAATTCGAGCAGGCGACCTTCTCCAGCATGGGCCAATTGCGGCGACCCAGTCTGTCCGCCGGTGTGGCCACATTCCCAGACAACGGCGCGACCGCCGAAGAGGTCGCCCGTGCGGCAGACCTCGCGCTCTATGCCTCCAAACGGGCGGGAGGCAATCGGGTGATGCCCGCCTGAGACCGAAGAAGGTGCCGCGGACCTGCGACACGCATGCCCGGGGGAGCCTGTCGGCCGAGTCCGACCTCTTGCTGGCGGTACGGTTTTCGCCTGTAGCATGGAAACGCCGTTGGGGTTATAACTGCCAAACGGCACGGGGAAGAACCGTGCTCAGGAGAGTGGATCGATGACTGAGAATGGTGCCTCGTCAAAAGGGTCAAGTCCGGCCATCTCGTTTTTTGACCGGCCCAAGGTCGAGCGCATGCTTTTTCCGATCCAGCAAGGGATTCCCATCGGATTCGAAAGCGTATACAGTCCGCAGTTGGGAATCGGGGGAACCTATGGAACCTGGGGGCAGGGTTACGACAACGAGGCCTTGCCGCGTTTCGTCGAACAGCGCCTGGGCGAGCCAATGAAGAGAGAGGAAATCCTGAACCTGGCAGAACTGGGGTTTGTCAGCAGGCATCACATCCCCCTCCTGTCGGGTCCTGAGCACTTGGAACTGGAAATCGAGGTGGGCGCGCGGCTCTTGCGCGAAGCCGCGCGCACTTGTGGCTGGGACCCCTCGGAGGTCCAGGGGGTACTCATCGGCATGAGCGGGCCAATCACCCACGATTACGTCGCCCAGATCGCCCGGCGGGCGGGAATCCCGGACCACGCCCTGAAGGTAAGCGTTCACAAGGCATGCGACGGTTCGATGGGAGCTCTCCACCTCGCGCTCGACCCCCGGATGGCCGGGGCCGGCCAAACGAATATCGCCGAGGAGCTGAGGGGCAAGAAAGTCCTGGTTGGAGGAATTGAGGGCCTCAGCCGGCTGCTGAGCGATTCCCGCGACAAGAATGCGCTTCAGCTGTTCGGCAACGGTGCTGGGGTGATCGGGATCGTTCCAGGCAAGACAATGAAGTTCCTGGCGGGCAAGAGCCAGGAAGTGTTCGATGAAGAAGGTTTACTGGAAGTGAGGATGTTCTACCCGCACTCGAGTGTGCGGGTGCCCGGGGAATCGCTGGTGGAAGTGACCCAGGACGGCCCCGCTCACATTCGCGTGGCCGGACTGATGCACGAGCCAGAGGACGGCACCTCCGTGGTCATGGCAGGTCTGATGGGCATGGTGAAGCTGTTCGTCCGGACCGGCGTCCAGGTTGTGTCCGAAGTCGTCCGGGACTATCAGACCCTGATGAGCAAAGTGGGCACGCCCGACAAGTCGTTTGCGGTGGCGATCGTGCACCACGCCAACTACAAGATCAATCTGCTCAAGGAGAAGCACCTTCAGAAGCTCGGCATCCGGTTCCCCATGCCTTGGCTCCTTAGCGAATTCGGGAATGTAAGCGCCGCCTCGAACATCATCGCCTTCCTTCGGCAGCTGCCCAGCCTCAAGCCGGGGGATCACGTGTTGTTTGACGGATTTGGGGCCGGAACCTATTACGACGTCCTTGCGGTGGCGATGGGAGCCTAAGCGGACTCCAGGGGCTCAGAGAGCCTAAAGATGAGATAGAGTGGAGCGCCCGACGTCGGGCGCTCCAACTTCTTGCAGCTGAATCTCTCTTTGGGGGCCAAGCCACCGGCCCGATTTCCCTCTACCCTCCGAACGGCGTTCACCCGCGAAGCCCAAGGTCCCTCCGCTAATGTCTTCTGCCCACCGGCAGCTCCGCCAGATTCTTCTCGTTCGCCTCCAGGAAGGCCACGGCCTCCTTGCGTCACATCCCCATGTAGACCGCGCTACCCAGGACGACAGCTTGACAGGGGGACAGGTCGCTGACGCGATCCGCAGGAACCACGTCGGCTTGGCAACCGGCGCCGCGGAGCACTTGCCCGATTTTCTCGGCGATATCCGCCGTCGCGCCGTACTTGGCGGCGAAGGCGATCAGGACATGAACGTCCATAGGACGCTCCTCTTCCCCGCGCGGAAGGATAGGCCAGTCAAGGTGATCTCGATGGTTCGGCCTCCTGGGCTTTCTCCTCCAGATCAATCCGGAACTGCACCTGTCCTGGAGCCCGGTCTGCGACCCTCATCGGGAAGCCGCTGTTCTCCAGAAATCGCAGCATGCGGCTGTTCTCGGCGCTCACCGTCGCGAGGAAGGCGTTGATCCCGAGGGTTCGCGCGTAAGCCACCAGGGCTCTCAACAGGGTTATGCCCAGGCCCTGGCCCTGGTATCTGTCCTCGACGGCGATGGCGAAGTCCGCGGGCCCCGTCTCGGGCGCCTCAGGAAGCGCGTATCTTGCAACCCCGAGGATTTTCTCCTCATCCTTTTCCCGCCGTGCCGCGACCAAGGCGGCCTGCGCCCGGCCATCCACGCCTGCCAGGCGAATGGCCTGCTCGTCGGATAATTCCTTCATGAAACCTAGGAACCGGAAGTAGGCGCTTTCCCGCGAAAGCCTGTGGAAAAGCGCTTGAAGGCGAGGGGCATCGTCGGGCCTGACCGGCCGGATCGTCACGATCGTCCCGTCCTTCAACTGGTATGTTCCGGGAGACTTCAACTTGCCTCTTTCTAACCCCACGACAGGCTGCCCTCGCGCCAGGTCGCCTTTTTTTCCCGGATCACCCCGGTTCGGAATTGAATCATCTGGCGCCGTGCCCGGTTTGAATCCGCTCTCTTCAAGGGCGGTTGCTCTTCTACGCTGCAGGCCAGGCGGATCCGTAGGCGTCCAGGATCCGATCGCACAACCTGTCAAAGTCGGGGTTTGTCTTGCGCCGGGCCGGGTCTGCGTTGTGCCAGGCAATGATCTCCTGCGCTCCCCGGGAAAAGGGAATCGCGGCACAGAAATCGGGAACCAACCGTTTGATCTTGGTGTTGTCAAAGATCATGCTGTGGGCCTTATCCCCCAAGAGACTCGCCCCCCAATCTGGCTCAAAAGCCGCGATCAGGTCGGAGGGAACGTGCACAATACGGGCCTCGGCCCCTGCCGCGCGCGCGACAATTTCAAAAATCTGATTCCACGTCAGCCACTCATCAGAGGTGATTTGCACGGCTTCTCCAATCGCATGCGGGTTGCCGAGCAAACCCACGAAGCCCCTGGCAAAGTCGGCGTGGTGCGTGAGGGTCCAGATCGAGGTCCCATCGCCGTGCACGATGACTTTCTTGCCGCGCAGCATGCGATCCACCACCGCATAGCCCCCCTCCATCGGAAGAAGGGTGCAATCGTAGGTATGCGAGGGGCGCACGATGGTGAGGGGGAAACGCTCTTCACGGTAGGCCCGAAGGAGCCTTTCCTCGCAGGCGATCTTATCGCGCGAATACTGCCAGTAAGGATTCTTAAGCACGGTCGATTCCGTGACCGGCAGGAAGGCCGGCGGTGTCTGGTACGCGGAGGCGGAGCTGATAAAGACGTACTGGCTGGTCCGCCCCCGGAAAAGCTCCAGATCCGCTTCGACCTGCTCGGAGGTGTAGGCGACCCAGTCGACCACAACATCGAAGGCGAGGCCTCCCAGGGCGGCGCGCGAGGACCAAGGGTCACGAATATCCCCGTGGAGCACCCTGGCCCCTTCCGGTGCGGGACGCACGGACTGGCCGCGGTTCAAGAGAGAGAGATCGATCCCTATTGCGATTGCCAGTCGCGAGCAGGCAGAGCTGATAATTCCTGTGCCGCCAATGAACAGGACTTTCATATGGATGCTTCCCTTCCCAGCCTCCTTCCCCGACAAAGGAGACCTACCCAACCCCATGGCCCCTGGAGACACATGAACACCGGGGTCGGCCCGACTGACTTTCCCTTGTTCCGAACCGGATTCCCCCTCCCCCGATCTTACCCAGTGGCTAACCGCGAGGAGGGTTTGGGACGGGGGCTGACTGGCTAGCTCGGTAGGGTCGAACCATCGGCCGCGTTGAGTGGCGTGCGATCTGGGTTGGCAAGTTCACCGTTCAGTGGCGTCGAGAACGACCCGGATCACCTGCTTGCCTCCGCTCCGATCTTGGAACGGTTTCTTCGCAAACCAGAGATGCTCCCAGGCCGAGGATAACACGAAGACACCGTAGGATGCCCATCTGGTTCGCCAAGGCTGGCAGGAACGCCTTGCCCGGCTGCCTGCCATCTCCCCATGAAGCAAAAGAGCGCAGGCCAACCTCATGGTCCAAGCCCTCCGGAACCACCCAAGGTCCTGGGCCGGCATCTGTTCTCGGAGGCGGGGCCCTTAATCCCCATTGCCCTCGCACACGCGAGCCGCCGAACGCTCAGCCTCACCTGAATCACTCGGCATGGCGAACACCACGGCGTCGTGCCAAAGCTAACGCCGTTCGCCGATCATCACCAGCAGCCACCCTCCCAGCCGCCGATGCTGCGCCCGGACTTCGAGACCCGCCCGGGCAAACAGCTCTCGGAGTCTCGGCGCACTGTTGGAACGGACGTGGCCGATGATCTTCGCCAACCCAAAGGGCGGGACAATGTCTGCGAGGAGAAAGTGACCGCCCGGACGCAACACTCGAGCGACCTCGCACAGACCCTGTTCTTGATCCGGCCAATGGTGGAAGGAGATGGTGCTGACGATGAAATCGGCCCACCCGTCAGGAAGCGGGAGCGACTCCGCCGCGCCAACGTAGAAACTCGCGCCTGGAGTCCTTTGGCGCGCCATGGCGACCATGCCGTCGGCCGCGTCGATCCCGATCCGCCGCGCTGTGGGCCAGCGAGCCGCGGCCATGCGCAGCAACTTGCCGGTGCCGCAACCGACATCCACGATAACCTCCGGTTGGCCCTGGCCGGCTACCAGATCCAGAACGGCCCGGTGGATTCGGTCATGAAAGACCTTCTGCGCCCATGATCGCTCGTAGGTTTCCGAGCGGGAACTCCAGTATTCCGCGTCCTGAACCTCTTGCTTCCCCGCCATGCCCGGCCCTCCTATCGGCGCCGACCTTGGGACCGCCCGGAAATGATCCTCCTGGAGACAGCCTCGTCCCCAGCTTGCCAATAATCATACGACGCCTTGGGCCTGGTCATGGAATGTCCGTCTCCCCAGTCCAAAGCCTCGTACGACAGATCGAGTTACAGGGATGATCTCTTCCGCCCTCGTTAGCGCATGCAACGGTCGGAAACGCTTTGGGCGCGTGCCTGGCGATGATCTTACCCGTGCCGTGCGCACGGATTCCAATCCTCGGTGGGCCAGGCTGCAGAGGTCCAGTAGAGGAGACCTGCTCCGACCGCCCTGGATCCATAATGGGTATTGCTAGGATCGGGGACCAAAGATCTCCACTGAGCCATGCTCAAAGAGGAGAGACATGCCTCTGGTGAACTTCTCGAGCCCGGGCCCGGGATACAGCGTGCGCTCCACCGGGCCGACGAAAACGTAGCGAATGCCATAGCGACTGAGGAGCTGATCTGCCAAAACGAAATCCGTGGTCTGATAGATCGTGGGGACGTTCTTTTCCCTCTCCGAGATAGCCGCCAGGGCATCCGCCGAACCGATCCGCCACAGCCGCTCGTGACTCCCGTCCCAACCCAGCAGGGTCGGCCGCCCGGTCACCGCCGCGACCCGACCGGTCTCATCCTGATAGGAGCTGCCGACGGCAGTGAGCACCGCATCGGATGGAGGCACATTCGCCTCGATCCAAAGCTCGGCCGCATACTCATCGCCATACCTATCCTTGAGGAATGCCAGCCCATCCAAGGTCGAGCCGGGCGCGGCCCAAGGCACCCCTTGCGTGAGTGCCGCGACTGGATAAACCAGGGCTCCGACAAGCAGAACCCCTGTGGGAATCATCCACGCGGCAACTGCAACCCGACGCAGTGGGATCCGGCGGACCAGGGACCAGGCCGCAAAGGCAGCCATGGCCCCCCAGATGATCCAGGCCTGGTAGTAGAACTTGAAGACGGTATTCATCCTGTTGCCGAAGGGATCTCGGATATAGACCAGGTCGGCTGCAAGGATGACGAGCGCGCCGACCGCGGCCGCCCAAAGGACAAAGCTGCGCAGGGGCGAGCCGGGCTGCGCCCATGCCAGGTAGGCAAACAGGATGGCGAGCACACCCAGCGCCAGGAGGGGCAAATGGACAAACATGCCCACGGCCAGGCCGGCAATGGGCAAGGCCCAAATGAAAATCGGGGTTTTCCGAATTCTGCCGATCGAATCCCTCGCGTCAAACCCACCTGGCATGGGCTCCGGGATCGTCGCGAAGGCCAGGATCGGGACCAGGAAGAGTCCGAAGATTGCAAGGAACGGATAGAGGCCGGTGTGGTCCGGGCTGAGCACAAAGATGCTGAGGAGGTTGCGGATCCCAGGCAGGGCCTCCCATCCGGCCAGACCTGGCGGAGGGCTGAGCAGGGGCCGGAAGGTGGCCAGGAACGGCAAAATCGACAGAACAGCCGAGACAGCGACGATCCCGATCGCGAGAAGGAAAGGACGCCAGGAGAACCCCGGCTTGCCAGGCAGGTCCTCCTTTCGGAACGAGATGGCAAGGGCCCCGACGAAAAGCAGTGCGTAGGTGGGAGCATCCCATGAGTTGATCGCATAGAGGCTTCCCAAGATGGCGCCCGCCAGCCCAAGCTGCCATAGCTCCTTCCGCCCCAGGCGTAACCCCCTGGTAGGCCCGTCCCGCACCGCTGCCAGTGACATCGCAAGGGCAAGGAGACCAAAGGGAAGAGCAAGGACGTGCGGGTGAAGGTCGCCCAGGTAGAAGCTGAAGAAAGGAAACTCCGTGATGTTGTAGCGCCTGAGGGAGTTCCCTACCTCCCCCGAGGTCTTGTCCCAGACGGCGCGAGAGGGCCACCACCAGTCGAAGCTTGCCCCCGGCTTGGGTGCGATCTCCGCAAAGGTGCCGAAATCGCCGTTTGAGGTCACAACCGAACCGGGTAACAGGACGAATGGAGAACCCAGCAGTTTTTGCTGGAGAGCTTGGAGGACCTCGGTCCCGTCCAGGGCAACCGCCTGTGGCGCGCCAACGATCTCCTCCAGCGCTCCCATCTGGTTGCCCACAAGGAGCACGAACGCAATCGCCACACCGGCAACCAGCCAGGTCTCGATCCGGCCAGGGCCACAATTATCCCGAGGGTGTGCAGACTCCACCATAGCGCAGGCAAGGGCGGCCAGGGTGAGGCCGGCCAGGGCGAAGACCGTGGCCCCTCCCAGATTGAAGGCCACACCCGCCCCCACTCCGGCCAGTTTCGCCAGCGCCGCCACGATGACGTAACCCAGGTAATAGTAATTGACAGCGAATCCGGAAAGCCAAGGATCCGAGGGGGGAAAGGCTGGGCTTCCGGCCACCCCCGTGAGAAAGGCAAGCTCCATGGGCTTCTCGGTTCCCAGAATGGCTCCTCCCGTGGCTCCGTGTAGCCGGAGCCAGATCCCCAGAATGAACAATCCGAAAAAGAGGAGCTCGTATCCCAGAGCGGACGCGGACCGCTGCCGCAGGTGGTTGAGGGCGTCGCGAAGCGGAGAAACGCCGAGGGCCGCGATCCCTGCCCCTGCAAGCATCCCAAGGACAAGGGCTCCTGCTCCCGCCTCAAAGGAGGTCAGGTGGAGCATGCAGAGCAGCCATGTGCCCAGGCCCAGGAAGAGGACGCCCAGCGTCTTCGCGAGCGGGTAACTGTGGACCTCCAGGCGCTCGAACAGGACGGCCGCGAGCGGCAGCGCGGCAAGTCCGGCTACTTCCAGCACGAACCACCACCTGACGAGGGCGATCAAGTCCGCTAAGGGCAGCATGGCTGAGGAGACGCCTTTCTTCTAACCGGGAGAAGCGGAACCTCCATTTCGACCGGCAAAGATCGATGCGAGACAAGAGGCCAAGCGCCCTCCCCTCCTGTCGACGGGACCCTGGGTCGGCCTCGGTGGGGGTCCCTCATCATCGAAGCCAAAGCGCGGCGGCATTAATTGCGCGCAGTCACCTGCCGCACTGGCCCAGCGATCCGGCTCGGTCTATTCGGGGGTCAAGTCGCAATACCAGAAGCGGTTCTCCCGCAGGACGATTTCCCCTATCGCGTACGATATCTTCTCCTTGAGGATCGGGCCTTCAAAGACGAAGGAATGATACTCGCCGTTCTCGCCGCAGGGATCGACCGTCTCTGGGAGTTCCGACAGGAATTTCCCGTCGATCACCCTGCCGACAAATTGCCTGTCCAGCGCCTGACCGTCCACACAGGTGGTCACCGCTTTGAACCCCAGGAACGGGAACGAACGGGCCAGTTCCCGCGTGTCTCTTTTCCACAGAGGGAAGATCCCTTTCATGCCCAGCTGAGCGAGGTTCTTCTCTCGATATTCTCTCAAGTCTTCCAGGAAAATGTCCCCGAAGACGACTGAGGACACACCTTCCTTGACATAGCGGCCAAGGACCCGCGCCATATTCGCTTCATACTCCTGGTTGGATGCCTCTTTTGGAATCCAAACCTTTTCGAGGGGGAACCCCAGGGAGCGAGCCTGCCGCTCAAGCAAGGTGCGGCGCACGCCGTGCATGCTGATGCGGTCATAATCTTCGGTCACCGTCGTGAGCAGAGCCGCGACCTGGTACTGGCGGCTCCCGAGAATCTCAGACAGTGCCAACGCGCTGTCCTTTCCGCCGCTCCACGAAACAAGCACTTTCTCCATCGATGCATGCCTCGGCGTCTGGGTTTCCGGTTTCTACCACGGCCTCGGGGAGGACGAGCGGCTTGCTACTGATTCAATGGCAAGAGCGGGCCCGACTCCGCCCGCCCGCTCTACAGGCAAACCTCATTGAGCACCTCCCACAGCGCCGGCAGACCGCTGCGGACGAAGGAAACCGGCAGGCGTTCGTCATGCCCGTGCGCCAGCTTGATCGTCGGGAAGCCTTCAGGAAGGATGCCGGGAGTGAACCCGTACATTTGGATGCCCGCTCGCTGGTATTCGCTGGCGTCGGTCGCGCCGGGCATCAGCATGGGGACGATGACCCCGCCCGGGTCCATGCGGCGGGCAGCCCTTTCCAGCGCGCCGTAGAAGGGGGTATCCATCGAGAATTCCGTGCCGTGGGTCACGCGGATGGGTTCTAGCTCGAAGCTTTCGCCCGCGATGGCCCGGATTTCGCGCATCACGTCCTCCGCGCTTTGGCCGGGCAACTTTCGGCAGTCCAGAGTGGCGTTCGCCGACGAGGGGATCACATTCGCCTTGAGGCCGGCGTGGAGCATGGTGGGCGTGACCGTGTTGGTGGTCATGCCGGCCAGCAGCCCGCGGTTATTCTCCGGCATGCGGTCCAGAACAAAACTGGCTACGGCGGGGTTGCGCATCCAGCCAGCGAGCAGACCCATTGGAAACCCCAGCTGCCTGCTGGCCTCCTTCATCATGCGCCGAAACGTGGGGGTGAGGTGCACGGGCAGATGCCGGGCCCTCCGGATTCTCTCGAGGGCTTGCGCCAGGTGCTGGACGGCATTGTCGGCATGCGGGATGGAGCCGTGCCCCGGCTCGCCGCGGGTGGTCATCCTCATCCAGCAGACACCGCGTTCCGACACCTGGATGGGATACAGGCGCCGCTTGCCAAGATAGATGGTCAAGGCTCCGCTCTCGGTCATCCCGCACTCCGCCTCGATCAGGGAAGGGTGATGGTCGACCAGGAACTTGGAGCCGTGTTCAAAGCCGGCCTCCTCATCCGCTACCGCAACCAGGATCAGGTCGCGCTTGAGGGGCAGTTTCTGTCGCCGCGCCAGCAGGAACACCTGCAGGTACATCGCCAGAAAGCCTTTCATGTCCAAGGCGCCCCGTCCCCACAGGGTGCCGTCGATGATCTCGCCGCCAAAGGGGTCGTGGGTCCAGTGTTCACGTTCGACGGGGACCACATCGGTATGCCCGGACATGAGCAGGGGGCGCCTGGAGCCGTCCCCGCGAATTCGCGCCACCAGGCTGATGCGCCGGGGTGCTGATTCCACAATCGTGCAGTCACTTTGCGGGAGGCCCTCGCGATCGAGGATTTCCCTGATCACGTCGACCGCCGGTCCCTCGTTGCCCGGCGGGTTGACCGTCTCTGCGCGCACCAGGCGGGAGACATGCTGCACGGTTTCCTGGGTCACTGCCTCCCAATCCGGCATGAACATGGCTTTACTCCTCCCACTTCTCTGTCGAGCTCCGGCGAGCCTGCCCACGGCGGCTGGGTCCTAAGGGATCCGGGTCTTCCCAAGCCGCCGGACGCCCCGCACACCTTCCTCCCGGGTTGCCGCTATTGCCACACAGGGTGAATTGGCCGTTCACTGCTTGAGGATCTTGGCGAGAGTCACGAGCTCGGCGTCCAGTGGCTTTGGGCGGCCGACCACCTCGGCCAGGGGGGTCGTCGTGACCCGATTCTGGATGAGCCCGACCAGCACGCCCTGCTGTCCGGAGGCCATAGCCTCGACGGCGGCGCCCCCGAAGCGCGTCCCGAGCAGCCGGTCGTAAGCCGTGGGCGCGCCTCCGCGCTGCACGTGTCCCAAGGTTGTCGTGCGCAGCTCAAAGCCAATGCGCTCCTGATGCATGCGGAAGTAGGCCGCCAGGGCCTCGGCATTGTATCGCGCGCCCTCGGCCACCACGGCGATGGCGTGGGGCTTTCCGCGTTCGTAAGCCAGGCGCAGTTCCTCGGCCACGGCCTCCGGCGTGGTTTCCACCTCCGGGACAACGACGACCTCCGCGCCGCCCGCCACGGCCGCCATCAGGGCCAGCGATCCGCACTTGCGCCCCATGACCTCCACCAGGAAGGCGCGCTGATGGGAGGAGGCGGTCGTCTTCAAACGGTCGATCGCCTCGAGGGCGATGTTGAGGGCGGTGTCCACACCCAGGGTGATCTCGCTCCCGCACAGATCGTTGTCGATGGTGGAGGCGACGCCGATCACCTTGAATCCCTGCTCGGAGAGGGCAAGCGCGCCAGCCTGGGATCCATTGCCTCCCACGACGACCAGCGCCTCCAGGTTCTGTTCGTTGAGGGCGCGCAGGGCCTTCAGGCGGCCTTCTTCCGTCTCGAACTCGGGGCTGCGGGTGCTGCCGAGGATCGTTCCACCGTGCTGCATTATGCCGCCCACGTCGCGCGCGCCCAAAGGCCGATAGTCTCCGCTGATGAGGCCGTCGAATCCGTGGCGCACGCCGTAGACTTCCCAGCCCTTCTCGAGGCCGCTGCGAACCACGGCCCGAATCACCGCGTTCATCCCGGGGGCATCCCCTCCGCTGGTCAGCACTCCAATCCGTCTCATCGGGTCACATCCTTCTCGTTCGGATTCTGCAAATATAAGCCTGATTGCGGTTTTGCTCTCGGCACGGACGCGCTGGGCTCCTACCGCGCATTCTGGGGCGAACGACTAGACATAGAAGCGCTTGAAGATCCGGCAAACGGCCAGCGCCATCCAGAGTGGAAGCTCCGGGTCACTCGCCTTAAGGAGTTCTAGGCGGAAGTGGCCGTTCCTCCCCTGCCTGCCCCGCATCCATTCGAGCGCGCTCTTGATACCGGGATCCTCCGGGGCGAATCCCAAGAGGGAGAGGGAATCAGGCGCGGAAACGATATCGGTGAACCAAAAGGGAAAGGATACCTTCCCCCAGTAACTCCGGTCGCGCCGATCGATGTACTTGTCGGGCTGGAAGAAGCGGAACATCAAGAGCCGCCCGGCCTCATGCGCGGCCTGCGACTTGCGGCGGCGAGGGTGGGCCGCGAAGGCCCGCAGGACCACCCCGGTCAGGAGATGCGAGAAGGGTTTGGAGCGATCGGGCGGAATGGGATCGGGACGCCTCACCGCTTCGGCATAGCCCACACCCGCCGCGCGGAGTGGGAAGGCCCAGCCACCGTCATCCTGTCGGATCGAGAGCAGCCACCGGAATCCCTTTTCGATCCGCGCCTCCCCGGCGTAGCCCGCCTTGACCAAGAGCTCCAGCATCCCGGCCGTGTAGTGCGGGACATACTGCATACGGAAGATGTCGCGGATGTCCCCCTCTCCGGTCTGGTGGGCGAGGAGGAACTCCGCCGCCGCAATCACCGCCCCGTGGCTTCGGTCGAGGCCGTACATCTCATTCAGCTGGCCGAGGCGGAAGGTCTCCAGCTGGTTATAGTCCTCCCGGGATCGGACGTGTTCCTTGCCTCCCGGGTACTTCCAGGACCCATCTGCCTTCTGGCGCCTCAAGATCCGCTCTGCCTCCGGGAGCGCCCACAGCCTCCCGACCGGAGAAACTGCCTCGCCCAACAGATCCCGGCGGGCGAAGTAGCGGATGGCTTCACTTTTTGCCGCCAGAAGCGAAGGGATGGCATCGACTTCCAGCTGCTTCCGCCATATGTCCATGGTGGGATTCTCCCCGAGCCTCCTTGGCCTGCCTCATACTCCGCTGCCCTCGTCCCTGTCCGCGCCCGCCCCTTCGCCGGCGCAGGGCCGGAAAGGCTTGAGCGCCTTCCTTGGATTCGTCACCAATCTACCTTCACCACCGAGTAGGGAGGGATGAGGATGGACCCCGTGGGGTTGGCCCGGTTCGCGACGACTGCAGTTCTCGACGGACTGCTGAGGTCCGGCAGGTTGATCGATTGGACCCGGGTCGGTGTGCGCCCGGCGACCACGGTCGCGGGGTCCAGGGACCTCGACTCGGCCGAGGCGTTCTGCAGGATCAGCACGGTCCCCTGCGAGGAGCGGAAGGTGGCGGCCTCAATTTCCAGGAAGCTCTCCGGACGCGAGCCGCCTCCGGCCACCCGCTGGCCCTCCTCTTCGACCCATTCCTGATAGGTCGGCCCGCCGTTGGCTGCCTCATTGAACCACTGGAGCACGACCGCCGCGGGGTACGGGGCGAATCCACCCTGCCCGTCCGGGTAGAAGAGGGAATAGGAGTTGTTGCCCGAGAAGTTGAGCATGAAGGAGAGAGCCGCTTTCATCGCCGGATGCCGGAGGTAGGCGAAGGTCATGCGCGCCGCTAGCTGCGCCAGCATGGAGGGATTCACCGGCTCGTTCGAATAGTCAGTGCTGGCCCCGCGTGGGTTCCACTCTGTGATCCAGATCTCTTTCCCAGGGAGGCGGGTCTCGATATCCGAGAGCATTCGATCCACGCCCTCGTCGGCCCGGGCCATCATGGCCGTGAAGAGACGGGCGTTGGACGCGGGATCGCTGGGTATCGGCGCTGTCGGGTCCAGACCCAGCACCTGACGCGGATCGGGGTAGAGGTGAACGGTCACCGCGTCAAACCATGGCTCGGGTTGGAGCGCCGCGTCCCAGTTGAGCAGGCGCCGCACGAAGGGCTGGGGCGAGTTCAGCTCATAGGTAAAGGCGCTCCCCGCCGACTGGACCGCGACCTTGGCCGCAGGTGGGAGGTAAGGGCGCAGGGTGTCCAAATACTGCTTGGAGATCGCCAGCGAGGTGGGCTCGTCGGGCCATTTGCGCATGACGTCCGGATCTCCCGCCACGGCGATCCAGAACTCGTTGCCCAGCTCAATGTGCCCGGGGGCGATGCCCTCCGCGCTCATGGTTCTGAACCAAGCCGTCTGCTCGGGGATGGAGGAGGTCTCCAAGTTGGGAACCAGAACCGTCTCCGCCCCGATCGACCTTGCAAAGGGGGCGTAGGCCTCCATCTTTATCCCTTGTGGAAACTCGGCTTGAATCTGGCCCGCGAGCTTTTCCCAGAAGTGCATGTAGCTTGAGCCCTCGGGCCGAATCGTCACGTTGGGAAGCCCGCTGCGCCAGTCGTAGTAATTGCTCTGGCTTCCTCCTGGAAACCGCACGAAGGCAAGGCTCATCTGTCTCGCAATGGCTACCTTCTGGGGGTTATCCAGGAGATGTTCAAACCAGGGCTCGACGGATTCACCCAGCAGGCGTGTCGGAAGTTCTCGAGCTTCACCCCGTGGCTGAAGTAGGAGCGGCCTCTGGGAAGGGGTGCCAGTCGGCGCTGAAAAGGTTGAGGCAGTGAGCCGGGGTCCCCCGGCGGCTGGGGAGGCCGGGGAGATGGATGTGCCCGCCTCCAAGGAGGCGGCCAGGCAAGCCAGGGAGCCAAGCATTCCGGCAAGCAGCAGCCAGACCAGGGGGCGCAAGCCAGGATTGGCTCGCACGCATCCTCCTGCGAAAGGCCAGGAAGTCCCGAGTTCCGTCCCGGGTGATTTTCTGCATCCCGGCTTGCATCCGACGAGTTTAGGGTCGGCCGAGCCGCTGCGCAAATGCCAAGGGTCATGCGGATTCGCCGAAGGGGGTAAGCTCTTGATTCTCGGCAGATTGACCGCCGTTGCGACAAGGTATAGATTAGCTTGGCGAAACGCGTCCTGCATCGCGAGAGAAACCGGGTTCCGTTTCAGGCGGCCAAACCCGCGCAAGGACAATCGTGACCCCATCCGAAGCCCACGCCTTACCTCCACCCCATCTCCTCCGGTCACTGGCAGCCGTGATTGTCGGCAGTCTTTTCCTGCGGGCGGCGGCCGGCGCGATGGGTGAGAACATCCAGTTCTACTTCAACACCATTAATGCGGCGGCCCTTTCCCCCAACCATCCACTGAGGGCCATTGCTGGTGCCAACAACGTTTACCCGATCTCCTACACCCTGGGCGGCATCATCATTGGAACCTTCTTCGTGGCCGAACTGCTTGGAGCGCTGTTGCTGGGCGCCTGGAGCGATCGGTTTGGCCGCAAATGGTTCATCATCCTCGGTCCCCTATTCGGTGCTGTCGCCGTCCTGATCACCTCCATTACAACCGCGGTCTGGCTGCTCGTCCTCACCCGGTTGCTCGAAGGGCTATCGACGGCGAGCAATGCTCCGGCCACCCTTGGATACATTGCGGAAGCGACCTCGAATTCATCCCGGCTGCGTACTCGTATTGCCGGCTTCTTTGAAATCGCCACCATCGGTGGAATTGCGATCGGCTTTTCGCTGGGCGGCTGGTTATGGCGCGAGTTCGGGACCGCGGCGATCGTCGCTGGCATTCCCCTGACAAGCCCGGCCTTTGCGGCCAACGCGGTGGTCTATCTGATCAGTCTGGTCGTCCTGTGGCTCGGACTAAGCAGACTGATGGAAACAGGCCACAGGGCAGCCCTGCCGGCGATCTCGCCCGCTGAGACCTTGAGACGCTATTGGGCCATCGTCAGCAACGCGCGTGTCGCCGGCTTTGCGCCCGCGTGGATTGCCATCAATGCCGTCTTGGGAATCTGGATCAATCTGTCAGCGCGCATCCTCACGGACAAGTTCGCTTTCTCCAATCAGCTCCTAGTTGGGCACTTTGACAGCTTCCACGCCGGGAACATCATGGCCGGCTACGCCGCCTTCTTCATCCTGGGCATCTTCCTCTGGAGTGTTCTCTTCCCCAACATGAAGAAGGCCAATGCCATGCTCATTGGTACCGGCGGGCTGATCGCCTCCTGCCTGCTGATCTTGGCCATCAACCACCAGGCGGCCCTCAATGCACCGCTGGTGCTGCCGCTGGCCATCCTTCTGGTTATCAGCATCATGGTTCAGAGCGGGTTTACCCCAGCGGCGCTGGCCTACCTTGCCGATATTACCGAAACTCGGACCACTGACCGGGGAGCGATCATGGGGCTGTATTCGGTCTTCCTGGGATTGGGGCAGTTCTTTGGGGCAAGCCTAGGGGGTGTCTTTGTCGACTGGCGCGGGGCGGACGGGATGGTTTTGGCGACCGGTTTGCTTGGGATCTTCGCGGCTTTCCTTATCGTGCGGCTTAGCACAGCCCCAGGCCCGGACACAAAGGGGGGAGCTACTCCGCGAGACAACGATCCCTCGGTCCATCCAGTACCGGCTGGCCCCGCCGGCATGAAAAAGGGATAGTGCGGGTTTGGCCCAAGGAGCTCGCCATCGACCTAAGCGGCGAGCCCGACTGAGAATTCCAAGCTCGCAGCGGCGTTCCGGCCCGGACGTCAGTCACCGCCAACGCTCACCGGACCGGACCCGCATCCGATCCGGTAGTTCAGCCGGCAGGCCAAAGAAACGGAAAAGCCCCGGATCGCCGAAAGTGGTGAACCGCGCAGGGCGATCTCCCTCGATTTCGATGACCTGAAGAGCGAACGCCTTCAACCTCCACCCCCTCTCCTGGCGAAGGCAGCATCCGAATCCGGGGCTCCCGCTGGCGCGGGTGAACTCGAGGCGCCAGCGGCCACGGGCGTTTCCAGCGAACATGGCCGCAGAAAGGAAAGAGGGAACAACCGATCTTCCCTTGAAGCAGGCCGGGAAGGGCGGCATGGGGAAAGCCGCATCCTCTTTCAGCAGTGAGGCCAATCTCTCGACATCCGCCTCTTCCCATGCCTTCACGTATCGGTCGAGCAGGTTCCGCACCCGGTCCTCAGCGAGAGGATCATGGAACCTCTCACGCCTCTCCGGAAGGTTGCGACGAACAATCGCAGCGTTCGCCCAATGGAGGAGGCCCTGGAGCGCGGGGACCCTCACCTCCAGGAGCCTAGCCACCTCCTTCGCATGCCAATCGAGGACTTCCCGGAGGATAAGTACCGCGTGTTGCCTGGGAGGCAGCAGCTGGAGGGCAAGAAGAAAGGCAAGGGTGATGCTCGCACGCGCGTCGTAACGTGCTTCGGGCGCCCCCTCCTGCCCAGACAGCAGTTCATCCGGGAAGGGCTCCAGCCAGATTGGGTCAAGTCTGGACGAGAGGTCGGCCCGCTCCGGATCCGATGGATCCCCCAGAGCTTCAGGCAGAGATCGTCGAGGGCGCTGCTCGAGGGAATCGATGCAGACATTGGCGGCGACCAGGAGCCAAAGATAGATTCGTTTTCTCATCTTCCGTTTTTGGCTTTTTCTTCCCCTCCCATTCGTCAGGGAGTGAGCTGCACGCAGAAGTTTCTGGGATGGGAAAGAGGCGGTTTCTCCGCCACGCATCGCCCTGGCTCGAACCTTCGCGGTGAATCTCACCGACCAAACCTGTTTGATCGTTCGAAGGAAGCCAAAGTCAAGCGCGAGGATTTGTTGCGGTCCCTGGTCAGTCCGCTTGCTCCAGGGAGGCCATGGATTCCTATCTGGCCGGAAGCGACGACCCGATCCGCATTCGCCCCGGGCCAAACCGGGTGGAACCGCCCGGCCCCTATCCCGCCGCTTTGGGGAGGGAGCGGAAATACGCGATGTAGCGGGCGGCGTACTCGTCGCGAGACAGCAGCAGATCCGAGGCGCGGATGATGCCGGCAAGTTTCAGCGGGTCGGTAATCACGCAGTTGGCCCCACGCCCGATGGCCAGTGCCAGAAAAGCTTGATTGATCGTATGCCGGTCCGGCAGGCCGAAGGAAACGTTGCTTGCCCCGAGGTTGATGTTGACCCCGAATTCCTTACGGATCGTCTCGATCGTTTGCAAGGTAACCAGACCGGCCGTGGTGTCGGCCCCGACGCTGAGGACCAGCGGGTCGATGATCACATCCTCCACTGGAATCCCAAGCTTGGCCGCTCGTTCCAGGATCCTCGCGGCTACCCTGGCCCGATCCTTCGCATCCTTGGGGATGCCACCTTCGTCCATGGCCAACCCGATCACCGCCGCACCCCGCTCGCGCACGAGCGGCAGCACCGAGGCGAGCGATTTCTCCTCGCCGGTGACCGAGTTCACCAGAGGCTTGCCCGGGGCCACTTGAAGGGCAGCCTTGAGGGCCGCCGGATTGGGGGTATCCAGGCAGAAGGGAACATCCACAACCGAAGCAACCTCCTTCACCACCTCCGGCAGGAGACGCTCCTCGTCGACTCCGGGCACACCCACGTTCACGTCGAGCACCTCGGCCCCTGCCTGCACCTGAGAGCTGGCCAGTTCACGGACAAGCCCAAAATCCCGTGCGACCAGGGCCGCCGCCAGTTTCTTCCTTCCTGTGGGATTGATCTTCTCGCCAATAATCACGACCTGCC
Source organism: Anaerolineales bacterium (assembly GCA_049516595.1). Taxonomy (GTDB): domain Bacteria; phylum Chloroflexota; class Anaerolineae; order Anaerolineales; family RBG-16-64-43; genus JBEKHT01. Next base: position 44,202 of record JBEKSY010000025.1, read on the forward strand.
CTTCCGTATCGATGGCTGCCTCTGAATTACGGCCCTTCAGCATCGTTCGCATGGTTGCCTGCTCCCTTCCAATCCTTGCTTTGTGCGCTTTGGGTCGGCCACTTTCGGTGGTGTGGTTGCCCGGGCCGACCTGCTGAGGCTGGGGCCGTTGGGAAACGTCCCCGGCTTGTCGTTGCGCAGGGCGACGAGAGACCCTACCCTGACCCCAACGTGCGGACGGATGGGCAGGAGTCCATTCCGCCCTCCCGGGCCGACATCGCTCGCCGGTTTCAGCTCAGCCGCCGCCCTGGCCCACCCAAGGCTCTGCGATCGTCCGGTTGATCGTTCGGTTGATCGCATGGACCTTTATTGGAAGATGAGGATCGAGCCTCAGTTCCCCCAAGCTCGGAGGCGAGGCTCATGATCCCCTCCCCTGCGCCTGCTGGTCATTCAGCACGGCCTCCATTCGCTGCAAGGCCAGCTTGATATTCTCAAGCGAGTTGGCATAGGCCAGGCGCAGGTACCCCTCCCCGTATTGTCCAAACGCCGAGCCCGGCAAGAGGGCTACTCCTCCGTCCAGCATCCGATCCGCGAGCTCGCCCGAACTCAACCCGGTGCGGCGTATGTTGGGAAACGCATAGAAAGCGCCCTGGGGGAGCTGGCAGCTCACTCCCGGAAGCCGGTTGAGCCCGGCCACAAGGAGGTCGCGGCGCCGCTGGTACTCGCTCACCATCGCGCGCACCGAATCCTGAGGCCCGCTCAGCGCCTGCAGGCCTGCGATCTGGGTGAAGTGGGCGGTGCAGCCGACGGAATGGGTAAGCAACAGTCCCACCCGCTCCGCCAATGTTTCGGGCATGATTCCGAACCCCAGCCGCCAGCCCGTCATCGCATAGGTTTTGGAGAAACCATCCACGATGACGGTCCGGTCCATCATGCCCGGAACGGAGGCAATACTCGCTGCCTTCTTCCCGTCGAACAGGATTTGGGTATAGATCTCATCGGAGAGAACCCAGCAATCCCGTCGAATGGCCGTCTCCGCGACGTGCCTCAGATCATCCGCTGGCATCACCCCGCCCGTCGGATTGCCGGGGGAATTGATGATGATCAGCCGGGTGCGCTTGGAGATCAAACGATCAAAGGCCCGCAGGTCGAAGGAAAAAGAGTTTTCTTCCAGGAGCGGCACCGGGACGGGGATCCCGCCCGCGACGGTGATCATCGCGGAGTACGTGGGAAAGCCGGGATCGGGGTAGATGACCTCGTCCCCCGGGTTGATGAGAGCCAGGGTCGGAAAAAAGAGGTTGGGCTTGGCTCCCGGGCTGACGACAACCTGCTGCGGCCGGAATGAAAGACCGCGGCGTCGCCCGGCTTCTTCCGCGATTCTCTCGCGCAGTGCGCTGAGCCCGGCCGGAGGGTTGTAGCGGGTCTGGCCCGAGCGAATCGCCTCGATTCCGGCCCCGGACACTCTCTCCGGGGTGGCGAAATCCGGCTCGCCGATCTCCAGATGCACGATGTCGTGACCGCTGGCCTCCAGGGCTTGTGCCCGGGCAAGCACCTGGTAGGCCCCTTCCCCTCTCAGCTTCTCGGTCCGCGAAGCGTAGGCCATAACTCAAACCCTCTTTGTCTTCCTGCGAGGCGAGGCGGATAGCAGGCACGGCCCGGGGTTCCGAACCGGCCCGCCGAGATTAGGAGAGCGACTTCGCCAGAGCCACAGCCCGGCTCGCGTCAGGAGCGTAGCCATCGGCGCCAACATCCTTGGCGAAGGCCTCGGTAAGAGGGGCCCCTCCCACCATGATTTTCACCTGACCCCGCAGGCCGATATCCTCAATCGCCTCGATGGTTTCCTTCATGTTCCTCATGGTCGTGGTGAGCAGCGCAGACATGCCCACCAACGCCGGATGGTGCTCGCGGACGGCCGATGCGAATTTCTCCGGGGGCACATCGGTGCCCAAGTCGACGACCTCGTACCCCGCGCCCTCCAGCATCATCGCGACCAGGTTCTTGCCGATGTCGTGCAGATCGCCCTTCACGGTCCCGATCACAACCTTGCCCCGCATGGCCATGGCCTGGTCGGTGAGCAGAGGGCGGAGGATGGACAGGCCGGATTGCATGGCCCGCGCCGCGATGAGCATCTCAGGGACATAGAACTCCCCGCGTTCAAACCGCGCGCCGACTTCCGACATCGCGGCGATGAGTCCCTCGCTCAGGATTTGCTCGGGCTTGATCCCCGCCTGAAGGGCATTCTTCACTTCCTGCTGGGTTGCTGCGGCCTTCCCCCCAATCACTGCCTCTGCAATTTGCTGGATGGTCATGTTCTTCCCTCCGAACGATCAGATGATCCGACGCGTTTCACGCTACCCGAACGGCGTCCAATGCAAACTCGGCGCCTGGCAGGGCCCAGCTCCGCTTGCCTGGGGCCCCAAGCGCAGACCCGCCCCAGTATCTATCCGCTGGCCTCGAAAGGCGCACGCAAGAACTCAGTAGTTCTCCCCGCCATTTATCCCTGGGATGCCGGGCTCATCCATCCCCTGTCCTCCCCAGGGTCACCGATCGGGGTTCTCAGCCTGCTCCAGCGCATCCGGATCGACCATCCTAACCACCCCACCGCGAATGGCCTGAGCCTTCTGCCATGGACCAGCGACGGCTGGAGGGCTCGTGCAACAGGCCCCGAGGCCCCTCCCATGGCATCTTACCTCGCTCTGGCTTCCTCGCTTCCTCCTCCCTTAGTCAGCTCAACTTGGCCCTGGATCCCGAACGTTGCCGCCTTTCTGGGCGGCCGTGCTCTCAATCGCAGTCCTCAGGGCCTCGCACGGAACAATCCTTGACAAGCCGAGGTGTCTGTCCAAACCGTCGGTATCCAAGTCAACGGGCTCGATGCCGCAGGGAGGGCAATTAGGGATGGGACTAATCTCATAAGACAAGTCTGATTACACTCGAGGAACAAGCTGGCGATTGACTCCCCCTCGTTCGCATGTATAATAGGATTGAGCCCTGAGAGCGCTCCCAATCCGGCACTAAATGTGGTGATTGCACACATGTTTTTGGCCCCTCCCTCTCTATTTAGGGCGCATTTTCTGGGAGCGCTACCAGCCTCAGTTGGAGCAAGCAGTGCCTGACCTAAAACTGGAAGACATTGCGAAGAGGGCTGGGGTATCTCGTTCCACTGTGTCGCGCGTGGTGAACGATCGACCGAACGTACGCGCCGACGTCCGCAAGCGTGTGCTGGAGGTCATCCGCAGCACCGGGTTTCATCCCAACGCGGCGGCCCGCACGCTCGCCTCGCAGCGCTCCTGGATGATCGGCCTAGTCCTGCCTCAAAGCGTCAGCGAACTTTTCACAGACCCCTATTACCCCCACCTTGTAAAAGGGATTTCACAGGCCTGCAATCAGCATGATTACACCTTAGCACTTTTCCTGGTCAGCACAAAGGAGGACGAAGAAAAGATCTTCCCACGCGTCTCCCGGAAAGGGCTGCTGGATGGGGTTATCGTACAATCCGGCCATTACGGCGATCAACAGATTATTCACCGGTTGGCTAAATCCAATGTCCCCGTGGTGGTCGCCGGCCGCCCGTTTCGTTCCGACAATATCAGTTACATTGATATAGATAACATCAAAGCTTCATATAATGCGACCCGTCATTTAATCCAACAGGGATATCGGCGCATCGGAACAATCGCCGGCACTTCGAACAGCACCGTTGGCCTGGATCGTAAAGAGGGCTATCGGAAAGCTCTCGAAGAGCAGGACCGGAGCATCGACGATTCCCTGATCGTCGAGAGCGGTTTTTCGGAGGCGGGAGGCTATTCTGCCATGCGGCAGCTGCTGCCTGCCCGGCCAGATGCCGTCTTTGCGGCCTCGGACATCATGGCGATCGGCGCAATGCGGGCAGTGCGAGAGGCAGATCTGCGCATTCCAGATGACATCGCTTTTATCGGCTTCGACGATCTTCCCATAGCAACCCTTTCGGATGTTCAACTAACCACCGTTCGCCAGCCGGTCATTCAATTTGGAATTAAAGCCGTTGAACTCCTGATCGACCTGATCGAGAATGGCATTAAGCCGGCCCGCCGTCTTATTCTGGAGACCGAATTGGTCGTGCGCGAATCCTGCGGCGCGTCTCGGCGGCAATGAAACAGAGGAATCGATGCAGCCTCACCTTTTTTGTTGTTCTGACTGGGAGCGCTCCCATGAACAGTCGCCGATCCCATTTTTTTCGAGGAGGTGCAGCATAGATAATCTGATGAGCGATCCACCCTTGTGTTGGCAATCCTGCCAGAGAACCTTTTTCTAGAAAAGGAGAACGAAGATGCGTAAGCTACTCGCTTTTTTGTCTGTGGTCATTGCCTTCAGCATGGTGCTGACCGCTTGCGCTCCGGCGGTCACGCCGACCGCCGCCCCGGCAACCATGGCCCCGGCGACCATGGCTCCGGCAACTGTGGCTCCGGCAGCAACCAGTGCGCCCGCTGCCACGGCCGTCCCAACGGTGATACCCATCACCAATTTCCCGCGCAATGAGACCCTGTTTACGGGCGGGAAGCAGTGGGGCCCGGTCTCCAACTGGAACCCCTTCCAGACCGGCAACTATGCCATGGGGACTCTTGGGCTGGTTTATGAAACCTTGTTCCTCTACGACCCCCTGACCGATGCGTTCATCCCCTGGCTGGCCCAGAGTGGGCAGTGGAAAGACGCCACCACCTATGAGCTGAAATTGCGCCCGGGCCTCACCTGGTCCGATGGCCAACCTCTGACCGTCGATGACGTGAAATTCACCTTCGAGCTTGGCAAGACCGACACCCTCAACTTCAGCCCGCTGTGGAAATGGATGAGCGCCATCACGAAGGTGGACGATTCCACCCTGGACTTCGCTTTCACGACACCCGAGTACCAGGAATGGGCGAACTACCTGTACAATTTGCCCATCGTACCCCAGCACATCTGGTCGACCATGAGCGTGGCCGATGTCACGACCGGCGCCAACCCCAATCCGGTCGGTTCGGGCGCCTTCCTGTACGACGCCTATGATCAGACCAAGATGGTCTGGCAGAGAAATGACAACTGGTGGGCGATCAAGGCGCTTAACTACACGATAGCCCCCAAGTACATTGTCGACCTGGTCAATACCAGCAATGAGAACTCGCTTGGCCTGGTGCTGCAGGGCGCCGAAGACCTGAACAACAACTACCTGCCGGGCATCTCCACGCTGCTTGCGGGCGGTTATGCGCTGCATACCTACTACCCGACCGCTCCTTACGAACTGGGGGTCAACACGGCCTGGCTGGAAATCAACCTCCAGAAGGCACCGCTGAACGACCTGGCCTTCCGCCAGGCGATCGCCTATGCCGTCGACCCGTCTGCCGTCGTCACTCAAGACTACGGCAACATGGTCACGGTTGCCGACCCGAGCGGTCTGCTCCCGGTGTGGAACAAATACATCGACAAGAACGTGGACAAGCAGTACGGCACCTCCTATAATCCCGCCAAGGCGAAGGCGCTCCTGGCTGCCGCTGGCTACAAGAAGGGCAGCGATGGCTTCGTCACGGGCAAGGATGGGTCCAAGATCGCGCTGCAGATCACGGTTCCCCAAGGCTGGTCGGACTGGATGGAGGCGATCAACATCATGTCGCAGCAGCTGCAGGCGGTTGGGATCAATGTCACCCCCGCTTACCCGGCCTTCAACGACTATCTGGCTGCGCGCCTGAATGGCACCTTTGACCTGACCATCGACAACCAGGCGAACGTCAGCAACACGCCGTGGTCGTACTATCACTTTATCTTCTACGACCAGTTGAAGGACATCGCGACGACCCAGGGCGGAAACTACGGCCGCTACAACGACCCTGCGGCCTTCGCTCTGGTGACCAAACTGGACCAGACCCAGATCAGTGACCTGGCTGGCATGCAGTCCGTCATTTCACAGCTGCAGACCATCCAGCTCAAGAACCTGCCCATGATCCCGCTCTGGTACAATGGCGCCTGGGCCCAGTTCAGCACCGCGAACTGGACGAACTGGCCGGGCTCCGCCGACAAGCAGAACCATTACTTCCCCGTGACCTGGAACGGCTACTGGAACATGACCAGCATCCTCATGCTGACTCAATTGAAGCCGGCCACCCACTAACGGGCTGCACTTTGACCGCCCCTCCCCCTCAGGCGGGAGGGGCGGTTTCTCTA
>JBEKSY010000026.1:0-47937 GCA_049516595.1 Anaerolineales bacterium
GGTCCTCATTCCCAGGCTGGACGCCGACGGGGTAGACAGATGACGGATCACCCCCTCGTCTGTTCTACCCCGTCAGTCGTCCTATGTCCACTGTACAGTAACGGGTGCGGGTTCCGGGGGAGCGCCAGGGAGCAAAGGTGCGCCAAGGCTACGCTCCTGTCAGGACCCCCCTCCCAAGCCGTCCTCCAGTCCCCGGACGTGCCCGAGGAGACCAAAGGCAAGCTCCCAGATCTCTTCCGGTCCCGCAACCCGGTGCGCCTCAAGCGGGACTTGGACCCGCGCCTGGAGGCCTTCTGGCACCTGGCCGTGGGGAACAACCCTGGAGGAGCGAACGAATGACGTTGGGTAACATTTCTGGAGGAGCGAACCCGCGGCCCTCCCATGGGTTCTTGCATCCGAGGGGCTGACCCTCCGGGCCACCCCCAGGCAGTCGCGCCAACCTAAACCTTGGGCCCCGACCGCCCAAGGCGGACCGAGTGAGGGGAACTTGGCGGGGCGCCCTGGCGTGGCCCGAACGGGTTTCGTCTGCCCAAAGCGGCGGGATCGGACCAAGCTTTTGACTCCTCCGGCAACGCGTGCTATCATCAACCACAGCCGCGGCGATCATTTCATGGCAAGCCCGGCCACTGGCCTAATCGCTGGACTCATTCGGTTATTGATTGATAGAACCGCGGCACGACCGGCACAGGGATTCTCCTGTGGCCGGCCGGTGGGCATCATTGCGAGGGCGGCCAGTTGGCCGCCCTCGCTTTCATTGGGAGCCTTTCATGAGCGCTGAGTTCTTCTTCCGATTGCTTGGGATGGTCGGCCTGGCCGTGGGTGGGCTGTATTTGGGAACCTATCTCTCCGAGCTGGCGGGCTCCGGTCCAAGGGAATTGTGGGCCATGGTCTTTTCCCTCGTTGGAGCTCTGCTCGGCCTGGTGCTTACCCCGTTCTTTACCACTCGCCCAGCGAGGGCCATGCGCCGTTTGCTCGGGCAACTCCCCGCGCCGACCTTGGCGGCTGCGCTGATTGGGCTCGTAGCTGGGTTGATCGTCGGAGCCCTCGCCTCGCTGCCTTTGTCCTTGCTCCCGAGTCCTTTCGGCACCTTCTTGCCCTTCGTGAGCGCGCTGCTCTTCGCCTATTTTGGCGTTGCCCTCTTCGTCATGCGCCAGAATGACGTCTTCTCCTTCCTGAATGCTCGCTTCGTGCCGGGGGGAAATGCGGGCGGGGTGGAGAGCCGCGGCATTCTGCTGGACACCAGCGTGATCATCGACGGCCGCGTGGTCGACGTTGCGGCCACGGGCTTCCTGCAATCCACGCTTATGGTCCCCCGCTTTGTGCTGAGCGAACTCCAGTACATTGCGGATTCGGCCGATCCGTTGCGTCGGCAGCGAGGCCGGCGAGGCCTGGAAATCCTCAATCGCTTGCAGAAAGACCAACGAGCGCCGCTGCGGATCACTGACTTGGATGTCGAGGACGTGCGCGGGGCGGACGAGAAGCTGGTCATTTTGGCCAAGCAACTGCGCTGCCCGATCCTGACCAATGACTACAATCTCAATCGCGTGGCCGAGTTGCAGGGTGTCACCGTGCTCAACCTCAACGACCTGGCCAACGCGCTGCGAGCCATTCTCCTGCCCGGGGAGAACCTGGAGGTTCACGTGATCCAGGAAGGCAAGGAAGTCGGTCAGGGAGTCGGCTATTTAGAGGATGGCACCATGGTGGTGGTCGATGAGGGCCGCCGCTACATCGACCGGACGATTGGGGTCGTGGTCACCAAAGTCCTGCAGACGACGGCGGGGCGGATGATTTTTGCTCGCTTGGACAGCAGCGCTGGCGGCAATCACGGTGGAAACGCTCGCTGATCCGGGTCCCCTGCGGAAGAGATCACCCCAGGCCGGCTCGGTCCACTCCCCCCAGGCCTCAGGAGGCTTGATGGCCCTCACGCTCTACAACTTCCTCACCCGCAAGCTCGAACCCTTCACCCCTTTGGCCGAGGGCCGGGTGTACATGTACGTGTGCGGACCGACGGTCCAGGACTACGCCCACGTCGGCCACGCCAAGACCTACATCTCTTTTGATATCATGGTTCGCTACCTCCGGCATCTCGGATACCAAGTTCGCTACGTCCAGAACATCACTGATGTGGGGCACCTGCTCGACACGGGCGAGGATCGCATCCTCAAAGGGGCGGCGCGACATCAACTGCAGCCGATGGAGCTGGTGGAGCGATACATGCGCTCCTACTTCGAGGACATGGACGCCCTGGGGGTACTGCGACCCGACATCTCGCCCCGAGCCTCCGGACATATCCCCGAGCAGATCGAGATGGTCAAGCGCCTGCTTGAGAAAGGCCACGCTTACGTGGTGGGCGACTCGGTCTACTTCGATGTGCGTTCCTTCCCCGGGTACGGCAAACTCTCGGGGAGACGCCTGGAGGAGCAAGAGGAGGGCAGGCGGGTAAGCGTGCGAGAGGAAAAACGCCACGCGGAGGACTTTGCGCTTTGGAAGAAGGCGGAGCCAGAACATATTCTTCGCTGGCCCTCCCCTTGGGGTTGGGGCTACCCGGGCTGGCATATCGAGTGCTCGGCGATGTCCACGAAATACCTGGGAGAGTCCTTCGACATCCACGGGGGCGGGGTGGACAACATCTTTCCGCACAACGAGTGCGAAATCGCTCAATCCGAAGGGGCCAATGACAAACCCTTTGCCCGCTTTTGGCTCTTGGTCGGTTCCCTGACCATCAATGGGGTCAAGATGAGCAAGAGCCTGGGCAACTTTGTCACGATCAAGGAGGCCCTGCGCAAGTACAACCCCCAGGCCATCCGCACCTTCGTGCTCACCAGCCAGTACCGCAGTCCGGTGGATTTCTCGGAGGAGGCCCTGACCTCCGCCCAGAGAGGCTGGGAGCGGCTGGTGGTTCCTTTTCGGCTGGCCCAGGATCGCCTGAGACAGCCCGGCCTGCCGGACGAGCCCAGCGACACGATCGAGGACTACCTCGAGGAGGCTACGAAGCGCTTCGGAGAGGCCATGGATGAGGACTTCAATGCCCCCGCTGCCCTGGCCGTACTTCACGAGGTGACTCGGGAACTCAACACGGCCTTCGCGGCCGAGCATCCCTTGGGACGGGCTGACCTGCAGAAAGTGCTGGGCTTTTATGCGGAAATCGTCGGAGGGGTCTTGGGGCTCCTGCCCCGGTCGAGTGAGGTCTCCCCCGAAAGGGAGGCGGAATTGATCCGCCTGCTGATCGACCTGCGCGCGGAAGCCCGTAATCGCAAGGATTGGGCGCAGGCGGACTCAATTCGCGAACGGCTGGCGGGCCTGGGCGTCCTCCTGGAGGACGGCAAGGAGGGCACAATCTGGAGGATCGGCGTCGCCAAGGATGGCTGAGCGGGGCAGGCCGGAGCTGGTCTGGGCCGGACGAATTCACGGGCGGGCCCCGTTGCCGAGGGAGCGGCGAGGTTTCACGTGAAACACGAGTGGCTGTACGGGCGCCAGGTGGTGCGTGAGGCGTTGCGCGCCAACCGCAGGCGATTCCTCCGACTCTTGGTTGCCGTCGAGAACCGTCCCAAGCCCGTACTCGAAGAGATTCGTGACCTTGCGGCCAGAGCGGGTTTGGCTGTCGAGGCCTGCCGGCGCGGCGATCTGGGGTGGCTGCAGGGGGCCGACCAGGGGCTGGCCCTGGAATGCAGCCCCTACCCCTATGTCGACCTGAGCGAGATCTTGAGCGCCACGCTTGGCTCCCGGGAACCAGCTTGTGTACTGATCCTTGACCAGGTACAGGACCCTCAGAACCTTGGGACCTTGCTCCGCACCGCGGATGCGGTGGGGGTCACAGGGGTCCTGATTCCCCCCCGGCGAGCGGCGGGAGTAACCCCCGCCGTGGCCAACGCATCTGCCGGGGCCTGTGAGCACCTGCAGATCGCTCAGGCGAACCTCGCCCAGTCCATCCCTCGGCTCAAAGAGCAAGGGCTGTGGATTATCGGCCTCGAAGCGGGACCGGGCGGTCAAAGGCTTGAAGAACTCGACCTTTCCGATCCGATTGCTCTTGTGGTCGGCAGCGAGGGAGAGGGTCTGCGCAGCCTCGTGCGGGAGTCGTGCGACCACAAGGTCAGCATCCCCATGCGAGGACATGTTGACTCGCTGAATGCGGGGGTAGCTGGTTCCCTTGCCCTCTACGCCGTCTGGCAGGCCCGGGGTGAAGGGTCTGGGCGGGTTGGCCGAACGCCCGCAGGCGCTTAATTCGCGCTGCCTTCAACCCGCGGATGGTATAATCCGCGATCCGTTCTCCCCGCAGGTGAGCCATGACCACGACCGACATGCGAGGATTCCTGGAGCTCCTCGAGGGACGGGGCCAGCTGACGCGGGTGCAGACCCCTGTCTCGCGGGACTTGGAGATCACCGAGATAGTCGATCGGGTAAGCAAAGGTCCCCTCGAGCGCAACAAAGCCCTGCTCTTCGAAAAGGTGCAGGGCTTTTCCGTGCCGGTGGCAATCAATCTGTTTGGCCACCCTCAGCGCATGGCTTGGGCCCTGGGAGTGGGCGACCTGGACGAGTTGACCGAGAAGCTGGGCACCCTTCTCGATCTCCGCCTGCCCCGCGGGCTGGGAGGGCTCATAGAGCGAGGCACCGAGCTGCTGGGGGTGCTGGGGGCCATAGCTCCGCGACCGCGACTGATCGGCCGGGCAGCCTGCCAGGAGGTAGTCGAGAAGGAACACCCCACGCTGGAAAGCCTTCCGGTGCTGAAGTGCTGGCCGGAGGACGCCGGCCGGTTCATTACCCTTCCCCAAGTCATTACCCGCGATCCCGCCACGGGCGCGAGAAATGTGGGCCTCTATCGTCTCCAAGTGGTGGATGAGCGTACCCTGCTCGTGCACTGGCAGAGACACAAAGGGGGGGCCGAACATGAGCGCGAAGCGCGATTGATTGGCGCCGAGAGAATCCCGGCCGCCGTGGCGCTGGGGGGCGATACCGCCGCGATGTGGTGCGCCTCAGCTCCTTTGCCCCCCAATATCGACGAGTACTTGCTCGCCGGGTGGTTGCGAGGCAAGCCCATCGAAATGGTGTCCTGCGTCAGCCAGCCACTGGAGGCCCCCGCGGAGTCCGAATTCGTCATCGAGGGCTACGTCGACCCACAGGAACATCGCCTGGAAGGCCCGTTTGGGGATCATACCGGCTACTACACCCCCTCCGAGCCGTTCCCGGTCTTCCACGTCACGGCCGTCACCCATCGCCGGGATCCGATCTACCCCACCAGCGTGGTTGGCCCTCCGCCGATGGAGGACGCGTGGATGGGAAAGGCCACCGAACGCCTATTCTTACCGCTGATGCGTCTCTTTCTGCCGGAAATCGTCGAGGTCAACATGCCCGCCGAGGGCATCTTCCACAACTTGGTGATCGTTTCGATCCGCAAGAGATACCCCGGTCACGCTCGCAAGGTGATGTACGGCCTTTGGGGGATGGGCTTGATGATGCTCGCCAAAGCCCTGATCATCGTCGATGAGACGGTCGACGTGCACAACCTGCGGGAAGTGGCCTGGCATGCCCTGGGCGACGTAGACTGGAAAGCCGACGTCGAGATTGTGGAGGGACCCCTGGACCACCTGGATCATGCCGCGGTGCTCCATTCTTACGGCGGCAAGATCGGCATCGACGCAACCGCCAAAGGACCCGAGGAAGGCCACTCACGTCCCTGGCCAAAGATTGTGGAGATGTCTCCAGACGTGAAGCGGCGCATCGACGAGCTCTGGAACGATCTGGGGCTCTGAGAAAGCGCCGCCATGATAATTGCGTATTGTGTTATTGTTGCACTGATATATGATTTGATCGGCCCAACCTATCGATATTCTGCAGTGCCTGCGCGTGGGTCGATTGGAGGGGCCAATCGCTGCCGGGGCTCCTGCCTGACAGGGCGCCTTAGGGATTGAAAGGGATGCTGCGGCAAGCGCGTACCTTCCTGGAGATGATCAAGTTTGAGCACACTGTCTTTGCCCTCCCCTTTGCCTATGTCGGCATGGTGCTGGCGGCTAAGGGATGGCCCAACGGGCATCAGTTCCTGTGGATCACGGTGGCAATGGTCGCAGCCCGCACGTTTGGGATGGGCGGAAACCGGCTGATCGACCTCCGCTTCGATCGGCTCAACCCGCGGACCCAGAATTGGCCCCTCTCGACCGGCCTGCTCAGGCCTTGGGTGGCTTGGGTGGCCCTTGGCCTCTCCGCCGCCGTGCTGGGCGGGGCGGCTTGGAGTCTTGGCTCCTTACCTCTGCGGCTCTTGCCGGCGGCCTATGTCATCCTGATTGGTTACTCCTTCGCCAAACGATTCACCTGGCTATCCCACTTCGCCTTGGGTTTTGTGGATGGGTTGGCACCGGTCGGGGCCTGGGTAGGCGTGCGCAATTCGCTTTTCACCGTGCCGGATCTTCCAGCCTGGATCCTCCTGCTGACTGTCACCCTCTGGATGGGCGGAGTGGATGCGATCTATGGTTGCGCCGACTATGCCTTCGACCGGCAGCAGGGGCTGCACTCTCTGGCGGCCCGATACGGAGTCGCGGTCGCGTTGCGCGTCTCCGATCTCAGCCACGCCCTAGCGGTGGTCCTGCTGCTTGTGCTCGGCATGTGGATGCCCCTGGGTTGGATCTACTGGCTGGGGCTTCTGGCCGTGATTGCGCTCTTGTTTTACGAGCATTCGCTGATTCACCCCTCGGACCTGAGTAGAATCAACCTGGCCTTCTTCAACGTCAATGGCTACATTAGCCTGACGCTCCTTGTGGCCGTGCTGGCCGGATACTTGATCCACTAGCGCCGAAGGGATTCGGGGAGGCGATGGGGATCGCCCAACCAAGGAGGAGATCGATGAAGTTTCCTCAAGCCCGCGGCACCCGGGTCGCATTTATCACCGCGCTGAGCCTGGCCCTGGCTGCCTGCGGGGCCGGGAGGGCAGGCACCCCTGCTGCCGGCCCCGGAGCTCAAGCCACAAAGCCACCGATCACGGTCCGTGTTTCTATCTTGCCGATCCTCGAGTCCCTGCCCACCTATGTGGCCGACGCGCAGGGCTATTTTGCGGCCCAGGGCATTCAGATCCAGTACGTGCCGGTGGCCTCCTCCGCGGCGAGGGACGAACTCTTCGCCGCGGGTCAAGTGGATGCGGGCATCACCGACATGGTCTCGACCTCATTGATCAACAGGAACGGCCCGGTTCTGGTCATCGTGCGCTTTGGGCGCGTTGCGTCCTCAACCTATCCAGTCTATCGCATCCTTGCGGCGAAGGAGAGCGGCATCCACAGCGTGGCCAACCTGCGAGGAGTTCCCATCGCGGTTTCCCAGGCCACGGTCATTCAATATGTGACCGAGCGAATGCTCGAGGCTCAAGGTTTCCAGGCCGCGGATATTCAGGAAGTCAACATCCCGAACATCGCGGATCGGATGGCCGTGCTCGTTTCGGGTAAGGCCAAGGCGGCTACGATCCCTGACCCGTTGGCCTCCCTGGCCATCTCGGGGGGAGCCTATGTGGTGATGGAGGACACCCAGTATCCACAGTTAGGGAATAGCGAGCTGGATTTCACCAAGGTTTTCATCGATCAGCACCCGGATGCCGTACGCGGTTTCTTGCAGGCGACCGAGGAGGCGGTTCGTGACATTAATGGCGGCAAGCAGAAATGGATCCCGCTCCTAGAGAGCAAGAATCTGTTGTCAAGTGCGCTGGTGGGCAAGTACACTCTGCCCGACTTCCCCTTGGCTTCCGTGCCGAGCGAAGCTCAGTGGGCCGATGTGATCGCTTGGGATAGGAGCAAGGGAATCCTCAGTAGCGATGTGCCCTACAGTTCGTCGGTGTCCGCGGCATACCTGCCCCAACCCTGAAAGGGCTTCCCATTGGGGGGCGAAATGACGCAGAATCCCGGACCCCGGCCGACATCCGATCGCATGGTGGAGGCCTGCGACCTCACCTTTGCCTACCCGGGCGGGGCTGAGATCTTCGCTCTCTTCAGTTGGCAAATCGACCGGGGTGAAACCTGGGCGGTGATCGGGCCCTCGGGCTGCGGCAAAACGACGCTGCTCTACTTGCTCGCGGGGTTGATCTGGCCCAGTTCAGGAGAACTGCGAATAGGAGGGGAGTGCCTGCGCCGGCCTCGCCCGGATACGGGCTTGATCCTCCAGGATTTTGGCCTTCTGCCGTGGGCTACCCTTCGCGCCAACGCTGCCCTGGGACTGCGGGTCCGAACCTTCTATGGCCCGGACGGGTTGCACTCTCCCCATGGAGAGAAGGTCAGCGAGATCTGGCCGCGGGTCGACTTCTGGCTGAAGCGCCTGGGCCTGGAGGAGATCGCTTCGCACTACCCCTCCGAGGTCTCAGGTGGCCAGCGCCAGCGAGCGGCGATCGCGCGAACACTCGTGCTGCGGCCTGACCTTCTGCTTATGGACGAGCCGTTCTCTTCCCTGGATGCACCGACGCGCGAGTCGCTTCAGTCGCTCATGTTAGACCTGCAGGCCGAGCAAGGATTGACCTCGATCGTGGTTACTCACAACATCGAGGAAGCCGCCTTCATGGGGCGCCGGATCCTCTTTTTGGGGCGGCCGCCTCAACGCCAAGCGCTGGTGCTCGACAACCCCGGAGCCGGCCCCTTGTATCGCGATCGCGCGCACCCCGCTTATCGGGAGATGTGCGACCACCTGCGGAAAATGCTCGACGCCGCGATCCAGGGCTTGGAGTAGGCGAAAAACCGGGCGGATCGATTGGGCGCAGGCCCGGTTCCCGTGCTGGGGTTTGCCGACAAAACGGACTCGGAGGGTTATGCGACGCTTCCAGGTGTTGCTCGCTGCCTTGGGCCTCGGGGGGATCTGGCAGATTCTCTCCATGATCGCGCAGACGGCAATCCTGCCGCCCCCTTGGCAGGTGCTGGAGGCCCTCGTGCTGGCCATTCCGCACGACCTGGGTTTGGATTTCCTGGCCAGCCTTTGGCGTGTGATGGCCAGCATCCTGCTCGCGGTTGGAACGGCGGCGCCGCTGGGGGTTCTCCTCGGCCAAAGCCGGAGACTCAGCCGCATCGTCTCCCCCATGATCTACTTGCTTTATCCGGTGCCCAAAGTCGTGCTGGTCCCGGTTCTGCTGCTCTTCTTAGGGATCGGGGACGCCGCCAAGATTGCCGTGATCTTCCTGATCCTCTTCTTTCAGATTCTCGTTTTGGTTCGAGACCAGGCCGCGGCTTTGCGCCCGGAGCTGCTCCTTTCCGTACGCAGCCTGGGCGCCGGACGACGGGCGCTCTACTACTTCATCTATTTCCCTGCGACTCTGCCTGCGATCCTAACCGCCGTGAGGCAATCTACCGGAACGGCGGTGGCTGTGCTCTATGTGGCCGAACTTTTCGCGACCCGCTACGGGCTGGGATACTACATCTTCATCAACAGCACATCGCTCTTTGACTACCCCGCCATGTACGCCGGGATCCTGGCGATGAGCCTGCTCGGTCTGGGCCTGTACTTTGGAGTGGACTGGCTGGAGCGGAGGATCTGCCCCTGGTTGCCTTCGGCCCAAAAGGAGAATTCCTGAGACGATGAGGCCGCCCACGGGAGCGGAACGGGCCACCTTTGTCCGCCGGATGTTTGCGAGCATCTCCGCCCGCTACGATCTCATGAATCGCCTCATGACCTTCGGCCAGGACATGGCCTGGAGACGGGAGGTTGTGACGCGAGTTCACCTGCCGCCTGCTGGGCGATTCCTCGATCTGGGGGCGGGCACGGGCGACCTTGGGCTTGAGGTGCTCCGCCGCAATCATCGGACGCATTCGGTCGCAGCCGACTTCACCCTCGAAATGATGCAGGTCGGCCGACGAAGGCCAGGAGGTCATCAGATCCGCTGGGTGGTGGCGGATGCCCATCATCTGCCCTTCGCGGCCAATACGTTTGATGGGGTGGCCTCGGGCTATCTGCTGCGAAACGTGGCCGACTTGGGCCGAACGCTGGCGGAGCAGTATCGTGTCCTGCGACCGGGGAGAAATGCCCTGAGCCTCGATACCACCCCTCCTGCCGGAAACGCGTTTCGCCCACTCCTCGGGATGTACCTGCATATCCTCATCCCCTGGCTTGGCCGTCTGGTCACCGGGTCCCATTTGGCCTATACCTACCTACCCGATTCGACGGAGCAGTTTCTGCGCGCGGAGGATTTGGCGCAACTCTGGCGCGCAACAGGTTTTGCGCAGGTCGGATTCCGCCGGCGCATGCTGGGGACCATGGCCATTCATTGGGGCGCCAAATAAGGCGATGGCCCGGAGGGGGTGGCAGGCGGCCGCTTACCCGGCGGGTGGCTGCAGCACGAGGCGACAAATCGGCTGGTTAATTCCACCCCATTGGAATTTGTAGCTCTCATTTCCGCGCATGAAATCGAAAGCCCGGTAGTGCCGTTCGATGGCCGCGCGGATGAGGTGGGCCAGGAGCACCCATCCGGGTGAGAGAGCGGCATAGCGGGGAGAGATTCCCGAGTTGTACAGCCAAATGCGGTTTTGGTAATCGAAGTTCAGGAACCCGGCCGCCTTTTCGCCGTCCGCCTCCAGGAAAGCAAGCTGCAGCCAACCCCCCTCCGAGGCCGCCCGCACGAGCGAGTGAAATTGCGACCTCATGGCCTCCGAGAGGAACGTGGACTTGCGCTCATCCGCCGCCATCAGGGCCAGGAAGGCGTCCGTCTCCTCCTCCGGGTTCCGAGCCGAATCGACAATGTACCAACTGAAGTGGACCTCGCTGCCCTCCGCTCGTCGAAGCTTCCGCCGGATCTCGTGCCGCTGCTTCTTGTCCAGGCCCTCCAGGTAAACCTCCCAACTTGCGGGTAGGGTGATCACCGGGCAGGGCTGCAGTTCCTCCTGCTGGACGAGCCAGCCCTGTTCACGAGCCGCGAGCAGGAGCGCCTCACGAGCCAGGGAGTCCGCCCGCAGATTGTAGAGATCCAGCCGCTCCCAGTCGCGATCGGCTAGGTGCGCCAGAAAGGCGAGCAATTCCCGACAAAAGGTTGGGAGAGCCTGCGGAGTGGCAATCAGGTCCAGATAGTCGGCGATTTCGATACTGCCCAGGAGCATCAGGGCAGAATGACCCCCATGCCGCACGTGGAAGAAAGGGGCAATGGCTTGGAGTTGCCCACCCTCCCGGGCGGTGACCAACCGAAGTTCGCCGTCCTCCCATTCGCCACCGCCTCGGCTCCGCCACCAGTCGCGCAGGAACTCAAAGCGAAGAAAGGGAAGATTGGCGAAGCTCGTCTCGAGCAGGAGGCCCCACGGCTTCTGAAGGGCATCCCAATCCGCCTCGCTGCGGCACAGCTCCAATTGCATGGGTTTACCCTAGGGTCGATGACAGGTGGGGATCGGCCGAGGGAAGGGCACCCTCCCCGACCTCTAGCGGAAGAGCCCGCGCTCCAGGAAACGCAAGGCGGCGCGCGCCGCCTTGCGTTGCGAGGGTTGCCATCCCTCCTTGTCGGCCATCGCCCGCAAATGAGCCAGGACGCTCGTCTGCCCCTCGGGGGAAAGACGAGACCAGGCGAGCCGAACCGGAACTTCCTCCTCGCTGAGCATCGCTTCCCAAAACTCTCCCAGGGGCTCGATCTCACCCATCGTATCCGGCCGCGACGCACTCGTCTCCTCAGGCCAGCGCTTTCCTCAGTATAATCGATTCGATACCTATCCCGACTGGAATCACATTGGAGAGACCCAGGCCAGTCGCCAAACGCTGGGCCGTATCCATCTCTCCGAGTAGGTGCACGAACTGGAAGAGATCGCGCCTTACCGCCTGGAATTGTCGACCAAGGCACTATTCGCTGGGTGGCTGAGGCGCCTCGGGGACGAAGTTCAATGGCGAGGGGTAGGGCAGGAGCGGTCTGGCTCCCACGGCCGGCGAGGGCCGCGGGTCTATCGCCCCTGCCAGCCGCGGCGAGGAAAGTCTTATGCACTTGATTCTCACACACGATCAGGCTGACCTGGATGCGCTTGCGGCCCTGGCCGCAATGGGACTCCTGGAGGCAGGCAGCCAGGCTGTTCTGCCCCGGCGGCTGAACCGAAATGTGCGCGCCTTTCTCAATCTCTACCGGGAAGAACTGCCCCTGGTGGACGCCGATGAGCTGGCAAGGGAAAAAGCGGAGGCGGTCACTCTGGTCGATACCCAAACCCTGCCTTCGGTGCGCGGGATCGGACCGGGCACGCGGGTCCATGTCATCGACCACCATCCGTTGCATCGGCCCCTGCCCGAAGGGTGGAGTGCCGTCATCGATTCGGTGGGGGCCACTACAACCCTTCTGGTCGAATCCATGCGGGAGTGGGCGGGAACTCTCACCGTGCCTCAAGCCACTTTGCTGCTGCTGGGCATTTATGAGGACACTGGCTCCCTCACCTACGCGGGAACGAGCCCGCGCGACATCCATGCTGCCGCTTGGCTCCTCGAGCACGAGGCCAGCCTCCAAATCGCTGCGGATTATCTCAATCCCCCCCTCTCTGCGGACCAGAGGCTGCTCTTTGAGCAGTTGCTGCAAGCGACCGAATCTCGCGAGCTTGATGGCTTGCGCATCGTGCTGAGCGTGGGGCGTGCGCCGGCCGGAGTCGAGGAGATCTCGACCTTGGCCCACAAGTTGCGGGATCTCTTTGATCCGGATGCCCTTTTTGTCCTGGTGGATCTGGGAACTCATGTCCAATTGGTCGCGCGCTCCGCCACCGACCAGGTGGACGTGGGCGATCTGATGAGCCAATTCGGCGGGGGCGGGCATCGGCGGGCGGCGGCGGCCCTCATCCGCGGCAAGGGACTGGAGGAAATCCGGAACGAGTTGCTCGGGACCCTGCCTCAATACGTGCATCCGGCTCTGCGCGTGGCCGACCTGTACTCTCCGATGCCTCAGGTTCTTCCGCCGGGGATGAGGGTCGAAGAGGCCGCCGAACGCATGCAGCGGTATGGCTACGAGGGTTTTCCGGTGGTCGAGGGGCAGCAGGTTGTGGGTCTGCTGACCCGTCGAGCCGTGGACCGAGCACTCGCCCATGGGATGAAAGGGGCTTCGGTCCGAAGCCTGATGGAGGCCGGATCGGTCGCGGTGAACCCTTCGGACTCCCTCGGCCGGCTGCAGCGCCTGATGGCCGAACACGGCTGGGGACAGGTGCCTGTTGTCTCGGAACAGGATGGGACGGTGATCGGCATTGTTACCCGAACGGACTTGCTCAAGGCCCTTGCCAGCGGCGGATCTTCACGGGCCTTGAATGTCCGCGACCGGCTGGGACGAGCGATTCCACCGGCCCATCTGGCATTGCTGAGAGCCGTGGCGGCGGCGGCCGACCAACGAGGGGATTCGCTTTACTTGGTGGGCGGTGTGGTCCGCGATCTGCTGCTGGGGATCCCTTCCTTTGATCTGGATGTGGTGGTTGAGGGCGATGCCATCGGACTGGCCCAGTCGGTGGCCAAGGAATACGGCGGACGAGTGCGCGGCCACCAAAGGTTCGGCACGGCCAAATGGCTTCTGGATCGAGATCGGAAAGGACTTGCTCGCCGGCTCAGCCTGCCTGGGGAGGGAGTGGCCTCCCTGCCCCCCGCCCTCGATTTGGTCTCCGCCCGCGCGGAGTTCTACCCGCGTCCGACCTCCCTGCCGGAGGTCGAACGGGGCAGCCTCAAACTGGACCTGCATCGGCGCGACTTCACAATCAACACCCTGGCCGTCTCCCTCAGCGGATCCCGCTGGGGCACGCTTTATGATTATTGGGGCGGGTTGCGCGATCTGGAAGAGAGGCGCATCCGGGTGTTGCACTCCCTTTCGTTCGTGGATGATCCGACCCGGATCCTTCGGGCCATTCGCCTCGAGCAACGGCTGGGGTTTGCTCTGGAGGATCGCACCCGCGAACTGATCGGGCAGGCCCTTGCCCTCCTTCATCGCGTGAGTGGCGATCGGATCCGCCATGAACTCGACAGCCTGTTTGAGGAGCAGTTTCCGGAGAAGGCGTTGGCGCGTCTGGGGGAACTGCGGGTGCTGGAGCAAATTGATCCGGGGCTCGGCTGGTCGCAGGAGATGGCCCGCTTCTTCCCTGGGGTTCGAGAAGCAAAGGTCGATGCCTCGCGGGTAGGGAAAACCGGCCCGACGAAGCGGTTGCTCTATTACGGGGTTTGGTTCTTGGCCCTTGGTCCGGGAGCCGTGGAGCGCATTGTCCAACGCCTGAACTTTCCCCGGCGCGAGCGCGAGATCCTGGAGCAAGCGGGGCGGGCTCAGCAGTCGTTGATGAATCTCCCCGAGGACGCGAGGCCCAGCCAGGTGGTGGCCGCACTGGACAACCTTGGGGAGACCGCCGTTTGGTTGACCCGCGTTTCCGCCGGGCCGGGACCCGTCGGTCTGTGGGTTGGCCGTTACCTGGAGCAGTGGCGCGCCTGCCAGGCCCGCTCGACCGGGGAGGATCTGCAGCGTCTGGGAGTTCCTCCTGGGCCTCGTTACCACGAGATTCTTTGGGCCCTGCGCGCCGCGTGGCTGGACGGGGAGGTAAACACCCCTCAGCAAGAGCAGCAGCTTCTGGAACGCCTGGCTGGGGGCACCTCATGACTGAGGAGAAAGCAACTCCCCTTCTGCTTCGGGACGAGATCCTCATCCGCGCCATCCAGGAAGAGGATCTGCCAGCACTCGAATGGGACGGGGAGTATGCTCATTTCCGCAACCTCTACCGACGGACGTATGAGGAGATGCTCCTGGGCTCGCGCCTGATGATGGTGGCGGTGCGTGCGACCACAGGAGAGATCGTCGGCCAGGTTTTCCTTCAGTATGCGAGCGATGACCCGAGGTTTGCGGATGGGCTCACACGGGGATACATTTACGCGCTGAGGGTCAAGGCCGCCTATCAAAACCAAGGGATCGGCCGTCAGCTGATCCAAGAGGCGGAGGGCCATCTGCGCCAAAAAGGAATGCGACTGGCCACCATCGGGGTGGCGAAATCCAACGCCGGGGCCCAGAGACTGTATGAGCGCCTCGGATACCGGGTTCTGGGCGAGGATGCCGGCTGTTGGACCTACCTCGATGAGAAGGGAAACCTGCGAGAGGTCAATGAGCCATCCTGGCTGATGGGAGGCCCGCTGGACTCCGGGGTTTCCCGGGGCAATGCGGGATAAGGCCGCACAGGCTTCGGCCTGCCTGGGCAGGCAAAGACGCTGCGCGCGGTGGGGTGCTCCGAGCATTGAGTGCAGTTGTGGCGGCTGGCCCTCCCCCGCCTTAGAACTCCGCCTATCCCGCACGGTGCAAGGATCATGAGCTGGGTCGATGGCCAAGGGCATTCCCGAGCTCGGATAGTTCTCTTGGCACACTCCGCTCCGGGTCCTGCGGCATGCCTCCCGGGCGGGTCCAATCGCGATCCAGGCAGCGCAACTAGCACCCCACAATGGAAAAGGTCCGCGCCATCAATTCCGGATCCATTTTGTCGATCCGATCCTCTTGTGGATGTCCATGAGGCGCTTCGCCCCTGGGGCCCATGCCGGTGAGGGTGATGGCGGGTATCCCGAGGCGCAGAGCATCCGCCCTCCCAGCGTTTGCCCCCGTGATCTGAGCGGCGTGAGCTTTCCACTCGGGGCGATCCGGCCCGATTCGTTCCGCGAGGCGAATCAAACGGGGATCAGACTGGAGGCGATCACCCGAGCACGGTAGGCCGAGCCCTGCCGTTCCCCCAACCGGGTGGAACCCCGTGGCCCGATCGCGCCCGCGAGGGCGTCGATGTGGGTCCACGGGCTGCCCAAGAACGAGGAGGGTTCGAAGCCGTCGGAATGTTGAGGGCCGGGCAGTCCACCCTCGATCTCCATCCGCTATTCCTCCGGCGGGCAGCCCAAATTTGGAGTTCGCTCCCCGCTTGCCTCAGGCGCAACGACTCCCTTCCCGGCGAGGGAGGCTGAGCAGGGCTCAGGCTCACCTGTTCCCGAGCAGGGCGAGGTCGATCGCCTCCCGAACGGATCGGGCTTCTATGGTCTGGATGCCGCTGGGAAACAGCTCACCTCCCCGCACCAGGCGGGGGAGGAGGACCCGGCGAAACCCGAGTTGCGCGGCCTCTCGGACCCTCGCGGCGACTTGGCTGGTTGCGCGAAGCTCGCCCGACAATCCCACCTCGCCGAACATCGCCAGGTCCGTTGCGACCGGTCGATCGCGAATCGAGGAGGCAATAGCCACCGCCATGGCGAGATCCCCGGCGGGCTCGCTCACGTGCAATCCGCCCACCACGTTGACAAAGATGTCTTGCTCGCCAAGCTTGAGCCCTACTCGGCGGCTGAGCACCGCGGCGACGAGTAGCAGCCGATACAGGTCCACGCCGTTCGCAGTACGGCGCGGATTCCCAAATGCGGCCGCGCTCGTGAGACCTTGCATTTCAACCAGGAGAGGACGAGTCCCTTCCATGGTCACGGCAATGGCGGAGCCCGGGGCATCGATGACGCGCTCGGCCAGAAAGGCTTCGGACGGGTTGGGCACTTCCGCCATGCCGTCGGACCGCATCTCAAAGACCCCGACTTCGGAGGTCGGCCCGAACCGGTTCTTGACAGAACGCAGCAGCCGGTAGCTCTGGAACCGATCGCCCTCCAGGTAGAGCACCGTGTCGACAATATGCTCGAGCACCCGGGGGCCCGCCAGGGTGCCTTCCTTGGTGACATGACCGATGAGGAAAATGGCGATCCCGGAGGACTTGGCCAGGGCCTGCAGACGAGCCGCGCATTCGCGTACCTGGGAGATGGATCCGGCAGCGGAAGTCAACTCGGGACGGTAAGCCGTCTGGATCGAATCCACAATGAGGACACGCGGCGAGACTTCTTCCACATCGCGCAGAATGGCCTCCAGGCTCGTCTCGGTAACCAGGAAAAGGTCCTCGGGAAGGTCTCCCGCCGAGGCCTTCAGCCGGAGGGCGCGCAGCTTGATCTGCTTCTCCGACTCCTCTCCGGAAACGTAGAGCACTCGTCCCGTTTGCCTCGCCAGAAGCAGACCGGCCTGAAGCAGGAGCGTGGACTTGCCGATCCCCGGGTCTCCTCCAACTAGGATGAGCGACCCGGGCACGATGCCTCCTCCCAAGGCGCGCGCGAACTCGGGAATGGGAAGCACCAGCCGATCCTCCGGGTCGCCTTGGATTTCGCGCAACCGGCGTGGTCGTGAGGAGGGGGAGGTGCCCGCCGCGGCCCCCGCCTTGGAGGCAGGCAGAACCATTTGCTCGACCATCGAGTTCCAGCTTCCGCAGTTGGGGCAATGCCCCAAGGCGCGGGGGCTGGCGTATCCGCACTGCTGACAGACGAACTGTGTCCTCGACCGGGGCATGCGATCACCTCGCGAAAGCCATCGGGGGGCGGCCCGATTATCGTGCTGCCCCTGCGAGAGGGCAAGCGGGCGGGCCCCTTGCTGGCCCGCCCCGCCCAAGACGGGAGTGTAACTTTTCCGTTCAGGCGGCCTCTAATCTTCCAAAGCAAAGGCCAATCGGCTCGTCTGGCGTCCCTCTCCAGCGAGGGCAGCCTTGCGGACCGGCTTCTGCAAACGAGACTCCTGCCCACAAGCTCCTCCGCCTCTCCCCCCAGGTCCCACTTCCTCCATGGGGCCAGAGGTGCGACTGGCCCGAGAAGCACGCCGCAGGACACATTCTTCAACGGGCCTTTCACGCTGGGAGCGGCGCGCAATGAGTCAAAAGGGTGATCCCGTTTCGGCCGGGCTGGCGAGCCTCCGAAGCACCCCGAGGCAACACCCGCCGGAATCAGTGGATTCGCTAGGAACTCAAGGAGCTGAGCCATCTTGGGACCTGCGCTGATCTTGCTGGCCATTGCAGCATACGGCGCTCTCCATAGTCTGCTCGCCAGCCAAGCAGCCAAAGAGGGGGCGGTCCGCGTATTGGGTCGGATCGCCTCTCGCTACTATCGCCTGGCCTATAACCTGCTCGGGCTGGCAACCCTTTTGCCCCTGTTGGCTCTGCCGATTCTCCTCCCGGATCATGGTCTCTATCCCATTCCGTTTCCGTGGGGTCTGCTCACCCCGAGCGGACAGCTGGCGGCCGTGGGGATGGTTCTCCTAGCCATCAGTCAAATCGATCCCTGGAGGTTTCTTGGGGTTCGCCAACTTCTTGAAGCGGAGAACCCCAGCCCAGGCCAGCTGGTCGAAACCGGCTTGTACCGACGGGTGCGGCATCCCGTCTACAGCGCGGGCCTTCTTTTCATCTGACTCTCGCCCCGGATGAGCACGAATCTGCTTGCCCCCAGCGTGGGGTTGACCGCCTCCCTCTGGTTGGGCACCCTTTTCGAAGAGCGGAAGTTGGTTCGCGACTTCGGCCAGGCGTATGTCGCCTATCGGCGCAGGGTTCCTCGCCCTCATCCCGCGCCCCCTGGCGAAATCGCCAGAAGAGCCCTCGCTAGGGCTGCTTAAGTCCCTGGCACGGCCCGCTTGGCTCTATGGCCGGGTGGGGGAAGGGTCTCACCTGCCGGGGCCTTACCCCCGTCCAGGTTTGGGATGGTTTCCCGGTTCAAACGTGAGGCGGGATCCGCCCAGTGCCAAGCCGTGAGCGCAGTCGCCGTTCTGCGCTCGCCTCCGGAGGCGACTCCTCAGGAGCTGGTCCCTCGGGCAGGGAAACCTCAGCAGTCGGCACCCCGGTCCGCCATTCCGCCGGGGCGGGACCGAAAACCAAGCCCCGAGCCCGTCTGCCCCACGAGCTGCCGACTTGAGACCGACTCCTTCTGGAAGGGCGCCAAGATGAGAGCCAAGGTTCCCTTGCCTCCGATCAGCGCAACGGATCGCGGTCGGTCGCTGCGGAGGGAATCCTCGCCTCTCAACCGCCGAAAAGGGTTTGAGCGAGGTCTAATCTAGACGGGCAGAATCCGATTGGTATAATCCCGGAGGAGGCGATGATCACGAAGGGACGCTCCCCGCGCCATACGGTGGAATCCTGTGCCCAGGACCGGCGAATTCCTTTCTCCGCAACACACGATTGAGGCGCTTGGCTCGCAGCGCTACATTGCCAGCACTGGCATCGCGACGGTCGTATACCTTAGCCAGCAGCTGGGGAAACCCTTGCTGGCGGAGGGCCCGGCGGGCGTTGGCAAAACGGAGCTAGCCAAGGCCATCGCCGGAGCCACCGGGCGCGAGCTCATCCGTTTGCAATGTTACGAGGGTTTGGACGAGACCAAGGCCCTCTATGAGTGGGAGTATGCCAAGCAACTCCTCTACACACAACTCCTCCGGGACAAACTCGAGAAGACGTTGGCGAAGTCCAAAACCCTGGGCGAGTCCGCCGATCGGCTGGCGGCAGAGGAAGATGTCTTCTTCTCCATGCGCTTCCTGCTGCAGCGCCCGCTGCTGCGTGCAATTCTGAGCCCGAACCCAAGCGTGTTGTTGATTGACGAGATTGACCGCGCCGATGCCGAGTTTGAAGCCTTCCTATTGGAAGTCCTCAGCGATTTCCAGGTGAGCATTCCCGAGCTAGGAACGCTCAGCGCCGTTCACCGCCCGATCGTAGTCCTGACCAGCAATAACACCCGGGAGCTGAGCGAGGCTCTCAAGCGCCGCTGCCTTTACCTCTTCATCAACTACCCCACCCTCGAACAGGAGTTGGCGGTGGTTCACCTCAAGGTCCCGGAACTGGGCCCCCTGCTGGCGCGCCAAGCAGTTGAACTGGTCCAGAGGTTGCGGACTCTTGACCTGCGCAAGTCCCCCAGCATCAGCGAAACGATTGATTGGGCCAGGGCCCTGGTCGCGCTGAACGCCGAACACCTGGATTCCCAGACCGTGGAGACAACCCTCAATGTGCTCCTCAAGCACGAAAGCGATCTGGAGCGGGCGAGACATCGCGTGGGGCCGACCCCACCCGCCGATCGTCCGCTGAGTTAGGGCGTAGGCAGCTTGCCTCCCCCGCCTCGATGAGCCCGGTCGAGCGCGTCCGCAGGGCAGGACGCCCGCTGGCGAGGGGAGCGGGAAGGTGGATAGGGCGGCCGATCGATGGAGAAGCGGATAGTTCAGTTCGTGAGGGCCCTGCGCGCTGGCGGCGTACGGGTCAGTCTGGCCGAGAGTGCGGAGGCCTTCCAGGCCACGGAACTGATGGGCATCCCGGACCGTGAGAGCTTCCGCCTTGGTCTGCGCTCCACCCTGGTAAAGCAAGTCTCGGATTTCCACCGGTTCGATGCCCTCTTCGACCTCTTCTTCGGTGGAGGCCCCGCCCCGGACTTGGAGAATGCGCTCGGCGACCTGAGTGCGGGGGACGCGCAGAGGCTCGCGGAAGCATTGCGCGAGATCAATCAAGAGTTGCGCGAGCGATTGGAGCGGATCCTTACGGGCGCCCCCCTCTCTCCGCAGGAACTCGAGCAGATGGCGGGACGCGTGGGGCTGGGGCATGCGAACGACCTGCGCTACCAGGCCTATCTGGCCGAACGAATGGGGCGGATCCTGCGTTTTCGCGAGCTCGAGGAGGCTCTCGAGGAGCTGTTGCGGCGGTTGGCTGAGATGGGCATCGCTCAGGTTCGGCTCGCGCAACTCACGGATCGATACGGGGCCAATGTCCGCAGCTGGCGGCAGGAGCTGCTCCGATTCTCCGGGCTGCGCATTGCAGAGAACATGGGGGAGGACCGCCGCCGAGAGAGCCAGGAGGCGATCTTGTACAAACCCTTCAGTGCGATCTCGGATCGGGACATGGAGCAACTGCGCAGGGAGGTCCGACGGCTGGCCGCGATCCTTCGGACACGGATCGCGCTACGCCAAAAGCGAGCCAAGAACGGGCACCTGGATGCCAAATCGACCCTGCGGTCAAACCTGAAGCATGGGGGCGTCCCCATCGAGATCCGCCACCGGGACCATCAACTCAAACCCAAGCTAGTAGTCCTTTGCGATGTGAGCACCTCCATGCGCTCGTGCTCAGAGCTCATGCTGAGCTTCCTGCATAGCTTGCAAGACCAGATCCGGAAAACGCACCTATTCGCATACATTGACCATCTGGAATTCATTTCGCCGGACTTCACCGCACGCGACTCGCGCTTGGCAGTGGAGGGGGTCTTGGCACGGATGCCCTCGGGTTACTACAACACCGATCTGGGCGCCACCCTGGAGAACTTTGCGGGGAGGTTTCTCGACGCGGTTGACAGTCACACGACTTTCTTGGTGGTGGGCGATGGACGAAACAACTACAACGACCCTCGCCTGGACCTGTTCGACATGATCTCCCGCCGAAGCCATCGCACCCTGTGGCTGACCCCCGAGCCGCCTACTCTGTGGAGCACGGGCGACAGCGACATGAACAAGTACCAGCCTCTGTGCCATACGGTGTTGGTCGCCGGGAATTTGGCTGAGCTGAGCTCGGCCGTGGATCATCTTCTGGCTGGCCGCTAGCCCGGTTCCCGCCTGCCGAAGGACGCTTCCGAGTTCGGCGCTCGGGCGAGAGAGGTCGTCCGAACGGACTAGCCTCGGGCCCACCCCCGCAGCTCCGGCCACAGGAGCGGCAGGCTGATGGCCGCACAGAGCGCCGATCCCCCCAGGGTGAAGGGCAGGAGCGGCAGCCCCGTTCGTTGCCAGACGAGCATGACCCCGACCAGCGCCGCAGCCGTCAAGCCCGCCTTTCCAAGAGAGAGGAGAAAGGCGTAGCGCCCGCCGGAGCGCCAAAGCAGGCCCAGGAGCAGCAGGGCTTCGAAGCTGAAGGTGAGCGAGTTCGCAAGCGCAATTCCCGCAGGACCCGAGGCTCGAGCGAGCCAGGGAGCCACGCCCAGAAAGAGCCCCAGGTTCATCAGGGAGGCCAGCAGCGGCGTGCGCGCGTCCTGGCGTGCATAGAAGGCCCGCGCCGCGACTTCCAAAAGGGACTGTCCCAGGAGTCCAACCAAGTACATCTGGGCGGCCAGAACCACCAGGTGGGTGCCCCGCTCATCGAATCCGAAGAGGGGAGATACCAGGGGCGGCAACAGGAAAGAGAGGCTGACCCCCGCCGCACTCGTCAACAACAAGATCAGCCGCACCCCCTGGCCCAAGGTCCGGTTGAAGCTCGCCTCATCGCCCCGTGCCCATTGTCCCGCGAGGCTGGGGAGCAACACCGTCCCTACGGCTGTCCCGATCATGGTCTCCGGAAGTTGCATGATCAACCAGCCGTAGGCCAGAGCGGACACCGCCCCCGCCCCCAGGTACGAAGCCAGGTTGCCCGTGACCGTGGATATGAGTTCGACCGCGCCCAGGCTGAGGATGCGCGGGCCCATCAGGCGGGCCACCCGTGCCACGAGGGGATCCCTCAACCCAAGAGAGAGGGCATAGCGGAAGCGGAAGCGCCACAGCCCGGGCAATTGAATCGCCAGGTGCAGGCCAGCGCCCAGCACACCTCCGTACACCAGACCGCGGATGCCCAGGCCCAAGGCGGGGAGCGCCCACGCGCCGATTTGCAGGGATCGCGCCGGCGCCAGGATCAGGACTCCGATAATCATCCCCAGGTTGTAGAAAACCGGGGCCATGGCGGGCAGAAGGAAGTGCTGCAAGGACTGCAAGGCCGAGAGCACGAGACCGCTCACCGAGAAGATGAGCGTGCTGATCAGGTCCAGGCGCATCAACTCGGCCACGAGCTGCTGTTGCTTGGGGTCAAATCCCGGAGCGATCCCATACTTCCAGCGGACGAGAGGAAGCGCGAAAAGGGCCAAGCCCAGCGAAAGGAGGCCGGTGGCCAGGAAGGCGAGATTGGCCACCCGACTGAAGAGCTGCCAGAGCTCTTCTCGGCCCTCCTGCTCCAGGGTCTGGGCGAGAACGGGGATAAAGGCGAGGGAAAGCGCCCCGCCGGAAATCAATGCGAAGAGCAAATCCGGCAGATTGTGAGCAAGGTTGAAGGCGTCGAGCAGAGGGCCCACCCCGAACTGGCGCGCCACCAGGAGTTGGCGCACAAGCCCCGTCAACTTGTCCAGTCCGAAGAAGACAGCTACCAGGATTGAAGATCGGGCCAGGGGTTTCATCGCGGAACGGCCAGGAGCGGGCGGCGGCGCTGGAGCAGGCTATGGCTGGGCACCCAGTTGCTGGAGCTCTGCCAGAGCCGGTGGAAAGCCGGGATGCTTGGAAAGAGCGGTGCGCAGATCATCCACTCCTCCCTGGGGGTCCCCCAGCGCGATCTTGGCCATGCCGCGCCAGTACCACGACTCCTCCAGGAACTCCTGCTGGTCGAGGGTCTGATTGGCTAGGTCAACTACATCCTGATAGCGGCCGGTGTAGAAATACGCAAAGTACGGGCCGGTTTGATACCAGAGCATCCTCCAGGGAAGACCCGCGTACCGCGCTTGATCAAAAGCATAGGAGGCGGGCCCGTAATCGCGCACCGTGACCAGGCTGGTCCCCAGGTCAAACCAGGCGAAGGCGAGATCCTTGCCGCTGAGAGCCTGCACTTCCTGGCGCGCATGTTGAATGGCAAACTGGTCGTTGTAGGTTTCGTCCGCATTGTCTCCCAGGAGGGCAAGGACTTCCTGCTCGCGCTCGGGGGGGAAGACAACAATGTAAAGGAAGTCGAAGGCGCGCCAGCCAGCGAGCAGTGTGTCGTAGTCCACCGGGTAGTTGGGACCCTCATAGGAGTCCTGAGCCACAAAGGCTCGTTTGGAATCGTCGTAGCCGGTTAACAGATTGTAGTGACCCATCCACCCCAGATTGTTCTCGACCACGTTGAACCCCTTCTCCACAATGGGTGGGAACCCGGACGCGATCAGTCGCTTGAGATCGTCGAGCGTCCCTGCGTAGCGCAGCACGGCTTGCAGTTGGGTGTCGTTTTGGACGTAACGCACCATCTCGTAAGGCATGACGTTGCGATCGTCCTGGACCGGCTTGAGGATGGCGGCCGTGTCTCGCTGACTCCCTTGCCAGCCCCAGTAGCGCAAGGTCATGGCGAGCGTTGCCGGCCCGCAGTTGTTGAAAAGCTGGTATTCGTGGCGCGGAGGCGTGAGCATTATCTTCGAGGGAAGTGGCGCGGAGGTCGGCGTCGGGCTGGAGTTCGGCCCGGGGACCGGCCGGCTGGGTTGAGCCGGAGGCGTGTTGGTGGCCGTCGGGGCCAGGGCGGTGAGGGTGGCCCGACCCATGGCGGCCGCCTGAGGTTCGGGCGTAGAAAGGGTCTGAGGATGGGGGAGCAGGAACTGGCGGACCTCCGCCTGGTAGATCTCGATCCGCCAAGAAAGATGCTCGTGAATCTGCGGAAGCTGGTAGGCGAGGAAGAGATCGAAGACAAACAGCACCATCACCAGTGCCGGAAGGATCCACCGGCGCCGGCGGGACCGTACCTGCATGCCGCGATTATATCCTGGCGGGCCGATCCCACCCGAGTCCCAACCTTGCCAGGGCGGGGCTCTTCCAGATTAGGATGGGCGCGTGTCACCGCCTAGCCCCCACGGATCGCGCCCTGGAAGGTTCGCGGGAAGAGGGTCTCGCGGACCCGAGCGGAGAGGCGACCGCAGGATGGTCACCTCCGCGGAGGTTCATGGCTCCCGCAGGGGGCTTGGTAATTTTCAGGAGCCCTCGGTCCGCAGCCTGGGATCGACCGAACGAGTACTCGGTGAGGACTGGATCGTCTCCGGGGCGATTGCTCAATGGCGCCGGAGGCAGCCGTCGGGGAAAACCGCACCCTCGATCGACGAAGCCAGTTCGAGCTGGGCTGGACTCACTTTCGCGTTGCTCAGATCGGCTCCGCGAAGGTTGACGTGGTTGAGATCCGCATCGCTCAAGTCCGCTTCGTGCAAGTCCGCCCAACGCAGGTCGGCCGTTTGGAGGTCGGCCCCTCGAAGAATTGCGCCGGCCAGATTGGCCGTGGTCAGGTGCGCCCCACTCAGGTTTGCCGCCAGGAGGCGAGCCTTTGAGAGGTTAGCGCCGCTGAGGTTGGCTCCTCCCAGATCGGCCCAGCGAAGGTCGGCTTCGCTGAGATCAATCCCGGGCAGCCACAAGGGCCCCCCGCGATTTACCAGGTCATAAATCTGAAACCGCGTGAGTTCGGCCACGAGATCCCCCTCCTTCTGAGCGAGGTTTGAGCCTCGGGCGATCGGGATGCTCCGGGTCCGGATCCCGACCTGGCCGAGGATGGCGGAGTGTGTTGGGCACCTGGGCAGGCGGATGCAACTGTCTGGCAGCGAGCCGCGACCTTGATTATGACGCACTCTGGACCTAACGAGAAGACCGCGTCGGAAGAGGGGAGTTGAGAGCAGATCTAGACGGACTCCCGTGAGGCCAGCGCCCTTCCTCTTGGTTTCGACGGAGAAGGGGGAGCTGTGAAATCGCGGCGGTATAATGCCTTGATGCTGGGCCTCACGCTCCCGGATGTGATCGCTCGGGTGATTACGCTCCTCGTGGCCTTCACATTGCACGAGTTCGCGCACGCGCTGGTGGCCACGCGGCTGGGGGATTCGACCCCCAGCTACTACGGCCGGCTCAGCCTCAATCCGCTCAGACACCTCGACCCCTTGGGCTCGCTTCTCCTGGTGGCCTTCGGCTTCGGTTGGGCCAAGCCGGTTCCGGTGAATGCCTACAATCTCCGGCCAACCCCACGGGCAGGAATGGGCATGGTGTCGCTGGCCGGACCGGTCACGAATATGCTGCTGGCCTTCCTGGGCAGTCTGCCGTTCCTGCTTGGCCTTGCCTCCCCCGAGTTTCTCCCGACCACTCGCGTGCTACCCACGCCCACTTTCTTCCTGACACAGTTTGTCGTATTGAACATCGTCCTGGCTGTGTTCAACTTGATTCCATTGTCCCCGCTGGACGGAGAAAAGGTCGTCGCCTCGTTCTTGCAAGGGGAGGCGGCGCGCTCCTTTGAACAATTCCAGCGCTGGGGTCCGGTCGTGCTCCTGGGCCTGCTCTTCGTGCTCCCGCTGGTCGGTCTCAATCCGATCTCCTGGGTAATCTTCGGGGCAGTCCGTCTCTTCTTTCACTAGGGGCGGCCGGAGAGAAGCGGGTCGCAGGCTTCTCTCCGGCGGGGCCCACGGGATGGGTTCGCAGCAGGGCTAGGGATTCCCTGGTTGGAGAGAGCATGGACGACAGCGTTTCCTCATCCGGAAAGGTCGCTATCATCGGAATGGGCAAGCGAGGCCTCTCCCTCGGCCTAGCCCTCAGCAAGCCGGATTGGAAGCTTCAGGTGGTGGGCCATGACCGAGATCCGGAGGTGGCCAAACGGGCCAAATCGCTGGGGGCGGTCCACCGCTGGGACTGGAATCTCCCCTCGGCGGTAGATCAGGCGGACTTGATCATCCTCGCCATTCCCTACAGCGAGACTCGCGAGGTCCTGACCCGGATAGCTCCCCACCTCAAGGTCGATGCCGTTGTGTTCGACACCGCCCCGCTCAAAACCTCGATCTTCTCTTGGGCCGAGCAGCTTCTCCCTCCCGATCGGCACTGGGTGGGCGGCTTCTTGATCCCGGGACATGCGGATGCGGAAGCCAGCGCCAGCCTCTATGAGGATGGACTTCTCATCGTGGTCGCCCCGCGTGAGGCCAACGGCGGGGCTCTGGAGCTGGCCACGCGCCTGGGTTCCGTCCTGGGCGCGGCTCCATTATTCTTTGACGCGCAGGAGTTCGACGGCCTGATGGCCGGGGTGGAGTCTTTACCCTCCCTGTTGGCCCTCGCCTGCTATCGTACGATCGTGGGCTCGCCGGGCTGGCGGGACGCGAGCCTTTTGGCCGGGGCAACATTCGACCGGGCGACATCGCCTCTGGAATCTCGAGAGGTTCGGGCTCGTGCGGCCGAGATTGTGGCCAACCGGGAGAACATCCTGCGCCGACTGGACATGGCTCTCGAGGAGATCCGGGACCTGCGCGACGTGCTTACCGATCCCGAAGCGGAGAAGACATTGGTCCGCTACTTGAGCGACGCCGAACAGGGACGAGCCCGTTGGCTTCGCGACCGCGAGCGGCCAGCGCGCCGCCAAACCGAGCCGGCGCCCTCTCTCCCTTCCAGGGGAAGCGCCCTCCGTCGGCTTTTCGATCTGAGCGGATGGTTCCACCCCCGAAGGTCTTCCGCGCCCGAAGAAGTGAAGGATCGGGATCCCGGTTGAGGGCGCACTCCCGATGGAGGCCATCTGCTGCTACATCCTCCGTTGCGCGGACGGGACGCTCTATACCGGTTGGACCACGAACATCGAACGCCGATTGCGGGACCACAACGCGGGTCGAGGAGGCCGGTATACACGTTCGCGCCGCCCGGTCGAACTGATCTACCTGGAGCCACAGGTCGATGCGCGCGCTGCGCGACTCCGCGAAGCCTCGCTGAAGCGGCTAAAGAGGACCGAGAAACTGAAGCTGGCACAGCCAGGGGAGGGCGGCGAACGGCCAGCCTGATCCAACCCAACCGGCCCTCCTTCACTTGGACGAGAAACCCGATCCGGATCCGCCGGAATCGAGATCCGCGGAGTGGCCGCGATCAGAATCCGCGGGCCCAGCTGGTGGCGAGGGATTGCCCCTTGGCCAGAATGCTCCCCAGGAGTGTCCGATGAGCCCCCCAATGCAATGGATTTCCGACGAACTCGAGGAACTTAAAAGCTCAGGACTGTACAACCGCATTCGGACTCTGGCTTCCCCCCAAGGGGCCTACCTTGTGGTGGATGGGAAACGGGTGCTGAACTTCTGCTCGAACAACTACTTGGGCTTGGCAAACCACCCTCGTTTGGTTGAAGCCGCCAGGTCGGCGGTCGGGCGGTATGGGGTGGGTCCAGCTGCGGTGCGTTCGATCGCCGGAACGACGGAGCTTCACCTGGAGCTGGAGCGGCGCTTGGCCGCGTTCAAAGGAGCACAGGCAACCGTCACTTTCCAGAGCGGGTTTAATGCCAATTTGGGCTGCATCCCCGCCGTGGTGGGCAAGGAGGACGGTGTTTTCTCGGATGAACTGAACCACGCGAGTATTATCGATGGCTGCCGACTCTCCGGGGCGACAATCATGCGTTACGCTCACACACAACCCGAGGACCTGCAGAGGCAATTGAGGGAAAAGCGCTCGGGATTCCGGCGTGCCCTAGTGATCACCGACGGAGTCTTCAGCATGGACGGTGACATTGCCCCCTTGGACCAGATCGCCTCCGTGGCCAAGGACTTCGAGGCCATGTTGATGGTCGACGATGCGCACGGCGAGGGGGTCCTGGGTCGCGGCGGACGAGGAATCGTGGATCACTTCTCGCTGCACGGCCGGGTGGATATCGAGGTGGGCACTCTCTCCAAAGCCTTTGGAGTGGTCGGGGGGATCGTCGCGGGGAGCCCGGAGTTGGTAGACTGGCTGCGCCAGCGCGGACGCCCCTTCCTGTTCTCCTCGGCCATGACGATCCCTGACACGGCGGCCTGTTTGGCTGCATTGGATCTTCTCGAGTCATCCACGGAGCTGGTGGATCGCCTCTGGGAAAATGCCCGCTACTTCAAGGCCGAGATGAAGGGCCTGGGGTTCGATACCGGCAAGAGCGTAACCCCCATCACCCCGATCATGCTGGGGGAGGCACCCGTGGCCCAGACCTTCAGCCGAACCCTTTTCGAGGAGGGCGTTTTTGCCATGGCCATCAGCTATCCCACGGTGCCGCAAGGCCGGGCTCGCATCCGGGTGATGATCTCCGCTGCGCACGACCGAAAGGATCTTGACCAAGGCCTCGAGAGCTTCTCCAAAGTGGGCAGAAAGCTTGGGGTAATTCGGGGGTGAACCCGGGTTAAAGTTGCTGGGCCCGAGGACTTCGGGCCCAGCAACAACCACCTAGGAGGGAGAGGGAGGAGAGAAGTGCTGAGCGCGCAACGCGCTCTCTCACATTCCGCCCAAAAAGGTATACTTTTTCAGGAACCATCAGTAGTGCAGGATGTCACAATTGTAAAGGTTGATCTTCACCCTCGCACCACCCGGGGAATCCTCATTCTCCCTGCGCCGCTGCCAGTTTTCTCCGCTTGCGGATCCGCATGCCAAACGCCTGGGATGTGGAGACCGCACTCCGGACAGGATCCCTCTGCGGTCAGCCGGTAGTCCAGAATCGTGTACCCATACCTGCGGATAAGCGCCGCGTGGCAATTTGGGCAGAAAGTGTGTTCCCATTCCCCCACCCGCCCGGGCAGGTTGCCAGCGTAGACGAAGTGCAGCCCGGCTTCCTGCCCGATCTCGGCGGCGCGGATCAAGTCCTCGGCAATGGTATCCCTCGGATCCGTCATCTTGTAGTCCTGGTGGAAGGCGGTCACGTGCCAGGGGATGTCGGGGGATACCCCGGCCACAAAGCGAGCCGCGTCCCAAAGCTCATCGGGGCTGTCGTTGAATCCGGGCACCACGAGGGTGAGCACCTCGACCCACAGACCCATCTCATGAGCGGCTCGGATCGTATCGAGAGTGTTCTGGAGCACCCCTCCCAGCTTCCGGTAATTGCGGTCCTTCATGCTCTTCAAGTCGACCTTGTATCCGGTAAGGTAGGGCTTCAGATAGGCGAGCGCCTCCGGGGTCGCATTGCCGTTGGAGACAAAGACGCACCTTAGGCCGGCTTCGAGCGCGGGCTGGAATACCGCGGCGGCCCACTCGCTGGTGATGAGCGGCTCGTTGTACGAAGAAGCGACCACCCGCGCCCCCAGGCGTTTGGCATGTCCGATCAGTTCCTCCGGTGTCGCCCGAGTGATGGACTCCCCCGCTCTTTCACAGGCGGGATCGCGCAG
Organism: Anaerolineales bacterium; assembly: GCA_049516595.1. Taxonomy (GTDB): domain Bacteria; phylum Chloroflexota; class Anaerolineae; order Anaerolineales; family RBG-16-64-43; genus JBEKHT01. The sequence goes on from JBEKSY010000026.1 coordinate 29,527, forward strand.
CGCCTGCGAGGTAACCCAGTTCTGGCAGTAGCCGCAATGGAAGTCGCAGCCAAGCATCCCGAAGGTTAAGGCATCGCTACCGGGGTAAACGTGATGGAAGGGCTTCTTCTCGATCGGATCGCACTGGAGAGCCGCCACATATCCCCAGGGAACCCGCAGGCGGCCTTCCTGGTTGAATCGAACCTGGCAGATGCCGCGCCGCCCAGGGTGGATCAGGCAGCGGTGGCCGCAGGCCAGACAGCGGACCGACCCGTCCGAGAGCTTTTCGACCAGAGTGCCCTCGACGGTGAGGGAATCCAAGACTTCTTGCATGGGTTTTGCCATAGGGATTGGCCTGCCAGACGGCAGCGCTCGACCTGCAAATGGGATTCGAAGGGGGTCCGGTAAGCCTCACCGCCGTCGGCCGAGGAGTGCGCTGGAGGAAAAAGGGACGAACGCAGCGCCTAGCCCAGGCATTCGACAGCGAAGTGCTCCCTGCGACGAATCCACTCCTGTTCTTGATTATACCCTGCACACAAATCCTACCCGGAAATGTATAATTCGCGATTATGGCCTTCTCCTTGGCGCTGCTCGCCGGTGGCCGCTCCTCGCGAATGGGTCAGAACAAGTGCGTGATGGAGTTGGCCGGTCGCACCCTCCTCGATCACATCCTCGCCCAGCTCGGGCCTCACGCTGCGGAGACCTTCATCATCGCGAATGATCCCGCGCCCTACCTTCGAACGGAACTGCCTGTCTTTCCCGATGAGACCCAGGGGCTCGGGCCGCTGGGCGGCCTGGCCACCGCGCTGCGGCATGCCACGCAGGCTCACGTCCTGTTCACGGCGTGCGACATGCCGTTCGTTTGCCTGCCGCTTATCGAGCGCATGCTGGGACTCTCCGGGCAAGCGGACGCGGTCCTGCCTCGAATCGGCGGCGAGGCGGAGCCGTTGCGCGCGGTCTACAACCGAGTCTGCCTCGAACCCGTGCGGCAGGCGCTCCGGCGGGGGGAGCGTCGCATGATCTCCTTCCTGCCGGGAGTCCGCGTCCGCTACCTCGAGGAGGCGGAGATCGGAGAATTCGATCCCGAACAGTTGACATTCTTCAACATCAACACACCTGCGGACCTGGCCCGGGCCGAGAGCCTCGCCCCCTTCCACCTAGGTGACGAAAGTCGGGGGCGCCAGTGACGATTATCGGCTGGAATTCCAACCTCGCCAGCTACACTTGAAACTGCGGCGGAGTCTGACCGCAGTCAGCCATCGTCGCTCTCAAACTCGCCCCCTGACTGCCGCCCCTCATCGCCGAGCACATCTTTCAGACTCCGCCCTTTTTGTTGTCCTTCCAAGGAGAGAGACCCGATGCCTGCCAAGAAAAAGACCGCAAGCAAGAAAGCCGCCCGTAAGGTGGTCCGCAAGACAGCGACCAAAGTAGCCAAGCGAACCTTCACCCCCAGTCGGCTCAAGCTGCTCACCCCCGTCCCCACCGACATTGATATCGCCCAGGCCGCAAAGCTCAAGCCCATCCTGCAGATTGCGGATGAGGTAGGACTGCGCCCGAGCGACCTGGAGCTCTTCGGCCAGTACAAGGCGAAGGTGCACCTGGAGGTCCGCGATCGCTTGGCCCGGCGGCCGCAAGGAAAGTACATCGACGTGACGGCCATCACCCCGACCCCCCTGGGGGAAGGAAAGACGACCACGACCTGTGGGCTCAGTCAGGCCATGGGTGCGCATTTGGGGCTGAACGTATTCACCTGCATCCGCCAGCCTTCCCAAGGGCCGACCTTTGGCATCAAAGGCGGCGCGGCGGGTGGCGGGTATTCGCAAGTTGTCCCCATGGAAGATTTCAACCTTCACTTGACGGGTGACATCCATGCGGTCAGCGCCGCGAACAACCTCCTGGCCGCGGCCATCGATGCGCGCATGTTGCACGAGCGCGCCACCCCCGATGACGACAGGCTGGCCAAAGCCCTGTGCCCGGACGGCTACATCGCGCCCACTGTCCGCAAGCGGATGCAGAAGCTGGGGATCAAGGCTGAGAAGCTAGAGGACCTGAGTTCGGCCGACCAGCGCCGCCTGTTTCGATTGGACATTGACCCCAAGAGCATTACCTGGCAGCGGGTCGTCGATATCAACGATCGGCTCCTGCGCCAGATCCAGATTGGGCTGGGCGAGGATGAGCGGGGCAACGAGCGTGTCACGGGCTTCGACATTTCCGTGGCCAGTGAAGTGATGGCGATCCTGGCACTGACCAACAGCCTGGAGGATATGCGCGGGCGGCTGGGCAGGATCGTGATCGGCACCAGCAGCAAGGGTGATCCCATCACCGCCGAGGACTTGGGGGTGGCTGGAGCCATGACCGTGCTGATGAAGGACGCGATCATGCCCAACCTGCTTCAGACCCTGGAGGGCACCCCTGCCTTTGTGCATGCTGGGCCCTTCGCGAATATCGCCCACGGCAACTCGTCGATCGTAGCCGACCAGATTGCCCTCAAGCTCGCGGATTACGTGGTGACGGAGTCGGGCTTCGGCGCCGACATCGGCATGGAGAAGTTCATGGACATCAAGTGCCGCTACTCGGGACTGATCCCCAATGTCGTGGTGATCGTGGCCACGGTGCGGGCAATGAAGATGCACGGAGGCGGACCGAAGGTGGTGGCAGGACGGCCGCTGGACAGGGCTTATACCGAGGAGAACCTTGCCCTCCTGGAGAAGGGCGCCGCCAACCTCGTCAAGCACATTCAGAATGTCAAGCTCTATGGTGTTCCTGTGGTCGTGGCCGTGAACTCCTTCAAGTATGACTCCCAGGCCGAGATCAAGCTGGTGCAGAGGATTGCCGAGGAGGCTGGCGCAGAAGGCGCCTTCAAATGCACCCATTGGATGCAGGGGGGCAAGGGAGCCATCGAGCTCGCGGAAGCAGTCGCGGCCGCGGCCAAGAAGACCAACCACTTCGAGTTCCTCTATCCCCTGGATTGGTCGATCAAACAGAAGATTGAGACCATCGCGAAAAAGATCTACGGGGCGGATGGGGTGGACTATGCCCCGGAGGCCGAGGCCAAGATTGCGCTGTATACCAAGCTGGGCTTCGACAAGCTGCCGATCAATATGGCCAAGACCCACCTGAGCTTCACTGCCGACCCCGCCATCAAGGGGGTTCCCAAAGGCTGGAAACTGCCGGTGCGTGACATTCGTGCCTCGGTCGGCGCTGGGTTCCTGTATCCGCTGTGTGGCGCGATGCGCACGATGCCCGGCTTGCCCACTCGTCCGGTCTTCTATGATGTCGACCTCAATCTCAAGACCGGCAAGGTGGTCGGGTTGTTCTAGCCCGGAGCAGGTCGCGAGGGTTTCGGAGGGTGCCGCTGGGCCGAGTTTCTCGGCCCAGCGCATTTCCGGCGGACTTTCCTGCCGGCTACGCCGGGATGAGTCCTCTCACCCAGCCGGGAGGCCGAGTTGGGTAACTGAGCCGGCGGACTGCTTGGGGACGGCTTCGCAGGAGGGCGTTCGGCCGCACGGGGCGGCTCGGGGCGCAGAGATGGGCGTTGGATCGAGATCTGGGAGGTGGTGCTACTTGCGGCGGATATTCAGTTTGTCGGTGAGCGACAGGTAGCCTGCGGGGTCGGTCCGACTCAGGTAGAACAGGTGGCGTCGCCGTTTGCCAACCATCTTGAGCAGCCCGCGACGCGAAGACTCGTCGTGTTTGTGCACCTTGAGATGACCGGTGAGCTGGGTGATGCGCGCCGTGAGCAACGCGACCTGCACCTCGGGTGAGCCGGTATCGCCGTCGTGGCGGTGGTACTCACCCATGAGTTTATTCTTCTCTTCCGCTGTTAGTGCCATGACCTCTGCCTCCGCTTTGCAGGTCGCCCCGTCGGCAGCCTTGGCCGCCGATGGGTCTAGTCATCGATGGCGGCATTATACCAGACAGGGTGTCCCCCGAGGCCGCCCGCGCGGCCATCCGCCCGCGCAGGGCCGCGGGTCTGGGCCTGGGGCGCCCTCCAAATCCCTCAGGACGGATGCGCCACAAACTCGTCGATGGTGTCCAGCAGGCCGCGCACATCTTCCAGGGTTGTCTCGCCCATATGGGCAATCCGGAAGGTTTCCCCACCGATCTGGCCATAGCCTCCCGCGATCTGCATCTCCTTCGTCCGCAGGAACTGGTTCAGGTCTTTGAGGCTGATCCCGCGTGTGTTGCGCACGCAGGTGAGGGTCTGCGAGGCATAGCCGGGTTGTGCGAACAGCGCGAACTTATCTGAGGCCCAGGCGCGCACCGCTTCCCCCATGCGGCGGTGACGTGCCCACCGGGCCTCCAGACCTTCCGCCAGGATGCGCCCGAGCTGAATCTCCAAGGCGTACAGCAGCGAGATCGCGGGCGTGGAGGGGGTCTGGTTATCCCGCAAGTATCTTTCCAGTTCCACGAAGTCGAAGTAGTAGCCACGTTGCGGCACCTGGCGCGCGAAGCTCAATGCCCGCTCACTGACCGAAGCCAGAGCCAGTCCGGGCGGCAGGCCCAGGCATTTTTGCGAGGAAGTAAATAGCACATCGATCCCCCAGGCATCCGGCTCAAGGCGGGCGCCCCCCAAGGAGGAGACGGCGTCCACCAGGACCAGCGTGTTGGGGCTGAGCTCCTGCACCCTCTGGGCGATCTGCTGCACCGGGCTTTCCACCCCCGTCGAGGTCTCGTTGTGAACGACCAGCAGGGCGTCATATCGCTTTTTCTGAAGGGCGGCCTCTAGGTTTCCGGGAACGATCGCTTGTCCCCAAGCCACTTGAACACGGTCAGAGGCCTTGCCATTGGCCAGAGCCACCTGGTACCAGCGCTCGGAGAAGGCGCCATTTACGCAGATCAGCGCCCGCTCGCGGATGCAGTTCCGCACGGCCGCCTCCTGCAGGCCGGTCCCGGAGCTGGTCACAATGAAGACTTGACCCTCGGTGCGAAAGACCTTGCGGGCCCCCTCTTCGAGGCGGGCGAAAAGCGCCTCGAAATCACTTCCCCGGTGGGAAATCATCGGGCGGGACTGCGCGGCGGCGACCTGGGGATCGACGTTGGTCGGACCCGGGATGAAAAGCTTGGACATGCAGCACCTCGTCGGCTAGGTAGGTCTGAGCCAGATTCTAACAGCCTCAGCCCGGGGGGTTGCGCGGGCCCCGCAGGCACGCGGATGGGAACTCGGTGCCTCGGGTTTCCCCGAGGGCGGAGGGGCACCCCGGGGCGCGGCCGGCGGCCATTTCAGCCCAGGCCGGACGGCTCGAAAGAGAGAAGGCGCCCAGTGACTGGGTATAATCTAGAGTGCTTTGCAGGAACCGTGATCGAGGCAACGTTAGGTAGGAGGAACCTCATGCCAGTGAGAAACGCGCGGGCGATATGGGAGGGCACGCTTCAAGAGGGCCACGGGGTGATGAAGCTCGGCAGTGGAGCGTTTGAGGGAACGTACTCATTCGGATCGCGGTTCGAGTCCGCAACCGGTACGAACCCTGAGGAGTTGATTGGAGCGGCTCATGCGGGTTGTTTCTCGATGGCGCTCGCCGGGGGTCTGACCCGGGCTGGCTTTGCACCCAAGCGAATTGAGACAGTCGCCTCCGTGCATATCGATAAGGTCCGCGATGGGTTCGCAATCACGCGCGTCGAACTCGACACCCAAGCCCAGGTTCCGGGAATGGACGAACCGGCCTTTCGCGAGCAAGCCGAGGCCGCCAAGAAGGGCTGCCCCGTTTCCATGGCCCTGGCCGCCGTGGAGATTGTGCTGCATGCCCACCTGGTGCGCTGAGGAACCGGGGGTGGATTGAATCGGGCAGGTGCTCGAAGTCTCATTGGAACCCGACCTCGGCTTGCGGGGTTATTCCTGATGCAGACACCGGCGCGGAGGATTCGTCCGGCTTGGGCGATTCCCATCCGCTTCAGTGAGGAGGCAGACAATGACCATTGATCAGTTACTGAGCTTGCTGGGGATCATCTTCCGACCCTTGGGCTTCTTGGTCTTCGGGTTTGCAGCGGGCTGGCTGGCCACTCGGCCGTTCGTGGAAGAGCAGAAATGGTGGCAGCTGGAGGCCCTCACCTTGATCGCCTTCTTTGGTGCCTTGGTCACCCTGAGTATTTACGTCGGGCCGGGAAGCGTGGGCGCATTTGCTTTGGGCGCGGGGATCGCAGTCATCGTTTTTGGAATGCGCCTTGGGCAGAAGCCGAGCGGCGGAGAAACCGTCACCAGGAAGTGAGGACGTATTGAGCGTGAGTGCTGAAGCGGAGCCCGAGGATCCCTCGGGCTCCGCTCCTTTCTGGAACCGGATCGTTATGGGAATCTGAGAATCCTGGCGAAATCGGCCGGGCGGCACTTCTCATCCTGAACTAAGCCCACGTTCAGCGTGCTATCAGGAAGGGGAGTCATAGTAGGCCTGCATTCTCCTCCTCACGACACCGCGCTCCGGGTACCCCTTGCCCATGGGCGCGGTGCGTGTTTTTTATTGCCAGAGCTGGCTATACCACACGAGATACTCCCCCAGGTGAGTGCGCCAGTAGTCATCGCTATGCGTCCCGGGTTGCAGGTGCCAATCAACCGCCAAGCCGCTTTCCACGAGCGCAGCCCGCAAGGAGTCGGCTTGGTGCAGGAGGGGATCCTCTTGGCCCACGTCGAGATACACCCGGGGTCTTAGGTCCACTGGGATCTTGGCCGCCCACTGGCGAACGTTTGCCAAGTCGCCCTCTCCCGCCCAGGGGCTGTGCAGGCCGACGGAGCCGAAGAGGTCGGGACGCTGCAAGGCTAGGTTCAGAGCCCGGGAGGCTCCGCGCCAAATGCCGCCCACCGCTTGGCGAGCCCTGCCCAGGGGAACTGGGTGGCCCCTTCCCAGAGCGGGCAGCAGGTCGGAGAGCACAGCCGCTTCCAGCAGTGGTTCTCCCTGATCTTGGGGCATGACAATGACCAGGGCGGGAATTCGGCCCGCGTGGATGAGGCTGTCGGCGGTCGCCTGAATGCCCAACTCCAGCCACTGCTCCTGCCCCCGATCCGCCCCCTGAAAGAGATAGAGGATTGGGTAGGTCTGGTCCGAGGCGGTCGCATAGCAGGGAGGAAGGTACCTGAGGAACCCCAGCGCATGGCCCAGCACGGCACTGGGGATTTGGCTCGAAGCGATCCGCCCTTCGGTCTGGACGCAAGAGCTCGGGCTTGCGCTGGGTGTGGCAGGAGCAGGGGGCTGGACGGCGATGAGCGGTGCGAAAGCGCTGGGGGTTGGCGAGGGGACAGCACTTGCAACCACGGCTCGTTTGGCGACTCCGGGCCGCGGGGCACAGCCGAGTGAGCAGGCCAGGAGAGCGATTGCCAGGCTGGCCAGCGCGCCTAGCCGCATGAGGCGGGGTGGGGCAGGTTCCGACATGGTGCGTGGATGAATTGGGGCTGGCCTTTTGGTGGAGCGATGAGGAGCCGGCGCCGACAAGAAAACCCCGTCGTCCCTGATTGCCTCAGCCCTCAGGGGGACGGGGGCGCCTGTTGCCAGGAAGTGTAGGGCAGATTGTGGGGCTCGTCAAGTCGGTCGGATGAGAAACGTATGATTTTGGCCGAGTTCATTGGAGATATAATGATCGCGCCAGGCCGAATTCCCGAAGGGCCTGCACCCCAAAGACCCTCCGCATATTCCCCAGGACTGGCAGGAGGGCTGGATTGTGACTGTGCCTTCGTTTGCTTTTTTCGAAGGGAGGATCGTCCCATACAGCCAGGCTCACGTCGGGGTGCTGAACCATACACTCAACTATGGAACGGGAGCCTTCGGGGGTATTCGGGCTTACAGCAGTCAGCAAAAAGATCAGCTTTTCGTCTTTCGCCCCCACGACCACTTCCACCGCTTCCTTGAATCGGCACGCCTGATTCACATGGAATTCGATTTCACTCCGGAGGAGTTGACCCAGGTCACCCTCGACTTGCTGAGGGCGGAGGAGTATCGCACCGACAGCTACATTCGCCCCCTAGCCTACAACGCCGACGAGATCATCGGCGTCCGACTCCACAACCTGCACCCCCAAGTGGCTATTGTGGCCGTGCCTTTCGGGCGCTACCTGGAGAATGAGGAGGGAGTCGAGGCGACTTTCTCCTCCTGGCGAAGGATCGACGACAACGCCATCCCCGCCCGCGGCAAGATCACGGGTGGATACGTGAACTCCGCCCTGGTCAAGACGGATGCCCAGCATGCCGGATTCGACGAGGCTTTGGTCCTCAACCAGGATGGCCACGTGGCGGAGGGCAGCGCAGAAAACTTCTTCCTCTTACGCCATGGAGTCCTGGTGACGCCCCCCGTGACAGACAATATCTTGGAGGGGATTACACGCCGGACGGTCATGGAGCTGGCGTTGGAAGAGCTCGGCATTCGAACGGAGGAGCGGCCCATTGACCGCACGGAGGTCTACCTGGCGGAGGAGGCGTTCCTTTGCGGGACGGGAGTGCAAATCGCCGCCCTCATCGGGGTGGATCATCGCCGGATTGGCGAAGGGAAGATGGGACCCTTCGTTTCCCGGCTGCGCGACTTGTACTTCCGCGTGGTGCGCGGCGGGGTGCCCAAGTACGCTCACTGGAACACGCCGGTCTACGTTCCGGAGAAAGAGATTAACCGAGCCTAGGAGCCCCGGATCCCGCCGGAGGCCTTCCCCCCCACCCAGCCGCCATGCGCTTCGCACCCCAACGTACGCCTCCCCTCGCCCTGCTAGGAGCCGGAAGCTTTTTCTCTGCGTGTGCCGCTGCCCTGTGCGTTTGGAGACTCGTGCGGCCGCCCTTGGATTGGAGCGCGGCTCTGGCCTTATTGGGTCTCTGCGCCACGGCCAGCCTTGTGCCTTTGCTCCTCGCGCGGATTCGCCTGCTTCTTGGGGCGGCCTACGAGATCGAGCCTCGGGCGATCTCCATCCATTGGGGCCGCAGGCTGGAGGTCGTTCCCCTGAGCTCGATCGAGGTGATCCGCACCGGGAGAGGTATTCCGGCGGCCGTGCGGCTGGCCGCAGGAGGCTGGACCAGCTTCACCTACCGCCAGAGAGAGTTCGAGGGACTGGGGCGGGTTGAGTACTTCGTTTCCCAAACAGGCCCCAACCTGATCCTGGTCTCGACCCCGTTCAGTAGTTTTCTTCTTTCCCCGGCGGACCCGCTGGGATTTGCCGAGGCCTTTCGTCAAGGCACAGAGCACGGGACGGCGGAGAAAGTCTCCCCGCAGTCCATTCGCCCGGTCACCCTCTCGGACCGACTGTTGCAGGACCGCCTGGCGATGCTTCTCATCGCCCTGGGTTTCGTCGCCCTCCTCGGCCTGGCCATGTTCCTGATCTCAATCCAGCCAGCCCTCTTGGGGGCGGTTCCATTTGGTTTCGACCCCAGCGGACGTCCGGCGAGCCTGGGTTCGGCCACCCGGCTCTTGTTGCTTCCGGGTGCAGGAGCCCTCACCTGGACTCTGGACGTGTTGCTGGGCCTGCTTGCGTTCGATCGCTCCGACCGGGCCGCCGCGCTCACCTTATGGCTGGTGGGTATCTTCTTGGTCCTGGGTCTATGGGTCGGAGTCCTGAGTCTGCTCGCGGCGCGGTAGACAGGGAGCAACGGTCCCGAGCCGATCGGGAGACCTTGCCTTCTCCACCGCTCCGGCCCGTCTATCCACAGCGGACCGGGAGTTTTCCCAGGGTTCTCTTGGGTCTCCAGCTGGCCATCCCCCAAGCACGATGATTTCTCCACAGGGGCAGGATGGGTTATCCACAGATCCTATCTGAACCGCTCTTGCGGCTTTCGCTCGGGTTGGTCCTGGCCTCTGCCGTCAGTTCCCTCGCCTATTGGGGACGGGCGCTCTCTGGGAGCGGCGCCATCGCCGCCACTCTGGTCGGGACGGTGGTCTTTGCCGGAGGTGGACTTCCGGCTGCGGTGCTCCTGCTGGCCTTCTTCCTTTCCTCGTCGGTCTGGAGTCGTTTCGGCCTAAGTCGAAAGAAAGAAGCAGGCGAGAAGTCAGCCAAGGGATCGCGCCGCGACGCCGGCCAGGTCGTAGCCAACGGAGCGGTTGCGGCGCTGATTGCGGGGGTTCTTCTTCCTCTGGGCTTCCCGCACGGGCTGGCCTGGGCCGCATTGGCTGGCAGCTTGGCGGCGGCCACCGCCGACACCTGGAGTACGGAGATTGGCGTGCTGGCCGGAGTTGCTCCGCGTCTCATCACTACTGGCCGCCCAGTGGAGACGGGGACTTCGGGAGCGATCACGTGGCAAGGGACCCTGGCGGGGGTCATCGGGTCATTTTCGATCGCGGTCATCGCGCTCCTGTTCCCTGGGAATACCGGCCGGGGACTGGGTTTCCCCGTCGCAATCACTTTCGCAGGAGTCTTGGGGTCGGCCCTCGACAGCTTGCTGGGGGCGACCCTGCAGGGAAGATATGAATGTTCCCGTTGCAGGGAGAGAACCGAACAGCACCCGTTCCACCGGTGCGGAGGCAGCACCCTCCTGGTCGGAGGCCAGCCTTGGGCTAACAACGAGGTGATAAACTTCCTTTGCACTCTGGCCGGTGGACTCTTGGGAGCAGCGCTTCTCCTCGTGCTTTAGTCGCAGCGCGCCTTCGAGGGGGACGGGTGCGTCGCGGAGGCGGGAAGGATCGGAATGGATCCGATCGATCAGCGGCGAGGGCGAGGGCCAGAGACCGCTTGAAGGAGGTCGTCCGGAGAGATAGGAGGACAGTCATGACAACGCGCACCATTGCCGAACCCTACAAGATCAAGATGGTGGAGCCGATTCGGCAAATCCCAGCAGAGGCGCGGCAGCGCGCCATGGCCGAAGCGGGCTACAACCCTTTCCTGCTGCGCAGCGAAGATGTGTACATTGACCTCCTCACGGATTCGGGCACCAGCGCCATGAGCGACTGGCAGTGGGCCGGAATGATGCTCGGCGATGAGGCTTATGCGGGCAGCCGCAACTTCTACAACCTGCAAAGAGCGGTGGAGGAGGTCTATGGATTCCCGCATGTCGTCCCCACCCATCAGGGCCGCGGAGCCGAGCACATCACCTCCCAGCTCCGCATTCACGCGGGGCAGTATGTTCCGATGAATATGTATTTCACGACCACCCGCGAGCATATTGAGCTTGCGGGCGGGGTATATGTCGATGTCATCACGGAGGAGGCTCATGATCCCACTAGCGAGTATTCCTTCAAGGGGAATGTCGACTTGGCCAAGCTGGACCGAGTAGCCCGGGAGCACGGCGCTGAAAACATCGCCTATCTTTCCCTGGCAACCTGCGTCAATATGGCGGGGGGTCAGCCCATCTCGATGCAGAACCTTCAGGAAGTTTCGGAATGGGCTAAGCGCCACAAAGTTGTGATCATTTTTGATGCGACCCGAGCGGTCGAAAACGCGTACTTCATCCAGCAACGCGAGCCCGGATTTCGGGATAAGAGCATTCGGGAAATCCTCCGCCAAATGATGTCCCACGGGGAGGGCTGCACCGTTTCTGCCAAGAAGGACAATCTCGTCAACATCGGTGGATTTTTAGCCACGCGCAATGAGGATTTCTTTGAGCGGGCCCGCGAAATGGTGGTGGTTTTCGAGGGGTTGCACACGTACGGCGGCCTGGCCGGGCGAGATCTGGAGGCCATCGCGCGGGGGACTTACGAGATGTGCGACCAAGACTACATCGCCTCGCGGGTGCGCCAAGTGGAGTACCTGGGGCGCAGGCTGAAATCGGCGGGGGTCCCGATTGTCGTGCCCATTGGGGGGCACGGTGTGTTCCTGGACGCGAAAAGGTTCTTGCCGCACCTCAGCCAAGACCTCTTCCCGGCCCAGGCCCTGTGCGCGGCCTTGTACGTGGACTCGGGCGTGCGCTCCATGGAACGAGGGATTGTCTCAGCGGGCCGCGACAAGGGCACCGGCAAACACAACTATCCCAGGCTCGAACTGGTTCGCCTGACCGTGCCGCGCCGCGTCTACACCAACCTGCACATGGACGTCGTGGCCGAGAGCTGCATCGCCCTCTACGAGCAGCGGGATAAGATCACCGGCTTGAGAATGGTCCACGAGCCGGCCAGCCTACGTTTTTTCCAAGCCCGATTTGAGCCCGCCTAGGATCTGGGCAGGAGACAAACCGACGAGGGTGGCAGACCTTGCTTTTTCTCCGGCCTGGGAGAGCTCCCGGAGTTGGGCCTCGCCGAACCCGGCCAAACCTTGAGAAGGGAAAGAGAGGAGAGACAGGCCCAGCCCACGGCTCAGACTCCCGCCGGCCAGGCGGTGGGGACCGCTGGGAGGCCCAGGCGCCGATGCCCGAGGCGGGCCGGAGGATCCTCGGCCGAGATCCCGCCTGTCTCGATACCCTCTGAAACGGCGCGTGCGGCTTCGGGCGTCCCCGCTCGAGCACGGCCCGATCCGGACACGGCCCTGGCCGAGGGATGTGAACCAGAGGCTGCGCTATAATTCGAGCGCGTCGATTACTCCGGCTACCATGCCCCCACCGATTATCAAGCATGTAGCGATCACCTTTCATCCCCACCTGGGAGAGGCCGCCGCCTTAGCGCCCGAGGTCAGCTCCTTCCTCGTCCAGTCTGGGGTGGAAGCGACCCTCGGCTTACTCTCCGAGAAAGCGGTGGTTGAGGGTCTGGCGGAGCACGCCTTCGACCTACTCATCGCACTCGGTGGGGACGGCATGATGCTGCGCTGCGTGCATGCGTGCGCCCCCGGCCTAGTGCCGATCGTCGGCATCAATTTGGGACGCTTCGGATTTCTGGCCGAGTTCCGGCGGGAGGAGTGGCGGGAGGGGTTAGCGCACATTCTCAAGGGGGACTACTGGGTGGAGCGGCGCATGATGCTTCATGCGGAGCACTTCCGCGCGAGTCAAAGACTTGGGGAATGGGAAGTGCTGAATGATTGCGTGGTCGCCCGCGGCCGGGTGATGCGCCTGCTGCAGCTCTCGGCGGAGGTGGATGGGGAGCCTCTGGCCATCTATCGCGCCGATGGGCTGATCGCCGCGACGGCCACTGGATCGACCGCCTATGCGCTGGCGGCCGGAGGGCCCATCCTTCCCCCGGAGCTGCGCAATATCCTCCTGATGCCGGTCGCCCCCCATTTGTCCATGGATCGCGGAATCGTCCTGCCGGAGGGTTCGACGGCCATCATTACGGTTCAAACAGATCATGAGGCCTTGCTGAGCTGCGATGGGCAGGCTTCCGAGAGGATGGCCAACGAGGACCGCCTCCTGGTGAGTGCCGGAAGACACGAGGCCATGTTCCTGCGGGTGCAGGGTCGGGGCTATTTCTTCCGCAACACGATGTCGCGAATGAAGCGCAATTCCTGAACTTTCCCGGACCATGACCCAAGTCACAACTGGCGAGACCTTCTGCGCGTACCACCCCAATCGCCCGGCAACCTTGCGTTGCAATCGTTGCGGGAACCCGATCTGTCCCCAGTGTGCGGTGCGCACGCCGGTAGGTTACCGCTGCAAGAGCTGCATCCGCACGCAGCAGCGGGTTTTTGAGACCGCGCGTTGGTATGATTTCGTCATTGTTTTCGCGATCTCCGCTTTCCTCGCGGGGTTGGGCTCTCTGATCATCGGAATCCTGGGCTTTTTCGTCATCCTTCTGGCGCCGCTCGTGGGTGTGGCCATTGGCGGGATCCTGCAACGCCTACTCCGCGGCCATCATAGTCGTTACCTGCCTATCGCCGCCGGGATGGGAGCGGCCGTGGGCTGCATTCCCCAGGTGCTCATTCCTCTCCTGCGGGTTCTGGGCTCTCTGGTTCTCGGCGGAGGCCTGGGTGGAATCGCGGGCGGACTGCTGGGCCTGGTCTTCCCTTTGGCCTATGCGGTTCTGATGATCGGAGCCCTGGTGGCCAGCCTGCGGGGGATACGATTGTAGACTTACCCCACCCGGACAGCCTGCCTTCATGCTGAGCGAACTGGACATCCGCAACTTTGCAATCATTGACGAGCTGCACCTGAGGTTCCGACCGGGCCTGATCGTGTTCACCGGGGAGACTGGGGCGGGCAAGTCCATTATCGTCGATGCCATAGAGTTGCTGCTGGGCGGTCGCGGGGATCCCACCTTGATCCGCGCCGAAGAGGAGACGGCCACGGTCGAGGGGGAGTTCCGCATTCCGGAAGCGGTCCGCGCTGAGTTGCAAGCCATCCTGGAGCCAGAGGCTCTCTGGGAGCAAGAGGATTCCCTCATCCTGGGCCGCGAAATCCGCAGGCAGGGAAAAAACATCGCTCGGGTTAACGGGCGGGTCACCAGTCTCGGCTTGCTGCGCGAGATCGGTCAACGCCTCGTGGACGTGCACGGGCAATCCGAGCACCTTTCCCTGCTGAGGGTCCGCGAGCACCTCAATCTGCTCGACCGGTTCGCCGGAACGGAGACCTTGCGCGGGGAATTCGCAGCCGAGGTTGAGACTCTGCAGGAAGTGCGCGGGGAACTGGAGCGACTCAGGCAGGGGGAACGTGACGCGGCTCGACGCAGCGACATGCTGACCTTTCAGCTGAACGAGATCACGGCGGCTCAACTCCGACCTGGAGAGGAGGAGCCTCTCCTGGAGGAACGAATTCGCCTGGCCAATGCGGAGCAACTTGCGGGCTGGGCCGATCAGGTGATTCTGGGTCTGGATGAGGGGAGCGAGGAGCGGGTGGCGGCCACCGATTTGCTCGGCGAGGCCGTCCAGTCGCTCGTGGCCTTGGCCCGCGTGGATCCCTCCCAGTCCAATCTGCGCGACTTGGCCCAGACCTTGCTGGACCAGCTTTCGGAGCTGGCCCATGGCTTGCGGAGGTATCGCGAGTCCATCGAGTTCAACCCGCGGCGCTTGGAGCAGGTGGAGGAACGCCTCGAGCTTGTCCGCAACTTGAAGCGCAAGTACGGTGAGACCCTGGCGAGTATCCTCGAATACGCGCAAAACGGGCAGCGTGAGCTCGAGGCCATCACCCATTCCGACGAGCGCGCGGCCGATTTGGCCGCGCGCGAGGAGAAAACCCTCCGCGATCTGGGCCAGAAGGGAGAACAGCTTTCCGGCCAGAGAAAGCGGGCTGTGGAAACGTTGGCCCGGGCCGTCGAGGCGGAGCTGAGCGACCTGCGCATGTCCGGGGCGCGCTTCCAGGTCGAGGTTCTCTGGGAGGAGGACCCGGGCGGGGTCATCCTTGGCGATCGGCGCCTTGCTTTTGATGCGACGGGGATAGACCGGGTCGAGTTCCTGGTGGCTCCCAATCCTGGGGAGGGCCTCAAGCCTCTGGTGAAGATTGCCTCGGGAGGGGAAACCTCGCGGCTCATGTTGGCTCTCAAGAGCGTGCTGGCCCGAGCGGATCGGACCTCCACCCTGATCTTTGACGAGATTGACCAGGGAATCGGGGGGCGGGTCGGCTCGGTCGTGGGCAAAAAACTGTGGGCCCTGACCCCGGCCCATCAGGTGCTTTGCGTAACACACCTTCCGCAGTTGGCAGGCTATGGCGACCAGCACTACCGGGTTGAAAAGGTGGTCCAGGACAAACGCACGGTGACCCGCGCCCGGCCGCTGTCGCCCAGCGAACGAGTGCACGAATTGGCCGCCATGCTCGGGACCCTCAGCGAGAAGACCCGCGAATCCGCGGAAGAAATCTTGGAGATGGTCCAGGCGGACAAAGCCGCAAGGGATTGAGACCCGGACCCTCTCCCGGCCCGCGCCCCTCCCGCCGGGCGGTCTCCGGGCCGGCGGCCGGGGGGAACCCTCGGGCCGCTCGGCATTTCGCCTCCCCTGGCTGAGGGGCCTCACCCCACGAATCGATCCAACGGAAGCCTTTGCGCTCCGGCCCGAGAGGAGCCGAGCGGCGCCCCCTGGTCCGGTGCCCTCAGCCAACCCGCCCTGCCGGTCGCAGGTGGGGGCCGAAAGCGGCGGGCAAGATCCGTCGCTGCGGCTGGAAGGAGGCCGTCCGCAAGCACGGATCGGATTCGGCGGGTGCTATAATGCGCCCGCGCTGCACAGACTCTTCAACCCCCGGCGCATGGAGTCGAGAGCATGTCGTCTCCCAAGCCCGTACCGCCTAGAGAAGGAGACCGGATTCGATTCGAGGAAGGACGCCTGGAGGTTCCGGACCAACCGATCATTCCCTTTATCGAAGGGGATGGCACCGGTCCGGACATATGGCGCACCGCGGTGCGGGTCCTGGACGCGGCGGTTGAGAAGGCCTATGGCGGCCAGCGCCGGATTGCCTGGATGGAGGTTTACGCCGGCGGGAAATCCTACCAGAGATTCGGAACGTGGCTGCCCGAGGAGACGGTCGAGGCCTTCCGGGAGTACCGGGTGGGAATCAAGGGCCCGCTGACCACCCCGGTCGGGGGCGGCATCCGCTCCCTCAACGTCGCCCTCCGCAAGGCTCTCGACCTGTATGTCTGCCTGCGGCCCGTGCGCTACATCCAGGGCGTGCCCTCTCCGGTGAGGCACCCGGAAAAAGTGGATATGGTGATCTTCCGGGAGAACACGGAAGATCTCTACAGCGGGATCGAATTCGAGGCCGGCAGCCCTGCGGCCCGCAAGTTTCTGGACCTGTTCCGGCGCACCTTTCCGGAAGAGTATGCCAAGATCCGATTCCCGCTGAGCGCCGGGGTCGGGGTCAAACCCATCTCGCGGGAGGGGACAGAACGGCTGGTGCGCGCAGCGATCCGCTACGCGCTGGAGCACCAGCGTCGCTCGCTCACCCTGGTGCACAAGGGGAACATCATGAAATTTACGGAAGGGGCCTTCCGTAAATGGGGATATGACCTTGCGCAGCGAGAATTTGCGGATCGCGTCTACACCTGGGAACAGTGGAATCACACGAAGGAGACTCGCGGCGAGCAGGCGGCCGAGGCGGAGCAAACCGCCGGTCTGGCGCAGGGCCAGTTGCTCATCAAGGATGCCATCGCCGACATCGCCTTCCAGCAAACCCTCACCCGCGCCGATGAGTTCGATGTGATCGCCAGCCCCAATCTGAACGGCGACTACCTGTCCGACGCCATCGCCGCACAGGTCGGAGGGATTGGAATCGCACCCGGCGGGAACATTAACTTTGCAAGCGGCCATGCGGTTTTCGAGGCCACCCACGGTACGGCTCCCAAATACGCCAATCTGGATAAGGTGAATCCGGGCTCCCTGATCCTGTCCGGTGAGATGATGCTGCGCCACATGGGGTGGAACGAGGCGGCCGACTTGGTCCTGGCTGGAATGGAGAGGGCGATCGCGGCCAAGACGGTCACCTATGATTTCGCCCGTTTGATGGAGTCGGCTAGGGAGGTCAAGTGCTCGGAGTTCGGGACGGAGATCATCTCGTGGATGGACCCCGAGAGGACTCCGCGCAGAAAGGGAAGTGGGCGGCCTCTCCGCAGGGCCAAGGACTCCGCGCCCGCCAGGCGTAGGGCCCGCCCCAGATCATAGACCCGGCTCAAGTCCCGCGCCGTATCCCCCGTTCTTGCCTGGTTTCCCCTTCTCCCCTCTGCCGGAGGGGAGAGCCAGCCTTCGTTCCCGAGAGGTGCGGCTCTCCCGCCCGGCGCATGAGCCCGCGGGAAAAGCCACCTCCTGCGCAGCCTGGGGCTCCGGGCAGGTTCATCCGTCCTTGGGCTTCTCCGTCGGGCGTGAGGCGTGAAGGGCCGGAATATCGATCCAATCTTCTTCGGAGAGGAGGCCGGTCAGGCCCTCTGATTTGAGAGCCATGACCCGACTGGGGGCGAAGTAGTCGAAGGCAAAGGCCACCTCATCACCGGCCCGTTTCCCCGGCACCGGCATGAGCCGGGCGGTCAGAGGCTTGTCATGGCGCAGGGCAAGCGCTCCCAGGTCAAGGAGTTGGGCGGACAACTGTTCCGGGCTGACATCGCCCGGCAGTGGGATCGTGTCTAGTCCTGTGCCACACAGGGTGGAATAGAGCATCAGGTCGCTGACGGTCAGGACGCCCTCCGCAACCCGGCGAGCCAGGACCGCATCCTCCAGAGGCGGCAGGAGCAAACCGCGGAAGCCAATGGCGTGGATCTCGGCCTGGTCCAGGGCGGAGGCCAGGATCGCCGCCGCGGTAACGGTCCCGGCCAAGCCCGCCCCAGGCACTCCCAGCCTCTCGAGGGCTGCGCCGAGCGAGCGCATTTCTTCGGGGAAGGGCGCCAGGGAGAAATCGATGCCCAGGAAGCGGCCTCCCGCGGCCGAGGCAACCCGGGTGGCGCCGCGGGTCAGGGCCCCCGCATGCTGCTCAATCAACTCCACCAGGCGAGTGCGCGCCTCCCTCAGGGAATGGGAAGAGCTGATGGCCTCCACCGCCAGATCGGCCGCCTCCGTCGCAATGGCAAAGCCGGCCGGGCCCCCGTCGTGATAGGCGGCGGGGAAGAAGGGGCTGAAGGGTGGAACGCAGGCCAGGGCGGCCAAGCGCAGATTTGCGAATCCGTCCCCTCCCAGCTGGCTCACCCGCGTGATGGCGCGGGCTGCGGCTTGGCAGGCGCGGACCGAAACCCCCCGGGGTCTCTCCGCGATCACGGCCGAGGCGAAAACGTTCTCGGT
>JBEKSY010000027.1:0-47839 GCA_049516595.1 Anaerolineales bacterium
GCTGTGGAGCGGGGACGGGTGAGACCCAAGCCCCGACACCCTCGGCCGCAGGGATTCCCACTCCGCCTCCCTGGGCGCCGAGGTGGTCCGTGATCCCCTGGAGACTTTGGGCGCTTGAGCGCATTGAGGGTGAGCTCGCACCCTGCAAACTCGGCAATCCTCGGACACTTCTAGCGGGGAGATCGCCGCATCGATCCATGAGAAGTGGCTGACCCCAGGGCCTGAGCGCGCACCGCCCTGCGCAACCACCGGGGCATCCGCAAAGCGGAATGCAGACAAACCAAGTTCCTTTCCCAAGCCCCCCTTTGCAGGCCAACCTCATCCCACTCCCGGCAGTACAATAGCCTCACCGGTCCGTGGGTCGCCCGTGCGCACGACAGTCCCATCTAGCCCCAATGTTCTCCCCTCGATCACCGCACAGACCGGATGATGCAAAGTGAGACTTGAGAGGTCCGAGTTGTGTCTCGGCCGAGATTGACCCGAGCCATGCCTTGTTGGAAAGCCCATTCGGTCGCCGAGAGGCTAACCCCGACGGTTATCGCATTCACCTTGATTCTCATGGTGGGGGTGTTCGCCCGAACCTGGCAGTTTGGCTCCCTCCCTCCGGGCCTGTTTCAGGATGAGGCCTCGACTGGGGTTGATGCCTATGACCTGGGCCATTATGGGATCGATCATAACGGGATATCCGATCCCGTCCTGCTGGTGTCTTTTGGAAGCGGCCAGAACGCCCTGTACGCCTACGTTCTGATTCCTTTTGTCTACCTCAGTCTCACTCCCCTGACCGTTCGGCTGCCTATGCTGGTATCGGGGATACTGTCCTTGCCTCTGGTCTTCATTGCTGCCAGGAAGATATCCAATGTGAGATTCGCGCTACTGGCCATGTTCTTCCTGGCGATCAGCCCCTGGCACATCCTTATGTCCCGCTGGGGGCTTGAATGCAACCTGCTGCCTTTTGTCTTCCTGATCGGATTCACGTGTCTCTTGTATTCCTCTCCAGGAAGGGGCTGGTTTGCCGTCGGCTGCGTGTTTATGGCGTTGTGCCTGTATGCCTACGGCACGGCCTACCTGGCTGTGCCTCTCTTCCTGGTACTCGCGGTCCCCATTCTCGTGGCCTACAAGCGAGTCACCCTTCGCCAATTGCTGGCGGGCGGGCTGGCATTTTCGGTCGTGGCGATTCCGATTGGGCTCTTTGTCTTGATCAACATCTTCCACCTCAACACCCTGCGGCTGGGGGCGATGACCATTCCTCGCTTGCCTGTCCGACCCCGATTCGAAGACATGGCCGCTGTTTTCGGTCCTCATCCTGTTCGCGACATGGCAAGCAACTTCAAGGCGACAGCGAAGCTGCTGGTCAAACGATCGGATGGCTTGATTCAGAACATGGTCAAACCCTACGGCTATTCCTATCCGGATGCATTTCCACTGGCCGTCCTCGGTGGACTCTTACTGATTCCCCTTGGCGCTTCCATGCAAGTTCCAGAAAGATTGTCCGTGCTCTTCTGGCTGGTGGCTTCCTTGGCTACGGGGATCATGGAACCGGTCAATATAAACCGCCTCAATCTGATCTTCATCCCTCTCATCCTGTGCACGGCGGCCTTTGCCGCATGGCTGTATGAGCACTTGAGGCCCCTATTCATAGTTGGCATGTGCGCCCTGGGGGTCGGTTTCCTCCTCTTCACGCGTGATTATCATGGTGCGGCATACCGCCACAAAGCCGATTCCACCTTTTTTACTGAACTGCTCCCTGCCTTGAGGTACGCTAGTGAGACAGGGAGTAATCCAATATGTGTAACCGATCAAGTGAATATGCCCTACATCTTCGCCCTGTTTGAAGATCCCATCAATCCTGGTGATTACTTGAGCACGATCCAGTACGCTAATCCCCAAGGGGAGTTCAGGCAGGTCAAGACACTCGGTCGCTATGCTTTCGGGTTGGATAACTGTGACGCCAGCCCTACCACCATATATGTCCTGGCCTCGGAACAGCCCCCCGAGGGAGGAGTCGGCTACGCTGTCCGGAAGTTCGGCGACTATCGGGTCTACACACCCTAAGAACATAACCGGAGACAGTTCCTCGGCCGGCGGTGCCAAGGGGCCGGAGGGATTCTTGGCAGGCTGTGGAGCGGGGACGGGTGAGACCCAAGCCCCGACACCCTCGGCCGCAGGGATTCCCACTCCGCCTCCCTGGGCGCCGAGGTGGTCCGTGATCCCCTGGAGACTTTGGGCGCTTGAGCGCATTGAATCTGAGATCCCCTTCCGACTTCATCGCCGCGGGGCCCGGACCTCGCAACCCACAGTCTCAACCCGCTGAGTGTTGGCCCCCGCGCCCCAACGCGAGTTTCCAGAGGGAATCCCACCCGCAGCCAGAGCAAGTAATGATCGATCTCAAAGAGGGAATGCCGGCCCATTCGAACCAAAGAGGTAACCCCGCAGGAAAGCAGCAGCCCCCACCCATCTGCCGACCCAAGAATCGATCTCACCCGACCGATCCGTCAATTCACAGATCTATCAATCTCCGTTCTCGGCCCCGGCCTCTCGCATCCGGTCGTCTGCATTTCGGGGTCCCAGGTGGCTCTGCCTGCGGATGCGGAACTCCGCGGGCGCATAGGAACAGGTGATTCCACAATGACATCAGCGCCCTGCCGACCAGCATGAAAGGACATGGATAGCAGCTGTGCTCCCCGCCCAGCATGGTTCCCGCATTCTTCTCCGAGCCGTGCTCCTTCGCCCGGGGACTCTGGGGTAGAACGGGGATTGGATTGGGACAGCTATTGTTTCTTGCCTGGCCGAACGGGGCCGGTGCCTGCGTCAAGACAACCCAAGCCAAGACGAGGTCAGCCCTCGCGACTGGCTGGCCGTGTTACGCCTCGGCGGTCAGAGGTTCGCCTTCCGCAAATTGAAGCGCCCACAGGTGCTGATAGAGGCCGCCCCGCGCCAGAAGCACCCCGTGCGGCCCCTCTTCCACGATCCGGCCGTCCTTCAGGACGACGATCCGCTCGGCGCGCTGGATCGTGGAGAGCCGATGAGCAATCACAAAGGTTGTGCGCCCTTGCATCAGCCGTTCAAGTGCCTCCTGCACCAGCCGCTCCGACTCGGAGTCTAGAGACGAGGTGGCCTCGTCCAGGACCAGAATGCGCGGATCCTTGAGGAGCACTCTTGCGATCGTGATGCGTTGCCTCTGGCCCATCGACAGTTTGATCCCTTTTTCACCCACAACGGTGTCGTACCCCTGAGATAGGCGGCTGATGAACTCCTCCGCATTGGCCGACTCCGCTGCGGTGAAGATCTCCTCTTGACTTGCGCCCGGGCGCCCATAGGCGATATTCTCGCGGACCGTTCCACCGAAGAGGAACGTGTCCTGTGGAACCAGGCCAATTTGCTCGCGCAGGCCGCGCAAGTCGAAGTCCCTCACGTCGTGGCTGTCAATCTCGATTCGACCTGCGGTCGGATCGTAGAAGCGCGGGATGAGATTCACAAGGGTTGTCTTGCCCACCCCGCTCGGGCCGACGATCGCAATCATTTCGCCGGGCCTTACCTCCAGGGAGATGTCCCGCAGCACGGGCTGAGAGCCATCGTAGGCAAAGCTCACGCCAAGAAATCGCACCCGCCCAAGCAGTCGCCCCGGCTGGACGGCCCCGACCACATCCAGCGGTTCCGGGGTGGCATCCAGGAGCTCAAACACGCGCCGCCCAGCTCCGAGCGCTTCCCGTAGCTGCGCATACAGGCCCGCAAACGCCCCCATCGATCCGGCTACCATCATCATGTAGAAGAGAAAGGCGACGAGCTCTCCCGGGGTGATCCGGCCACGCACCACCTCGAGCCCGCCATACCACAGCAGGAAGGTAAGCGCGCCAAAGCCGAGGAAGCTGATCAGGGGGATGAAGACGGCTCGCAGGCGGGCACGCCGCATGGCGGTCAAGAAGGCCGATTCCACCTGCCCGCGAAACCGCTGGCGTTCGTAGTCTTCTCGCGCGAACGATTTCACCACCCGGATCCCGGAGAGCATTTCCTCCAGCACCACCGTCGAATCTGCCAGGCGATCTTGGACCGCCGTCGAGAGCCGTTCCAATCGCCGCCCGAAGAGAATTCCAATGGCGAGGATCGGCGGGATGATGAGTAGGATGAGCAGGGCCAGTTGGGTGTTCATCACCAACATCAGAATGAGACCCCCGACCAGAGTCGTCAGCTGACTCAGGAAGCTGATCGGCATGTCGGTCAGCGCATTTTGCACGACGGTCACATCGTTGCTCACGCGCGAGACGATTTCCCCCGTGCGACGCTCGGCAAAGAAACGCAAGGGCAGGTTCTGAACTCGCATGTGGATCTGAAGCCGCAGATCGGCAATGAGGCGTTGCCCAACGCGCGCGATCAGATACGTGTTCCCCACCCCGGTGGCGCTTTGCAACAGAAACAGCGCCAGCAGCCCCAAAGCAATGCGGTTCAGCTGTGCGAGGTCGTGTGAGACGAACACCGTGTCGACCAACCAGCGCACAGCCCACGGCAGCGCCAGGACAACCGCGTTGGAGAGCAGGAGCAGGAGTGCCGCCATGGCCAGCGAACGCCAGTAGGGAGTGACCAGACGAATCATCCGTTTCCAGTCCGATCGCGCCTTGGCATCCAGAGCGCTGGGCATTCGCTTTATGATTCTCATTCTTCCAGCCTATCGGCCGCTTCACATCGGAGAGCAAGAGAGGCAGATTCTATCAAGAGGCGGTGAAACTTGCCGCAAAAGCAATGAGGCCCTCAAACCCGGCCGAGGGACTCAGCCCTTCCAGGAGACGTGAGGCCCAGGGCGCCACGGCAGGTATCCCGGGTCTCTCGGTCCCCCGGGGGAAACCTGGGCGATCGGGCTCCGGGGTTGCCGCCCGGTTCGGCTTCCTTGCTCCTTGAAGAGGAAAGAAATGGGTTGCGCGGATCGGCCAGATCCTGCTGTTCCACTGACCGTCTGCAATGGATGCCCAGCCCGAGGATCAGGGTTCAACCGATTGAACATCTGTCCGCTCTGCCTCGCGCCACGGCCGATACGTAGTTCAGGCCTCACCGATCAGCGGGACTCTCGGCAGGACCAGCACCAGCGGGACGACGGTGCAGCCGATCGCAACCGCCCCTCCTAGCAGGAGACCGAGGATCTGGCCTGCCGTCTGCGAGACCCCTAGAAGCGGCAGAAGCACGGGCGGGGCAAAGAAAAGCCCAAGGGCAACGATCATGTAGGCGAAACTGGCGAAGGTGCTCAGGCAGCCCTGGGCGCCAGACGTCATGTGACGTGGATCCTCCCAGGTCAGATTGGCGCCTGTCACTCCCAAGGCCAAGGCCAAGCCGGAGTCCCCGGCCAAGCAAAGTCCCACCACGAGCGCTCCGAACAAAACCGTTCCGACCGCTGCGCGCTGGACCAGCGACACTACCAGCAGAAACCCCTCGCCCAGGGCGAGCGTTGGCAAGTAGGCGACCAGAAACTTGGCCACCAGCAGGCGGGAGGGAGGCAGTGGGGAGGACTTGAGCAGCCAATAACTCCGTCCCTCCTGGGAAATTCCCATCAAGGAAAGGCGCGATACGAGAACCCACCCTACGAACAGCGAGATGCCCACATTGCCGTAGAGCCAGACGTTTTGAGTCGCCTGGACCACCCAGGTCGGGGCTGGGCTGACCTCGGGAGCAACCTTGCCTCCGTTACTCACAAGCATCACCGCATAGACAATCCCGATAATCAGGGGGGTCACCAACTGTCCCATGTTACGCAGATCCCGCCTCAGGACAAGAAAGTCCTTCACCAGGATGGCACGAATCGAGGAGGGGAGAAGAGCAAGCTCCCGCTTTGGGGCGACGGGCCGGGGCAGGCTCGCGGGATGGGCAGCGAGAGCCGGGCGCTTGGCACGGGTCCCCGCTTGGATCCCTGCCCACCCACTGTAGTACAGGCGCTCGACGGACGAAAGCGCGAGGAAGAAAACGACCGAACAGAGCCCAAGGGATAGAAGCAGATACCCGGCTGCGGGAAGCCACTCCCCCTGGCCCAGGTCGATCAGGCCGCGCGCAGCCCAGGCGAGCGGCGACCAGGGCGAGTTGAACCGCGCGGCCAAGGCCAAGGCTTGGAAGGCTTGCCCACTGCCCAACCTCAAACGACTTGCCAAAGGACCCGACTGCGAGCAAAGGAGCGAGAGGACTGCCCCCAGAAAGGCTAACACCTCGGCTACGCGCCGCGCGGGCACAACATGTACAACTCCCATGACCACGAGGCTCGAAAGGCCTGCCGCGGCAAGTGCCAGTGCCACCAGCACCAACACGACCAGAGGATAAAACGGCAAACGGTATCCCTGCGAGGCACCCAACCCGAAGAGCACGGGCAGCCCGAAAAGCGCCGTGAGGCCAAAATTGGGCAGGATGGCCTGCAGCATTTTGGAGATGAAGACCGCCCGGATCGGGACGGGGGCGCTCAGGAGAAACTCCATATCGCGCGCCAAGTAGAGCCCCTGCAAGAGGACCCCGAAGCCCGTGAGCAGGATGGCGAGGAAAGCGGAACTGAGGACCAGGCTGGGCACCACCGCGATCAAGCCGGTCACATCGATGTCGGCGGCCATCTCGGGCGAGCGAAGGAACCGCAGGAGCGCGGCGCTGGCAAGGAAGGCCCCGATCAGGAGCGCCAGGACCACCACGACGAGCACAGTCGTCCCAAGTTTCTGGCGCGCACGAGCATGCCGGAAGCCGCTGATGGAGATCCGTAGCTGCAGGCGCAGCAGCTTCCAGACCACGGGCCCCAAGCGGGAGGCAGGCTCCGCCCTCGCTTTCATCGCAGCACCTCGGCGATCGCGGCGTACTCGGCTCCCCCGGTCAAGTTGAGGAAGATGTCCTCCAGGCTCGAGGTTCCCGCACCGAGGGCCCGCAGTTCGCCCATGGTCCCCACCGCCACAAGTTCGCCTCGGTTGATGATGCCGATCCGATCACACATGCGCTCGGCGATCTCGAGAATGTGCGTGGAGAGGAAGATGGCGGCTCCACGCTCTGCGAGCTGCCGCAGGATGTCCTTGATCAGTCGTGCGCTCTTCGGATCCAGCCCAACCGTCGGTTCGTCGAGCACAAGAACCTTGGGGTCATGGACCAACGCGACGGCCAGGGCCGTCTTCTGGCGCATCCCATGGCTGTACGAATCGATCAGATCATCCGCGGCCTCCGAGAGGTCAAACAGCCGCAGGAGCTCTTCGATGCGATGCTCCACTTGAGCCCGATCGACCTCGTACAGGTCGGCCACGAAGCGCAGCAACTCTCGCGCCGAAAGCTTGAGGTAGAGATTCGGCTCGTCCGGAACGTAGCCGCAGGCGGCCTTGGCCAGCATCATCTCGCGCTGGACATCATGCCCGGCGACTTCTACCCGCCCGGAGGTGGGCCGCAGAAGCCCAACGATCATCTTGATGGTGGTCGTCTTCCCGGCACCGTTGGGCCCAAGGAAACCGAAAATCTCGCCAGCTTGCACCGTGAAGCTTACGTCGCGCACGGCCGACTTGTCGCCGAAGTTCTTGACCAAGTGGTCGGTCCGAATGAGCGATTTCTCAAGCTCCATGGATTCCCTCCGTTGAGTGGAATTAGATCTGCCGCCGCGAGGACCGAGCGAACAGGGAGTCTCCGGGTGACCCTCCGGGCGACGCGAAGGCTCATTCACCTCCGACCTCTCGGGCCGAAGGCCACGGATGCGAACAGTCTCGCACGCGAAGAGTGGGACTGAGAAACCGCTCCGATGAACGCGATCGGCAGTCAAAGCTTCCGGGCGGAATTGTCCAGAGGCACCCCTCATGTCATGGCCGGGGCACGAAGCGCGCGGAGACCTCCTGCACTTCTGCGGACCCATTGGGCGGTTTGGCGGAATGACCGTATCTCAAAGCGGACAGGGTTCCTCTGGGGATCTGACCCGCGGCCGTGAGGGGGGGACCGGAGTCGGCGAGTGAGCCCCTGGGCAATGGGCGGCCGCTCTGCCCACCCCCGGCCAGTCGGCCTGGCAGGGGGCTCTCAATGAGAGCAACTCGTCCGCCACCCGCGCATGCGCATGGCGCTGTCCTCGGCCTTGGCTCTCGGGCCACTTAGTGAGGCTCCGCGGCCTCGGCTTCAGCCCTCGTCCGATGCACTGTGCCGTCGGGATGGTTCGGCGGTGAGTAGACCGTGTACAGCTGGAGGAGTTGGGTCTTCGAAGTGTTGATCACGTTGTGGTAGGTGCCGGCAGGAACCACGACTGCTCCGCCCTCGCCGACCACGTGCTCTTCCTTTCCATTGAATACGAACTTGGCTTCACCTGTTTCGATGCGGAAAAACTGGTCCACGTCCGGATGAACTTCGTTGCCAATATCCTCGCCCCCCTGCAGGCACATGACCACCAATTGGGAGTGTTTTCCGGTGAACAGAACGCGACGAAAGAACTTGTTCTTAAGAGTTTCCTTTTCGATCGAACCCACATATCCGGCCATGAGGCCTCCTTAGATTCTTCGTTGAAAGCAGAGCGATGTCCTCTGTCCAGTTTCCTGCCGATTGTAATTCCCTTCTCCTCTCCCCATTGAGGGGTGGCGGGTGGCGATGCCGCTTTCAGGGGCCGATGGGCGAACCTTGACCTCCACCGCCATCCCCAGCGCTCACGACCCCCTCTACTGGCACCAAGTCTTCCCCGGCGCCCCTGGACCAACGTTTCCCGGCTCCCATCTTCGTGGTATACCATCTCGAGGCGCCTCACGGACGAGGCTTCTCGCTGAACCTAGGTCGGGGTCGTCGAACGCCTTACAGCCACGGCCTTCTTTCACTCCTGGACGCCGACCGCCCGCCAGAATCGGGGTGAGCTCCCTCCCTTCCAGGCGGGTGCCGGAAAGCGCCGGCCTCGGGATCGGGGCCCTAACCGTCCGAACGGGGCCGTCCCGCCGAAGGAGCCATCGCATGCGATCGATCCCTCTTTTTATTGCCGCAACTTGGGTTGCGCTCACAGTCAGCGCCTGCGGCCTCTACGCCTCGGGCGGCGGGGTCCCGACCCCGGTGAGCCCCGCAACCCCCTCGGCGCTCCCGCTCTCACCGACGTGGACATTGACACCGCAGCCGTCGCCCAGTCCATCTCCGACAGCCTCGTCCGGTACCCTGACGGTATTGCCGACAGAGACGCCCCTTCCGCCAGCCACCTTGCCCCCCGGTAACACGCGGGTTTCGTTCCCTGCCGAGGGCACCGAAGCGATCGAGGCAGGGCAAGTGTCGGCCGGCACGGCTCAATACTACGTGCTGGCGGCCCTGCAGGGGCAGGAGATGATGGTCTCTCTCGATTCCCCAAACCACGACCTGGTTCTCGGAATCTATGGTTCCACCGACGCCACTTGGCTCTTGACCCCAACCCAGAGCCAGGCGACCTTTCAGGGCCCATTGCCGGAATCGGAGGATTATGTGATTGAGGTGGCGGCTGCAAATGGGCAAGATCGCTTCACCCTTTCGATCACGATCGCGGCGCCCATCGTTCTCCAGCCCGGAAGCAGCCCAATGACGGTTACCGGAACCGCGCAGGATGCGCCCACGGTCACCTATCTATTGCCGCTGAAAGCAAGACAGACCCTGACCCTCGATCTCCAATCCAAGTCCGGATCGGCGGTCCTCGTCCTGTACGGATTGCAGGATGGGCTACCGATCGTACCCCTCAGTCTCCACGCGACTCAATTTAGCGGAGGTCTTCCAGCCTCCGAGGACTATGTCGTCCAAGTCGTACTGGGAAGAGCACCCTCGGAATTCACGCTCAAGATGAAGATCAGTTGAGCCCGGTCTCCTTGGGAGCCAGGCTCCGATCGCGATGACTTCCCTCCCTCTACCGGCGCGGATCCCTGCTGGGCGAGGGGTCAAGGAGACCGACCGCAGGCAGAATACCCCTAGCGGGTACGAAGCCGCCGGCTGAACGTTCAGAGCAAGGCAGCCTGGACGGACGGCGGGCCTGCTGCCGCAGGGGTCCTATTCCGCTGTGAGTCGCATCGAATGAATCGCGCGAGTGGGATCGTGACGGTACATAAGAAGCGAGGTCTCTGGGTGGATCTCGAAATCGCCGTCTGAGACCTCCACCCGGTACCCTTGAGGGAAGTGCAACGCAGGCACAAAGATCTCCGTCGGTCCAGTGCCGGGTTGGCCACTCCGATAAACCAAATTGAACTCGCGTTTGGCCAAGTTGAATTCCATTCGTATCGGCTCGCCGGCAATCGCCCGGGCGTAAGGGCGCACGATAGCCTTCAGCGCTCGTCCACCGGAGAAGGCGTCAGCCGGATCCGTCCTTTGATCTGGGCTGAAGATCGAGAAATCCTCGCCATTCCACTGGTCACCCCAGGCGTTGGAGTTATCGGCGGTGTAGTTCCACCACGTGTAGGAGAGCAGGTTTGCCTCGAGAGAACGGCAGGTGCGATCGGCCGCTTCGACCTGGCGACGGAAATCGCCTGTCCGGTAGGCGCGCCCTCGGTCGAGGTCCAGGGGAACACCCACCTCGCCGACCAGAGAGGGTACACCCCCAAGAAGCCTCTCGGCCTCGCGGCGCGGGCGCGCAAGTTGTGCGTTGAAGGAGCGCCGGATGCAGCCGGACCCCACGATGAGCCCGCTCGTGCGCTCGTCGACCGCAAGGTGCGGGCTGAAGGTCTTGGTGAAAAGGACGAAGCCATCATACCAGTGTGGTCCATACGCCAGCCCATCCCGATCCTCGTCATCCCACGTCGGCGGCGAGTGGCCAGGCTCTCCTTCAAACAAGATCAGTGCACCGGGATGGGCCGCGCGAAGGGCGGTTGAATACTGCCTAGCAAAGGGCAGGAGGAAGTTCCGAGCGAAGCTGACCGGGCGACCCTCGATTTTCGAAAAATGCTCTGGCCGCAGGAGAGTGGGCTGGCCCTTCCCATCGAGATCCCAAACTCCGTTTTCCCGCCAAGCGCACTTGTGGCCCGCCTGCCAGGCGCGTGCCCGATCCTGATTGACCCAATGGAGTTTCCTGCGCCGTGAACCCGTCAGGCCAACGGCCCACTCCTGGACCTGGCAGGGGATCCCCTCGCCCAGCGCCATCGACTGCAGGGGACTGGGGCTGAGACCGTATCGAATCGCTCCTGCGGATGAGGTCAAGTCGCGCCAACCGATCCAACCGGCGGAAGGTTCGTTGAGCGTGTCGTAACCGATCACATTGGGCAAGTCGCGCAGGCGCTGGGCAAGCTGGCATAGCGATTGGATGTAGTGGCGTTGCAAGTAGTCCTGCGCGGGCTCGCCCGCGATTTGGGTCGCCGGCGCGAAGGTCTTCCCCCCGAAAAACAGCGTGAACATGGTAGCTGAGGCCAGACGGGTTGCATTCGTTGGCCAGACCATGCGCGGGAACGGATCGCCGTACATTTGATGAACGATCGCCGCGCCCGAGGCGTGGAGCTGGGCCAAGTCGAATCCCACCGCCTCCAAGGTCCATCCGGGTGCCCCATCGCCCCCCGAAAAGCGCGACCACACATCTTGATGCGGGTCGATAAAGACCTGAAAGCCGTGCCCGGCCGCCTTCTTGATTACCGCCCGCACAAAGTCCAGGTAGGCCTCATCGTAGAGGTCCGGCCCTGCATGCTCAATGGCTTCCCAGGTGACCAGAAAGCGCAGCAAGGTGAACCCCCAGCGCTTCAGCCGGTCGAAATGCTCATCGGCGACCTCGAGCAGAAATGGCCGGCCCACAAAGGATACGTTGCGATGATCCAAGAATCCCGCCCGGAGGTGGGTGGCGCCATTCGGATGGAAAGGCACTTTGGTGCTCCCGCCCAGGTTGACTCCCCGCAGGATGAGGGTTCGGCCGAGCTCGTCTTTGAACCATGATCCATCTGCGCGTATCATTCGTTTTCCTTCTAGGCGCCCAGCCCACCGCTGATCCGCAATCCCCCCGCCAAGTCTTGTGACGGGCAACCCTCACCAACAGGAATCCCGGGTTGCACCTTGATCGTGAGGGGAAGTCTCACCCTAGGGGTGCCCGGTAGGCCTGACGGATGCGGGTCTCCTGCAGATGAGTCTAGGTCCCTACGCCAACAGAGGCAAGCGAGGAATCTCTTAGCCGACCCTGGGGGTCATGCGCCGTACCACAGACATCGAGCCCATTTCGCACGGATCGGGGTTGAAGGGTGTGACGAGGAGCCGCGAAGACGAATCTCCTCGCCTTCAGGGCCATGCGTGCCGGTTCCGGTTGAAATCCGTCAGGCCTTGACCGCTCCAGCGGTCATGCCACAGACGATGTAGCGTGGGAAACCCGGCTGAGCTCGGGCTCATTCCTCCGGAAGGGAGTTCACCGCACCCTGGGAGGGCCCCTGAATCCAGCCAGTCTCTGCCTTACCCGTCGGAGGGGGTGATACCCGCGCGGGCGTCACGCAAGAGCAGGCGATCGCGGTTGACACGGACCGCGAATCTCTGCAGGTCCAAGCAGGCCAGGACCTCATCCGGTCGGCCCGTCGCGTTCTCCCCGAGTCGCACGCGCAGGTTCAAGGAGCAATAATGGTCGCGAGGGAGGATTTGAAGATCCAGAACGAGAGGTCGCAGGTCATAGGATCTGCCTCGCCTCTCGCGCATTACGCTCGGGCTGGCCAGGAAACCTGTCACGTCCTTGGCCAAACGTGGCGGGAATTCGAACTCCAAGGGAATCGCCGTGTAATCGCCGGCCACAATCTCGTCCTGCAGGTCGCGGCGAGGGGAAGGCAGGGCCGCCAGGCGATCCAGGCTCAGCCCGGGCGGTAGCACGTGCTGCAGAGCCCCCCCCACCTCGCCCTCGGCAAGCTCCTGCTCCAACCAGAGGTCGAGAAGCTCCGCGGAGGCTGTGCATCCCAAAGGCAACGCGGCTCCGATTTGAATCCGAGGATGAGCATGGTATCCGCCGCTGTAGGCCAGCGGCAGCCCTGCGCGGCGAAGCGTCCGCTCCCACGTCCTCATGAGGTCGAGGTGGCCCGTAAAGCGCATGGGCTCGAGGATCGCGAACCTTGCCCGGTACCGCTGGACCATGGAATATCCCAAAGCCTTCCCAATCGGCTCAGCCCTCAGGCAGGATCGCAGCGATCGAAATCGAGCCAAGCTGGCGGACGGAAACAGGCCCCCTAAGCCTTTTCGCGCGCTGCAGGCGCCTCCAAAGCGACCAGCTCAACGGGCCCCTCAGCAGGCGACCCCGGTGGAAGCGTCTGAGCGGGCCGGTGCGGTCTCCGCTTGATCACCGGGCACAACCAAGCATCGTCTGCCTGACCGGCCCTCAGGTTGTTGAACCTGGGGAGGATGCCGCAAGCAAAGCATTGCTCGCGGCAGTCGATCCGTGGCTTGCCCTCAAAACTCCAAAGGTAGTCCTGCGAGAGAAAGCGCTTGCGCACTGCGGAGTCAATGTGGTCCCAGGGAAAGACTTCATCCAAAGGACGATCGCGGTGGGTATAGAAAGACGGGACGAGTCCACAGAAGCGAAACGCTTCGGCCCAGGCCTCGTACTGAAGGGTGTCTTGCCAGGCGTCAAATCGCGCGCCCCGCCGCCAGGCCTCGTAGATGACTTCCCCCATTCGGCGATCTCCCCGCGAAAGCCAAGCCTCCAGCATCGTCTCTTGCGTCGGGTTCCAACTGAGCTTCAGGCCCCTCTCCCGCAACTCCCGCATGAGCAGCTTCTGCTTGGCCTCAATCCGCTCGAGCGAGTCGAGCGAAACCCATTGAAAGGGAGTGTGCGGTTTCGGCACGAACGTGCTCACCCCAACGTGAACTTCGGCACGCCGGCCGGCCGCCTTGCGCCCCTCCGCCAGCACAGCCTTGGCCAAATCGGCAATCGCCTGAACATCCTCAAACTCCTCCCGCGGGTGGCCGATCATAAAGTACAGCTTGAGGGTCGTCCAGCCACGAGTGAAAATCTCCCGGGAGATGGACAGCAACTGCTCGCTTGAGACCGGCTTGTTGATCACGTTGCGCATGCGCTCCGTGGCCGCCTCCGGTGCCAGCGTGAACCCTCCGGTATGATGGCCTCGCAGAGCCTCCATCAGGTCCACCGAGACGGTCTCAATGCGCAGGGACGGGAGCGAGATGCGCAGGTGGCGCCCGGAATAACGTTCGGCAACGGCGGCCACCAGCTTTTGGATGTCGCGATAATCTGAGGAGGAGAGCGACAGCAGAGCAATCTCCTCAAAGCCGGTGTTCGCGAGCCCCGTATCGATCGTCTCAAGGATTTCTTCCACCGTGCGCTCTCGAACCGGCCGCGTGATCATCCCCGCTTGGCAAAAGCGGCAGCCGCGAGTGCAGCCCCGCATGATCTCGACCGGGAAGCGATTGTGAACAATGTCGAGGTAAGGGACGATCATTCTTACCGGAGAGGGCGGCAGCTTGGAAACGATGCGCTTGAGCACCACCGCAGGCGCATCCTGCCAAAGGCGGTCCACCCCGCTCAGGGTGCCATCCGCATGATAAGAAGGACGATAAAAAGCGGGGACGTAGACGCCCCACAGCCGCGCCAGGCGCTCAAGCACGGCGCTTCGGCGGGCAGAGGTCTCCTTGGCCCAGCGCAACACCTCCACGATCTCAAGAAGCACCTCTTCGCCCTCGCCGATCACGAAGGCGTCCACAAAAGGGGCCATGGGTTCAGGATTGTAGGTCGCATGACCCCCGGCAATCACGAGCGGATGGCGCTCGTCGCGTTCGGCGGCGCGCAGCGGGACCCCGGCCAGGTCGAGGGCGTTGAGCACATTGGTGTAAAGCTGGTCGTAAGGGATCGAGAAGCCGAGAAGGTCGAACTCGTCCAGCGCGTGGTGTGTCTCCAGCGAATAGAGCGGCAGACCCGTACGGCGCATCTCGCCCTCCATGTCCCCCCAGGGCGAAAACGACCTTTCGCACAGGACATCCGCACAGGAATTGAGGATGTCATAAAGAACTGCGATACCCAGGTTCGACATCCCCAGGTCGTACAGGTCCGGGAAAACCAACGCCGTGCGGATGGGGGTGGAGGCCCAATCCTTGACGACCTGGTTGTGCTCCCCACCCGTGTATCGGCCCGGTTTCTGCACACGGGGCAGGATCGAAGCCAGAAGTCTGTCAATCTCCTGCGGAGTCACAGCCATTCACCTGACTTACCAAAAATCAGATTATTTCCGTCCAGGATTTCAATAGTATCACGACCAATGCAGGTCGTCCACGCTTGATCCAGGGCTTTCCCGCGCTTCTGCTCGCCAGCGCATCGGGGCTTTCACTCCCTGGTCAATGCCGCCCCGATGCGGTTCCGGAGCTCCTCCACGGGAGCGCATGGATGCGACTGCTGCTGCAGCCAGGCGGGCGGTTAGCCTGCGAGACCATTCGGCGCCGGGCAACTTCTGCCCCGCGCGATTGAGAAGGAGGCAGCATTCTCCATTCGAAATGCTACGCTTCCACCTCCGCCAGTGGCCCGTAAGCCTGCGGCCCACCTTCACCACCTGATTCCCCTGGGTAAGGGAATGGGCCTTTCAGCCCTCCTTGCCCAACCTCGCCAAGCGAGCTTCGGAGGCCGGACCCTCGTCTGCTCTTCCCCTGTTCTGCCTGCCCCCACCCAACCGGCAGGCCATGGCATCCGCAGGTCTGGCACGAGAAGCCTCCCTTGATCACGTGGATTCCATGCCGAAAGTCGCACGGCTCGTGGACGGGCTATGTATAATTGGACCGTCGTGAAGGTCCCGAGGATCTGGCCTTGGACTTCGAGCTTTCCTCCGAACACCTGCTGCTGCAGAAAACCGTGCGCGATTTCGCCCAGCGTGAGATTGGGCCATTCGTAAAGCAGGCAGACCGCCGCGGAGAGATGCCGGCGGAAGTCCTGCCTCGCATGGCCGCGCAGGGCTTGCTGGGCCTGTGTATCCCTGCCGCCTACGGAGGTCAGGACCTGGACTATATTTCCCTAGGGCTGGCCTGCGAGGAACTCGAAAACGTCGATACGAGCTTGCGCGTGGTGATGTCCGTCCATGTCGCACTCAACAGTTTGGGCCTACTGCAGTGGGCGAGCGAAGACCAGAGGCGCCGTTTTCTTGTCCCCCAGGCCCGCGGGCAGAAGATCGCGGCCTTCGGCCTGACCGAACCGGGGGCCGGTTCGGACGCCGCGCGCGTCGCCTCCACCGCCCGGCGCAGCGGAGGCGACTATCTTCTGAAAGGCGAGAAGACTTGGATCTCCCTGGCCACCAAAGCCGACCATGTGCTTTGGTTCGCCCGGACGAATCCGGAAGCCAGCGACCCTCACCAGGGTCTCTCCGCCTTTCTCCTGGAGACGGATCGGCCCGGGGTGACGCGCGGCGACCTGCAGGGAAAGCTCGGCGTGCGGGCGGGTTCAACCGGATGGGTTCACTGCGACGATGTGCGGGTGCCCGAGGTCAATCGAATCGGCCAGGAGGGGGAGGGCTTCACCATCGCGATGACCTGCCTGGACAACGGCCGTTACACGGTTGCTGCCGGAGCGGCCGGCCTGATCCGCGCCTGCCTCGCGGCGAGTGTGCGCTACGCGCACGAACGCAAGGCTTTCGGCCGAGAGATCGCTCAACACCAGCTCATCCAAGAGAAAATCGCACGCATGTCGCAGCAGTACGAGATCGCTCGCCTGCTGTACCTGCGCGCCGGGTGGTTGAAAAACCAAGGCCGGCGAAACACGCGCGAGACCTCTCTGGCCAAGTGGTACGCGACCGAAGCCGCTTTCGATGCTGCCAACCAGGCCCTCCAGGTCCACGGTGCCTATGGCTATAGTGACGAGTTTGATGTCGAGCGCTTCTTTCGCAACGCGCGGGGCGCCATGATTTACGAGGGAACCAGCGAAATCCACACCTTGATCCAGGCCGGTTATGCACTCGGGCTCCGCGAGGATGGCGCTTTGCGCAGAGAACTACCCGCCCATCGGGCTCCCTGATGCGCACAGGGCCACAACTCGGGAAGGAGGAGAAGCCTCCCGAGCTTCTGGCAGGATTCCTTTGAACGCACGGGCTTCTTCAAGAGGAGGTCACCTTGAATATCGTCGTCTGCGTCAAACAAACTCCGGATTCGGCGGCCAAGGTTTCCGTCGAAGGCGGGCACGTTACCTGGGGAGATGCGCCACTGATCGTCAACCCCTGGGACGAGTACGCTGTCGAAGAAGCCCTCCGCCAAAAGGAAAAACACGGGGGCAAGGTCACGGCGATCAGTATGGGCCCTGAGAGCGCTCGAGAGGCGCTCAAGACCGCCCTGGCGATGGGCTGTGACGAGGCCATCCTGGTCAGCGATGCCGGCCTTAAGGGCTCGGACAGCCTGGGCACCGCACGAGCACTGGCGTCCGCCGTACGCAAAATCGGCGCCGTGGATCTCGCGCTGTTCGGGCGCCAAGCGATCGACGGCGACACCAGCCTAACGGCGGGACAGGTGGCCCGTCTCCTGGGCTGGCCGGCCCTCACCTACGTGGCGGCGGTTGAGGAGATCAAGCCCGATGCGAAGACCATCCGCGTCCAACGGATGATCGATGAGGGCCGCCAGGTGGTGGAGGCGCAACTGCCTGTGGTGATGAGTGTGGTGAAGGAGGTCAACGAACCACGCTATCCCTCCTTCATGGGGATCCGCAAGGCCTCGAAGGCGACCATCCCGACTTGGTCGATCGCAGATCTGGGGGTGGAAGCGTCCAAGGTCGGTAGCGCGGGCGCTCTCGTATCCTGGTCCGAGATCTACGCCACGCCCGTCCACAAGGTCGAGTGCGAAGTCGTCAAGGGCGAGACGCCTCAGGAAATCGCTCGAACCCTCGTGGACCGGCTGATTGCGGAAAAGGTGATCTGATGAGCAACGAGATTTGGGTCTACATCGATCAGTTCAAAGGCACTCCTCTGCCCGCTTCCTGGGAGGCTCTGGGCCAAGGGAAGCGACTGGGAGGCCCGGTCATCGCGCTCGTGTTCGGACAGGGTGCCCAGGCTATCGCCAAAGAAGCCTTCCAGTTCGGGGCCGATCAGGTCCTGTGGAGTGAAGACCCGCTGCTCGCAGACTTCCGGGCCGAAGCTTTCAGTGGACTCGTGACGCAACTCGTCAAGGAGAAGAAACCCGGTCTTCTGCTGGTCCCCTCTACCACTCGCGGCCGGGATATCACTGCTATGGTTGCGGCCGAGTTGGGCTGCGGGGCGGTTCCCGACGCGACCGGGCTGGAGACAAAGGATGGCACCTTGCGGGTCACTCGCCCGGTCTATGCCGGCAAGCTCTTCACGACCGCGGTCTTCGCCTCCGGGGAGACCCGCATCGTGAGCTTGCGGCCGCGTGCCTTCCCCATGCCGGAGGCTCAATCCGGCAAGAGCGGCACGGCCACCGAGGTGAAACCCGTCATGGCCGAGTCTGACCTGCACACAAAGGTCGCCGGGTACGCCGCGTCCGATGGCGGGGTCAGCCTGACCGACGCAAAGATCATTGTTTCCGGCGGGCGCGGCGTAGCCAACAATCCCAACCTCACTCCCCCTGGGGATATTGGCGATGACAAGCAAAAGGAAGTCTGGAAGGCACAGCAGGGATTCAAGCTGGTCCGTGACCTAGCCAGCGTGCTGGGAGCCGCCGTTGGCGCCAGCCGCGCGGCTGTGGATGCTGGCTACATTCCCTATGCCTACCAGGTGGGCCAGACGGGCAAAGTCGTATCTCCCGACGTCTACATTGCCTGCGGCATCTCCGGCGCGATTCAACACCAAGCCGGAATGCGCACGGCTAAGACGATCGTTGCCATCAACAAAGATCCTGAGGCCCCCATCTTCGGGCTGGCACGGTTTGGGGTTGTGGGCGACATGCACCAGATTCTTCCCGCGCTGACCGAAGAGTTTCGGAAGCGCCTCGGCAAGTAGCTCCGCGGACCGGTCGGACGCACTGCCCGGGAACCCGGCAGGGGCACACGGAGCGTGCCCCTGCTCTTGTTCCCGAGTGGGGGCAACCTCCACCAAGGCGGCTCCTTACTCTGTGCTAAACTAGTTCCATGGCCAGCTCGATACTGGTGCTCGACCCGAACCCGGGCTTCGCTGGCATGGTGCAGCAGGCCTTGCAGGAGGCCGGGTACGACTGCCTTGTTGCCCTCACCAACCAAGAAGCGCTGCGCTTGGCCTCTACGGTCCCCATCGACCTGGCCATTTTGGATCTCGATCTGCAGGACATGCCTCCGGAAGAATTCGTGCGCTCCCTGCGCGCTCTGCAACCCACCCTCGCTCTGATAGGCATCCCGCCAGACAACGATCCTCATCACCCCTTGGTGGAAACTTTAGGGCTCCAGGCTGCAACGACCAAGCCCTTCTACATGCCCGACTTCCTGCCCCTGGTCAAGCAGCTGCTGGAAGCCCAGACTGCCCGACGGGAAGGAATCCGGGTTGCTCCGCTCGCCAGCCCCTCCCTTACCGAGATCCGGGCTGTGGAGACCCCAGCCGGTGCCATCCCCAAAGCGGCGGAGGTGCTACCCAGCCCGCTCCAGGACCCCCGCTATGCTCAGAACCTGCTGGCTTCGCTCGCGCAGACTATCTCAGCAACTGGTTGTCTGCTCAGCCGCTCGGGACAGGTCTGGGCCGCCTTCGGAGATCTGCAGCCAGCGGAGGTGGAAGCCGCCGCCCAGGCTATCAGCGAGAGCTGGTCTTCCCGCAAGGGAGGGGTGGTCGTGCGCTACCTGAGCGCCCCTTCTAAGGAAGAAGAGTACCTCTTGTATTCCACATCCGCTCCGGCGGGACTGCACCTCACGCTGGTCTTCGACACCTGGCAACCCTCGGCCCGGATGAGAGCCCAGGCCAAGCAGATCCTGGTCGCCTTGGAGGGTCCCCCTGCGGTCGCGCTGCCCCAAGTGCGGGAGCCTGAGGCCGCAGCTTCATGGGGGCCTCGAGAGGCTCCCGAGACGAAGGCGGAGATGGAAGCGCCCCCTGAGCCAGAATCTCAGGGACCCGTGGCCGGTGTGACGCGCCGACTGCGGCCCGAGGATATCTACACGATGGGGACCCGCCGACTTCGGATCTGGCCCGAGACCCCCGCCGAAGCCCCCGGAGGTTCTGCCAAGCCGCCCTATTCGGCCAAAGGCCCCGGGACGCCCGAGGGCTCATTGGCGGAGGTCAGCAGTATCCGGCTCATTTACCACCTGGTCCTGGCACCCGCCGACGAGAATCTGCGCCTGGTTCCGGAAGTGGCGAGCGACCTGGAAGGCTTCACTCGGAATCTGGTGGTTTCTCTCGGCTGCCGTCCAACGCGGGTGAGCGCCCACCCCGACTACCTTCTCGTGTCCCTTTCCGCTCCGGCCACGGTGCTTCCCAGCCTGATCGTGGGCCACTTGCGGAGCATGACGACCGACCATTTGCTGGGACGTTTCCCCTCTCTGGTGCCCCAGAGCCGTACGGGAGATTTCTGGGCGCGCCTGCATTTGCTGACCACCCAGGAACAACCTCCCACCCCAGGCCAGGTTGCCAACTTCCTTTCCGAAAGCCATCCTGGACGTCGCCCGGGCCGATCCGCCTCGCCGCCCAGCTCTCCCCTCTGAAAGCAAGCAGGGCAGATTCATGGCACCTCTTCTCTACCTGATTGACGGACACGCTCTTGCCTATCGGACCTACTTCGCCCTCACGGGGGCAGGCACAGCTCCTTCGCGGTGGATGACGAGTGCCGGAGAACCGACGGCGGGCGTTTATGGTTTTACTTCCGTGCTGCTCTCGCTCTTGGACCGCGAGCATCCCGAGAATCTCGCCGTGGCCTTCGACACCGGCCGCACCTTTCGAGACGATCTGTACCCGCAGTACAAGGCAACGCGGGCCAAGATGCCCGAAGATCTGGCTCCCCAGATTGAGCGAATCCGCCAGGTGGTCGCTGCCTTCCGCCTCCCGATTTTTGAAGCCGAAGGATACGAGGCAGACGATGTTCTGGGGACACTCGCGCAGCAGGCCATGAGCCGCGGCTGGAAATCCATCATCCTGACCGGAGACCGGGACTTGCTGCAGCTCGTGACCGACCAGGTCGTCATCCGCCTGGCGGGCCGATCTCTTTCGGAATCGATGGACTACACCCCGCAGAAAGTCCTTGAGCAGTACGGAGTGCGCCCCGACCAGATGGTGGATTTCAAGGCTCTGGTCGGGGACAAGTCGGACAACATCCCGGGAGTCCGCGGGGTCGGGGAGAAAACGGCGACGGATCTCTTGCAGCGGTATGGCGACCTGGATTCGATCTACGCCCACCTGGACGCGCTTCCCACTCGCGTCCGCGGGAAGCTGGAGGCGGGGCACGAAAGTGCCCTTCTGTCCAAGACCCTTTCCGCGATCCGCAGAGATGTTCCTGTGGAGCTCGATCCTGAAACCTGCCGCGTCGGCGGGATGGATCGGGAACAGGTCCTGGAGACCTTCCGCCAGCTTGAGTTCCGTTCACTCCTCAGCCGTCTCCCCGGAACCATGGAGGAATCCCGCCAGGTTCCTCTTTTTGTGCCGGAGCCCTCGGCCGGGGGAACCTCCACCCAGTGGCATCTGATCGGCCGTCTCGAGGACCTGGATGGGCTCCTGAGGGACCTGAGCAGCGCCTCCCAACTGGCAGTCGATGTCGAGACGACCTCCATCGACCCGATCCGAGCCCGTCTGGTGGGCATCGCCCTGGCCTTCCGCGAGGGTGAGGGGTTCTACCTGCCTGTGGGTCACACCGGCGGTCCAAACTTGCCGATCGAAGCCGTGATCGAGCGAATGCGCGCGCTCCTGGCCGACCCGCACCTGCCCAAGCTGGGTCACAATCTGAAATATGACTATGCGGTCCTGGCCCGAGCAGGCCTTCCCGTCTCACCGATCGCTTTCGACACCATGCTGGCCGAGTGGCTTTGCAATCCCGCCTCGCGCAATCTGGGGCTCAAAGAACTGGCCTTCGTGCGTCTAAAAGCTGAAATGACGCACATTGAAGACCTGATCGGACGAGGTGCCAAGCAGATCACCATGGATCAGGTGCCCGCCGAGAGAGCGGCCCCCTATGCCTGTGCGGATGCAGACCTGTCATTGCGCTTGGTCAAGCCACTCCGGGACGAGCTCGAGTCCAAGGGGCAGCTCAAACTCTTTGGAGAGCTGGAGGTGCCCCTCATCCCCGTCCTGGCCGACATGGAGATGACCGGGGTCCGCCTGGACTCTGCCTATTTGCAAAGCCTGGGGGAATCCTGGCGGAAGGATCTGCGGCAGCTTGAGCAAAAGATTTTCGACCTGGTCGGCACCTCCTTCAACCTCAACTCCACCCAGCAACTAGCCGATGTCCTTTTTGAGCGCCTGTCACTCAAACCTCCTGACCGCACGCGCAAGACCGCGGCAGGCAAATACTCCACCGCAGCGGACGTGCTGGAGTCGCTTCGCGGAGAGCATCCCGCAGTGGATTTCATCCTGCAGCACCGAGAACTGTCCAAACTGCTCTCCGCCTTTGTGGAGGGTCTCATCGGCCAGATCAATCCGGAAACCGGCCGGGTGCACACCTCCTACCATCAAACCGGAACCGTCACGGGACGAATCTCCTCCTCCGACCCTAACCTTCAGAACATCCCCGCGCGCACGGAGATCGGACGCCGCATCCGTCGAGGGTTCATCGCCTCGCCCGGCTGTCGCCTGGTTTCGATCGACTACTCCCAGATTGAGCTGCGCGTGGCCGCGCATATCACCCAGGATCCGGGAATGAGCGAGGCCTTCCGCCGGGGCGAGGATATTCATGCCGCCACAGCGGCTGCGGTTTACAGCGTGCCCATCGGAGAGGTCACGGCGGACATGCGTCGCCATGCCAAGGCCGTCAACTTTGGCCTGCTCTACGGCCAAACCGCCTACGGCCTGACGCGCGCAACCGACCTCACCCTGGCTGAGGCCGAAGCGTTCATCCAGGCCTACTTCGAACGGTTCCCCAGAATCCGAGACTACCTCGAATACACCAAGCGTCTGGCCGCCGAGCAAGGCTACGTAGAAACCCTGCTCGGCCGCCGCCGGTACTTTCCCGAGCTCCAGCCAGGATCTCGGATCGACGTTACGGCGCGCAATCGAGCCGAGCGGGAGGCCATCAATGCGCCGGTGCAGGGCACCGCCGCCGACATCCTCAAGCTGGCCATGATCCGCCTGCCCGCGGTTCTGGCCCGGGCCGGGCTTCACGGCCAGATGATCCTCCAGGTGCATGACGAGCTTGTCTTCGACGTCCCCCGCAATGAAGTTCGCGAACTTGCCGAGCATGCCGCCCGGGAGATGGAACACGCTCTTTTGCTCTCGGTTGAACTCACCACCGAATCCAGGGACGGAGACAGCTGGGAAGAAATGGAGACCCTGCAGCGCTCATGAGTCGGCCGGGCCCTTGTTCCCGGCATCCGCTTCGAACCCTGCGGGTGCTTTCCCTTTTCCTGCTCGTGAGCGCCTGCTCGCCCCTCCCCAGGACGGCGGGTGGGCCGATCCCGCCCCCTTCGGCCAGTGCCACCTCGCCCCCCGAGGTGACGACCGTCTGGATTGCGCCCGGGCTGCCGGCCGCCCTGAGGGAGAACATCCAACTCCCCCAGGGGTTTTCTTTGGCCCCGGATCTCACCTCCGCCAGCTTGCGCCTCGCGGTCGGAGGGCGGCGACCCCTGAGCGCATGGGTCTATGCCCTGGTGACACCCTTTCCCACGATCCCGGACGGGGTGTCCTTGGACGATCTGCGCAATGACTGGCAGGGGGGAAGCTCGGGACCATTTGCCGGGCAACCCGTCCTGCTGAGCCAAGAGACGCTCGCGGTGCTGAGCGCCTTCTGGAAGGCACCCGCTCCCGGCGCAACCCTGGTCCTGCCTGGCGACCAAATCCTCGCGTATGCCTGGGCCCATCGTCCTGCTTGGGCGATGATTCCATTCGAATCCATTGAGCCGCGCTGGAAGGTGTTGGAGGTCAATGGTCTCTCGCCGATGCGCAAACAATTCAACGCATCGGACTATGCCCTAACCGTGAGTGTGGGCATTGACGGCCCCGATCCGCAGGCCGACAACCTGGTCAAGGCACTGCAGGGATCGGTGCCCTCCAGCAACCGCGACCCGGCCAAACTGACGACGCTGGTGATGACCGGCGTGACCTCCCTGGTGCGGGCCACAGCCTGGACGATGGAACAGAAAGGGATTGACTATCCGGCCCGCGACATCGGGGATTGGCTGAGAGATGCGGACATAACCCACATCAGCAACGAAGTCTCCTTCGCTCCGGGGTGCCCCTATCCCAACCCGGACCAACTAGAGCTCTTCTTCTGCAGTGACCCCCGCTACATCCAACTCCTGGAGGACGTGGGCACGGATGTCGTCGAGTTGACGGGAAACCACCTAAACGACTGGGGGACGAGTGCGGACAGGTACACCCTGCAACTGTACCGTCAACGCGGGTGGGCCTATTATGGCGGGGGCGAAAATCTAGAAGAGGCCCGCAAACCCGTCATCCTGCAGGATCACGGCAATCGGATTGCCTTTATTGGCTGCAATCCGGTCGGTCCAGACTTCGACTGGGCAACCGCGGATCGGCCAGGATCGGCCCCGTGCGACCTGAACTACATGAGCGCTCAGATCCGGGAGCTGCGCAGCCAGGGAATCCTGCCGATCGCGACGTTTCAGTATTATGAGTACTACACCTTCCCGCCTCGGCCGCAGCAAGTGCGAGATTTTCAGGCTATGGCCGAGGCCGGCGCGGTCATCGTCAGCGGAAGCCAATCCCACTACCCGCAGGCGATGGACTTCCACCAGGGAGCCTTCATCCATTACGGGCTCGGGAACCTTTTCTTCGACCAGATGCTCTACCGCAACCAGTTTGGCCAGATTGTGCCCGGCACCCGCTGGGAATTCATCGACCGGCACGTCTTCTATGCCGGCCACTACCTGGGAACCGAAATTCTGACCGCGATGCTGGAAGACTATGCTCGCCCGCGCCCGATGACCACGGCGGAGCGCGCCGCGTTGCTTTCTCAGGCCTTTGCCGCCAGCGGCTGGTAGTCCGGCCCGCGCCTTCACATCGGTCGGAGTGGAAGCGGCCGGCCCGCAGCGCGGAGCCGCTTCGGGCCTTGAGAGTTCTCAGGCCTCCTCTGCCGCGCCCCATCTCTCCGCCGCGCTCGAGGAAAAGATCCTTCAGGCCGTTCGACCCAGGGCGGCGGAAGAGACCGGAGATTGGGCCAGGGGCGCCCTGCTTGGCCCAGGCGAGATTAGCCGGAACGAGCCTGGCTGTACCGCTGCGTGATCGCGGGGACCAGGTACTTCTCAAAGGCCTGCGCCTCATCGTAGTCCGCTCTCCAGCCCCAGTCCCGGCGCGCTAACCCGTCGTCCACATCGGCGGGCCAGCTATCGACAATGGCTTGGCGTCCACGATCAGGCTCAAAGGTCACCTCGGCCGAGGGGTAACTTCTCTTCGTCCGTTGGTAGAGCTCTTCGGCCGAAAGGCTGAAACTGCCAACGTTATACACGTGCTGGGTCAGCCGGTCGGGAGGCGCCTCAGCCAGGACGAGCAGCGCCTTTACCGCGTCCGGCATCGCCATGAAGGGCAAGCGCGCATCAGGACGAACAAAGCAGCGGTAGGGCTTGCCTTGCGCCGCCTGGTTAATCATCTCGGGGGCATAGTCGCTCGTCCCGCCCGTGGGCAGAGTGACCGCGCTGATCAGTCCGGGGAAGCGCACGCAGCGGAAGTCGAGCCGGACCAGGTCCGGCTGGGCACGCAGCTGGTGGTAGTGTTCGGCGTAGTAACGCCCGAGGTGCTCCGCATACAGCTTGTTGCACCCATACATCGTGATGGGCAGGCACCATTCATTTTCCTTAACCTTTCCCACCCGCTGTTTCGTTTCAATGTCCGGCAACCCGTAGGCGGCAATGGAGGACGGGTACAGGAAGCGAACCGGGCGGCCCTGCCATTGCGACTGGTCATGCGCCAGTCGCAGCAGGTTGAGCGTGCCCTCCACGTTGACCCGGTGCGCGCCCTCGGGGTTATGCTCCGCCTTGGTGGAAAGGATTGAAGCCAAGTGATAAATCACGCGGATCTCGTATTCTCCCACCAGCCTGCCCAGCAGCATCGAGTCCAGGATATCCCCCTGGATAAACCGGGAGCATC
Source organism: Anaerolineales bacterium (assembly GCA_049516595.1). Lineage (GTDB taxonomy): Bacteria > Chloroflexota > Anaerolineae > Anaerolineales > RBG-16-64-43 > JBEKHT01. The sequence continues at coordinate 25,968 of JBEKSY010000027.1, forward strand.
GCTTGAGCAGGTCCTCCTCCAGAAGCTGAAGATCCAGGGCGATGATTTCCTCCTCCCGTCTGTCCGACAGTTCGCGGATGAGACCATGCCCCACCTCGCCACCGGCCCCGGTGATCAGAATGGCTGGTTTGCGCATCGCGGTTGCCCCTTTCTGCCCACGAATAATACACCGGAGGGAGGCGCTCAGGTCTCGCCTCACTCAAGCACGAGGAGGCTAGGCGGAGTCCCTGGGGTGGATCGAAGAGGCAGGCCGAAGTTTCGGACCGGGGGGGGCCGCCAAGGAGAACTGCGGTTTGCAGCCATGGTCGTGCTCGCAGCCTTTTCCAGGTCTCCGCTCTGTGGAACCCGGGGCGCCCCGAGCGCGAGCCCCAGAGAGTACCTCCTCCAAGGGTGCGTTCGCACCCGGAGCTCTAGAAGACCCCTTGCATGCTCTGCTTGTAGCCGGTCAACTCGACATAACCGCTTCCCTCAACTGGGGCGCCCGCGCTTTCGCCCGAGACCGCCACGGCCCCCTCCCAATAGACGAAGTTCAACCGCATCTCCTGATCCGCCAGGCGCGGCTCAACTTGAAGGTCGATGCCCTCGGAAGGGATGCGCAATCTCCAGCCGCTCGGGTAGGTTGCTCCACTCTCCGGGCTGCGCCATTGGTCGAGGACCTGCAGCATGACTTCACCTGCAGAAAGAGGGCGAGAACTGCCGTCAGACGCGACCAGAGTTCCGCTCGAATAGGGCGAGATCGAACCGTCCGCGCGTCGGATCTGATAGAGCATGAGATCACGCCCATCCGACAGCTGCAGGCCGAACCAGTCCCAGCCGATTTCATCTGTCTCCAGAGCGTTCGTCCCCCATTCGTGATCAAACCAGCTTTGGCCCGAAACGGAAACCTTGTGCCCGTTGAGGAGCAGAGTCCCCTGGGTGAGCATTCGAGTAAAGCTCAGATAGTACGAGGCGTTACCGCTGCTCTCGCCCTTTTGGCTGAGCCCATGATCTCCCTGCTCCACGACGGGCCGGGTGGCCAGGAGCTGCAAGTCGATCGCCCATGGCCCCTGACGCGCCTGCAGGCGAACCTGGTTCCCGGCCGGATCCATCCCCGCGGCAGACCAAGCCTCCAGCCAAACCCGGTACGGGCTTCCACTGGCTCCCGACAAGCCAGCGCTGCCCCGGCTGAATCGCTCGAAGAACACGTGCTCCCGGTCTGGGGGATCCGTGACTGCCAGATGGGCGAAGTAGATCTCGTCCGTGCTGAAATCGGCCGGGCCTGCCGCGGGGCCGGGCGCCAGCCCTCGCCGGAAGAAGGTGAGCTGATAACCGAGAGACTGCCCTTGGGCAGTCTGTAAATTCCCCGTGTAGTACCACCACTCAGACTGATAGTCGGGATGAGGCCCATGGTCTTGAGGGAATTGAAAACCTCGTCGCTGGGTCACGTGAGCGAAGGGGCTCCCCTCGGCCGCCGGAAGCAGCGTCAGGCTCGACGAGGAGGGGAGGTTCCCTTTGGCCGGCGTCAGACACGATTCGGCGGCCCAGGCAAGTAGCAGAAGTGGAAACACAACCCGGAGCCTTCTCATTCCCCCCTCAAACCTTCCGCGACCGAGAGGCGTGACTGCCTGAGCGCCGGGTAAACCGCGGCCAGGAGGGCCGCGACCACGCCCAGCAGCAGGGCTTCCAGAAACACCTGCGGGGATCCTTGCCATTGAATCGTCCAGCCGAAGGAGCGCAGATTGATGACGTGAATGAGCAGCCAAGCCAGAAGAGCCCCCGTCGGCAAGGAAAGCACGCCGGCGATCAGACCCATCAGGACGCTCTCGCTGAGAGTGAGGCGCCAGAGTCCCCCTGGCGTAAGGCCGAGCGCACGCAGGGTAGCGAGTTCCCGCCCCCGCTCCAACTGAAGGGCGAGGATCGCGCTGAGCACTCCGATGAAAGCAACGATCACCGCCAGAATGCGCAGCGCGTTCGTGATGGCGAAGGTCCGGTCGAAAATGCGCAGGGCCTCGGCTCGCAGGACGGCGTTCTCCTGAACCTGCAGGCCGGTCCCGGCCAGGCTGGCGCGCAATTCCTCCGCAACCTGCGAGAGGGACGCTCCGGGTTTGACGAAAATGCCCAGAGAAGAGAGCGCCGTATCCTCCCAGTACCGATGATACACATCGGAGGTCATCAAAACCGTCCCCCGGTCCGTCGAATAATCATAGTAGATCCCGACCACCCGAAAGACCTGCCACCCGCGATCGCCCAGAAGGCGAAGGCTCGCCGCTCCCGAGATCCCGTGCCGATAGGCGAAGGCTTCGCTGACGATCACCGCGCCCCCCAGGACCTGCTGCCAGACCTCCTCCGGGCTGCCCTGGGCAAACCGATAGAGACCGGCTGCGCGTTCTCGGCGTCCATCTACGACCGAGAGATCAATCGGCCCGAACTGGCTGTCGACCGAAACCGCTCGAAAGCCTTCTACCCGATCCACACTCGGTATCTGCGCAAGCCGAGTGGCCAGCTCCGCCGGCAGCGATGCCTCGGGGCGGGCGCCACTACTGGAGGGGGCCGAAACATACAGGTCCGCCCGCAGGGTCAGGTCTAGCCAGTTGACCACCGTGCTGCGGAAGCTAGAGATCATCAGCCCCACCCCGATCGTCACCGATAGCGCGACCATCAAGGCGGCGATCGCCACACTGCTCCGGCTGAGAGCGTGGGCCACCGTGCGGGCCGCCATGCGCCCGAGAGTTCCCAGAGGGCGGGCCGCGCCTCTCGCGGCCAGCCCCATGGATATGGCGGTGGCCGCGGGGACGAGCAGCGAAATGCCGAGCAGGATCAAAAAGATCCCCGCAAAATTCAGGACCAGGGATTGGGTGACGAGCACCAGGCAAATGGCCCCGGCCAGCGCCAAGCCGAGGCCGGCCGCAGTCACCCCGGGCAGCATGCGGCGAACGCGGGTCTCGAGACTGCTGCGCTGAATCGCGGTGATGGCCGGCGCGCTGGCCGCCTCTACGGCCGGCCCCACGGCGGCCAGAATCCCCGCGCCCACTCCCAGGGCAAGCCCCGTGCCGATCGCAGGCAGCTGCAACGCGGCCTCCCGAACGTTGACCACAAAATAGAAATCGTTGATCGTTTGGGTGATCAGGCTCAGGGCTCCCTGGGCTAAGAGCCACCCCAGCCCGATTCCGCCCACAGCGCCGATCGCGGAGACCGCGCCGGCCTCGGCCAGAACCATCAGGACCACTTGGGTGCGGGAGACGCCCAGGGCGCGAAGGATCCCCAGAATGGTCCGTCGCTGCACAACGGCAAACATGATCGTGTTGTAGATCAGGAACATGCCGACCACCAGGGCCAGCAGGCTCAGGGCGGTCAGGTTCAGCTGAAAGGCGGCCGCCAGTTGCTGGGTGGTTTGAGACTGCTCGCTGGCGGGACGGACGGAGAAACCGCTCGGCAGGCGCTGCGCGATCCAGTCCGCCTGGGGCTGGTCCACAAGCAGGTCCACTCGAGACAGGCGGCGGTCCATTCCCAACAGCGCTTGGGCCGACCCAATATCCATGAAGAGCAGGCTGTTGGTCGCAAGCTGCTGGCGGGCGTCGGGAAGATGCAGGATCCCGATTACCCGCAGCCTCACCAGTCGATCTCCTACCTGCACCCGAAGCCCATCACCGAGACGAATGCCATTCGCTGGGGCGAAAGAATCGCTGATGACGACACCCTGCGGATCCAGAAAGAACTGTTGAAATCCGGGCTGCGCGATGGACTGGGTGGTCAACCATCCCCCAAAGGGAGCCTCTGCAAAAGGATCGATCCCCAAGACGGTCAGGGGAAGGTCCCCAAGATCCACAGCGATCGCTGTTCCGGTGACCACCGGGGCCGCCTCTTGGATGCCCCAATCGAGGCGTATCTGGCGATAGAGGTCGTCGGGAATTCCACTTGGACCTCCCAGGATCTGGTAGGTGGCGCTGCCCACCACGGCCTGGCTACTGAGCGCAAAGGCGCGCTCCGCGCTGGCGTTGGCTAAGTCAATCGAAATGACCACCGCCACCCCCAGCGCGATCCCCAAGATCATCAACCCGGTCTGCCAGGGACGGCGAATCAGGTCGCGCAAGCCGAGCCGCAGGAGAGGACGCAAGGAGACCATCGCAGGCATTCCGCCACCCGCTGTCCTAGACCGAGGCCAGGCCCCCGGAGGCTTCCAGCAAATCGATGTCCGGGGCGATCTGACCCTCCCGGAGGGTGAGCCGTCGGTCCGCCATTCCCGCAATCCAGCGGCTGTGCGTGACCAGGATCAGGGTGCCGCCCAAGCCCCGCGTGAGGCCCGTCAGCAACCTCATCACATCTTCCCCCGTGGCGCGATCCAAGTTGCCCGTCGGTTCGTCCGCAAGAACCAGACCAGGCGTGTGAATCAAAGCGCGCGCAACGGCCACGCGCTGCTGTTCTCCGCCGGAGAGCCGATCCGGAAACTCTCGGGTGCGGTCACCGAGTCCCACGCGCTCCAGCAGGTCATGCGCATGAGATAGAGATTCGCGGCCGTCACGGCCTGCGATTTCGATCGGCAGGAGCACATTCTCCAGGACGCTCAAGGTCGGGATCAAGTTAAAGAACTGGAAGACAAAACCAATGTGATCCCGCCGAAAGATCGTTCGGTCCCGCTCCGAGAGATGATTAATCACCTTCCCCTGGAGGGTAACGGTGCCGCAATCCGGCAGGTCAATTCCAGCCAGGAGGTTGAGCAGAGTTGTCTTGCCGCTCCCGCTCCGACCGCGCACGGCGACCAACTCGCCCTGCGCGAGTTGGAGCGAAAGATCGCTCAGAACCCGCCGCTCATCCTTCGCCTGAGGATAGGACTTGCTCACACGGTCAAGCTCGATGAAGGCCGGCACTCGCATCCTCGAGGATTGGGTAGGCCCTGGCCCGGGAATGGAGACCGCGAGACACGGCGGGGCATCAGGGCGGATCAAGTGTACACCTCGGCCTTTCCGGTTCCTTGGCCCGAACGCGCCGGTTGACGCGCATCGAGGTCTCCCGCAAATGGACAGGTCGAGGCCGTGCCCGGGTTCGGCCTGCCCAGCGGACTTGGCGAGCAGGTCCCTGCTCTTCCGGGAGGTGATAGCATTGAGACCTCTTCTCCGAACGAGAATGGGATCAAGAAACCGTGGGCGGACCCCGTTCGAATCCGCAGCTCAAGGAACAGATCCGGCGTCGATCGCGCGAGCTCGGGTTTGTCCAGTGCGGATTCACCACGCCGGATCCGCCCCCGCACTTCGCGCTTTTCCAGGCCTGGCTCGAGAGCGGCCGACACGGGCGGATGGCCTACCTGCAGAGCGCCCGGGCCCGATCCGCTCGTGGCCAGCCTCAAAGGCTGCTAGCGAGCTGCCGGTCCATCATCGTGCTTGCGGCTGCCTACCCTGCCCCCTCCGCGCCGGGACCAGACCCCATGGCTGGTCGCCTGGCTTGCTATGCTCAGGGAGATGACTACCATGACGTCCTCCTCCCTAAGCTCAAGGCCTTGGTGGGTTTCATCGAGGAGAAACTGGGGCGGACCATTGAATTTCGAGCTTACACCGACACTGGCCCCATCCTGGAAAGAGACCTCGCCCAGCGAGCGGGCCTAGGCTGGATCGGCAAGAACACGTTGCTGATCCATCCCCGCTACGGATCGTGTTTCTTCCTTGCCGAAATCCTAATCGACGTCCTCCTTGCTCCTGACGAACCGTTCGAACCCGATCGCTGCGGAACATGCACGCGCTGTCTCCAGGCCTGCCCCACCCAGTGCATCCTTCCCAATCGCACTTTGGACGCGAGGCGCTGCCTTTCCTACCTGACCATCGAATTGAAAGGTCCGGTGCCAGCCGAATTGCGCGAGCCGGTCGGAAACTGGGTCTTTGGCTGTGATGTATGCCAGGAGGTATGCCCCTGGAACCGGCGGGCCCAGTCGCCTCCGCCGGATGCGCATTTTTTGCCTCGAGGCCACTTTCCCATTGCGGATTTGACCAGGGAATTGGCCCTCGACAAAACCCAGGCGGCGGAACGATTCCGGGGAAGTCCTCTTCGCCGGACCAAACGCGAGGGTTACCGGCGGAATGTGGCCCTGGCCCTGGGGAACACCCGTCAGCCGGCGGCCGTCCCCGCCCTGTCACAGGCTCTGCGGGATCCGCTTCCACTCATTCGCCAGCATGCCGCCTGGGCCCTGGGGCGGATCGGCTCCGCGCATGCCAAGGAGGCCCTGGCTCAAGCCTTGCCCGAGGAACAGGACCTAGGCTGCCAGCAGGAGATCCTGAGTGCGCTGGGGGGAAAGGCTGCCGACCCTGCAGAACGGGGGCAGGCCAAACCCTGACTCGGCCCGGCCAGCGCCTGGGATCGGCCCCCGCCCAGGACCCCTCACGATATCCTCAGGAGGTCCAGGGGAGCGCCCCTTGGATCCAGACCGATCCGCTCCAGAAATCCCATCAATCGTTCGAAGCGCCTTCTGGCGGGTTCGCGCCGTGGCCCTCCTGCGATCTCCCTGCTCTTGTGTCCCAAGCCCCCGCCTTCGGCCATGGCCTTCGTTCCAGGCGCCCAGGCCGCCTAGACCTTCAGGTGGGCCAGGGTCTGGGCAGAGGATCCCTCTCAGGGATTGCCGAGGGATCCGGCCGGCCCGGTGCTGCCTGCTGGCACGGGCCAGACCCGCGAGGTAAAATCCAGGGGTTCCCTCGGCTTGACCTTTCAGGTCGAGCGGGGAGACGGAGAAGGGGAGAATGCCATGTCCAATCCGAGCAAGGAAGACATAGGGAGCACCATTGAGCACTACCGTCGCAGACGTGAGCGCATCGGAAATTACGCGATCGGCGCCCTGGCTGCCATTCTCGCCGTCGTGGGCATCGTGTTAATCATTGCGTGGCTGGGTGGGCCCATCAAGGTGAGTTTGCCCTTTCTGACCAGTCCGACCCCGACGGCCACCCTGACGCTCACGCCGTCACGGACCCCCACTCCCAGCCGCACGCCAACCGCCAGTCCTGTGCCTCCGACGCCCACCCTCTCGGGGCCGATCACCTACATCGTTCAACAAGGGGACTTGCTCGGAAGCATCGCCCAGAAGTACGGGGTGACGATCGCGGCGATCATGGCCGCCAATCCCAGCCTGACGGATCCGAGCCAGATCTTCGTGGGGCAGCGGCTGGTGATCCCAGCTCCAGGCAGCGAGCCGAGTCCGACCGCCCTGCCGACCGGCCTGAAGGCCGGAACCACTATCCTCTACTTGGTTCAATCTGGGGATTCGCTCCAGTCGATCGCCTCCAAGTTCAACTCCACCGCCGAGGACATCCAGAAGCTGAACAATATCACTGACCCTAACAAGATCTTTCCAGGGCTGTACCTGAAGGTGCGCTACGATATTGCCACCCCCACCCCAACCGTAGTCACCCCGACCCCGAGCCTCGTGCCGACGGCCAGCAACACCCCAACCATCGGACCGACCTCTACCCGGGCGCCCTAAGCCCACAAATCCCCGGCGGACAAAAAAAGAAGCCCCTGGCCCGGAGGCCAGGGGCTTCTTTCTCATCTTGCGGGTTCGCAGCGCGTTCTAGTACTCCGGCATGGGGGGCGGTGCCGGCCTTTCCTTTTCGGGCACGTCCGTGATCAGGGCTTCGGTAGTCAGGATCATCGCGGCAATCGAAGCCGCATTTTCCAGGGCTCCGCGGGTCACCTTGGCCGGGTCGATAATGCCCGCCGTGACCATATCCACGTATTTCTCCGCGATCACGTCGAAGCCGATATTCTTGTCCTTGTCTTCGGACTGCTTGCGCCGAACGTTCTCGACCACCACCGCACCGTCCTGGCCAGAATTCGCGGCGATCTTGCGCATCGGCACCTCAAGCGCCTTGCGCACGATCTGCACCCCGACGGCCTCGTCCTCGTCGTCCATCTTCACCTTGTCGAGTGCGGCCATGGCGTTGATGAGGGCCACGCCCCCGCCCGGAACGATGCCCTCCTCGACAGCCGCCCGGGTCGCCGAAAGTGCGTCCTCCACTCGATGCTTCTTTTCCTTGAGCTCGGTTTCCGTGGCTGCTCCTACCTTGATCACGGCTACCCCGCCCGACAGCTTGGCGAGCCGTTCCTGGAGCTTTTCTTTGTCGTAATCCGAGGTCGATTTTTCGATCTCGACCTTGATCTCCTCGATTCGGCCCTTGATGCGCTTGGCATCGCCCTTGCCACCTATCAGCGTCGTGTCGTCCTTGGTCGCCTCGACCTTGTCGGCGCGACCCAGGTCAGAGATCTGGGTGGTGTCGAGTTTCTTGCCCAGCTCCTCGGTGATCACCGTGCCTCCGGTCAGGATGGCAATATCCTGAAGCATGGACTTGCGGCGGTCCCCGAATCCCGGAGCCTTGACGGCAACGACATTGAGCATGCCTCTGAGCTTGTTCAGCACCAGCGTGGCCAGGGCCTCGCCGTCCACATCTTCGGCAATGATGACCAGATCGCGCTTGCCGGTCTGCACCAGCTTCTCCAGGACGGGGACGATGTCCGCGGCCGCCGAAATCTTCTTGTCATGAATCAGGATATACGGCTCGGTAATCACCGATTCCATGGTCTCGGGGCTGGTCACAAAGTAAGCCGAGATGTAGCCGCGGTCGAACTGCATGCCCTCGACGTATTCCTTCTCGAACTCGAGGCCTTTGGACTCCTCCACCGTGATGACCCCGTCTTTTCCAACCTTGTCCATGACCTCTGCAATCAGCTCGCCGATTTCTCGGTCAGCGGCTGAGATCGCCGCGACGTTGGCAATTTCCTCTTTGGTCTCGATCTTAGTCGACATTTTGCGCAGGGCCTCAACCGCGGCCTCCGTGCCTCGCTCAATCCCGTGCTTGAGAAGCATGGGGTTGGATCCGGCGGCTACGCTCTTCAGACCCTCGGTAACCATCGCATGAGCCAGCACGGTCGACGTGGTCGTGCCATCGCCGGCAATGTCATTGGTCTTGGTCGCCGCCTCTTTGAGAAGCTGAGCGCCCATATTCTCGAAGGGATCCTCCAGTTCGATCTCCTTGGCCACGGTGACCCCATCGTGCGTGACCGTGGGCGAGCCGAACTTCTTGTCGAGCGCTACATTGCGGCCTTTGGGTCCCAGGGTGGTGGCCACCGCATTGGCAAGGATGTCAATCCCATTCTTCAGCCGGCGGCGGGCATCCTCAGAAAAGACGATTTGCTTTGCAGCCATGGTTTCCTCTCCTTCAATGATTCATCGTCATGAGTAATGAATGACGACCAGGTTCTAGGATTCAACAATGCCCAGGATGTCGGATTCCTTGATGATCAAGACCTTCTTGGAGTCTAGTTTCACCTCGGTCCCCGCGTACTTGGCGAAAAGCACGGTGTCACCGACCTTCACGTCCATCGGGATGCGCTTCCCTTCCTCGTCGCGGGCTCCAGGCCCCGCAGCCAGGATCTTGCCTCGCTGCGGCTTTTCCTTCGCCGTCTCCGGAAGAACAATGCCTCCCGGGGTGACCTCGTCTTGCTCCAGCGGTTCGATCACGACACGGTCACCCAGGGGCTTGAGCGAAAGAGCCATGGTTCCACCTCCATGTTGGATATAGTATGGGCGAGAATCGTGCTTAGCACTCAGGCGAAAAGAGTGCTAAGCAGCCCTCAATATACACAACTGTCCCCTTGCTGTCAAGGGGGCGAATTGGATCACGTGAAATGCTACCGGCCAGATAATCGTTCGCTCATCCAAAATGCTACCGGAGCCGGGAACCTACACCGGCACCGGGAGCGGGCGGATGACCAACACCAGCAAACGCGAACTTCTGGCGGAGCTCAGGCCCCGCTACCGACAGGCCAGCCGGGCTGAAAGAACCCGTATCTTGGACGAATTCGTAGCAGTCACCGGGTACCATCGCAAACATGCCATTCGGCTTCTGGGCCACCCCCTGGCTAGCCACAAGGCGGCCGCCCGGGCGGATGGCCGCTCGATCTACGGCCCGGAAGTCGTGCGGGCCTTGGTCGAGGTGTGGGAGCGCAGTGATCGCTTGTGCTCGGATCGCTTGCATGCCTTCCTGCCTCTCTGGCTGGAAGCCTTGGAGTCACACCACGAACTGATCCTGGAGCCGCGGACCAAAGCCTTGCTCCTGTCCATGAGCCGGGCCACGATCGACCGCAAATTGCGCCCCACCCGCCGCCACCTCAAACGCCATGGCCTGTCCACCACCAAGCCCGGCACCCTGCTGAAGAACCAGATTCCCATCCGCACCTTTGCCCAGTGGGATGACCTGCGCCCCGGCTTCAGTGAGGTGGACCTCGTCGCTCATTGCGGCCAAACCACCGCCGGAGAGTACCTGAATTCCCTGGTTCTGACCGATGTGGCCACAGCCTGGACCGAATGTCGAGCGATACCCTGGCGCAGCCAGCGAGACGTCTTTGCCGCGCTGGAAACCGTGCGTCAACGCCTGCCCTTCCCGCTGTTGGGCCTGAACTCCGACAACGACACCGTCTTTATCAACGCCCATCTCTTGCGCTACACTCGTCGTGAGCGGATTACCTTCACCCGCTGCCGACCGTACAAGAAAAACGACCAGGCTTACGTGGAGGAAAAGAACTGGTCGGTGGTTCGTCGCTTGATCGGCTACGATCGCTATGAAGGACTAGCCGCCGCCAAAGCCTTGAATGCTGTCTACGACTGTCTGCGCCTGTGGACCAACTTTTTCCAGCCCTCGATGAAGCTGCTAAGCAAAGAGCGTCATGGATCCAAGGTGCGCAAAGTCTACGCTCCTGCCAGGACACCCTACCAAGCTGTCCTGCAGTCCCCTGAAGTGTCTGAGGAGACCAAACGCAAGCTCCAGGATCTCTTCCGGTCCCTCAACCCGGTCAGCCTCAAGCGGGACTTGGACCAGCGCCTGGAGGCCTTCTGGCACCTAGCCGTGGGTAACATTCCTGGATGAGCGAACGAATGCCCTTGGGTAACATTTCTGGGTGAGCGAACACGGGGGGCATGTCCAACCTGTTATTTAAACTTCAAAAGTGAACTCTTGAAACTCGAAAAGTGAACCGTTTAAGGCTGAAAAGTGGACACCCCTGGGTATCCTTCCCGAAAACACCGGGAGGGAGCCATGGGCCAGATCCATAAGCGATTTACGAGCGGGCAGGTCAAGATCCTTCTTCAGGCCTACCTGGGGGGAAAGCTGAAGCGGACTGAGGTGCAGGAGGTTCTGGGAGTCGGCAAGACCCGATTCTTTGCCCTGCTCGAAGAGTACCGGCGAGGTCCAGAGGGCTTCGAGATCAGCTATGGTCGCAGAAGCTCCAGCAAGCTCACGCCGGCGGCCGAGGCCAAGATCAGGCAAGAGCTGCTGCGCGAGAAGAAGCTCATTGACGATCCGCGCCTGCCAATCTCCAGTTACAACTATTCTGCTGTCCGGGATCGCCTGAAGAAGAATGGCATGTCGGTCTCTGTGCCGACGATCATCCGCCGGGCCAAGGACTTGGACTGCTACATCCCTCATCGGCGCAAGCCGGAACCCCACACGCGAGAAGTCCTGACCAGCTCCATCGGCGCCCTGATCCAGCACGACGCTTCGCTCCACCTGTGGTCGCACTACGCCCACGAGAAATGGACCCTCATCACCTCTATCGATGACTTCAGCCGCAAACTGCTGTTTGCTGACCTCTTCCCCCAGGAGACAACGTGGACCCACATCCAGGCTGCCCAAACCCTCATGGAATCCTATGGAATCCCGCTGCGCTATTATGTGGACTCCCTCCGTATCTTCCGTTTCGTCCAAAGCCGCGACAGCTTGTGGCGCAAGCATGTCCTCCAGTCTGATGAGGCTGATCCCCAGTGGAAGCGCATGATGCAGGTTTTGGGCGTTGAGGTCATCCATGCTCTCTCCCCCCAGGCCAAAGGCAAGGTGGAACGCCCCTATGGCTGGATGCAGCCTGCCCTAAGGCCGGCCAGGCCAGGGGATCGCATTGTGAGGACCTGTGCCTTGGAGAACCTCTCCACACTGGAGGAGGTCCGGGCCGTCCTCCGCGAAGAGGTCGACCGGTACCCTGGCCTACCGGTCTAGGGTAGGCAACAACCGCCAGGTCCATTCGACCACAAAGGAGATCCCTAGCATCCGCTTTGCGCGGGCCCAGCACGAGGGCAACAGCCTCTTCCGACAGTTTGCCCTACCCAAGCCATATACCTCGCCCAAGGACGTCTTCCCTGGCCTGGCCCGGGCAGGCCTGCCTCAGGGAGCGCCGGATGGTCGATGCCTACCGTCGGATTTCCCTTTTCGGCCACGAAATTGCCCTCCCCAGGGCCCCCATCCACGAGGAGGTGGAACTTCACCTGATCCCCAACGAGGCCAGCCAGATTCTTGACATCCGTGTCTGGTCCAAAAACCAGATGCTCCAGTCCACCACCCTTCCCCTGGAGGGAATCCGAGTTCACTTTTGAAGTTTCAAGGTGTTCACTTTTCAACTTTCGGGAACAGGGGGCCCGTCCACCATGTCATTCAAAGTTGAAAAGTGGACACCCCCTGGTAGCCTCCCGAAAACTAGTGGGAGGCAGCCATGGCCCAGATCCAAGAGCGATTCACGAGCGAGCAGGTCAGGTTCCTTTTTCGAGCCTATGTCCAGGGAAATATGAAGCGCGCCGACGTCCATGAGGCGCTGGGCATCGGCAAGAGCCATTTCTTCTTTATGAAGTTTGAAAGTGTCAACTTTTCAGGTCTTGCTAACAGGGGGAGGCCATGCCGGATGAGGGGGAATGGGGGTCCCTGCCCGGGCTGCCGGCTTGGGGACCGGGAGATTCAGGGCAACAGCAGGCGCTCCAGCACAGCCTCCAGCCAGGCGGCATAGCGATCCTGGGTGTAGGCCCGGTCCCGTGTCAGCAAGAGGTAGACCTCAGGGCTGGTCACGGTCCACACGATTTCGGCCGCGGCGCCTTGACCCATCCCGCCCCGCAGGCTTCCGTTGCCAGCAAGGTGCTGCACGAAGACCGTCATGTTCTCCATGCGCTCCCGGATCAGATTCCGCAGAAGGTCTCGGGAGGCCTCCTCGGTCTTGGCCGCGGCGCGCAGGACTTCGAACAGCGGGGCCACGCGTCCCAGGATCTCCGCAATCCCGCGCGCGAACATCGTGATCTGGCGGTGCTGGTCGGTACCCCGCAGCACCGCCTGCGGCCCGGGCCGGTCCAAGAGAGCAATCGGCTGATTGTCCCCGCCGACGGAAATATCCATCAGGTGCCACAGGATCTTGTTCTTGCTCCCAAACACTGCGTACACCGTCTGCAGCGCCACGCCGGCCTGCTGCGCGATCGCCTGCAGTGTGGTCCCGCTGTACCCGTATTCGTAAAACAGGCGCCGAGCGGCTTCTGCAATCTGACGGCGGGTTTGGCGCGCTTGCGCCTGCCGGCGCGATGAGTCGTACTTGCGTTTGGGGGGCGCCGCTCTGCTCATGGCCTCTTGACTCTTTTCAATTTCTATTATAACATAACTATATCGACTAGATGTACACTCTATCCATTGTTGCCATCTCAAGCTAAGGAGAGCCCGGTATGTCGACAGAACAGGACTTCCAAACCATCGTGATTGGCGGAGGGCAGGCAGGATTGGCGGTCGCCTATTTCCTGGCACGAGCGGGCGAGAACTTCGTTATTCTGGATGAGAATCCCCGCAGCGGCGACGTCTGGCGTCGCCGCTGGGATAGTCTTCGGCTTTTCACGCCAAGCCAGTTCGACAGCCTACCGGGCTTGCCCTTCCCGAAATCGGAGGACTATTTTCCATCCAAAGATGAAACCGCAGACTACCTCGAAACCTATGCCCGCCAGTTCCGCCTGCCAGTTCGCCACAATGTGAGAGTCGAAAGCCTGCGCCGCAACGGTCAAGGCTACTTGATTTCTGGGACCGGCGTCCAGTTTACAGCGCGGAACGTGATCCTTGCCACCGGCCCCTACCAAGCGCCGCACATCCCTCCCTTTGGGCAGGAACTTGACCCTGGGATCTTCCAGCTCCACTCGAGCGCATACCTTAATCCTCGACAAGTGCCGGTCAAGTCCGTGCTGGTGGTCGGAGCGGGCAATTCCGGGGCTGAGATCGCGATCGAGCTTTCCCGGGATGGGAAACAGGTCTGGCTGGCGGGGCGCGACGTCGGACGTATTCCGATCAACTCGGGGCTCGCCAAGCTCGGCGGCGGACGGCTGGCTTGGTGGTTCATGAGCCACCTGTTGACGGTGGATACTCCCATGGGACGCAAGATGCAGACCAGCACGCTCCACCATGGGGTCCCGCTGGGACGCGCCAAGCGCGGAGAGGTTGCACAGGCCGGAGTCGTGCTTACCCCTCGCGTGTCCGGGACCCAAGGAGGCAGACCGCAACTGGAGGACGGACGCGTCCTGCCTGCTGAAGGGATCCTCTGGGCAACCGGTTTCAAGCCCGACTATCACTGGGTCAAGCTACCCATCCTCGATGAACACGGCTTTCCGATACACTCGCGGGGCGTGGTCCCCGTCGCACCCGGACTTTACTTCCTCGGACTTCCCTTTCAAACGGGTTTGACTTCATCGCTTCTCGGCGGCGTTGGCAAAGATGCCTTCGACATCGCCGCCCACATTGCCCACAAGGGAAAGCGACCGCAATAGGTCGGCTGCTTCGCCCCAGACGACCCGGGGGTAGGTCGATTTGCTGTACCCGTCGGGCGCCGATCGATTGAAGGCGCTTGTCATGGATCCCGTGCTCGCCGAGCTGGGAGGATACCTCCAGGTCGCCGGATCCTGCCCGTTCGTGACCGCCTGATTCCCACGCCAGGTGGCCTGGAGGCGGGCAGGGTCTTGCTTCCCCTTTTCTGCGCATCCACTCGAGCCCCCGTCGGGGATCGTGCCCTGGCCGTCCTGGGCGGCAGGTATAATCACAGGGCTAATCTCCGAACCAAATGCGCACTTCTCGAACATCCCGGAACCCCTATCCGGCGGCCCTATTTTGGGCGCGCTCCCTTGAAATCCGAAGCCGTCTTCTCAGCGCCTGCCTCCTGGCCGGCATGGCCTTGGGCGCGTGCGCACCCGCGTCCGCCCCGTCGGCGCCGACTGCTGGGATCATCCGCACCTGGGCCCCACCGACCGTGAGCCTCACGCCTCCCTTTCCTGTGGGCACGGCCGCCGTTGTTCTCACCCCAACCCCCAGCCCCACCCCGGTCACCTACACCATCGCCAGCGGCGATACCATGACCAGCATTGCGATCCACTTTGGCGTTTCCTTGCACGCTCTCGAGGCCGCGAACCCCGGAATCCCGGATTACCGGTTCCTGCCGATCGGAAAACAGCTGCTCATTCCGGCCACCGCCTCGGCTACATCGGCAGCTCCTACCCCCACACCCATGCCTCTGGAAGTGTCCGCTGCACGCTGCTTCCCGACCCCCACCGGGGCGACCTGGTGCCTGGCCGATGTGCGCAACCCCGGAACGGGGCCCGTTGAGGACGTCACCCTGCAGTTCACCCTCTACGACGACGCCAACCGACCTCTCGCGGTCCAAGTGGAGAGCCTCCCGCTGGGACTACTTCCCGCCGGCGTATCCCTGCCCGCCGCCACGTTCTTCGCCCCGCTCGAGAGGCCCAGCCGTCGCGCCCAGGTCAACCTGGTTGGAGATGTCGCCGCGCAGAACCCTCAGCAACGCTACCTGCCTGTCGAACTGGTTGGTTCCCAGGCCGCCGCTCTGCAGGGGGGTCTGGAGCTAACCGGCCAAGCGCGCTTGTCCGCCCAGGCGAGTGCGCCTGCCAGCCACATCTCGGTCCTGCTTGTCCTTTACGACCAGGCCGGTCAAGCGGTTGGCCTTCGGGTCCTGCAGATCGATGAGACCTGGCGGCCCGGTGAACCTCACTCCTTCTCCCTTCGCGCCTACGCCTTAGGCGGGCAGATTAGCAATCACGCCCTCTTTCTGGAAGCGCGACCCTGAGCTCTCAGCCCGCTCCCGCCTGGGCGGGCCGGGTCGCGAAGAGTCGCGAAATCCGGACGCGTGCGCCCGAGGCGGTATACTCTCCCTCTTGAAAGCCGGACCGGGTTCTCGCGAGGGCGGGATGTACTCCTTTTTTCGGGCCGTCCTATGGGCGGCCTTCCACATTCTGACCCGCGTTCATATTGCAGGCCGGGAGAACGTTCCAGCCCGCGGGGCACTCCTTCTGGTGACCAACCATCTCAGCCGCTTGGACCCACCGCTCATCTTCATTGGGGTACCGCGGCAGGTGAGAGTTTTCATCGCGCTGAAGTATCACGGGGTGTTACCGCTGCGCTGGTTCGTGGACAGTCTCGACGCGATCTGGGTTCGCCAAAACGAAGCGGACGTCTCAGCTCTCAAGCAGGCGTTGGCGCATCTACTCCAGGGAGGAGTCCTGGGCGTTTCACCGGAGGGAACTCGCAGCCAGCGGACCCACGCCTTGATCCGGGGCCAAAGCGGCGCGGCCTTTCTTGCGGATCGAGCGGGGGCCTCAATCCTGCCCGTGGCCGTGTGGGGAACAGAGCACGCTTTCCAAAGCATGGGCCGGCTGCGCCGGCCCGACGTGCATCTGCGGATTGGCAAGCCCTTCCGCCTGCCCGCGGAGGGACACGCCCGCGGCGCACAACTCGAAATCTTCACCGAGCAGATCATGTGTGCCATCGCCGCGCTTCTTCCGGAACCCTATCGCGGGGTCTACGCCCATCACCCTGGCACCGCCGAGCAGGAAAGGCAGATGTCCACATGAAGGCGGAGAAGCTGGCGGCGGCTGACCGTGATCGACTGAGAACCCTGCTCGACGAGCAGTCGCCCCGCGACGCCCTAGCGTGCTACTACGCCCTTTACCATCCGGCGGCGCGGACCAGCCTCTACGTGATTGCCCCTCCTCCGGGCCGACCGGAGGCCTTCCTGGTCAGAGCCCAGACAGGGCAGGATCTCTTTCGACCGTTGATCACGCTGCGTGCCCCTGGGTCGGCCCCGGCCGCACTCCTGCTCCAGGCCGCGCTGGCACCTGGGGAAAGCGGATACTTTTCACTGCCCACCCCTCTGGGAAGTCTGCTGCCCTCCACTCTGGAGATCCAGCAGCGGTCCACGCTGCAGATCTTCATGCTGGAGGCACGTTCCTTTCAGCCCGTCGTGAACATCTTCGTGACCCGCTCGAAGTCCCCGGATGGGCTGACGCGCTATGAGGTCCGACAAGCGGGCCGGCTTCTGGCGGCAGCCGGGCTCAACTGGAGATCGCGCCGATTTGCGGAGATCTTCGTGCATACAGAGCCCGAGACGCGCGAACGCGGTTACGGCCGATCGGTCGTCTCGGGGCTGTGCGCCGAGCTGCTCTCGGAGGGGCTCACCCCCCTCTATCATGTCGAGCCGGACAATGAAGCTTCGCTCCGGCTGGCCACGGGGCTCGGCTTTCGGGACAGCCGGGAGCGCGAATTCGCGTGCGTCGCCAGCCGCCCCTCCGCGGCTCCGGCTCCCTCCGACCCCTCTGCCGACCGGGTGGAAGCGCATGATTGAGGCGAGCCTGCGCTTCCCGCCCGGCTTCCTCTGGGGAACGGCCACCTCCTCCCACCAAGTGGAAGGCAATAACGTGGGCAATGATTGGTGGGACTGGGAGCAACGCCCGGGCCACATCCTGGAGGGGGGCCGTTCCGGCCTGGCTTGCGACTGGTGGGGAGGTCGCTGGAAGGAGGATCTGGATCGCGCGGAAGAAGGCGGGCAAAACACCCATCGTCTGTCCGTCGAGTGGAGCCGCATCGAACCGAGGCCCGGAATCTGGGATGAGGATGCACTGGCTCGTTATCGCCAGATCTTGGACGGCATGGCCCGGCGCTCGCTGCGCCCAATGGTCACCCTGCACCACTTCACCAACCCCCGTTGGCTGGCCGAACAGGGAGGCTGGGAAAACGAGGAGGTGGTCTCCCGCTTCGAGGCCTTTGCCCGCAAGGTCGTGGCCGCGCTTGCGGATCGGGTTGATCTCTGGTGCACCCTCAATGAGCCGAACGTCTACGCCTTCGAGGCCTATGCCGAGGGGGTCTTTCCTCCAGGGAAGCGGGACCTGAACGCGGCCTTCCGGGTAATGGGCAACATGGTGCGCGCCCACGCCAGGGCCTACCATGCCATCCATGAACTGGCCCCAGGTAGCCAGGTCGGCCTCGCGCATCACTGCCGCGGGATCCAACCCAACTCCGCCTCCCCTTTGGACCGTCTCGTCGCCCGCCTGCAGTCCCGTCTTTTCAACGAAGCTTTTCCCCGGGCGGTATGGAGCGGCCAATTGCCGCTCCCGTTTGGTCAGGAGCGGATCCCCGAGGCCCGTGGCACTCAGGATTTCTTCGGACTGAACTACTACACCACCGAGCGGGTCGCGTTTGACCTGCGCCGGGCGGGGGAGCTGTTTGGACGCCGCTTCTTCCCTGCCAAAGCCGAACTGAGCCCGGGCGGGTTTATCGCCAACGCGCCGGATGGTTTCTACGCGGCCCTGCGCTGGGCTCGCCGCTTCGGACTACCGATTTATGTCACCGAGAATGGGGTGGAAGACGCAGAGGATCGCCTGCGCCCGAAATATCTTTGCCAGCACCTGCAGAAGCTCTGGCATGCCGTGAACTTTAACTGGCCGGTCCGCGGGTACTTCCACTGGACCCTGGTCGACAATTTCGAATGGGAGCGGGGCTGGACCCAGCGCTTCGGGCTATGGGCACTCGATCCTCACACCCAGGCGCGCTCCGGACGCCGCTCGGCAGGGCTGTACGCACGGATCTGTCGGGAGAATGGGCTCTCCAGTCAGATGGTTGCGGAATACGCCTCGGCGGCTCTCGCCACGATATTTCCGGGCTGAGTCCCCTGCCTGCGCCTCCAAGGAATCTCTAACCCTCTTCTAGCGTCTTTCTTACGCCTTCCCCGTAAAGTGCTCATGGAAAGCCCAATCAGGAACGGAAAAAACAGGGGAGGTGGAACAATGTCCAGCCTAATTCGATGGGAACCCTTCCGCGAGCTGAGCGGCCTGCGCGATGCCATGGACCGGATGTTTGATGAGGGTTTTGCCCGGCCCTTCTCAAGCGCGCTCTTCGATGGCAGCGACGCGCCGACTATGGACCTCTACCAGACGGACGAGGAGGTCGTGGTCAAAGCGGCTCTGCCCGGCGTGAAGGCGGAGGACGTCCAGATCTCGGTCACCAACGGGGTGCTGAGCATCCGCGGGGAAGCTCGCGAGGATAAGGAAGGCAAGGGTCACACCTACCACATCCGCGAGCGGCGCGTAGGGACCTTCCAGCGCTGGGTGGCTCTTCCAACCGAAGTGAATGTGGACAAGGCCCGCGCCGAGTTTGAGGAGGGGATTCTCCAGCTGACCCTGCCCAAGGCGGAGCAGGTGAAGCCCAAGACCATCACCGTGAAGGCCAAGAGGTAAGCCGCACCCAGGAGAGAGCGGGGAACCCCAGGTGCGGGTTCCCCGCTCTCTCCGTCTTTCCGATCAGGCGTTGTGATGCCTCTCTACCAATACACGTGCCCGCAGTGCGGCCTGGATTTTGAGCAGGCCGTTCCTTTCAGCGGCCGACCGGATGAGGTCCGCTGCCCAAATGGGCATCGTCAGGTGCGGCGCCGCTACACCTCCCCGGCCGTGATTTTCAAAGGGTCGGGCTGGTACAGCACAGACCACCGCAAGACCTCCCCCTCTGGCGATCCATAGCGGCCCCAGACTGCGCCAGCCAGACTCAGGGGAGAGATCTGCACCTCCCGCCTCTTTTTCCACCTTTTCCCTCCTGTGACGGGCTGAGCGGGGATCCCTTTTTTCCGATCCGCGGGCCATCTGCGGGGATTGGATTCCTTCCGCAGGCCACAATGAAAGGATCGCCGGACGGCGATCCCCAGAGGCCTGCTGGCCTGAAGCGATCCGATCTGATCCACCCCCGCTAGGCCACCCTACGGGTTGTGAATCGTCTGGCAGTTGTGGAAAGTGTTGTTTCCCGGACCACCGTAGCAGACGTCCGATCCTCCTCCCCCATCGATCGTGTCGTCCCCCGGACCCCCCAGGATTACATCGTTGCCCGGACCCCCGTTGAGTCTGTCGTTGCCACCCCCTCCAACAATGCAGTCGCTCCCCTGCTGCCCATTGATCGTCTCATCGGCCCCGGAGCCCAGGATCAAGTCGTTGGCGCCGGTGCCGTTGATCGTCCCCCCCGACCCGACCACCAAGTTGGTGACCGTGATGCCGGCGCACTCCGGCGGCTTAAGCTGATTGAGCGAGATGCCTTGCGCCGTGTCCGAGAGCAGGGTGGCCGGAACCGTGTTCGAGGCCGCGATGGCCGTGAGCACAGATACCAGCAAGAGCCCGACCGCTGCAGCCAGGGCGAACTTGATCCCTCGAGATCTGAGCATAGGTGCCGCCTTTCCCCCTAGGCCTGCTTGGAACGAAGGGGCTTGCCCGACATTCCTCGGATCAAGTCGGCTACCTCGTTCGCTGGCACGGGGCGACCCAGGAAGTAGCCTTGAGCCGTATCCACCTTCTGGGAGCGGAGCATCCCCAGTTGTTCCTCCGTCTCGACCCCTTCGGCCCCCACCTCTAACTTCATACTGTGCGCCGCGCTCACCGCGGCCCGCGTGACGGCGGCTTCGGCCGAATCGACGGCCATCTTCTCGACCGAGCCACGGTCAATCTTGAGACCACTGATGGGCATGCGCTTCAGGATCTCCAGCGGGGACTTCCCGGAGAAGTTATCGAGGGTGAGGTGAACGCCCAGGTCCTTGAGCTCCTCCAACCTCGGCTGAAGGGTCTCGGGGTCCTCCAGCAAGCTCGCCTCGCGGATTTCCAGGTGAAGGTGCCCAGGATTGAGATTGGCCTGCTTGAGGACCTCGGCAATGGCATCGCTCATGCCTTCCTTGAGTTGGCGGGCGGAGACGTTCACGAGCAGGGAAAGCGCGGGGAGCCCTTCCGTCTTCCAGGACTTGAGCTGCGAGCAAGCGGTCTCGAGCGCCCAGCGTCCAATCGGGACGATCAGGCCAGTCTGTTCCGCGGCGGGGATGAACTCCGCCGCCGGAATCATCCCGCGCTCGGGGTGGTTCCAACGCAAGAGGGCTTCCACGGCTTGCACCTTGCCGCTGCTCAGGGAAAGGATGGGCTGATAATAGACTTGGAACTGGCCGGCGGTCAGCGCCGCCTGCAATTCCTTCTCGCTGGCCATCAGGTCCGTGGCCCCGAGCGCCTGGCTCGGTTGGGCCAGGGTGAAGCGGTAGGTGTCCCGCCCATCTTGGACGACATATCGGTTATATCCCGCGCCCCGCTCGTGCAGGATCATGTACCCTTCCCGATCGGCGAGTTTGGCCAGGTCATCAATGGAAGCGACATCCACCACGCGTTGGCCGGGGGCTGGAAGATAACCCTGGCTCACCCCTACCAACATCGGCCCGTACTTGAAATCTACGAGCGCCGCCCGGTCCCTGCCTATGGCATAGATCAGGGCAACGGAAAAGAGAAGGACGCCAAGAAGGGATAGGCCTAGACCTCCCAGGGACACCCTCCGGGCTGTTGGGACCTCAATCTTCGCCCCCAAGATCGAAAGGCTGTTGGTCGCGGTGAGTGAGCCCGGGAGAACCCCTTCCTTGGTCGGGGCCAGTGGATCCTGCTGGGGGTCGGGTTGAACCAGGTGGAGTTCCTGCGGATCCAGCTGGAAGGTCAAGCTCGGCGCAAAGGAGTCGCTCAGAGGACGCCCGCCCACGGTCCCCTGCACCTCAACCTGGGGGGTCACCGTCACGGTGTAGACGGCCTGCTTGGCTCCCGTGATCAGCTCTTTGGCGCCCACCAGTCGCTCAATCTTGCACAAGTTGAGTTCGTTCGCGCTGGTGAAGTGGTCTCCTCGGAAGGAGGTTTCCGGCTGGAGCTCCAGGGTTCTCTTCCAGCCCGCCGGGTCGCTCACCTCGGCGGTGAGGTTGTAGAAACCCTGGGTCGAGCGAGCCGCATCCGCGACCAGGGCGTAGCCAAA
>JBEKSY010000028.1:0-47414 GCA_049516595.1 Anaerolineales bacterium
CGAATATCAGGGTGATTCACCGTCGATAATCGCCTCGCCCCCCGGATCCCAACGCTCCAACGCGCCGCCGAAGGAACAGTTGCCGTCCCAAAAAGAAAGGGCTTGACCGGCTCGTCCATATCAGGAGCAAGCTCGGCAACCTTCTCTCCGCACGGCGGGTCACACACAGTGCCACCGTCCACTTCGCCGAGCGGGAGCACGGAACGCGCAGGATCCAGGGCTTTCAGGAATCTTCTGTCCCCAAGCCGACTCGAACGGCCGCTGACGGGCCGGCTCAGGAAGGGCATCTCATTCGTTCCCCACGGAGGGAGGATGGCGGATTTCAAGGTTTCGGCAAGGAATCGGGTGAGACGGCATCCCGACCGCGCTTCTTACGACGAGGCCTCGGTCTATTCCATCATCGACGCGGCGCTGATCTGCCACGTCGGCTTGGTCGAAGAGGGTCGGCCCGTCGTCGTTCCGATGCTCCATGCGCGACGAAACGATGAGCTCCTGCTGCATGGGTCGACGCAGAGCCGCCTGCTTCAATATGTGAGAGATGGAAACGAAGTTAGTGTCAGCCTCGCCATTCTGGACGGTATCGTTCTGGCCAAGTCAGCCACGCACCATTCACTCAACTACCGCTCCGCCGTGCTGTTCGGGACGGGCCGATTGCTGGAGACCGCGGAGGAGAAGCTGCTTGCCCTTGAATGTCTCACGGAACACCTGCTCCCGGGTCGCTGGAAGGAGGTTCGCAAGCCTAACCTCTCCAATCTAGTAGCCACCGCGGTAGTCGCTATTTCTTTGGCCAGCGCCTCGGTGAAGGTGCGCTCCGGTCCACCCCACGACGAGGAGGAAGATCGGCTTCTGTCCGTTTGGGCAGGGGTTGTGCCGGTGACTCAGGTCCTCGGGCCAGCCCTGGCGGCCGAGTACTCGGATCCGCGCCTCCAGCCGCCCCCATACCTCAGTGAGCTCTTGAATAAGCCGGTCGATCGGCGATCCGGATAGGGCGCGATTCCTCCGCCCGCTCGCCCCTCCACCCAACCCAGGCCTCCGCGCAGGCGGACGACCATTTCCACCCCCCTCCCTCTGGGGAAATGCGAAAGCGGATTCCCTGACTCCCTGACCGGCGCCAGCTGCTCTTCTGAGGCCCGCCCTAGGGTCCGCGCCTTTTTCGAGGTTCCTGGGGAGTACGGGTGCCCGAGGCCGACCTGCGGGGGGTCCCGCGAGGATCGGGCCTGGGCTCCTGCGGAAGGGACTTGGTTTTCTCCGCGAGATAGGCAGTGTAGTTACCCGCGTACTCGTGGCCGGTCCCATCCTCAAGCTCCATGATGCGACCCACCAGGCCATCGAGGAAATAGCGATCATGGGAGACCACCAACAGGGTTCCCTCAAATTCCTCCAAAGCTTCCTCCAGCGCTTCCGCGGAGCGGATGTCGAGGTTGTTGGTGGGCTCATCCAGGAGTAAACAGTTTGCCCCCTGAAGCATTAGCCGTGCCATCTGCACACGCGCCTTTTCCCCACCCGAGAGATCACGGATGCGCTTGCTCGCCTCTTCCGCGTGGAAAAGGAATCTCCCCATCAAGCCATACAGGTCTTGATCAGTCATCGGGTTGGCGCTGGTGAGCGCATCGGCCAGCGTGTTCTCCGGGTCGAGGCTAAGGTGTTCCTGGTCGTAATAACCCAGGGTGGTGGATGGACCGACCCGGACCGAGCCGGCGGTCGGTGCGATTTGCTCAAGTATGCAGTGGAGAAGGACAGTCTTGCCGGCCCCATTCGGCCCGATGATTCCCACCCGCTCGCCGCGCCAGACCAGCAGGTTCAAGTCGCGCAGGACCGTCCGGGTCCGACCCCCTTCTTGGTCGAAGGTTTTTGTCAGGTGGGCGACTTCCACTGCCTTATTAGACCCCCTTTGAACCGCGACCAGGGAAAGCCCCATGCGGCGGCGTTCCAGGCGCGGCTTCTGCACCTGCTCGATCCGGTCCAGGCGTGCCTGCATGGATCGCGCCCGCCGAACGAACTTTTCATTCTGACCCGCTCCCCACCCGCCCAGGCGCCGGATGGCAAATTCGAGGCGCCGCACCTCCCGCTGCTGCAAGGCGAATTGCCTGGCCTGCGAAAGGAGCCTTTGATGCTTCTCAAAGGCGTACCCCGAGTAGTTGCCGCTGAAAAGGGTGAGCACCCCGTCCTCGAGTTCTGCAATCTCGTCGGCAACGACATCGAGGAGATAGCGGTCATGGGAAACAATGACCACCGCGCCCGGGTAACCCACAATCAGTTCCTCAAGAAAGCGTTTCCCTTTCAAGTCCAGATGGTTGTCCGGCTCATCGAGAAGGAGGAGGTTGGGTTGCTGGAGGAGCAGCTTGGCCAACCCCACCAGTTTCTTTTGACCCCCGGAGAGGGCCTGGAGGGGAAGGTCGAAATCGCGCTCCTCGAACCCCAGTCCGCGCAAGGTGGAGCGCACACGCCCCGGAAAATTCAGGCCACCCATCTGCTCAAGACGCTCGAGCGCCTGCTCGTGGAGTTGCACCGTGCGGGACAACCTCTGAGGGTCCTGATACACAGACGGAACCCCCATGCGGGCCGCCAGCTCGTCGATTTCTTGTTCCAGCTTGGAGAGCTCAGGGGAAGCCAGGCGCATTTCCTCGAGCAGGGTGCGCCCTGCCCCGAGGGGCACTTCCTGCGGCAAGTATCCCACCCGCACCGAGCGATGCACAAAAACCTTGCCCTGGCTGGCCACCAGCGCGCCAGCCAGGAGATTGAGCAGGGTCGACTTTCCAGCACCGTTCGGACCCACCAGACCCACGCGAGCATCATGATGGATCTCCCAGCGGAGGCCCTCAAAGAGGCGTTGGCCTCCGAAGTATTGGCTGACGTTGTCAAGGCGCGCTATGGTTCCGAACATTTGATTTGCTTGGCCTGGCCATTCTAACCGAAGCACGGAGCCCTGGACGGACCCGTGCGAGAGCTTGGGAGGCGTCCCCCGTCTGGTCCGCTGGGCCCGTCAGAGGCCGGCCGGGGCGATTACAATGGGCCTCAACCCGCCCGAAAGGAGAACCGATGGCCCACAAGTACGTCTCTCCCCCCGCAATGCAAATCGATTCGAAGAAGCGATACAGCGCAACGTTCCGGACTTCCGCCGGCGAATTCGAGGTGGAGCTGTTCGCCGACATGGCGCCGCGCACGGTCAACAATTTCGTGTTCCTGGCCCGGGAGGGGTTCTACAGCGGAACCACCTTCCACCGGGTGATTCATGGTTTCATGGCGCAGGGCGGCGACCCGAGCGGCACAGGCAGCGGCGGCCCGGGCTACCGATTTGAGGATGAATTCCATCCCCAGCTCAAGCACAAGTCGCCCGGCATTCTCTCGATGGCCAATGCCGGGCCCAACACGAATGGCAGCCAGTTCTTCATTACCTTCGCCCCGACCCCCCACCTGGACGGAAAGCACAGCGTGTTTGGCAAGGTCATCCGGGGAATGGAAATCGTGCAGACGATTCCGGAGCGCGATCCTTCGCGGGCCAAGATGCCCGGCACGAGAATTGAGGCCGTTGAGATTCACGAGACCTGAGGCTGACCCACCCCCTCTGGGGAGCGACGGAACCTCGCCGGTGGAGGCGAGGTTCCCGCCTTAGGAGGAAAGCGCGGGGTCCCCGCCAGAGCTACAGATCCATCTGCGCGCGCAGCCTGCCCTGGACCTTGTCGTCTCCGATGCGAAACCCCAGGCCCTGCATGATTTCCTTCATTCCCCGGTTGTCCGCCGTGAACACGGCGAACAGGCGCTTCATCTTCTCATCGCGGGCGATCTGAACCAGCCTGCGCATCAACTCGCGCCCTAGGCCTTTGCCCTGGAAACCGTCCGTGATGAGGACGGAAACCTGGCCCTCGTCGGTGTTGTGCAATCGATCGACCCGGGCCGCCGCCACAATCTCCCGCCCGTTCTTGCCATTGGTCCTCTCCGCTACCAGGACGAGCTCGCGTTCATAGTTGATGAAGCAGATCCGGGCCAGCCGCTCGTGCGTCACCCTCTGGCTAAGCATCATGGGGTGCAGATAGCGCAAGTAGACGCTCCGGTCGGAAAGTCCCTCGTGGAACTTGACCATCAAGGGCTCATCTTCGGGACGGATCGGACGAATGAGGATCTCCGAGCCATCGGCCGCTTTCCAGGGCTGAACGTAGCGCATGGGATAGGGGCGAATGGCCAGTCGCGGCAACTGCTCGCGCGTTACTTCTAGGCCGTGCAGGAGGACCCGGGCGTCCAGAGCAATCGAACCCTCGGGGGAGACCATGAGGGGATTGATGTCCAACTCCTTGATCCAGCGTTGCTCCACCACCAGCTGGCTGAAACGGACGAGCAGCCGTTCGAGGGCCGCGAGATCGACTGGCCTCCGCCCGCGCACGCCCTTCAGCGCGGCGTAAATGCGGGTCTGCTCCATCATCCTGCGGGCCAGGGTCGTATTGAGAGGAGGCAGGGCAAGAGACCGGTCCTTGAACACCTCCACCAGTTGTCCTCCGGAGCCAAAAAGCAGGACCGGTCCGAACTGGCTGTCGATGCTCGATCCCAGGATGATCTCATAACCACCTCCCAGGCTGACCATCGGTTCGACAGCCACCCCCAGGAAATCCTTCTCTCCCTGCTGAGCCCCCAGCCTGGCCGACACGGCCTGCTGGATGGCGCGGTAGGCTCGGCGCACCTCTTCCCCATCGGCGAGATTGAGCTGTACCCCTCCGACATCGGTCTTGTGGGTAATGGTTTCCGAGTAGACTTTGAGGACGACCGGGTAGCCGATTTGACCCGCCTCGGCGATGGCCTCGTCCTCGCTGCGGGCGATGCGCGTCGTGACGGTAGGGATCCCGTAGGCCTCCAGCACCTGCTTGCTCTCAAATTCGGTCAGCAGCGTTCGTCCGCTCGAGCGAACGGAGTCGATGATTCCTTCGGCGCGTCGGCGGTCGGGGGCCTCCGCCTCGGTCTCGTCCGGCGTGGAAGGCGTTTCGTACAAGCTTTTCAGGTTGTAGGCGTAACGCCACATGTAGCTGAACATGCGCGCGGCTGTGTCCGGATAGCCGAAGGCCGGGATGTTCGCCCGGTTGAGAATGGCTGTCCCAGTCTCGACATCGTGTCCCCCCATCCAGCTGGCCAGCAGCGGTTTCCCCGTGGATTGTGCGTAGGGGATGACAACCTCCGCAGTGCGGGTCGGGTCGGTCATCGCCTGAGGTGTCAGCACCACCAGCAGGCCGTCACTGTTCCCATCCCGGGCGGCGATCTCCAGAGCCTTGGCATAGCGCTCCGGGCTCGCGTCCCCGAGAATGTCCACCGGGTTGCTGTGACTCCATTGGGGCGGCAAGAGTTCATTGAGATCCCGCCCGGTTGGTTCGGACAGTTCCGCCAGTTCTGCCCCACCGGTAATCAGGGCATCCGTGGCCAAGACCGCGGGGCCTCCGGCATTGGTGAGGATGGTCAGGCGCGGTCCCTTCGGCCTGGGCTGCTTGGAAAGCACGTCCGCCATGTAGAACAGGTCGGAGATCCGATTGACCCGCAGCACCCCGCATCGCCGGAAGGCCGCCTCGAGCACCTCATCCGAACCCGTGAGTGACCCAGTGTGCGAGGCGGCCGCCCGGGCCGCCCCCTCCGTTCGGCCGGGCTTAATCACAATGATCGGCTTGGTCAGTGCCACTTCACGGGCCGCAGAAAGAAAGGAGCGCGCATCCCCGATGGTTTCCATATACATCACAATGCTATGAGTGCGCGGATCGTCGCCGAGGTAGTCGATCAGGTCGCCCCAGTCCACGTCCAGCATGGACCCGACCGAAACAAAGGCGCTGAAGCCAACATTCTCCTGGAGACTCCAATCGAGCACGGCGGAACACAGCGCCCCTGATTGGCTGACAAATCCCACGGTCCCCGGCCGCGCCATGGCAGTCGCAAAGGTCGCGTTGAGGCCGGTCATCGTGTTCATCACTCCCAGACAGTTCGGGCCGACAATCCGCATCCGGCCTTGCTGCGCCTGCTCCAGGATTTGGCGCTCCAGCTCCGCCCCGTCGGGCCCGATTTCTTTGAATCCGGCTGAGATTACGATCGCTCCTTGAACCCCAGCTTTCACACACTCCCCGATGACCCCCGGCACTGTCCTGGCGGGGGTCGCAATAACAGCCAGATCCACCGGCTCGGGGACCATCGCGATGTTGGCATAGGCCTTGATGCCCAACACGCTCGCCCGGTTAGGATTTACCGGGAAGACCGTTCCTCCGAACGGGTTGCTGATCAAGTTCCAGAGAACCGTGCGGCCCACACTTCCCGGAGCCTCGGTTGCACCGATCACCGCGAGGTTCCGTGGCGCGAAGATCGCGTCCAGGGGTCGACGTTCATAATGAAGCACATCATGGGCTGGATCAAAGACGGCTTTCAATGAGAGGTCCATCGGATACCCCTTCTGTTTTGAGAAGTCTTCAACCCCTGGCGGGGGGCAAGACCGAACTGCCTACTTTCGCAACTTCTGTGACCGGGGACGACCTTGCTCTTTCGCCCCTAGCTCCAGACCTCCTCCCGAACCGATTTGAGCAAGAGATCCGCCAACTCGCGCGGCCGGTGAACCGGAATGTCATGGTCCCTCGGCGGGAACGAAGCGACCGGGCAACGAGGTAGGCCCTCTTCAGCCGCCACCGCCCGCCGTTTGCGCTCCAGGCCCTGCAATTCTCCTTCCTCGGCCGCGCAGATCAAAACAGGTTCCAGGGTGCGCAGATAGAGCTGTTGCGGGCGCTGCTCCCAGGTGGCGCGCAGGATCTCCAGGTGGTGGTCCAGCGAAAGCCATGGGCAAACCGTGTGGTCCGGTAGAATCTCCATGTTGGCGAGAAGTTGCCTCCAGGCTCTCCTCCGTCCCGTCCGGATGCATTCCTTGAATTCTCCGCTTCAGTTTCTGCCGAGGGATCTCCCTCAGGTCAGGCGGACGCAATTCCCGCCCAATCGATTCCCAAGTGGCCCCTGGGAGGTCATGAAGATCCAAGAAGCCCCCATACACGAAACCGAGTCCCCGCGCCTGGCCCGGGTGGCGAGCGCGTACCCCATGACAACACTGCCTCCCCAGGATTGGCCCACCAGGATGGGGTCGCGAACATCCCGCTCCCGCAGGAGCCCCTCCAGGTCAGCGCACATTCCGTCAAATCCAAAGCCCCTCACCGTCCTTTCGCTCAGGCCATGGCCGCGCTGGTCATTTGCCAACACGCGATGACCGGCCTGGGATAAGAACGAGGCCACAGAGGTCCAAGTGAGACTGCCAATGGCCAAGCCATGGAGCAGGACAAAGGTCGGCCCGCACCCTCCCATTCTCCAAGGCTCAAGGCGGATCCAATTCTAAACAGCTCCGTCCTGTATGTAACTGCCATTGTGCACCACATCACACAGCGGAACATCCACATCGGGCTGCCACAATCGTGCGCCATGCAATTCTAATCGGATTGGCGGAATGGCCGCGGCCGGGATCGGAAACGGCAAGCAACGGCGTGCAGCCCAAGCTTCGCTCGGGGACATGCCTCGAAGGGCAGGCGACGGCTCTGCAGGCCCTCGGATTTGGGCGAGAGAGGGATCTTTCGCAAATTCCATGAGGGCTCACCTCTGTTTTCCCGGGCCAGCCCACTGTGCCGATGAGGACCGGCGATGGGCCTCCGACCATTGATGGACTGCGGGCACCCCCTCGGCAGGATCGCCGAGGCCGAACTTGACCCAAAGCCAAGGGCAGGCGAGGCCCACAACCGCTTGGGAGGGAACCTGCAACGGCACGAGTTCTGCGAGAACGATGAATCCCCCTCTTCCGCTTCAGGAGGTGGGGGCCCCGACGGACAGGCGCCGATTGCCCGGGCTCGAGTTCGCTCCTGAGCGAGGGTGGGAGTGCGGCCCAACCGGGAACAAGCGTACCGCCGCGCGCACAGGCCCTCGCGGCGGGGTGGGTGCGAAGTCGAGGGGGTCGGTCAGATGGGCATGCGATAGACCTGGTATCGCTTGTAAAGCTTGGCCCCAAAGCGTTGGGCCAAAGCCGGAGTGTAAGGATTGTCCGAGGAGGTCAGGGAAAGATCCGCCCAGCGATAGCCTTTCGCCTTCGCTCGCTTGGCCATTTCATCAAAAAGCAAAACGGCCACGCCCGTGTCCCAGTATTCCGGCAGGACTAAGACGCTCTTGATCGCAAGGCACTGCGGTTTCAGTCGCGAGTAGCGCAGGTAGCGCAGGTAGTCCCACGGATAACGCAACCCATTGAGGTGGATGAGGACCTCATTTAGGTTCGGGATTCCGGGGAACCAGCCCACCGTCTCGCCCTTGACCTCGGCGAATAGGATGAGGTCGGGATCCACTATCCCCACAAAAGGCTCGAGGGAAGCATGCAGGGCCTCTCTTTGCCAGGGGATGAAGTCGGGTAGATGAGCCAAAGCCCGGTTGATTAGCGAGAAGACCCGGTCGATCTCTTCCCGCCAGTGGGTCAAATCGGCCCCGCGCACCCGGATCCACCCTCTCTGGCGAAGGCGGTCGGCCACCCGCGAGAGGCGGATTCTTTCGGGCAGGTCGCTTTCGATCTCAATCGCGTAGGCGATGTTTTCCCCTCGAGCCGGAAGGAACCCGTATTGCTCAAAGAAACCTTGATAGTACGGGGGCGTGTGACCACAGAGAACCGCCGGCGGCCGGTCTCGACCCGCGAGCAGAACCCCGTAACCGTCCTCATAGTCCAGGTTCCAGGGCCCATAGAGAGTCTTCAGCCCCCGAGCCTGGCCCCATGCTCGCACATGGTCCAACATGGCTTTTGCCACGGCATAGTCGTCCACACTCTCAAAAAAGCCCAGAATGCAATCCTCCAGCGCGCGCTCCTGGTTGGTGATCCGGTCCTCGGCCGCACAGATCGTGCCGACCGGCTGTCCATCCCGCCAAGCCAGGAAGAACTCTGCCTCTCCCCGCTGGAAGAAAGGGCCTCGCTTTGGATCGACCACTCTGGCGCGCTCCGAAAGCAGGGGGGGCACCCAGAGGCGATCCCCCCGGTAGATTTTCCACGGAAAGGCCAGGAACGTTTTCCGCTCGCGGGGTGTCGTGACCGACCGCAGAAGGATGTCGGTTATGATCCACCTTCCTCGCGCGCCCGCCTGCGTGCTTCAAGTTCCTTGCGGATCTGCGCATGGCGTTCGCGACTGATTGGATACAGGCTGGCGAACAGCATTCCCAGGCAGAGAAGCACGGCGGGCACCGGACCAACGGCAATGCGAATCCCAAGCACCGCACTGGCCGGCTGCTGCGCCGCGTTGGGGGTGTATCCCGTCACTTGCAACAAGAGAAGCACCAGGGGGATGGCCACCGAGGAAGCGATCTTCTGCATCAGGGTTACGAGACTGTAGAACATCCCCTCATGCCGCTTCCCGGTCTGTAGCTCGTCCCATTCCATCGCATCGGGCAGGATCGACCACGGCAAGACATGGGCGGCCGCGACCCCGATGCCAGCCATCACGCAAAGTACCAGGATCAGACTCAAGGTCGAGCCCGCATTCAAGGTGACCAGCACGAGCTGGACGGCGGCCCAGAACGCGATGCCCGCCGCATAGGCGCGCTGCTTGTTCCAACGCCTGGAAACCCACTCCCACAGCGGCAAGGCGCACATCGCGGTAATGAAGATAACCGCCATGACCAGGTCGCTCTGTGCCTGGCGGTGGACGACGTATTTGATGAAGTAGAGAAGCGTGGCCTGCAACAGGTCCACGCACACCCAGGTCAGCAGGAAGATGACCACCGCAAAGACGAAAGGACGATTTCGAGCGGCTGCCCGCAAGGAGTCCACGAGGCGCGGCTGCTCCAGGTCCTGATACTCCCGCCTCTCTCGGGTTCCCATGAAAACGAGAAACATGGGCAGGAGGCTCACGACCGCAAAGATCATCCCCATCCGAAACACCCGCGGGGCGCTGGCCGGCTCGAAAACACCGATGATCGCCAGAGGGACCGTAAAGGCAATCAGGCTTCCCACGATAGAGAAGAACATGCGCACCGTGGTCAGGGCCGTGCGCTCATCGTAGTCTGCGGTCAGGTCGGGGGTCAGGGCGTAGTAGGGCATGTACAAGAAGGTGGCAGCCGCGTCGAAGAGGACATAGGCGGCCGCGTAATAAACGACCAGAGCCAGGTTGCTGGAAAAAGGAGGGCGCCACCAGAGCAGGATAAAGGCCAATCCGAAGGGGATCGCCCCGAAGAGCAGGAATGGCCGCCTGCGGCCCCAGCGGCTGCGAGTCCGGTCGGAGAGATGCCCGATGATCGGATCGTTGATGTAGTCCCAGGTGCGGCCCACGAAGATCGCTGCCGCGGCCAATCCCGGAACGATGCCCACCACGTCTGTCAGGAAAATCGCAAAGTAGGCACCCAGGATCGTCGAGCTCAGGCTGAAGCCTAAATCCCCGATGCCATACATGAACTTGGTGCGGGCGGGTAAGCGTTCCTGCGACACAGCTTTCCCTCCTCCTTGCCCTGGATTGGAATGACTTACGGACAGTTCAGGGGAACACCATGGGCGGGGCGGATTCTCCCCTTGGCCCCTTCCCTTCTATCCGAGCCACAGGAGCACGAGGTGCCTGAGAAGATCAAAGGCACCCAGCAGCTGGGCGGCTGAAAGGGCGACAACCACCACCAGCAGGCGCCACAGCCAGACGGCCCCGGTGTGGGCCGCCGTGCGCGTTGCCACCCAGGCCCCGAGCATGCTGCCGACCCCGAGCACGGCTCCCGGCAGCCATTCGACCTGACCGTTTCTCCAGAAAATGTATAGGTCGAAGGGAATATAGAAGAGGATGATGGCCACCTTGACCGCATTGGCACGAACGAGGTTGTAGCCGACGCCCAGAACCAAGGCGGCCAAAAGGAAAATCCCGACACCCACCTGGATGAATCCTCCGTACATCCCGATCAGGAAGAATCCCAGAACCCAGGACCACACCGGAGTCCCCAGGAAGGGTGTGCCTTTTCCCTCCAGCCAGCGCTGCGGTCGGACCAGAACGAGGATCAACATGATGATCAGCAAGACTCCGATCGTCCGCTGCATCACGACCGCATTGAGGTTCACGGCGATCTGAGCGCCAATCAGCGACCCGACCGTGGCCGGCAGCCCGAGGAGGAGCGCCCCGCGCCAATCCATGAGCTGCTGGCGGCGGAACCCACCCGCCGCCACCAGATTCTGCAACAGGATCGCCACGCGGTTGGTGCCGTTCGCAACGTTCGCAGGCAGACCCATAAAGATCAGCAGGGGGAGGGTGATCAGGGAACCGCTCCCGGCGAGTGTATTGATGAAGCCCGCCGCAAAGCCCGCCGCCACTGCGAGTGGATACAAATACAAAGCCATCGAGTCTGCTCAGCTCCCGAAACCACCCCTCCGGTTCACGGCGCGTCGATTGTACATCGGCAGCAGCCAGGAGGTTGTGGGGGATCGCTGGAAAGATCGGAGGAGGGCCTTGCAAGTCGCGGAAGGAATCACGTCCCGGGCTCGCGAGACAAAGGAGGGTTTCAGGGGTCTTTTAGGGCTCGTCGATCGAGGCATTCCTGATCCTGCCGTGAGGAGGCCCCGCGTCTCGCCGCCGGTTTGAGGATCACGGAAAGCCCCCCCGTTCGGGGACTTGCTCTTCAGAAGACCCAAGAAATTGCGATTGACCTCTGGCGAGGGGAGCACGTCCTGCGCCCCAGGGGACCTTCAGCGCACTTGGCGATTGCCCGGAACGGTTCACCGGCCGGGGACGATTCCCCTGCCCAGGAAGTCGGCGCCGACAAAGTTGATGCCCTTCGAGCGGGGGGGTGGTGTTCGCATGCCCATCGGCTCCATTCACTGGGAACACCAAATCGATGAAGGGGCCGTATCCGCTCCCACTCCCGGAATTGGCAAAGGTGACTGTGAAGTCGAAGGATTGTCCGATAAGGACGTTGCTGGGGAGACTGATCGAGACGGAAGGAACCGCAGCGTACGCTGGCTGGGCCTGGCCCACAAGCGGGGGAAGCCCCACTGCTGCCGCCAAGGCGACGAGCAATGTGCTCAGGGACCGCACAGCGGCCGCACCCAGCCTTTCCCAAACAGGCTCTGGACCTTGCCCGGTGCGGGCCCCCGGCGGTCGGGTTGGCCGCGTGCACCTTGTCGGATCGACAATCCGGTCCGGTTCTGGTCGGGCCGCGGGAGACGAAATTCAATCGGCGAGCATGGGGAAGAACCCGGCCAACTGAGCAAGACGAGGGTGGCGGGATGCCCGAGGACGCCTCGAACTCCTGATCCGGGCCCGAACCTCATGGGTCGCCCTCCCGACTGGTGAGTTGGCCCCTTGGCGAGCGGTTCCCATCCGGTTTCCACCGGTCCGGTTGGAGTGAGGTTGGCGGGGGTATCTACGGTCAGCGCAAGCAGTTTGCGGGGGCAGGCCGAGCCGCCAGTCCGCGCCTGTTTGGACGGCTCGTGCTCCACCCTCCCAGGAAGTTATGACCTCGCGGTCACAAGGGCTGGGATCGGCTGATCCATTTCAGAGCGCGGGGTCGTGCGCACCGCACGCAGGAGGTCCTGGTTGTCCACCAGGCGGATGGATCGTCTGGCTGCCCACTCCCGCGCCCGTCCAGTGAATTCTCCAGTGGTGATGATATATCCGCCCACAGCGGCCTGATCTCGCAACATCGCAGCGTGAAACCCCCGAACCGCGTTCTCTCCAAAGGGGCCGTCCTGGGCCTCGCAACGCACGAGTTCGCGCTGTCCCTCCAGGTTCTCCAAGATGATGTCGACGCCTTGGCCGTTATCCCGCAAGTTGACCTGGGCCTGGTACCCTCGCATGCGGAACAGGATAGCCACAAAAACCTTAAAAGCCTCCGGCGACAGGTGGTCCACTTCACCCATCAGACGACCCCGGGTGATCGACTTGGGCCGGAAGTAGGATTCCCAGGACCACAAATAGACCAGGATCATCCACGCGGCGACCAGCGCCACGGTCAGGCCTCGATCGGAAAGGCTGAACACCGCATTGCCCTGAGGGCCCTTCCAGAGGGCCGCCGTGTATAGCTTGGTGCCAGAGGCCAGGGCCCAGATCACCGTGAGCTCGAGGGCGGCAGCCGCAAGGGAGGAATACAAGGGCCGTTCCGGGATCGGGTTGCGGCCCCTGCTGCCACTCAAGAGCGGATCCGGGTCGAGGCACCTTTTCGACCAGCGTCTCCAGATCTGATGAACGACCTGCAGGGTAACACCGCCGACCAGGAGCCACCCGAGCCAGGGTTGGCTCAAGGCCGTCATCAAATCAAGGATCAAGTCCAGTCCCGACATGGTTTCTCACCGCCCTCGCCCGCCCCATTGCATCGTCCCCGGCGCCCAGCGCCTTACCCCCAGGGCAGAGCCTTCCGATCCCATTATGGCGGAACCTTGGGGGCAGCGGTCGTTGCAGTTGGGTTGCAGAGATGTGGCCCCGGGCGGGCCGAAAGGCGGATCCTCGCCTCCCGGCCGGAAGCCCTTCCGCCAAGATCACCTGACGCAATGCTTGCCGATATCTTGTCAGCGCAGTACGGCAGGGAGGATCGGGCGGCGCCCCCATGACCAGGAGGTGTTCCGCGTTGGCGTGGACCGCCACGGGCACAGGGCCCGCCGCGCCAGGTCGCTTGCCTTGCCCAACGCATCGGTCCGGGAGTTGTCGGAAACCACGGGCTCGAACGGCTAACCCCCAAGGGAGGTCAGTTCTCCCGTGCAGGTCTCGGCTGGGCGCCATTCCTAGCCGAGGTCCACTTTTCCTTCCAGACCGAGGGGCCCAAGTCGGTCCATCACCCAGTCCAGGGTAAGTTCAACCCAGGGCACGACCCGAAGAGAGGCCGGAACATAAACAACTTGTCGCGGGTGTTGAAGCAGTTTCCAGATGCGCTCGGCAACCACTTGGGGGGGTATGCCCCAGCGCGAAGTCGGAAGAGGGCGGCCTCCCCAAAGGCGGGAAGCGGTCTGGAAGAATCCGGCAGAGACCGGTCCCGGTCGGACGACGCTGACATGCACGCAGGTGCCTCGAAGTTCCCGGTAGAGCCCCGTGGCGAAAGCATCCGTAAAGGCTTTGGTGGCTGCGTAGAGCGCGACCCCCTGGCTTGGAATGCTCCCCGCAGTGGACCCGACGTGGATGACGTGTCCCTCTCCGCGCTCGCGCATCCTGCTCAGGAGTCCAAGCGTGAGTTGCACTGCGGACGAGACGTTGACCTGCACCATCTGGCGGACCAGATCCCAAGGCATGTCGGCACCGTACCCCTACCATCCGAAGCCCGCGGAGTTGATGAGCGCATCGATCTTTCCGCCACCTTCGGGTCTCTCTAGTTCTTCCAAGAGCTCATCCCTTTGACCTTCGCTCTGTAGATCGGCCGGGAAAATATCGACCTCCCCTCCGTGGACGCGAATCTCCTCTGCGATGTTCTCCAGGCGGTCCCGTCGACGCGCCACCAGGATTGTCCGCAATCCTTCTCGCGCAAGGCGAAGGGCCGTGGCCGTTCCAATCCCACTGGAGGCACCGGTGATCAACACTCGTTTGCCCTTCCAGACTCGTTCTCCCATGCTCATAGCACATTCCACCCCTCTCGATCCGGTCCACCTTTTGCCAGCACCCCTCGGATACAGAGCCCCACCACCCCTCTTCCGTGCCCTGCCACGCGGCTGCTTCAGGGCTGAGGCCGCGCCGCCGCCTCCCGCAGATAGCCCTGATCCAGAAACCATTTCAGGGTATCGGTGATGGACTGAGCCAGGGCGCGGGGGCGGTAACCGAGCTCGCGCTGAGCCTTTTCCGAACTGATCTGGCAATTGGAGGTCACCGTGTGGACGGAGTAGGGCGTCAACTTGGGTTTGACGCCCGTAATACGGTAGGTGATGGGGGT
This sequence comes from Anaerolineales bacterium, assembly GCA_049516595.1. GTDB lineage: Bacteria > Chloroflexota > Anaerolineae > Anaerolineales > RBG-16-64-43 > JBEKHT01. The sequence continues at coordinate 14,830 of JBEKSY010000028.1, forward strand.
GAAGACCGCCGCCCAGCGCGCCAACCAAAGCGGGACGTACAGGTGAGGCGCTCGAATCTGCAGGATCGCCTCAACCGTTTCGATAATCTCCTGCACCGTGATACAAGCGCCGGACAGGATGTAATGCTCTCCCCGCTTGCCTCGTTGGCAAGCCAGGATGTGCCCTCGGGCCACGTCGCGCACGTCGACGAAATCGTAAGCGCCATCGATGTACATCTTCGGGCCCCGGGAGGCGCAGTCGAGCAGAAATTGCCCCATCTCCGAGCGGCGGAAGTCATACGGTCCAATGACGCCGGTCGGGCAAACCAGCACCGCATCGAGCCCTTGAGCGGCAGCGCGTTTTACCTCCAGCGAGGCAATCGCCTTGCTGCGGTCGTACTCCCCCCAGGTCCTCTCGGGGTCGAACGGGAGGCTCTCGTCAATCGTCTGACCAAGCGGCAGGGCAGCGATCGCATGAATAGAGGAGGTGTAGACGAATCGCCGAACACCGGCCTCCTGGGAAGCGCGAAGGGCGTTCCGTGTCCCTTCGATGTTGACTCGCTCAAGCAAGTCCCATTGTCTCGGCAAGATGGTTACCACGCCAGCCAGGTGATAGACGACCCCTACACCTTGCAGGGCGCGGCGCAGAGACTCGATGTCCAGCACATCGCCTTCCAGGATCTCGACGTCCAGCCCTTTCAGGGACGAAGGATCTTCCGATGGAAGAAGGAACGCCCTGACCGCCTCTCCTTGGGCGAGTAGCTCTCGCACCAGGACATTCCCGATGTGCCCCCCCGCTCCGGTAACCAGAATCTCGTTCATTCGCGCGCCCGCGCTGACCTCCGTTCCGCATTCGAATCTGTGCCCATTCCTTCGAGAAGCAACCTGAACCCCTCTCCTGCCATGCCCCCCCAGTCGGCCCCCTTTGGGTCGAGGGCCCCTTGCAGCAGAAGCCCCACCGCCAGCGAGACCAAGATGCGCGCTCCAACTTCGGGACGCACTTTGCGCAGCGAGCCCTCCTCGATCCCTCGGCTGATCATCGCGGCAAAGTATTCGGTGTAGCGCCGATAGGGAGCGATGGTGGCCTGCCAGACCTGGGGGTCGTGGCTGGCTTGCCTCCAGAACTCGAGGAAAAGGGGTACCTGTCCCCGCGCCTCTGCAAACACCGCGGGGGCGATCCCGGCGGTTCGCCGCAGGGCCTGAGGGACATCCTCCGCCAAGGCGGCCAGCGCCAGGATCTGCTGGTCCAAGCCCGAAAGCCATTCCTCGACGAGCTTGAGGAAGACCTCCTGCTTGCTGGTGAAATGATGGTAGAAAGCCCCCTTGCTCACCCCGGCAGCCGCGCAGATCTCCGCCACGCCTGTGGCGTCATACCCATCCGGGAGAAGGCGTCAATTGCTGCCTGGAGAATCCTTCCCCGGGTTTGGAGGCCTCTCTTCTGCGGCATTTCTCCTGCCATACAAAAATACCGACTGGTCGGTTTTATACCGTAGCAGGAACTGGGGAAAAGGGCAATCCGCCTACCGGGCCAGCATCGACCGGCCGCGGTGTGCGCAAAGTTCGAATTGGCCTGATCAAGGCGTCGGCAGGATCCGCGCCCCGCTCCAGCCCTGGCTTTTCAAAGCTGGGCCGCGGGGCGCTTCCGGTCCAAGAAGGGGCTTTGTGCCCCTGCCCTGGCCTGTGGCTACCGGAGAGACACCGCGGGAGCAGGGCCACCAGCGACCGCCGTGGCCCACGGCCGACCGGCTTGGTGTAGGTTGCTTACCGATCCCTCGGGGAAAAGCAAGTATCGCTCCGTGGCCTTGTCCAGATCAGCGTACCTCCCGCGGTAGGAGGGCGGCAGGAGGGCAGCGATCTGATACATGATTTCATCTGCGATTGCCTGGCGAACTTCGCGCGCAGCTCTTTCCCAGGGCTCGTCGAGGAAGAATGGGTTCCCCACGACAATGTGAAACTCGGTTCGCCTGAGGCGAGAGAGATTCCGCCAGATCGCCTCGCCGCCGTAGTGCACCATGGGCTGGATCGGCGCCCCCGATCGCGCCGCCAGTAGCACGACCCCGGGTCGCCCACGCTGCAACCGCCCATGGCCGCTTCGGGTTCCCTCCGGCGCCATGGCAAAAATCCATCCCTCCCTCAAAGCCGCAAGAGCCAGCTCGATGGCGGTGGCGTCGGCCTCTCCCCGGCGAAGGGGAATGGCCCCGTAGGTCTCAAATAGAAACCGCATTGGGGGGTTCCTCCAATGCTCGGCCTTGGCAAAGCCCGCAATCGGGCGGGGCAGCAGGTGAGTATAGATTAGAGGGACCTCCAGAAAGTTGATGTGATTGGAGACCAGGATCAGGGGTCCCTTGGCAGGGATGCGAATCAGAGCGCGATCATCCACCTGGCAAGCCGCGCGCGTGAGATTCTTCAGCGCCCAACTCAAGAGGCGGGCGCGAAAACTATTCTGCATCCGGAACCTCCGGGATACGGGCGCCTGCCGTGGGACCGAAGGGAGAAACCGCAGCGAACGCCTCCACGAGCGATCCTCTGCACACCCCGTGACGAGAAGCTCGACCGCCCTGCCCAGATTCAACGCGGGCCACCGCTGCACCGCGCCGGTCAAGCTCCACCGACGACCTGGCTTCCCAACAGATAGAGCCTACGGTAGTGCAGTACACCCAAGAGCAAGATGAATTCAATCATCGCCGGAAGGATCGTTGAGAATTGCTCGAAGTAAAAAGCCAGGAGATTCACGGCTGTGAAGGTGAGCAAGAGTCCCAGGTACGCCAGCCCCGTTCCGGAATTCTCCTTCCCAAACAGCATGAGCAGGGCGGCAAGCAAAAGCAGGATTCCTGTCGAACCCTCGAGCCCGACGCTCGCCGAAAACCAGCCCAGGCCTACCCTCCCGCCGACCAGGATGGCCCGCTGACGAGGACGCCCCACGTGGGCTAGTTCGAACTTCGCCAAGGATATCTCCAGTCGCTTCCAGAAGTTCAGGCGCGGCGGCTCGCTCGACACAGCTCCGCAGGTGAGAAGAACAAGACAAAAGCGTCAGACAGAGGTTGCGCAGGTCTTCCCGACCTTCTCCTCCCGCGGCCCGCTCCAAGTCCGCCTTGAGACCGTCCAGTTCGGACGGAGCCAGGTCCCGATCGACGAATTCCTGCAGGCGCTCCAGGGCCTGGTACATCGCCTTCCTTTCATCCGGAGCCGAAGTTCGTCGGAATTTGAGATACAGGAGCACCACCAAAAGGAAGACGGCGTAGACAATCGGAGCGGCCGCGGGAAAGAAATAGTCATTTGCGCGTGATGAACTTACCGACCTCATCGATGAAGAGGCCTATGCCGATCCCGGTCAGCAGACCTCCCACCGCGAAGACCGAGTTGTTTGCGTACATCCTCATCAGCAGAGCGGCGATGAAGAGAAGCAGCCCACCCCATAGCAGGTAAGAGATGTGAAGGGTCTGGTTCCTGTTTTGCGGATACCCGGTGAGGAAGAAGAAAAGACGTGTCAATGTAACCGACGCCGCGAAGCTGAGCAGAGTGATGCGCAGATTGCGAAGCGCGCCATCGCGCGGCACCGCTTGAGCGAACCGCTCCTGCAGCTGAGTCACTTTCGCCTCGTCCATTTCACTGGGTTGGTTCCTGCCTCCAGGTTGAGATCCCTGCACGAGATCAAGGGTGAACCCCGGAGGCCACCCTTCCTGTCACGGCCTCGAACCTAGGCCGATCTCTTCTGCAGGATACCATCCTTGCCCGAGCGTTTCACGGCACACATCAAGCTGTCGACCTGATCGATCAATCGCTCCAGGCTGGCCAGCACTCCTTCACAGGTCAGCACGCCTACGCTGATCGTGAGCGACCATCCCTGCCGAACCGACTCCTGGCGCAGCGCCGTGCGCACCTTGGCCGCCGCACTTCCAGCTCCCTCGAAGCCTTTCTCCGGCATCAGGATCGCAAACTCGTCCCCTCCCAGCCGACCCACCAGGTCCGTGGAGCGCAGATGGCGGCGCAGGACGGTCCCGGTGAGGCGCAGCACTTCGTCCCCGGCAACGTGGCCCCCAGTTCGTCATTGATCACTTTGAAATCGTCCAGGTCCACGTACATGATGCTGATGGGCCGACCGTAACGCCGGGCCCGATCGAGCTCCAGGGAGGCGCTCTCGAAAAAGGAACGGGCATTCGCAAGGCTGGTGAGATAGTCCGTGCGGGCCAGGACCCTTTCCCGATCCAACGCATTGCTCAAGGAGGTTACAAGCAGCGCAACCACGAGGAAGAAGGCCAATCGACTGGTCGTCTCCCAAAGAAGAATGGACGGCGCGCTCGCAACGGCCTGGAGCGGAAACGCATCCTCCACTCCCGCCACCACTCCGCTGAGGATTGAGAGACCGATCGCGGCACCCCGGCCCGAATACCACGCGGCCGTCGAAATAGGAATCAGGTAGAAAAGGCTCAGGCTTAGTGCCGGAAGGAGAAGATAGTCCAGGGTGCCGACACCGACCAAGAGCCCCAGGCTGATGAGCAGTGCCGACCGCGAGGAAAGTTTCGTCAAGTAGGATCCCAATCTCTGCATGGGGCCTTCCCGGGCCAGATCGAGGGCACCTTCCCGCTCCTGGCCGCGAAACGATCGGCGACGTCCACAAAGGGCGTCTATCTCTATCAGGCATCACCAGGGCGGGTTCCTCGCCGCTCCAAGGCTCCGCTCATTCCATCGCGGTGAGAGGGGTCGTGGAAGTCGAGGAGGGTTTCTTCCCCAGTTGCTCCCCCGCCCGGATCAAGCGCTGGACCAGGGAGGATCCTACGATCGCGCAGGCATCCAGGGGAAGGTAGTGGCACGCCGTTGAGTCAAAAAGGATCGCCCCTCGTGGCGCGAACTCCTCATCCCCTGCCCAAACCACCGCGAGAAGCGGCAACCGAGGAAAGGCCTGGAACCGGAAGGCCGTCTCCGCGATACTCGATTTCTGGCCTCCCAAAGTCCGGCAGGCTTGTTCGAAGGCCGGAAGGGCATTCCCGAAGGAAGCCGCGAGGCGGTTCCCCGCATACCCTTGAAACGCCTCATGATAGAAACTGCCTCCCGGCAATTCACGGAAGCCGACCCATCTTTCGCTGAGAGGCGCACCGTCAGCGGTTACCAGATAATAAAGGAGCAGGGCCTGGGTCGCTGTTGGAATTTCAATCCCCTCCGGCGGAGCAAATCCCGGAAGCTCCAGAACAAAGCGAGCTCCAAAATGCGTCAGGTAGAATTGCGCTCCCTGCAATTCCGCTCCCGCCTGGCGCGCGACGCGTTCTGCCCCCTTTCCCTGCAGCGAACGGCGCAAGTCGAGAATGGGTCGCAGGAGGGATTGGTCCCAAGCTTCACGTGCATTCCGCAGGCGCTGTTCGATGGGGTCGCTCATGGGGCAGCCTGGAGAGCAAACGAAGGGATCGAAGTCTCCCTCAGCCCGTACCGAATCATTGTACGGGCAGGAGCCCTGCTGTCAAGGCGTCACTCGTTTGTGCTTGAGCAAGGGATCCTGCCTGGGCAGGAGGGGGTCCCGGGGCACGAATGGAATCGTTCGCCGATTGGGATCCTGGCCGTCCATGAAGGGCTTGAGAGACACTTGCCTCAGAAGGCTCCCGCTCCCCCGGGGGACATGACCATGCCCATCCTCCTCACCGGCAAGCCCGGATCTGGAATGACCACCCTCGTCAGGAAGACACTTGCGCAGCTGGGGGCGCCGACGGGTGGGTTCTATACCGAGGAGATCCGCGAGGGCGGATCCAGGATTGGGTTTGAGATCGGCACCCGGGTTAGGCAACGCGCCGTGTTGGCCCATGTCCGTCTCTCCAGGCCACGCAGCGCGACTTGCCTTTCCTTGAGAGCCTCAAGACGCGCCCGCATGTCACCCCGCTCGAGGGCCACATCGGCAACCGAGACCCGATCTGGACTCAGAAATCCGAAAGAGGTTGGCACAGGCACACGGAAGGCCCATTCTCTCTCAAGAGCGTCTCGACCAGGTGCCTGTGGCCCGGATCCCCGAGACAACCTCGCATCCGCCCCTTGCTCAACGACCGGTCGCCTGCTCAGAAGCGGCGAAAAGCGCCTGGCGCCGCGGGACGGAATCCCAGAATGCTCTCCTGCCGGAGAACGAGGGCTATTTTCTCACCTCACCCCGGATCTCAAGATGCAATGGAGGTTGTGGGCTGTTCCCGCGGTACTCCGTTTCATCCTCGAGGACCAGCCGCACCCGCAAGGGACCCGGACCGTCATAGTGCCCCAGATGCGCCATGATTGCCTCGTCCGCCTGGATCCCAAATACCTTGAGCAGCTTGCGGATATCCATCCGTGTGTCTTCGTCCATTGAATTCCTCCTCGGTTCACACTCTGGCTCTAGAGCCCTGGATTGACTGGAGCGCCCATTCGTCCAGCTTCGACTGGCCGGTTGGGCGCTCAACGGGAACCCGAACCAGGCAGCCTTTTCCTCCCCGGGTCAAATGATCTTGGGCTGCCAGCCATGGTCCGCGCCCAGGTATCTCCCAGCCGGGATGGCCGGTCGAAGAAGCGCGAGGCCGGGGCCCTCCCGGTTCCTCGGCAGTCTCCCGATTTCCCGAGAACGTCCACTCATCCGAACCTCCTCGGACCCGGCCACGTTTCCTGTCAATCGGAGCACGACCATCTGGGTATTGGTCATCTCCACCATCGCATACATCACCCCTTCGCGCCCGATTCCACTGCGCCGGTTCCCATGGCAGGGCATGTGATCTGTCCGCAACGACGGGGAGTCGTTGGCGATGAGGCCTCCGAAATTCAGGGCTCCTTTCGGCCGCAGGATTCGATCGATGTCCTGAGTGAAAAGGGCTGCCGGGGACCCTGCTCGGTTCCATCCGCTCGGCGCAGCCCCTCCTCGAGGTCCCGACAGCCAATCATTGAGGCCACCGGCGCAAAGGTCTCCTCCTGGACCACTTTCATATCGAGTTTGACCTCCAGCCGGATGGCGGGAAGGCAAACCGGGCCCTCTCTCCTACCTCCCGCCAGAACTCGCCCCCCAACCGGCTTGGGCCTCCACCACTCAAACCTCGATTCTCCGCGCCTCGCCCTCGCTGATCATGGGTCCCGCGTCGACTCGCTCATCCAGCAGATTGCCGACCCGCATGGACCAGGCCTCCGGACATGAAGTGCTCCGTGAAGGGCTCGAACGCCCGGCCCTCCCAGCAGATGCGTTGCACCGAAATACACACCTGCCCCGAATTGTAGTACGCACCGACGGCACAGCGCAGGGCAGCCTGCTTGAGATCGGCATCCGCAGCGATGATCACCGGGGAGGTTTTTCCCAGCTCGAGGGGCACCTTCTTGACGCTGTCCTTCTCGGCAATGCGGCGGCCAATATCCGCGCTTCCCGCAAAGCTGACCTTGGCGACCCATGCGGCGGCGGCGAGTTGCTCGCCGCCCGTCGCTCCGGGGCCGCCACCAGATTGATCGCGCCTGGGAGTACCCGGCGGCTTCGAGGGCCCGACAAAACAGGACCGCACTGAGAGGAGTGGCCCAGTCTGGCTTGAGGACCAGGACATTGCCAGCCGCCAGGGCCGAGCCAAACTCTTGGGCCACGAGGTTCAAGGGAAAGAGGAAAGGAGAGATCGCTCAGCGAACCGGGTCCAGGTGGAAGATTTCCCCCGCACTGATCTCGAGACGCTGGCCATTGTTTTGACGTACCAGCAGGGCTCCCGCCTCGGTCACGCCTTCCGCCAGCCCTTCTTCCAGCCGGTCCCGAAGCTGGACGCGAACGCGGCGCCCGATCGTGTCCAGAGCAGTCGACCACTCGCCCTGGGGGGATCGGCCCCGGTGGATGTCGACATACCTTCGATCCGTACTTTCCAGGATCGCCCGCAGGAGTGTCAGGCGGGAGACCTCGTGACCCAGGGCGTTCCGCAGGCTGGTCGCCTCGGCCGGGATTCCCTCCACCTCTTGCGTTTGAAAATTGACATTGACCCCGATCCCGACGACGATGAAATCGAGGCGTTCACCCAAGACCCGTGATTCCAGCAGCAGACCGCAAACCTTGCGTCCTTCGATCAACACGTCGTTCGGCCACTTCAGCCTGGCGGTGAGGCCGGTCGTGCTCCCGATGCCTTCCGCGACGCCCAACCCGGCGGCCATGGCCACGAGAAAGGAATGCGAGACCGGAAGAGGGGGTCGCATCAGGAGAGAAAGAAGTAAGCTGGTTCCAGCGGGTGCCACCCAACTGCGTCCGAATCTTCCCCTTCCCGCGGACTGGTAGTCGGCGATGATCAGCGTTCCGTCAGGAGCTCCTTTCTCTCCCAGATTGAGGGCTACGTGGTTGGTGGAGGGAATCGTTTCATAGCCGTAGATTTCCCGGGCCAGAAGGCTCGTATGGAGCCCGGTGCGGATTTCCTCCTGTACCGTCCCGGCCAGGGGTGCTCTTCGATTCCGCAGTGCCTCGCTCAGATCATCGGCCATCGCTCACCTCCGGTGGCGAAGTCACTCCCGAACGGCCCTGCGCCCGGCCGGACACTACGTGGCGCGACCGGCCCGACCTCATCGTCTCCGTGCACGACGGCATACCCGACCCCGAAGGTCGGCATTCTCCTCCAAGATCGGTGGAAAACGAGATCGCCTTTTCTGGAGTGATGATACACTCCGCGCGAAACCCTGGAGGCGGCCATGAGCGCAGGAAAGGTTATCGCTTACATCGCTGCGGCGATCCTTCTTTTCTTTGGCGTGATCTTCATTTGGGGGGCGTTCAGCCCACAGGGATCCCCAAGCTGGATCCTGGTGGGCCTCATTAGCGTGGGGATCGGGTTCGTGTTGATCGTGGTCGGCGCCAGGCGCCGGGCCGCGCAGGGCTCGGAGAACATCACCCTCAAGGTAGACCTTCCCGCCAATGTCAACCTGGATATGCTCAAGTGCCGCTCGTGCGGAGGGGCTTTGACGCCCGACAATATCAAGATGGTCGCGGGGGCCCCCGTGGTCACCTGCCCCTATTGCCACACAACCTATCAGCTCACGGAAGAACCCAAATGGTAGTTGATTCTTGCCTCCGAGGAGAACCTCCATGAAGAAGCGCATCCTCTGGCTCCTCGTCCCCTTGGGCCTCTGCCTGTCGCTAGCAGGAAGCGCGTGGGCGCAGGATTACTCCTTCCGCCTGGACCAGGAGGGCGTGAATGTCTATTGGAACCAGGACGGGACGCTGGCGATCGATTATGTGTTCACATTCAGCAACGACACCGGCGCGCCACCGATCGATTTCGTGGATGTGGGCCTGCCCAACTCCAACTATGATCTCAACGCAATCGAGGCAGACGTCAACGGGCACGCCATCAGCGACATTCAGCCGTCGACGGCGGTGAACCCGGGGGTGACCCTCGGGCTCGGGGATTCCAGTATCGCGGCCGGAGCGACCGGAAACGTGCACCTGACCGTGCCCCGGGTTTCCGGGGTCTTGTACCCGGACTCCTCCGACAGCAGTTATGCCAGTGCCGTATTCTCGCCGACCTGGTTCGGGTCGCAGTATGTGCATGGCGCCACGGTCCTGACGGTGATCTTCCATTTGCCCCCCGGGGTCCAAGCGCAGGAGCCCCGCTACCATGCGGTGGAAGGATGGCCGGGGAGTCCCACCCCCCAGGCAGGTTTGGACAATCAGGGCCGGGTCATCTACACCTGGACGACAAACCAAGCCAATGGCTATACCCACTACACCTTCGGCGCCTCTTTCCCCTCGCACTATGTGCCCGCCGACACGATTGTGCGCGTCTCCGCTCTTGACGCGATCGGATCGGCGGTGGCGGCCTTGCTCGCCGCGCTAACGGGCCCGCTGCTCTGCTTTGTCGTGTTCGCGTTCTCCGTTGGAATCATCGCGCTTTCAGTCTGGTCGGCCCGCAGGCGCAAGATGGAGTACCTGCCACCGACGATTTCGATCGAGGGTCACGGCATCAAACGCGGCCTCACGGCCGTTGAGGCGGCTGTCCTGATGCAACAGCCGGTTGACAAGATCTTCACGATGATCCTGTTTTCCGTGCTCAAGAAAGGAGGCGCGCAGGTCACCACGCGGGACCCGCTCAAGCTTGAGGTAACCCTGCCCGCGCCGGAGGGCCTGCAGCCGTATGAGCTGGATTTCCTCAAGGCCTTTCAGATCGAAAGCAACCGGGATCGTCAGCTCGCCCTGCAGAACGTGATGGTGAACCTGATCAAGGGGGTCACCGAGAAGATGAAGGGTTTCAGCCGCAAGGAAACCCTCGAATACTATCAAAGCATCATCCAGCGGGCATGGACCGAGGTCCAGGCTGCGGACACTCCGGAGGTCAAGAGCCAGCGCTTCGACGAGAACATGGATTGGATGGTGTTGGACCGCGATTTCCAGGGCCGCTCACCGCAGGTCTTTGGCGGAGTTCCTATCTTTATGCCGATCTGGTGGGGGCGGTACGACCCCACTTTCCGGGGAGCCTCGGCGCCGGTGGCGCCTGCCGCCGCCAGCCCCGGTAGAATGGCGGCGCCGATCTCCCTCCCGCACCTGCCCGGATCGGACTTTGCAGCCTCGATTGCGCACACTACACAATCCTTTGCCGGCGGCATCGTCGGAAACGTCTCTGCCTTTACCGACCGGATCACGAATGTGACCAATCCTCCGCCCCCTCCAAGCACGGGCGGCGGGTTCCGCGGCGGGGCGGGGGGATGTGCCTGCGCGTGCGCTTGCGCAGGTTGCGCCTGTGCCTGCGCCGGCGGAGGCCGCTAGCGCCTGCTGGCGGCATGAACTAGAGGAGCTGGCGTGCGCCTGTCCTTCGAGCGAGACCAAACCATCCGAGACAAAGCGAGGCCGATCCCGGCCCAAGGTCGGATCCACCACTACGAGTATGGCGCCCAAGGCGAGCGGAGTCGCATCCATTTGCGCGTGGAGCAGGATGGCTCGGGAATCCTGCTCGTCAACGCCAGCCGCCTTTTTCACCTGAACCCCACGGCGACGTTCATGGCGCGCATGATCCTCGAAAATGCGGCCGAGGGCCAGGCGATCGCGACCGTGGTCGATCAGTATCGGGTCTCGTCGTCCCGCGCCCGGGCAGACTATGTGGCTTTGCAACACCAACTGGCCGAACTGGTTCGCCCCGAGGGAGCCTGCCCGATTTGCGAGCTGCAGCTGGAGGTGCGCCCTCCGTTTACCTCTCGGCCCTCCGCCCCGTATCGAATGGATCTGGCCCTCACCTACCGCTGCAACAATGATTGTGCCCATTGCTACAACGCCCGCTCGCGCGACTTCCCCGAGAAGGACACGCAGACCTGGAGGCAAATCCTCGATCGCCTGTGGGAAATCGGCATCCCCCACGTGGTATTCACGGGCGGCGAACCGACCTTGAGACGCGATCTTCCGGACCTGATCGCTTACGCGGAGAGTCTGGGGCAGATCACCGGGCTCAACACGAACGGTCGCCGCCTGCGCGACCCCCGCTTCGTGGCCCAGCTGGTCGAGGCGGGGCTCGATCACATACAGATCACGGTCGAGTCCCACAACCCGACAATCCACGACCGGCTGGTCGGAGTCCCTGGGGCCTGGGAGCAGACCCGCGAGGGCCTCCAACAGGCCCTGACCACTCCGTTGTATGTGATGACCAACACGACGCTCCTGCGTGAGAACAGCCCCTGGCTGGGCGAAACGTTGGACTACCTGGCCCGGCTGGGGGTGGCGACGGTGGGTCTGAACGCGCTTATTTACTCGGGGCGCGGGGCGCAGGTGGGTACTGGATTGCCCGAAGGCGAGCTGCCGCCTTTGCTTGACCTGGCGCGCCAGCGGACGGCCGGCTCCGGCCAGCGGCTCATCTGGTACACCCCGACCCAGTACTGCCATTTCGACCCAATGCAGCTCGAATTGGGGGTCAAGGGGTGCACGGCTGCCCTCTACAGCATGTGCGTCGAGCCCGATGGCTCCGTGCTACCCTGCCAGTCCTACTACCAACCCCTGGGCAATCTGCTCAAGGAGGCCTGGCCGTTGATCTGGAACCATGATCTTGCGCGGCGTCTGCGCGAGCGCCAAGATCTTCCCGAGCCTTGTCGGGCGTGCGCACTGAATGCAGAATGCGGTGGCGGCTGTCCCCTGGCCCAGGAGGCCGGCCAACAATTGCCGCCCCGCCGCCCCCTCCCCCGGGCGATCCCCTCGCCCCTCTGCGCTGTGCCGCCGGACTCCCCCCTCCGGCTTCCAGGAGCATCCCATGACCACACCCGTTGATTTCGTCCGCTCTCTTTTTGTGCGCATTGAGCCGATCCCCTCAGGCATTTACTCCTTCCAGACTCCGCCTGACGCTCCGCGTCAATATCGCCTGCATCTCCGCGTCGAGCCGGACGGGAGCGGAGTTCTCATCGTCAATGCCGCCACCGTGCTCCATCTCAACCGGACGGCGACAGAGTACGCCTACCATCTCATCCGCCTGACGCCGCAACCCCAGGTGGCCGGCGCAATCTCCTCGCGCTATCGCGTTGGGAAGAAAGAAGCAGAGAAACACTACCAGGATTTTGTCGAACGCGTCCAGACCCTCATCCACCGCCCAGAGATCGACCCGGAGACCTTTCTGGATTTCGATCGGCGTCCTCCCTATAGCACCCAACTCTCGGCTCCTTACCGCCTGGATTGCGCTCTGACCTACAAAGTCCCCCCCGGGACGGACCAGAGCGCCGCTCCCGCCGATCAAGTCAAGGGAGAACTCTCCGCGGGGGAATGGGAGTCAATCCTCAAGAAGGCCTGGGAGGCGGGAGTCCCGCACGTTGTGTTCACGGGCGGCGAACCCGCCTTGCGGGTGGATCTTTCCGATCTGATCGAATACTCTCAGCGCCTGGGACAGGTCACCGGGCTGATCAGCGACGGCCTGCGCCTCAACGACCCACCCTTCCTGGCGAAGGTTCTCCAGTCTGGGCTGGATCACCTCACTCTGCTTCTGCAGCCTGAACTCCCGGCCTCCTGGAAGGCGTTGGAGGCCGCCCTCAACTCGAACCTATTCACCGCAGTGCACCTGAGCCTCATCCCCGAGACTGCCGACCAGGTGGCGGATGTCCTGCATCGGCTTTCGCGGATGAACATTCATGCCGTCTCGCTCAGCACGGATGACCCCTCCCTGGCCCGCCCACTCCACACGGCCCGCGACCTGTCCGCCCACCTGGGATTGAAGCTGGTTTGGGATGTGGCTGTCCCCTACGGTCGCTTCAACCCGGTCGCCTTGGAAACAGAAACCTCCGCATCCGGGGCGGGTCGAGCTTGGCTGTACGTTGAACCCGACGGAGAGGTGCTTCCCGGCCAGGGGATCCATCACGTCCTGGGAAACCTCCTCCTGCAACCCTGGGCAACTATCTGGCAGAAGGCCAAGGAGTTCACCGCCTGAGGAATCCCCTCGATGCCACTCAGTGCTGAAGCGTGGCACAAGCGCTTCCAGCAGCAAGCGGAGTGGACCCGTTCGCTGCGCTCGCATCTCTACCAGAGCGTCAACATTGCGAGTGCCCGGGGGGTGCTGGAGGTCGGCTGCGGGACGGGCGTACTGACCAGCGAACTCCACCGAATGCGGCGCGCTTCCGTCTACGGGCTGGACCTTGACCTGCCGCGCCTCCGCTTCGCCAAGGCCCTGGACTCGGACTGCTCCTACTCGTGCGGTGACGGAGACTCCCTCCCGTTTCCGGACTCAAGCTTCGAAGTCTGCTTGTGCCACTATCTGCTGCTGTGGGTCGAGGACCCCTCCCAGGTGCTGAGGGAGATGAGGCGGGTGACCTGCAAAGGGGGCTGGGTACTCGTGCTGGCGGAGCCAGATTACGGCGGGCGCATCGACCATCCCCCGCAGCTCGCCCTGCTGGCCGAATGGCAACGCGCCTCCCTCCGCCGGCAGGGCGCCCTCCCCGAAATGGGGCGTCGACTGGGGGCGCTGCTGGTTGGCGCGGGCCTGCAAGGCATTCAGACGGGTGTCATCGGCGGCGAGTGGACGCGGCCGCCCTCAGCTGAGGAGTGGGCCCAAGAGTGGGATGTGCTCCAGGCCGATCTGGAGGATTCGATCTCGGCCACCCGGCTGGATCAACTTCGGGAGAAGGACAAGAGCGCGTGGCTCAAAGGGGAGCGAGTCCTCTTTGTTCCCACCTTCTACGGCTTGGGGCAAGTCCCTTGAGCCGCGGGCCGGAACGCCGCGACGCCATTCCGGGCGGTATCCGCTGCCAGAATAAGGTGGCCCAGGCCGCCGACAGAATACCAGCCGAGAGAGGGGCGCGGGGGGATCGGCCTCCCTTCAGAACGCTGCCCTGCCGAGGGCCCCGAGGCCGATGGTGAAAGGGAGGGGGAGCGGCCCATTGCGCCGTCCTCGCCTTCGCTCGGCAGGATTGAGCCGACCGCTGGCTTACTCCTCCACGCGCGCGCGCCCGATGTGGTCGAAGAATTCGTTGCGGGTAGCCTGATTCTCTTTGAAACTCCCCAGCATGGCGCTGGTGACCATGCGAGCATTGGCCTTCCTCACCCCCCGCATAGCCGAGCACATATGCAGCCCCTGGACGACGACCGCGACCCCGCAGGGGTGGAGCGCTTGGTTCATGAAATCCGCAATTTGCTGGGTCATCCGCTCTTGCAATTGCAGGCGCCGAGCGAACATTTCGACGATGCGCGGAATCTTGCTCAAGCCGATCACCTTGCCGTCCGGAATGTAGGCGACGTGAGCCTTGCCCAGGAAGGGCAGCAGGTGATGCTCGCACAGGCTGTAGAAGTCGATGTCGCGCACCACCACCATTTGGTCATATCGCACCTCAAAGATGGCCTGGTTGACCAGACGATCCGGATCCACCCGGTATCCCGCGGTGAGTTCCTCGTACATGCGGGCGATGCGCTCCGGCGTTCGCTGGAGCCCTTCCCGTTTTGGATCCTCTCCAATCGCAGTGAGGATATCCCGCACCGCGCATTCAATGTTGCCGAAGCACTTCTGCGGCGGGCGGTCCGTGAGGTCATTTCGGAACACATCGAAATCAGAGGGGTCAATTTCTAACGGGGTCATCTCTCTCTCCCTTCGGTACCCGACTTGGCGTCCACCACGCCTGCCGTCAAGTGAATGTCCCTGCGCCTCTTCAGACCGCGTGGGTCGAACCGGCTGGCGATCTCCTGGAACGTTCTCGGCTCGCCAGGCTGGAGCATGGCGGGCGCAATCTCGGCCAGTGGCAAAGCTACAAACGCCCGCTCGAGGATCTCCGGGCTGGGAATCGCGTGGCCCTCGATTTCCAGTATCTCCTCATTGAATAGCAGGAGGTCGATGTCAATTGTCCGCGGCGCGTATTTGTCGGCCGTGCGCCTTCGACCGAGCCGCCTCTCTACCTCCGGGATCAACTTCTTGCTCAAGTCAGCGGCGCTTAAGTCGGTCTCAAAATGGACCACCGCGTTCAGGTAGGGGGGCTGATCCGGACGTCCCAGAGCGGGAGACTCCCAGACCGAGGAGACTGCCCCGACCCTCCCGCGCCTCGCCAGCTCCTGGAGGGCCTGCCGCAGGTGGAGCTCCGGCTCGATGTTTGAGCCCAAGGAGAGGAAAACCTGGTTCGCAGGCCGAGCCGAGGTCACTCAGACTTCCTCGCGGGCCCGCTCAATGATCACGCCCACCGAGCGCGCAAAACGCAAGGCGCCAGGCTTCTCCACACTCACCCGCACCCGCTCCACCCCGGGGGACTGCAGGCAAACCGACGCGATTTCTGAGGCCAGCTTCTCCACCAGGAAGAAACGCGAACCTTCGACCAGCCCGATAACGCGCTTGGTCAAGGTCCGGTAGTTGACCCCCTGATCGATGCTGTCAGCGCTCGCGGCACGGCGCGTGTCCGTGTACAGGATCAAGTTGATGAGCACCTCTTGCCGATCCCGGCGCTCTTCCTCGCTCAGGCCGATGATCGTACGCAGCCGAAGGTCACGTATATGGATCTCGTCCGGCATGGTCATCTCGGCCTCAAAGGTGAGCCCCACCGGAGACGTAGATGATTTCCCCGGTCACAAAGTCGGAATGGAGGAGATACAGGAGGGCCTTGGCCAGCTCCTCCGGCGAACCCACCCGCAGGGCAGGGATCTTCTTGGCCAGTTCATCCATGTAAGCCTGACCCTGTCCGACGGGAGGCAGGATTGCCCCGGGAGCGATTGCATTCACCTGAATGTTGGGGGCCAGTGCGATCGCCAGATCCTTGGTCATATGGACGAGGGCCGCCTTGGTCAAGCGGTAAATGAGATGGGCCGGGGCTGGGCGTCCCACGGAAGCGTCAGCCACGTTCAGGACATGTGCGCGGCGCTCTCGGCCCACCTGCGCCGCAAACGCCAGGGATAGGAAAAAGGGCGCTTTCAGGTTGACCGCAAATTGCTCGTCCCAGGAGGCTTCGGTCATCCCCGTCGGAGAATCCGCGTCGAAGATGGCTGCGCTGTTGATCAGGAAATCGAGCGGTCCCAGGGCATCGATTGCCCGACGGATCAGATCGGGCGCCATCCCCGCGAGAGCCAGATCCGCCTGGATGGCCACGGCTTCGACGCCGAGAGCCCGGATCTGCTGGACCGTGTCCTCGGCCCCCGCCCCAGATCGATTGTAGTGGACAACCACGCGGACCCGCTGTCCCGCCAGAGCGAGAGCAATTCCCTTCCCCAGGCGGATGCCCCCTCCGGTCACGAGCGCCGCCTTTCCGCTCAGATCCATGCGGTCCACCTCCCCTGCCCTTCCATTATACGATCGGTGGTCCGGGTCTCTTTGTCCAAACCAACCTGCGAGGCCGTCAAGAGCGTATCCAAATACTCTTCCAAGGCTTGTTTGATGGGCACGTCCGCTAGCAAGACCGCCAGCCGACTGCCCTCACGGTTTCGACCCACCGATAGGATGTCCTGGGCGAATCCATCGCCCCCAACAGCAAGCCATCGGCCCAGCTGCCCCACATGAAGCACGAACCCGAGCCTTTTGAAGGCCGTTGCGTTACCGCCGGCGCTGACCTTCACTTCGTCTCCGAGGAACTTGCGCCAGACAGACATGATGACCCGTTTGATTACCTGACTAAGCACAGTGTCAAGCCCTCGGAGATTCCGATCTTGAAAGCAGCCACGAGGGTGAGATAATTCAAGCCATGCTTACAAGAACAGACCGCCTATGCAGAAGAAGTGGCACCTAGACTTGCGCGCAGGATGGCGAACTGAATGGGAATAGAAGGTAAGTCAGCACATCGCTGCCCAGATCGAGGCCGCCCGCGAACAAGCGGCTCTGTCACAACCCCAGCCATCTCAAATCATGGGACGCTCGAAAGCCTATATTTCCCAAGTCGAGAGTGGCCGGTTCAGCCAGACGGTGCTAGACCTTATTGGCCTTGTTTTCGCCCTGCAGAAGCCGATTACTGAGTATCTCACAATATAGTTACACTAATCGAGCCGGGGGGGTTGCTTCCAGAAGGCGATGATGAGCGATGGGCGGCACCGCATCCGCCGGAGAGCTGCCTGGGCATGATAGCCGATGGCCGAATAGTCTTACGGACACAGGTTGGGGTGTTCATGGTTCTTCCAGGGCACCACAAGACCTCGACCGGGTTCAGTTCCGGGGCGCAGTTCGGCAGCCACTCGATCGCAATCCGACCGGCCTGCTCCTCCAGGCATTGCTTCACCAGGCGACTACAATGACACGGCAGGCCGTCCCATATCACAAGCAGCTTCCCCTTCAGGGGATGCGAGAGGTGCCGCAAAAAGTCGACCACCTGCTTGCCGCGCACCGCCCCTGGATAGAGGCGAAGATAGAAGTTCCACAAAGTGATTCCCACAATGGCCGAGAGCGTCTTCCAGTTGAAGTGGGACTGGAACCCCAGAGGCGGGTCCCGGGGCAGGACCGGAGTCTGGCCCCCTGGCGCCCAGATGCAAATCCGGTGCAGGCGTTCGCTCAGCCCACTCTCGTCGATGAAGACAATGGTTCTCCCTCGGTGCGCCGCGCCTTTTTCCGCACCGGCCAACGCTTCTCTTTCCAACTCCAGATCCCGCATTCGTCCTGTTCCAGGGCCCGCCCCGTCTTCCCGTGTGCGCTCCAGCCCAGGGCCTGCAGGATGCGCCAAACATGACTCGGATGGTAGGTGATCCCGCACTCCTGCTCGATCAGCTTGGCCACCCGGCGTGCCGTCCCCTGGGACCCGGGGGCCAGGGTCCACAGCCCGCTGACATAGCCCAGCGCTTCCGGGCCACGCTTCAGCCCTCGCTCCACCCGTCGCAGATCCGCCGGGCTCAGGCGGGGCTTCCGTCCTGCCCGTCCCGCCTTTCTCAGGCTGGCCTTGCCTCCTTCAGCCAGCTGCTTGGCCCAGCGGCTCACCGACTGGCGGTGAACCCCGACTTGCCGAGCGACCTCCGCTTGGCTCAGCCCCTTACCCAAGAGCTGCGCCACTTTCAGCCGCCGCCGTTCCAGTGCTTCAAAGTCCCGTCGCACAACTGGTGAGTTTCCCATGCACTCACTCTGCCGCCGAAACGGCAAATGTCACTATATTAGGGAATTATCAATAGGTATTTCCTGCCGGTCGAGGACAAAGAAGGGGAAAAGCTTAGCGGAGACGAGCTGGATCTCCTTGAGAACTACCGCAAGATTCCAGACGACGCAATTAGACCCCCTGCCATTAGGCAGGTTTCAGAGCTATCCAAACCAACTACCAAGGTAAGGCCTAACTAGCTCTAGTGCAATCTCGGCGGCGCCGTGCTGGCGCCCTCCCAGGGGGTGCCCGCCAGAATCGGTGGACGCAAGACAAGCGGAGGTCACCTTGTTGCACACTCCAAATGAGGGAGGAGACGCGGTGAAATCCTTGAAGTCTACTAGGCTCTCTGTGAGAAACAAGGTATTCCTCAGCCTCCTGGGCATAACTGGTACCGTCCTTGTCCTACTGTCCACAAGCCATTACGGCGCAGGATTATCGACCGACTCCGTGGGATATATAGCGACCGCGAGGAACATAGCGCACGGTCTTGGAGCTACCTCTTTTGACGGAAATCCATTAGTCTTGCAGGCTCCCTTCTACCCTTTCTTACTTGCAAGTATCGACCGCATACTTGGAGTTGATCCTCTCTCATCGGCACCTGTTGTAAATGCCCTCATTTTTGGCCTCATTGTCTACGTGTCTGGATCACTAATCTCAAGTCACTTGACTCAGGGCTATGTTTATGCGCTGCTCGGAGCAGTATCCGTTCTGGTTTCACCAGCATTGTTCGGAGTTTCCGTGATGGCATGGTCAGAGCCGCTTTTTGTCTTCTTTGCGGTCCTGTTTCTCCTGTGCTTGGAATCTTGGCTCCAGAACAAAGATAGAACCTGCTTTGTAATCCTTACGCTTTCGGCAGCCTTGGCGTGTATGACTCGATATGCAGGGGTCACTTTGATCCTGACAGGCGGGCTAGCTATCCTTCTCCTCGATCGCGAAAGATTGAAAGTCAGAATAGTTCACGCATTCGTCTTTGCCTCTATCTCTATTCTTCCCATTGGAATATGGGTGATGCGCAATTATGCCGTTTCTGGCACGTTTCTTGGGCCGCGCGCTCAATCCACATCTGGACTGTCCCAGATTCTGAAATTCGCATTTGACACCCTATCGTCTTGGTATCTCCCCGGGGCAATCCTCAAGCATCCTTCCATCCTTTTCCTCGTCGGAGCAGGAATTGGCTTTCTGGCAGGTTTCCATTCAAGAGGCACCTGGGCAAAAATGAGAACGTTACTACCAGAGATTACTAAGGTGGCTCCTGTCCTTCTTTTTCTCATCACCTATCTGGCATTCATGGTGGTCTCCTCGGCGACTACTGCAGTCAGCCCCCTCGAGGGCAGGTTACTATCCCCTATATATGTGCCCATGACTCTGCTTTTGCTGATGCTTGCCGACAAACTACTCAAGCCGTTCGGCCAAAGGTTTTTTCCCCGATTTGCAAGTATTCTCGTTGTTGTTGCTGTCAGCATATGGTTGCTCTATCCATTGAGCTCGATTCGGGCAGATGTCATAACTGGTCTGAACCAAGGATGGGGATATAGTGGCAGGCTCTGGAAAGAAAGCTCAATCGTTCAGTATCTGCAACACGAACCATTACAAACATCCCACATCATCTACAGTAATGCACCTGACGTGCTCTATATTCTCGTTAACCTCAGCGCCAAAACGAGCCCGGCCAAAACTGCGTACAACTCTAGTGGCGTGACCCCGCTTTCTGGCCCCAGAGTAAATGATCTCTCCCGGATTGGTGACTCCTGGCCCGAGTCAAATGATTCCTATCTCATCTGGTTCGACAAGATAGAAAGAGAATATTTGTTCACACTCAGTGATTTGCAGAGTGTGGCAGATTTTCGACAAATCAATCGATTTGATGACGGCGGAACTTATCTAGTCTCGCGCAGGCAATAGCTGCACTATCCTCCTGCCCTTTTTCACTGACCACGCTAGGCTAGGCGCAGCCGCCTGATGTATACCGGGCCTGGTCGGACGATCTATACCACGCGGGATTAGTCCTCTGAAAGTCAATTTGCCCCACCCCAACCGGGACCACCTGAATTAATTTGCTATGGACTTCAGATCGGCCGAGAGCCGGGGTACAGGTTGTCGGCCGGAAGAATGAGCTACTGCAAAAGGCAGCGAGGTGCGCTCAACAGCCGCGGGCTGCCCGACTTGCGGCTTCGTGCCCTTGCAAGACCGAGGACTAGCGTATCACCAAGCTGCCAAAGGCCATCGTAAGATCGAGATCCACTCGGTTTTCGCCTGTGGCGTAGCCGGAGGACACGAAGTAGTCACCTTCCGGTCGGAACCGGGTGGAAATACTTCGCCCCGCCAGGGCGGTCGAAACATGGATGCGCGCTTCCATGCCCGGCGGAATCGAAACGAGGACTTGGCCGATGCCCCCAGAGATCTTGGCTGGAAAACGTCCCTGGGATGGCAGGTAGACCGCGAACTGACCCATGCCCGCCGAAAGATCCAGGTTGGTCAGCCTCAGATTGGTCAGGTTGAGGTCAACCTCCCCAATTCCGAATTGCATGTGTAGCCCCGTGGGGACCTGGTCGTTGAGATGAACATCCCAACTGTAAAGAGAGCCGGGCCGGACCACCGGGCCAAGCGAGATTCCCGTACTTCGGATCGTCGCGACCTCGGTCTCCCCTTCGGTGGCGAAGCTGTGCACGATTTGGTCGCCGGCCAGAGGATGGAAGGTCCCTTCGAGAAGCAACGAAGAAGACGAGAACGACCCCAGGTGAATCGATCCAACCGCTGGAATCAGGGTAACCTCAGCCGCGTTTGCCTGTGTGAGGGGCTGGGTGACCGTTTCGCCCGCGACCGGCTCGCCGGCTGGCTGCTCGATCGCGACAAGCCAGACCGCGCCCCCAATCAGTGCCACGATGAGAACGAAGGCCAGCAAAGTTCCCCAGGCGGAGTGGCGACCCACCAGCAGGTCAATCCCTATCGCCACCAACAAGACCGGCCAGATCTCAAGGAGCAGCGCCCAGATCGAATACGACAGTATGCCCAGGTTGTTGAGCAACAGGATCAAGCCCAACCCGACCAAGCAGATCGGACCAACCAGCCCTCCTCTCCGGTGGGGTCTGTTCATGTCAGTCTCTTCTGCTGCCCCGTACAAGCAGGGCCACCCCGGCCGCCACCAGCAAGAGAGGCCACAGGACGGCCAGGCTCACCCACTGAAGCCAGCGCAGCCCCAGGTTCTGGAGGAAGTAAAGCGCGCCCACAAGGATGAGCACCACCCCCACGATCACGGCGAGTCTGGAATCCGGGCGCGCCAACCCGCCTCGCAACTCCGCGCCCATCGTCCGCGCCCGCTCGGCGATCTCCTCGGCGCCCGTGCGGATACTCTCCTCTACCGGGCCCCCGGGGACTTGTCCCTCGGCGGGCACCAGGACCCACAAGATGAAATAAATGAGAACACCGGCACCCTGCCCGAATACCAGGAGCAAGAAAAAGATGCGGATGAAGATGGGATCGATGCCGAGGTAACTCCCCAGCCCCCCGCAGACTCCGCCCAGCATGCGGTCCGTTCTGCTTCGGTAAAGACGTCGCCCCATTTGCCCTCCTCCGGGAGGATCTCCCAATGGTTGTTCAGAACCCCACCCCGCAATCCAGTCGGCCTCCTGCAGGAGGTTGTCCCGGGCGCGAAGTAGGCCCAGCCTCAGCCGGCCCCGCGGGAACCACCAGTCCAGTCAACTGACCCGCCCTCTCCGACCCAGGGGGGGCCGAAGCGCGAAACCGGCGCAGTGGGCAATCCAGCCCCGCCGCTTGATCCAAGCGGCCTCAGCAGGTTGAGGCAGAGACGGGCGGCATGGCCCCCCCCTCCCTTGCCCATGGCTCCTCACCTTCGTCCTGGACCTTGAGACCCAAACCACCATCGATCGGCCAAGCCGAGTTGCTCTTCCTCTCGGCGTGAACCCAAGCTCAGTGCACCTCTATCGAGCCGACTCCGCTGTCGATGACCGCATCGACCTTGTTGACAGCCGTCTCAAAGTCGGGAGATTGGTACACATCGCCCAGGCGCGGGAACCGCGAGGTATCTACGGTGATCCCGGAGAGTCCGCGGCGTATCCAGAATCGGCCGCCCACTTCCAGTGGAACGTGCAATGCGACCGAGGCCGCCCCTGCCCGAATCGAGACCTGGGTGCGCCCCGCGTTGGCTGGCAGCGTGATCTGGGTGGAACTCGCACCGGTCCGGAGGTCCAGCCTCTGCACTTTCATGTCCGTGAGATCCAGCGTCGTCTCGCTCGCGCCCCCCTCCAGTTCCAGCTCCAGAGGAATCGAGCGGCTTACCCCCAGAGACCAGTCCAGCATGCCCGGCAACCAACCGCCAGCAAAGCCAAAGCGAAACTCGTCCGAGACACGCAGGCGGACGGCGAGCAGACCGCCCTCCAGCCTCTCGTGATGGCTTAGCCCTCCTCCGAAGTCCCCGCCCACGATCGAGTCTGGCCGCGCGCTCCCATCGAGGTGAAGCCGACCGGCCCCATGTCGAATCCTCACGCGGGCACGCGAGGCTCCCTGGAGCGGGATCTCGACATGCTCCACCCGGGCGGAGCCCCGGCTCATGCTCGGGCGCAGGAGGAACCAGACCCCAACCAGGATGAGGAAGGCAGGGAAGATCAGCTGCCAAGCATTCGCCCTCAGCACCCCCAGGTTGCCCAGGAGCAGGAGCCCCCCGACAACAATCAAGACCACGGCCCAGAAGATACTCGCTCTTCTCATTGAGCAGCCCTCCCTTCTTCAGGCAGCAATCTTTACGCTCTTTCGATCGCCGCAATCTCGGGCACGGCGGTGGCCTATCCCCGCCGGAACCCGAATAACCTTCGCAGGAGGATCAAGAGGCCGAGAAGGATCAGCAAGATCGGCCAGTAGGCCCCGAGCAGATTAACCCCGCCCAGGAAGGAAGCGAAGATAAAGAAAAGGATGAGGCTGACAAAGATTAACCAACCCCCTCCCTCCATTGATTCGCGAGGCCTCTCGCCCAGGATGCCCATCAAGATCATGCCTACCCCAACCAAGCCGGGGATCAGCGCCCACAGGTATGCCCAGCTTTCCCAGGCCCCGGTCAGATTGGACCAGTAGAGCAGGCCACCGATTCCGCCCACGATGCTGGCGGGCACCGCCATGCCGGGTGCTCCGACCAGAAGTCCAAAGACGAAAAGCAAGAGTCCCACCCCCACAACGATCAGCGGCCAGCCTGCCGGACCGCGGAAGAGATCTCTCCACTGCGGTATCGCTTGAATGCCAAAGAGGAATAGGCCGAGCAGGATCAGGAGGATCCCGCCCGTCGAGCTCGTCCGACGGGGTGCGCTCATCTCTCCTCCTCTGCGGGGAAATCGGGTTCCCTCCC
Source organism: Anaerolineales bacterium (assembly GCA_049516595.1). Lineage (GTDB taxonomy): Bacteria > Chloroflexota > Anaerolineae > Anaerolineales > RBG-16-64-43 > JBEKHT01. The sequence goes on from JBEKSY010000028.1 coordinate 38,576, forward strand.
CCTGGTCCGCACGGAGGCCCTGCTGGCAACCGGAGCATAGGAGGAAGGGTCCCGGAAAGTGTCGCTCATGCGGACATAGGAGTATACGCAACAGACTTCGCCGGGTTTCTCCAGGAAGTACCCCCCTTGAACCTCACGCCCGCCCCTCTCGCCCCGGAATTGCGCATCCTGGGGGGGCGGGCGGAGATGGTCGGCATGCGCTCGTCCAAAGGGGCCTTGTAGGTGGAAGGGGGAACCGTCGGATCTGTCACACCCCTGCGGAGGGCACAGCCTAATGCCGGGCAGCGCTGGCCCCACCCGGGACATGCGCTCCGGTCTACCCACGGCTCCGCACCCCTGGAGGCGGGGATCCGCCCCTCTGGCCCTGGAGATCAAGTCTTTCCAATTCCTGCCCCTGTTCTTGCCCGTGGAATCCGGCGTGTCCTGCCTTGGGCGAGTACGCGGTCCTCGGACCAAGCCGAGCACGCGAATGAAGTTGCGCGCTCAAGCCCAATCGATTCTTTCGAAGAGCTGAATTCCAGCTCCTGTCGCCCACCCCACTCCGGGGGATATCCTAAGACAAAGATCGACGTATCCCTCGAGTCGCTAAGCCACGAGACAAGACCCCAGGGGCCAACGCAGTGGCAGATTCCGGGAATTCGCCAGGCCCGAGAGGCCCCTGCCGCGCCGAGGGTAAGCCTGGAAAGTCGAGAGGGATGCCGTGCTTGGCCCGCTCAGCCGGTGGGCATGCCCATCCCCTCCGCGGGATGATCTGTCTCGCAGTGCTTCCGCGCACTGGGTGTGTGGCGGGAGAGGATCCTCCTCCTCAGGTTAACGGTTCGATCTGGCTCAGCTTCTCGGCGAGTTCCTGGCAAGGCAGGCCTCGGGGCCCTGTGAGACGTTGTCGAGGCGCTACCTCTTGGCCCTGCGGGGTCAGCGGACACGAATCTCGCGGACGTCCTTCACCCACTTCGCTGGGGGGAGGAACTCTCCGGCCAGATCCAAGGTGCCGTGATCAGTCAAACGCAGAATGACTTGCGACGAGATGTCCGTGTTGGAGAGGTCGATCGAATTCTTCCCCACCAGAGTGAGCGTCTCGAACTTCCCCACCCCCGTGGCTTCCAGGACCTCTTCCAGCGGGGGTCCACTGGCCTGGGTGCCGGCGATCCGCAGTGTGGCCTGGGGAAGGGCCCTGAGCTGGCGCAGGCTGAGACGGACCGATGTTCCCCCCGGAAGGAGAACCGTGAGCAGCGTTGAGCCGCTCGCCGAGGGCGAAGCCAGGCCCCCGGAAGGCCCCTTCTGCGCCGCCAGCATTGGGTTGGCGCCAGCTAGGTTGTAGCTGCAGCTGACCAGCCCAAGGGCCAGAGCCAGCAGGCTGCTCATCTTCAACGACATCCCCGACGGCCACATCAACAAGTGCTTCACCTTCGATCGCCTTCCTTCCACACCGCTTCTCCTCAGAGGGTGATGACCTTGTGCGCGAGACCTTCCGCCTCCAGGATGTCTCCCAGTCCTCCGACGATTCCCACCTTCACACTCGCGGTCAGGCCATAGAATCCCAAACATGTGCTGCAGGCAATGAGGTTCACGCCTTTCTGCTCCAGATCCCGCAACGCGTCCAGGACGGGGGAACCCTCGGTCACGAGCCTGACCCCCTCGGTGTAGAAACAGATCGCCGAGGGAAGGGATCCGTTCTGAATGATCATGTTCAGGTAGTTCTCCAAAAGCTTCTTTTGCAGACTCTCGTCCCCAAACCCCATGCCGTTGCGAGTGATCAGGAGGACGGTCGAGGAGAAATCTGGGACCTTTGCCATTCTTGCCTTTCCCGCTTGCGTCGAGCTCAGGAATCCGAAGAGGGGCCGGGCTGTTCCCGGCCTAGAGAACCTTCCAGTGCAGGATGTCCAAGATTGAACCTCGCCGATCTCCGGCCGGCTTGAGGACGGCTTCGACCTTCATGCCCGAGCGCAGCAACACCCCTTCGGGCGCCTGAAGGTAATGAAGCAGGACGCCGGAAGCGCCCTCCAGGCGGACCAACCCAACCCAGCACGGGGTCTCCAGTCGGTTGCCATCCAGATCCAGGTAGACCCGGGTGAAGGAGACCAGTTCACCCCGCGGCCCCACCTCCATCCAACTCGATTCGGGCACAGGCTTCAGGCACCGCTCACAATACATCCGGGGGGGCACGTAGGTCACCCCACATGGCTCGCAACGCGCACCCAGGATCTTGCCCTGCTCCTGGAGGGCGCGAAGGAAGCGTTCGCCGGCAATGCCCGCCGTGTAGCGATGCCAAACCGGGATGGAGCCCTTCCATGCCCTGGCCTCGGTCGGGTGTTCGAGCGTGTCCGCAAACGTCATCGTCCGCCTCCCCATAGGTCAAAGCCGAGCCGCTAGCCGATCGGCTTGAAATAGCGGATGTCGGTGATGCTGCCCTCCCGGTCTTCGGCCGGCTTCCACACCGCCTGAACGCGCATTCCCATTTTGACTTTCTCGGGCGCCACCTCCCCCAGGAGGTGCAAGATGCCCATGCCCTGGGAAGCGCCATCCATGGCAATGACGGCTGGCACCTGCGGCTGTTCAAGTCTCACCATATCCCAGCGCACATGGACCAGCGAATACGTGTTCACCGTTCCAGTCTGGGCGAGCGTGACCCATTCCGCTGTCGGCCGGAAGCACAGCTCGCAAAACATCCTCGGCGGAAAAAGGATTCGCCGACAGGAATGGCAGCGCCGCCCAACCAGCCGGCCACGCCGGAGTTCCTCAAGAAAGCGCCCGATTGCGATCCCCGTGTCCCAGGCGTACTCCGCTTTGCCCTTCCACGTTTCCACCAGGACCTGGCCCGCTTCGAAGTCCTTCTCATGCAGCCCGGTCGTGGAGTAAACCCATTGATCCATCATGGCCCTTCCTCCTCACTTCCCCATGACCACGACTGTGCCCACTTGCATCAGGTCTCCCCAGGCCTGCGCGACGCCCCGCCTCGGGTTCCCAGGAACCTGCCTTGCGCCCGCCTCGCCGCGCAGCTGCCAAAAAAGCTCGGCGACCTTCATCAGGCCGGCGGCTGCGATGGGGTTGCCCACTCCGAGCAAGCCGCCCGAGGGGCACACGGGCAAGTCGCCGTTCCGCTGGGTAATGCCCAGGGCGGTCGCCTCGGGTGCCTTGCCCTTGGGGAAGAGCATCAGCCCCTCGAGATGATGCAGTTCCTTGTAGTCAAATGGGTCGTAGGGTTCCGCGATGTGTATTTGCTGGCGCGGCTCGGTGATGCCCGCCATGCGGTAGGCCATCCGCGCCGCTTCCTCCACATAGGTCGGGTAGGAAAGGTCCCGGTTGGTCCAGTAGGCGGAGTCCAGGTTCCAGCCCACGCCCTCGATCCACACGGGCTGGGGGGTCACCCGCCGAGCGACATTGTCCGCCGCCAGCACCACGGCCACAGCTCCGTCCGTCACGGGGCTTACGTCGAGTCTCTGGACCGGCCAAGCCAACACCTCGGAATCGAGGATATCCTTGAGGGTGATATTGCGATCCCCCAGGAGCGAGGCGGGGTGGTCAGCGGCGTTGCGCTTGTTCTTGACGGCCACCTGGGCGATGTCCTCCTTGCGCAGGCCGTAGCGCTGCATGTAGGCGTTCATCTCCAGGGCAAAGATCCAAAGCAGGTTGGGCCCCAGGGGTCTTTCGATGAAATTGTCAAATATCGTGAGGAAGGCACCTTGCGGGTGGGGCTGCGCGGGCGACATCTTTTCCTCGCAGACCACCAAGCAGGTGTCGAACAGGCCCGAGGCCACGTGGTACCAGCCTTGGGCGGCCGAGAAAACGCCGGTTCCGCCTCCCACGTACCCACGCATGTAAGGCTTGCCCCACGCGCCGGCTCCATCGGCCAGCCACTCCGACTTCATGTGAACCCCATCAAAGGCATCCGGACCCGTGCCCATCACGACGGCCTCAATCTGGTCGATGCTCATCTCGCACGATTCCAGCGCCTTGCTGGTTGCCTCCCAGGCGAGCTCCCGCCCCGTTTCCTGAGCTCGGCGGACAAATTTCGTCATCCCGGCCCCGACCACAGCAACCCGTCGCATGGTCATGTCACCCTCCCTCACGCGCTGAGCACGGCGGCGACGCCCACGGCGGTGGGTAACCCGCGCCAGGCGAAGGCCAACCCGGTCGTGACGCCCGGAAGCTGTCGCGCTCCGGCCTGGCCGCGCAATTGGAGCACCACCTCCAAGGCGCGCGACAGCCCGGTGGCATCCAGAAGCGATCCCTCTCCCAGGGCTCCTCCGGAAACGTTGACCGGGATCGGGCCGGAAGAAGCGGTTTGGCCTTCCAGGGTCCACTCGCCCGCTCGTCCGCTCGGCACGAGGCCCAGGGCCTCCAGATGGAGCAGCTCCTTGTGGGCGAAGGAATCATCCACCTCCGCGAAGTCGATCTCCTGCCCGGGAGTTTGAACCCCGGCGATGCGGTAGGCCATTTGCGCGGCCTTGCGGGCGTAGCGCGCTCCGGTCCAATCGCGGGAGTCGAGGGCGGGCGTATCGGTGGCCCAGCCCACCCCTCTCACTCGGACCGGCTCCCCTTTGAGGGTGCGCGCCCTTTCCGTGTCCGCCAGGACGAAAACCAGAGCACCGTCCGCATGCGGGGCCGCCATCAGGCTCGTGAGCGGCGAGGCCAGGGGCGGCGAGGAGAGGACCTCTTCAGGTCCCACCACGGTCCCATGAGCAGCCGAAGGATTGCGCAGCGCGTTGCGTTTGTTCTTGACCACGACCCCCGCGCACTGTTCCTCCGTGATCCGCCCCAAACTGATCAACTCCTGCATCTCCAAGCCCGCCAGCGCGACGGGATGCAGAGCGAGCGGGCGTTCGAAAGTTGGGTCTTCGGCGAAGGCGACGATATGGGGCAAGGACACGATGTTGGAAGCCTTGCTGTGGGCTTCCACGACCACCACATCCATCAAACCCGAGGCGATCTGCATGTAGGCGGCGGCCAGCGCATGCAAACCGTCGCCGCCGATGGTGTGCATGGGCCTCTGGGCTGCCCCAAGCTGATCCGGAGTGTACTCATCATAGATGCTGGTTCCTTCGTGGTAGTCCTCCGCCGCGGTCACAAATCCTTGAACGTCACGACGCGGGTCGATGCCAGCGTCGGCATAGGCGCGCAAAGCGGCCTCAAAAATGAGTTCCTTGTAGGACTGATCGGGCGTGACCGAGCGAAAGCCACTCCATCCCACTCCCACGATCTCGACGGTTCGATTCATCGACCCTCCCTTCCGTCGTCCGCACGAGGCCCACGCACCCTCTGGGTCTGGCCCTCTTCCGGCACGGTCCTCGAGAGAGATCTGCCCGCCGTGCGAGCCCGTGATCCAAGCAACCCGGGTCGGTCCAGGGCAGGCCACAAACGAGGGCTCGCCAGCCCACCCACTACCGACTTACGGGCGAGGAGAGCGAGCCGAACCGACTCTGCTACGGTGCCTTGCCGCCGGGTGGCCGACTCGAAGGCCAAGCGGGGCGGCATCGGAATTGGCTGAGCGCCCGTCCAAGCTCGCGGTACCTTCATTCCCGGGGCCAATTCCCAGCCGGGCCGCCCTGCGAGCCCATGCCCGAAGATTCATCGGGTTCCTAACTCGCCCGACTCCGGCTTCCCTTTTGGTGATGCGCCTCCCTCCGCGACCTCGGCCAAGCTGCCCAAGACTCCATTGACGAACCGCGGGCTCGTTTCCGAGCCGAAGGCCTTGGCCAGTTCTACGGCCTCATTAATCGCCACGCTCGTCGGGGTTTCCCCTGTGATGGCAAACTCCCAAAGAGCGATGCGCAATATGTTCCGGTCGACCAGCGCGATCTGTTCCACCGGCCATTCTGGCGCGTAGCGGGCGATCATCCGGTCTAACTCCTGGCGGTGTTCCAAGACGCCGAGCATCAATTGATGGGCAAACCGCGAAAGCTCGTCGCTCAGAGGGGTAGCCTCGAGCCGTTGCCGCAGGACGGTCCCGGGGGAGTGCGAAGAGGAGTCGACCTCGTAAAGTGCCTGGAGCGCAACGGCGCGCGCCTTGCGTCGGCCCTTCATACTTGCTCGAACCAGGAGGTGGACTCTTGCCCGTTCACCTCGGCCTCTCCTCCGCTCGACCCGCTCCTAGCGAGTCGCAGTCGCACCCTTCGGATCCGTGAACTCGATGTCTTCCAGGTGCACATCCAGCCGGCCCACCTCCAAGCCGATCATCTCGCGGATCGCCCGAGCCACCTCACGCTGCACCTCGCGGGCGACATCCTGAACATTTCCGCCTTGGGCCACGACGATGAAAAGATCGGCGGAGACGGTTTCCCCTTCCGTCTCCAAGCGCACGCCCTCGGCCCAGCCTCGCCGGAACAGGCGATTGACCCCGCCCGGAATGGGACTCATTCGAACCACCCCGGGCACACTTAAGGCGGCCAGTTTGGCCACCGTGATCAGCACGCCAGGAGCCACGAAGGTTCTTCCGGGCGCAGGAGAGGTGTCCATCGCAACCTCCTACATCATGGCCATGCCGCCGTCCACCCCCAGCACCTGTCCCGTGACGTAGGCGGCTTGGTCCGAGGCCAGGAACGCAACCGCGTAGGCCACTTCCACGGGCGCTCCTTTTCTGGCCAGGGGGATGAGCTTCAGTAGGGCCTGCTGACCTTCCTGCGGGACCTTGGCCCAGATGTCGGTCTCGATGAATCCAGCGGCGACCGCATTGACCGTGATGTTCCGAGAGGCTACTTCGCGGGCGAGCGACTTCGTGAAGCCAATCTGGCCGGCCTTCGAGGCCGAGTAGTTGGTCTGTCCCGGGTTGCCCATCTGGCCGGAAACCGAACTCACATTGATAATGCGTCCATAGCGGCGCCGGATCATTGGCTTCAGCGCGGCACGCGAGCAGTTGAAAGTGCTCTTGAGATTGGTGTCCAGGACCGTATCCCAATCTGCCTCGGACATGGAGAGCAGGAGGCTGTCGCGCGTGATGCCGGCATTGTTGACGAGAATATCCAATTGACCGAAGGACTTGACCGCGGTCTGGATAAGGGCCTCGGCCTGTGGGAGGAGCGCAACGTCCGCCTGGATGGAAATCGCTTCCCCGCCTTCCCTGCGGATGCTTTCGACAACCTGGCTCGCCGCCTCTGCATTCTGGTGGAAATTCACCACCACGCGGGCCCCCCGACGAGCCAGCTCGAGGGCGATGGCACGCCCAATTCCGCGCGAGGCCCCGGTCACTACTGCGGCCCGTCCGTTCAGCATCAGGGAAGAGCTTGGGGAAGTGCTATGGTTGTCCACCTGACCTCAGGGGAACCGGCAAGGCCACGAGCCGTACGGCAAACAAACGAGGATCAGCGAGGGATTATACCCCGTCGAAGGCAGCCAAGTCCGCTGCGGTTCCAATGCTCAAGCCCGGCACCTCGGGGGCTATGCGCCTTCCCAAGCCCGTGAGCACATCTTTCGGACCCAGCTCTATGAATCGCACGCAGCCCTCCGCGACCATCTTGCGAACTGATCGCGTCCACTGCACCGGTGAGGTGAGCTGCGCCTCAAGTTCCTCCCGGATCTCGCTCACCTGCGAAATGGGCTCGGCGGTGACATTGGCGATCACAGGTACCCCGGCCTGGGAAATCGGGGTGGACTGGATCGTCCTCGCGAAAACCCCTGCGGCGGGGCGCATCAGGGGGGAATGCGCGGCGATGCTGACCGCAAGTCGCAGGGCACGCCTTGCGCCGCGTTCCTTGGCCAGGCTCATGGCTCGCTCCAGGGCCTGGAGAGTCCCGGAGATCACCACTTGGCCGGGGCAATTGTCGTTGGCGACCTGCACGACCTCCCCGGTTTCAGCCGCCGCCTGTTCGCAGACCTTCTGCGCCTCTTCAATCCCCAGGTTGAGGAGCGCGGCCATCCCACCCGGAGACCGTTCTCCGGCCTCCGTCATCAACCGGGCGCGCTCCCGCACAAGATGCAGTGCGTCTCGGAACTCGAGTGCGCCGGCCGCCACCAGAGCGGAGAATTCACCCAAGGAGTGGCCCGCCAAGCAGCGGGGACGAAGGTTCCCCACCCGCTCCTGGAATGCGCGCCAAGCCGCAACGGAATGAACGAGAATCGCGGGCTGGGTGTGCAGGGTCTGGTTGAGATCCGCCTCCGGACCTTCCCAGCAAAGCTTGGAGAGGGAATAGCCGAGCGTCGAGTCTGCGGTCTCGAAAGCCGCCCGGGCGCTGTCCGAGGTTAGAGCCAGATCCTTCCCCATCCCTACGAACTGGGAACCCTGCCCCGGAAAGAGGAAGGCGACGGAGGTCGCAAGATGATCCACGGCGGCCTCACCGCCTCAGGCCCAGGTCGAAGGGGAGCATCACCACATGATGGGCGAAGGAAACGAAAAGGCCGTGCGACCACGGCCTTGCCGACCTATTCCTTCTTGGTCTTTTTCTTCTTGGGTTCAAAGACCTGCCGTCCGTCGTAGTAGCCGCACTTCGGACAAACCGTGTAAGCCGGAATGAGGGCGGCGCAATTCCCGCAAGCGACCAAAGCGACCACCGCGAGCACATCGTGGGCCCGCCTGCGATCGCGTCGACCGCGACTGAGCTTCCGTTTTGGATGGGGGGGCATGACCCGCTCGCTCCTCGCGACCTCGCTGGGTCTGTCAAAACGACGGGCCGGTTACTTCTTCCGGCCCTCGCGCGCCTGGTGATCGCACTCGGATGTGATCCTTATCCTTACAGTCGTGCAGCGGCATTATACCCTGGCGCTTGGAAAGGTGTCAAGCAAGTGCGTGGGTTCAGGACATATGCGACAGATGGGCTTTCGGGGCCGCCCAGGGGTGGTAGCGGTAAAGGTACTCGGCCGGGGTCTTTTTGGCAAGGGAGCGGTGGGGGCGGATTGTGTTGTAGGTGTG
>JBEKSY010000029.1:0-44661 GCA_049516595.1 Anaerolineales bacterium
TCCACCGAGGCCAACGACGCCATGGAGACCTTGGCCATCAAGCGCCTGTTCGGCCAGCGGGCCTATTCCATCCCGATTAGTTCGACCAAGTCCATGATCGGCCACGCTCTGGGAGCCTCCGGGGCCATCGAGGCGATTGTCTGCGCCTTGTCGCTGCAGACGGGCCGGATTCACCCCACCATCAATTTCGTCAACCCGGACCCGGCCTGCGATCTCGACTACGTTCCGAACCGGGCGCGCTCCGCCAACATCCAAATCGCTCTTTCCAACTCGTTCGGCCTGGGCGGTCAGAACGCATGCCTGGTTTTGCGCAAATGGGAGAGGCCATGAAGCGGATCACCAACGAGCCTTTGATCAAACGAAACAGCCGCATCGGCGTCGGCGCTCACCTGGCCGGACTGCTCATTCTCGTCGGCGGCATGGCGGTCACATTCCTGCAGCCGCAGAGATCGGATCTCTCCCTGGCTGCCCTGATGATCGGATTTGTCTTGGCCAACGTCGGCATCTACTTTACCAATCGGTACGGGCGCACCCCCAGGCCGGATCAAGCTCTCGACGCGGCCCTCAAAGGGCTGGACGATCAGTACCTCATTGTGCACTACTATCTGGGCATCGGACATGCGCTCTTCTCCCCGGGCGGAGTATTCGCTCTCGTGCCCAAGTTCCAGGGGGGGCGGGTCACCTACGATGGCAAGCGTTGGCATCACTCCGGGGTATCATGGTTCCGCAAGTTCTTTGCCCAGGAAAACCTCGGGAACCCGACCCTGGAGGGCCAAGCGGAGGCGCAGTCGCTCCAGAATCGATTGAGGCGTCTCCTGGAGGGAGAGGAGCCACCGACGGTTAAGTCGATCATCGTATTTACCAACGAACAGAGCGCGGTCGAGGCGGATTCCGCGCCTGTGCCCGTGCTCCACGGACAGAAGCTCAAGGAGTACATCCGCCATTTGCCAAGAGGCGTGGGGTTGAACGCAAGCCAACTGGATAAGGTCGTGACCTCAATCGAGGGCTAGGATGCCCGCGTCCCGAATCGAGGAGGGGCGATCGTGATCGCCCCTCCTCTTTTTTTTCCGTTCTCGCTTGGTCGGGGTGCACCTGGCAGCCACCGCCTGCCAGGCGGGCCTATCGACCTTGGTGAAGACCAGTCAAGCGGCCAACGCCCCGCAGACCAGACCTGCACCCAAGCCGGGCGCAGCGGGTGACTGCAGGCTACTTGGAGAGGTAGTCCTGCAAAGCGGAGCGGCTGATACGAAAGGTCGTCCCAATCTTCTTGGCCTTCAAGTCCCCACTATTGATCAATCCGAGCACGTCCTCTTCACCCACCTTCAGGACCGCAGCCGCGTCCGAAACCGTCATGACATCCGCCATGGTCCCCTGCTGTCCGGCGGCCTGCGCGCTCATGGCACCTTGGAGCGCTTGGCCCATGGCCTGGCCCAGGCCCACGCCAGCGCCAATCCCCGCCGTCAACCCGGCCCCGCCCTGAGGGTTGCGAGCGGCCTCTCGCATGGCGTCGGCCGCCTGAAGCTGGGTGTAGGTGGTCATGTCCAGCAAGCCCATCCCCCGGAGTTCCTCCGCCGATTTCTCTGAGGCTTTCAGGTTCTCGATGTAGAAGGATTTCAGGGTCAATCCAAGCGCTTGAAAATCATCTTGGGCTTTGGCGCGAACCCCGGTTCCCAACTCCTCCGTCAGAGCGATCAGCTCCGGCACAGCCTTCTGCGCCGCCGTGGATCCCAGCATTTCCTGCAGCTTCGAGAGCAACATCGCCCGGAGCCGGTCCTGAATGGCCGAAGTATCGTAGGTCCCGACCGTGCCCACAACCTGAGCCACAAACTGCTGAGGATTGGAGACCTGGAATGAGTAGGTGCCGAAACTCTGCAGCAGGGCGACGCCCAAGCCCATTCCCGGGTTGCGGACAATGATCGGTTGCGGAGTTCCCCACTTCTGATCCACGAACTCCTTGATCGAGACGAAGTACACCTCGGCGGTGAAAGGGGTCCGGTCATTGAAGGCGCGACCGATCAAGTCAATGACCAAGGGGATGTTGCCCGTCGAAATCGTGTGGCGCCCTGCGCCAAAGACGTCCAGCGCCCGGCCATCACGAAAGAAAACTGCCGCCTGGGCCTCGCGGACGATGACCTGCGATCCAATTCGAAAGTCCCCAAACCCGCTGTCCGGAATGCGGTGCACGATTTCGCTTCGCATCTCATCCGGATACTCAACGACATCGAAGATTCTCGCCATGTTTTGCTCTCCCCGTGGAAGCCTGCCCGCCTATGAGCCCCCCTGCCGTCTTGCAGTCCCTGCTCCGAACCTGAACCCCCGCAATGGCCCGAGGGAGGGTCCCCTCACTGCCCAACCGAAGCCAAGACCTCGCCTCGCCCGGCGAAAGTATCCACACCGGTCTGCGCCAGCGAGGTCAAATTGCGAATCGCGGCCGGAAGTCCGTCAGTGCCCACCGATGACTCCACGTTATCGACCGCAGCGGCGACCTGTTTGACCAAGTCCAGTAGACTGCTATCAAATTGGTACAGCTGTGCGAGCTGGGTCTCGTTCACCTTGACGAGATCGAAGAACCCGGCATATCCATAGGAGGCGGTGCGGACGCGGTCGGTCAGGGTGCGCAGTTTCAAGGCGGCCGCCTCCAGACTGCCCACCAGCTCAAGCTGTTTGGAAACCACGAACTGTCGCTCGAGCTCTGAAACACGGGACCACTGGCGCTCGAAACCCGCCGCCACGGTCTCCCGCAGGCGCTTGTCCGCATCGCGGCGAGTCGCCCGTTCCATATACCCAGCAAAGCCGGGGACCACTGCAGCTATCTTCTCAAGGAAGCCTCGGCCTTCCTTTGCCTTCGAGACGAGATCCGACATGGTTGTGCTCCTTCCCGTCACTGACCGGGTCCGATTATGAAGTTCGGATGCCAATTATAAGGGACTCCCCTCAATTCGCAAGCCAGGTTCAGAATCCCGGCAGCTGGCGGAGGTCCGCTTGTATCCGTCAAGGTAGATATACGCAAGAGAACGGCGTCGGTTACTTCGGGCCAACTCAACCTTCGCCTGACGGTCGGGCTGCCCGATACTGATTCTGGGGCGGGCCAAGGGAACCCCCGTCCGAACGAGGGCAGAAGCCCGAGCGGTCGAAGGGACCCGGCATCCGGCGTCCTGCCCTCAAATCAAACGATCGATTACCATCGCCAGGAATAGCAGGGCGAGGTAGACCTGAGAGAATCGATAGACTTTCCGAGCGGAACCCTTCTCGCCCCCGAAGCGCAACTGCCACGCCTCTCGCAAGAAGGCCAGCCCCAGCCCGGAAGCGACCAGAAAGTAGAACCCGCCGAGCAAATGAAACCCAATGGGCAGTAACGACATCGCCACCATCTGCAGGCTGTAGAGCCAGACCTGCCTGCGGGTCTCCTCCTCCCCTGCCACTACTGGCAACATAGGCACCGACACCCTTTGATAGTCCCCGCGAAGCAAGATCGCGAGGGCCCACGTGTGAGGAGGAGTCCAATACACCACAATCAAGAACAAAAACACACCCAGGAGATCCACCCGGTTGGTTGCCGCGGCCCAACCCACCAGCGGAGGGATCGCACCGGCCGCGCCTCCGATCACGATGTTGAGTGGCGTTTTGCGTTTGAGCCACAGCGTGTAGACCAGAACGTAATACAGGTTTCCCAGCAGGGCTAGCCCCGCCGCCAACCAGTTCACGCCCAATCCCAGAACCAGCACGGATCCAAGCGTCGCCGCGATGCCGTAGGTCAGAGCCCGCCTCGGCGCCACTCGTCCACTCGGGAGGGGCCGGCGAGCCGTACGGTTCATGCGCCCATCGATGTCACGATCCAGATATGAGTTGATTGCGTTGGCGCCCGCCGCGGCGAGAGTGCCCCCCAGGGTGGTCAACAAGAAGAGGCCTACAGGCGGAGTTCCCCTCATGCCCAGAAACATCCCCGCCCAGGTTGTGATGAGGAGCAAAGCAATAATCCAGGGTTTGCTCAAGCCGACCAGCCCAACCAGGGCAGCCTTGGCCGAGCGAACTGCGCGCGACGCAAGCGGGAGATTCACGCTTCCGCTCCTTCCGGAATCGAAACCAGCGGATTCCAACGCAAGCGCATAACCTCCAGCGCCGCGAGAAGGGTCCAAATGGTCGTGGCCAGAAGCACGTGGAGAGCCTGCCACTCGAGCGGCAGGCGGAAGAGGACCATGCCGGCCCCGATAACAATCTGGACGACCAACAGCGCGAGCGCCGTTCCCGCCAGGAAGAACGGTTGCGGCCACTGCCCGTACATGCCCGCCGTCTCACGAAATAGAAGTATCGCAAGCAGAAAGGTCAGCAAGGCGGAAAGGCGGTGAAGGAATTGGACGGCGACCTGCGGGCCGAGGGTGAATGGAAGGAGGGCACCATAGCACAGGGGCCAGTCCGGGCAGGCCAGAGAGGACCCGGTTCCGACAACGGTGGCGCCCAGGAAGAGCAAGACAAACAGCGAGACCAGAACGACGCCCACAAGAGGTGAGAGTCGTGCGGTTCCCGACCCCCGCCGGGGTGGCATTCCCCAGGCGGGATGCACTCCCAGCGTGACGGCGGTCAGGTCAGCAACCAGCAATAGCGCTACCCCCAGATGGCTCCCGACGACCGCAGGGGGGAGCTCGAACTTGACTGTGACGGCACCCAGCAGGATCTGGCCGCAAAGGATAACCGGAGCCAGCAAGGCGGGCATCAACACCCACCGATCCTGCCGGTGATGACGCCAAGCCAGAAAGACAACCGCCGCCACAAGCACGGTAACCGCCGCAGCTCCCAGGCGGTGGATGAACTCAATGATCGAGGGCAATTCGAGAGGTGGGACAATGCCGCCGTGGCACAGAGGCCAATCCGGGCACCCCAAGCCCGATCCGGTTACTCGCACAAGCGAGCCTAACAGGACCAGGGTCACCCCGGCGGCGACGCTCGCAGGAGCCACCCACTCGAGTTGGCTACGCATGCCTTCCTCTCCCTTCCCCCTTTGCCCTCCTCCCCAGCCTGCGCCAAAGGACGCCCTGCGCTGGCCCACTTGCCAACACCCCGCCCCCCAACCGCGCCAAGCAGGCGGGTCTCGCGGTATGGCCTCCCGCCAGAGCGCTCGCCAGCTCAAGGAAGAATTGGCCTCCTCTAGCTGCCGGCCCTGGGGCGATCTCGAGCTGAATAAGCGGGGCTTCTCTGGGATCCGGGGAAAAGGTGAGCTTGCCGAGGGCGGCTGCGTTGAAGGGCGGGTTGAAGGGCATGCAAACTCGATTTTCGTAACGAAATATGGGCAATCTTACGCAGCTGCCCACATGTAACTGGACAATGATCAGAAAGTTTATCCGTAATGTACAGGGTTGTCAAGCCGAGGGGAGCCTACGGGGCTTGCGTGCGCTGCGGCTGGGGAGTGGCGGGCGAGGGCAGTTCCCCGCCGCAGGCCTCACGGTAGTAGCGGGCCTCCTCAGGATAGTCCTTGCCCGCCTGGGTCGCGGCCTGGTCCCCCAATTGGGCATACTTGGTCAGCTGGCTAGCGAGGTGGGCGGATCCCCACTCTCGAGGCAGGACCATGAGCGGGTCGCCGACCGCGCGTTCCAAGTCGCCAAGGGGAATCCAATCGTACATGACTGGTCCGCGGGCATAAGACGTGAAGCCCAGTTCGTAGCCAGCCCGGCGTGCGACCGCAGCGGCGTGGGGGGTAAAGCCACTGCCGGGCCAGATGATTGCCACAGGACGATGACCAAAATGCTGCTCGAGAATGGGGATGGGTTTGTAGATCTCCCCCTCCAAGTACGCTTCCGAACTCGCAGCTGAAATCGGAATGTTGTGAATGTAGCCGTGAGCCTCTACGTCGACCAGCCCCGTGGCACTGAGTTTCTCGATCCTCGACCAGAGGTCAGACGTACTTGAGGCAATTTCCCAAGCCGAGGTGATCACCCATCCGTTTTGGCGGGCAATCGGCATCATGTGATTCTCCAAGGTGCCGATGTTGTGGTCGTCGACAATCCAGATCATCGATCGAAACGGGATTCTCGAATTGGAATCAAGGAAGCCTGCCAGCTCCTGTGAGGTGACCATCTCGTATCCAAGCTGGTTGGCCGTCCGGACGGCGGCCTGCAGTTCTGCCAGAGAGGTCGTGTTCGACGTCGGGTCTCCCTCCTGACTTACGCCGTGGAAAAAGACCGGCACCACGATCGTCCCAGGCGCACTGCGGCTTGGATCCCACCGATTCCGGAGGTATTCGCACTCATTCTGGAGGTAGGTCTGTGGAGAGACCCCTCTCAGGAGGATGGAGGAGGAGAAGGTTGGAGGGGCTTCCAGGGAAGCACGCGAGGAGGGGAGGGTCGCTGAACTTGAAGGCGATGGCTCCCTGGAGGCCACGAGCGCGGCATCCGGACTTGGAGAGGCAGACGCTTCCAGAGTCGCGGGGGTGAGAACAGGAAGGAAGCTTGCGGTCGGAGCCGGCGAAAGATCCGGAGCAGGCGGGCCCACCCTGGCGCAAGCAGGCAGCAACAGGCCCAGCAGGAGGAGGCCCGCAAAGCCTTTCAGGCGACAGCTCTCCACGCCCTGACCCCGGGAAGAAGAAGGATGGCCAAGAGGCAGGCGGCAATCAGCGTGCTGGGCCCCAAGAAGATCAAAGAAACGAGTCCGAGGACCATCGCGAAGGGCCATCCCCAGCGGTGGCGGATCCAGACTCCGGCCAAAGACCCCCACCAAGTTGTGCCCACCACCACCAGGGGCCAACCCAAGTTCGCCGGATTCAATTGCCAGCGGATCAAGAGGGAGGCCCATAGTTCGAAATGCGTCGAAAGCTCCGGCATGTGGCCGAAAAGCCTTGCGTAGAGGCCTTCCAGAGCAAGCCACGCGCCCAATACGGCACCGAGCACAAGGGCGATTCGGAGGACGGCGGGGGGATGCAGCGCGGCTAAATCCTCCTGGGGAGTCTCGCTCGGCCGGCCCTGCGGAGAAGGTGTCTTGCGGCTCTCGAGTGGTTCGTCCATGGCCAATCTCTTTTCGCCGTCCCAGCCGAGCGATCCCTTCGAGGGCGGCTACCCAACCCGTCTCGCGCTAGTACAGAAACATCGGCTTGCCCAGGACATGCTCGACGCGAGGGCGATACTGGTCGGAGTCGTAGAACTGCTCCACATCGACCCTCTTAAGACCTTGGGTGCAAGTATCCACCGGTACGGTGGTATAGATCCCTTTCTGCAAGGCCACCATCAGCCCGAACCTGCCCTCCTTGATCTCCTCGATGGCCAAGTTTCCGTAGGAGGTGGCAACCATTCGATCAAGCGAATCCGGGGCTCCCGCCCGCATGAGATACGCTACCTGCTGCACTAGGCAATCGATCCCTGAAATCCGGGTGATGCCTTCTCCCACCTGTTGGCCGATGCCGCCGAGCTTCTTATGGCCATAAGCGTCCGCCTGGCCATGCTCGCTAATCCCCTCTCCCTTCAAGCTCGCTCCCTCCGATACGACGACCATGGCATAGCGACTGGGATTCCTCTGGCGATCTTCGCTCAGCAGGTGGGCCAAGCGCTCGATATCCGCGGGAACTTCGCTGATCAACGCCCGATCCGCCGCCGCCAAGTGGGCTGAGATCAGGGACGTCTCTCCGCTGTTGCGCCCGAACACCTCAACCACGGCGATCCGCTCGTGACTCCCAGCCGGGGTACGCAAGGCGTGGATGAATTCCACCGTCCGGGTGACCGCTGTGCTGAAGCCGATGCAGTAGTCCGTGCCGAAGACGTCGTTGTCCATGGTTTTCGGGATGGCAACGATGCGAACCCCCTCCTGGTGGAGCCGCGCAGCGTAAGAAAGAGTATCATCGCCGCCGATTGGAACCAAGGCATCAATTCCCAGCCGCTCCAGCACATTCAACACATAGGGGGTGCAGTCCACAGTTTTTTGCCCGTCCTCAAACGGGTATTTCCCCTCCAGGAATCGCGGTAATTCTTTGGCCCGAACCTTTCGGGGATTGGTGCGCGAGGTGTGAAGATAGGTCCCTCCCATCCGATCGATCGTCCGAACCGTCTGGCCGGTCGCCGGAGACACCCACTCCTGGTTCCCACTTTCTCCCTTCTCGGGATTGTAATTGAGCAGGCCTCCCCACCCTCGTCGAATCCCCAGAACCTCCCAGCCGTTCTCTTCGGCGCGCAGGACCACTGCCTTGATGCAGGGATTCAGGCCGGGAACATCCCCGCCCCCGGTGAGTATTCCGATCCGCATGTTGAGCCTCCAAGCAGGGTGAGGTGAGGAAGGGTGACAGGACCGCTGCCTGGCCCGGTCACGAAATGAGCCTCGCGCGGGATTATACTCCTGGGCTCTCGCTCCTTCTTCCGGGGGCGGGGTCTCTTCTATTCCGCGAAGTCAATGCAAACGCTCAGCCACCCGGCAAGCTGATTGCTGGAATCTCGAGCGGCCGGATGGCGGGCAGGGTGGACCTGAGTGTCCCACTACTGAACGCGCCAGGGCTGAACATCGACGGCCCCCGGGCCGAGGAGTCTCAGCAAGCGGACTTCCAATTCTTCACAGTAGCCGGTCGTGTCGTTGGGGAACTCCAATTGCCAGGTGCGGTATCCCTCAACCACACGGAAGCAGAAGCGATCCTGACCTGGGTAGCTTGCCAGAAGCCCGTGCACAGCTCGCATGCGCCGGACATCCCTGTCCCGATCGCCGCTCTCGCAGAGCGAAACTGTGACCATCAAGGGTCCAGGCGGCAAGCCGCGGACCAGCGCGAATGGCCTCTTGGCCTTTTCACTCAGCGCGGCGGCAACCGCCACGGCTTCCTGGGGAACAGGCAACGGGGTGCCTTCGGGGGAAGATGGCAGTCCGGACAAGCGCTCGGATGCCTCGCCCGCTAACCGCGCGGCCGGAGCGCCGGCCATCGCGGGCAGAATCTGCTGGGAGTCGCTGACATGGGAGGCGCCCGGGCTCAGAACTACTTCCGGGGGGCTGGCGGGGAGCGAATCGACTCGGGCGGCCTCGCCCGCGACTGCAATCGGTCCGTCGATTTCACCCGCCGGATCGGCCTCTGCGGCCGCTGGTTGGGATCGGGGTCCCGTTTTCGACGGCCCCACAACCGGCCGCCTCACGGGTTCCGTGACCTTCAGATCGGTGGTGATCTTATCGGCCAGAACACGCGGGGTCGACCCGCTGGTCTCGGCCTTCCCGTCCACGACCACGATCAGGTCCGTGTGAAGCCAGTCCTTGACCTTGGACCAGAGCGAGGGGAAAATGGTGATCTCCATGACTCCCTGAATGTCTTCCACGGAGACAAAACCCATCGCGTGGCCGTTGCGGGTCTGGTGCGTACGCATCTGAGTGACAAGGCCAGCCACCCGCACCGGCTGGCCCGCGAGTTCCTCCCCCCATTCGCCGCTGAACTGAGTGACGACCCGCTGCAGGTCCGCTAGGTAGGGGGAAAGAGGGTGGTCGCTGACGTACAGCCCGAGCAGTTCTCGCTCCCATTCAAGCAGCGTGCGCCGGGGGACCGGTTGCGCGGGGGCCGTGAGCTGAAGGATATCGATCGGCCCGCCCGCAGAACCCCCGAACAGGCTCAGCTGTCCCACGTCGGCTGCGCGAAACTGCTGCGCCGAGACCGAGAGCAACCGGTCCAGGGCGTCCAAGATGGATACACGATCGCCGAGGGCATCCAGCGCGCCGACTTTGGCCAGCGACTCGAGGGCCCGCCGCCCGACCTTGCGCAGGTCGATCCGCCGCACAAAGTCGTCCAGGTTGCGGAAAGCCCCTCCCTGGTCCCGAGCCTCGATGATGCCTTGGATGGCGGCCTCACCTACGTTCTTGATGGCGCCCAGGCCGTAGCGGATGGCGGTACCGCCCTGAGGCAGGTCCTCGATCGAAAAGTCCCACTTGCTGAAGTTGACGTCGGGTGGCTGCACTTCGATCCCCAGGTGGCGGGCATCGGCGATATAGAGCGCCACCTTTTCGGTCTCGTTTTTCGTGACGCTGAGTAGGGCGGTCATGAATTCGACCGGGAAGTGGGCTTTGAGATAAGCGGTCTTTGCGCAAATCACCCCATAGTCGGCGGCGTGTGCCTTGTTGAAACCGTAGCGCGCGAAACCCTCCCAGTCGTCGTAGATGGCTTCCGCCGTTTTCTGGTCAATCTCTCTCTGGACGCAGCCCTCAACGAAGCGCTTGCGATGCGCCTGGAGCGACTCGGCCTTTTTCTTGGCAACTGCCTTGCGCAGATCATCGGCCTCACTCGCCTTGTAGCCGGCCAGCTCGATAGCCGCCCGCATCAACTGTTCCTGATAGATCGGAATGCCGTACGTCTCGCGCAGGATGGGTTCCAGGGCCGGGTGGCGATACTCGACGGTTTCCTCCCCGTGCATTCGCCGAATATAGGTGGGGATGAAATCGATCGGGCCCGGTCGGTATAGGGCAATCATGGCGATGACATTTGCCAGCCCCTTCGGCTGCATTTCCATAAGATAGCGCCGCATACCGGAGCCCTCGACCTGAAACACTCCAGCCACGTCCCCCCGTCCCAACAGTTCATAGATGGCCGGATCGTCAACCGGGATGTTTTCCAGGTTGAAATCAACACCCCGGCGCTCGCTAATCGACTCGCAGGCGCGCTGCATTACCGTGAGCGTCGCCAGCCCGAGGAAGTCGACCTTGAGCAACCCAAGTTCCTCCAAGACCTGCATTTCGAACTGGGTCACCACTCCGATCGGATTGTCTTCCAGGGTGCCATGGGTCGGACGATGGAGCGGCAGGTACTCGATCAAGGGACGGTCCGTGATCACCACCCCAGCCGCGTGGGTTCCCGCATTGCGAACCACGCCCTCGAGCTTGATCGCTGTGTCGATCAAGTTGCGGATGTAGTCCGTGCCCTCGTAGACTTCCCTAAGTGGCGCGATGTCTGCCAACGCCTCCCGAAGCGTAACGGGCTTGCCGGGAACGTAGGGGATCAGTTTGGCGACCCGATCGACCTCGGAAAGGGGAATGTCGAGCACGCGGCCCACATCTCGGACTGCTGCCCGAGCGGCCATGGTCCCGAAGGTAATGATTTGAGCGACCCGGTCGTGACCGTACCGTTGCGCAGCGTACTCCAGGACCCGAGCCCGCAGGTCGTCCTGGAAATCCAGATCAATGTCCGGCATGCTCACGCGACCCGGATTGAGGAAGCGCTCAAAGATGAGACCTTGATCCAGCGGATCGACGAGAGTGATCCCGAGAGCGTAGGCAACCAGCGATCCGGCCGCCGAACCTCGGGCGTTGTACCAGATCCCTTGTTCCCGGGCGAACCGACAGAGGTCCCACACAATCAGAAAGTAGGTGTCGAAGGCCATGGCGTGAATGACTTCGAGTTCATACCGGAGCCGTTCGAGGACGGAAGGGTCGCCTTTCTTTTCAGCGCATCGCTGCTGTAATCCTTCCTGGCAGAGGGCTTTCAAGTAGCCTTGCGCGGACTGGCCCTCCGGTAATGGAAACGTGGGCAGGTGATAGCCCTTGAAGTCGAGGTCGATATCACACCGCTCCGCAATCTCCAGCGTGTTGCTCAGGGCCTGGGGAACCTCTGCAAAAAGGGAACTCATCTCCTCCGGGCTGCGCAGGTAATAGCTGGCGTCGGACATGCGCATGCGATTCGGATCACTCACCAACGAACCCGTTTGAATGCAAAGCAGGATGTCGTGGGCCGCGCTGTCCTCAGCCAGGACGTAATGGACGTCGTTGGTGGCCACCAGGCGGGCCTCGTATCGCGCGGCCCACTCCCGGAGGCGCCGATTGACGACATCTAGCTCCGGGATCTCGTGACGTTGCAGCTCGAGGTAGAAATGCTCGCGACCGAAAACCTCAAAGTACCAGTCCAGCAGCCGCTTGACCTCAGCCTCGCGTCCCTCCGCGATGGCCCGCGGTATCTCTGCCGCCAGGCATCCGGAGGTGCAGATCAATCCCTCGGAATGATCTGCTAGGAATTCATGGTCAATGCGAGGGCGGTAGTAGAAACCCTGCAACTGGGCAGCCGTGGCTATTTGCAGGAGGTTGTGGTACCCCGCTTGGTTTTCGGCCAGAAGCAACAGGTGAAACGGCTCCCGGTCCAGCCGGGCGTCCCGTTCCGTCATCCTGCGGGAGGAGAGATAGGCCTCCACTCCCACAATCGGGCGGATGCCGGCCGCCTTGGCTGTGTGATAGAACTCGATGACCCCGAAGAGGGTGCCATGATCGGTTAATGCAAGCGCGGGCATGTTGAGCTCCTTGGCCCGCGCGACCAGTCGGTTGACCTTCCCCAGCCCATCTAGCAAGGAGTATTCCGAATGCACGTGCAGGTGGGCAAAGGTCATGGGTGAAGCACCACCGATCAATTGAAGTAAGGCTTGGGGGTGTGACCGGCTCGATTATAGCACAGGCACCCGGGCCCTCCGAGGGCGCCCCTAAGAGTTTTCTTGCCGCGCTACTTCCTTCGCGGTCTCAACGTTCCCCGCGCGAGGGAATGACCTGTTCGAGGTCCTTGCACCTGCCTCTTCTGCCGCTGTCCAGCGCAGGCCAAGGTCGAGGAGAAATCTCCTTGGCCCGCTTCTGGGCAGTCCTGGTTTTTGCAAGGAAACGAGTCTGGAAGATAGGCCTGGGAAGCCGGAGGTATCTTGGGCCTCGGTCTGAGTCCCTTCATCCAAGGATCAGCCTGCGGTCCCACCCGTGCGGCGGGAGGCTGATGCTCGCCATATCCCTGCGGGAGCCCTCGAGGCAGGCCCGGGCTGGAGGGAAGAAACGGTCAAGGCGGCGCCTGTCGCCCCCTCGCCATCTCCCAAGCTCCTTTGAAGTCCCAGGTTCACTCGACCAGCGCCTCTTTGGCCCGCTTGGTCTGCTTACCCCGTTCCCTCGTATCAAGGATCCGCTTGCGAATCCTGTAAGCCAGGGGCGTCACTTCCATCAATTCGTCCTCCGCCAGGAACTCGAGCGCCTCGTCCAAGCTCATCTGCTTCGGAGGGCTCAAGCGGGCCTCGATGTCCTTGTTGGATGAGCGAATGTTGGTGAGATGTTTCTTCTTGCTGACATTGACAGCCAGATCCCCCGGGCGGGGCTGTTCTCCGACCACCATTCCCTCATAGACCTCGACTCCCGGCCCGCAAAAGAGGATTCCTCGTTCCTCGGCGTTTCTCAGGCCGAAAGTCGTTGTCGCCCCCGCCTCCCAAGCCACCAGGGAACCATTGGCTCGGGAGGCCATGGGTCCTGCCATCGGGCCGTATTCGCGGAAAATGGTGTGGAGCGTGCCCATGCCGCGCGTCGCATTGAGGAACTGATAGCGAAACCCAAGCAGGCCCCGAGTTGGAACGAGGTAGGTCAGGCGCACGGTGTTCTTCTTGGTGTCAACCATGTCGAGCATTTGGCCCCGCCGGGCTCCCAGCATCTCGACGACGGCCCCCATCGTTTCGGGGCTCGTCTCGATGTGGGCTTCTTCGAACGGCTCGAGCACTACGCCATCCTCGCCTGTTCTCAGGATGACCTCGGGCCGGGAGACCTCAAATTCGTATCCTTCCCGCCGCATGGTCTCAATCAAAATGGCCAGGTGAAGCTCCCCCCTCCCGGAGACCGTGAAGGTGTCAGGGCTGTCGGTCTCATCGACCCGCAAGGCCACATTGTGTCGCAGCTCCTCAAAGAGCCGCTCGCGCAGCTTTCGTGAGGTTCCCCAGCGTCCCTCCTTGCCAGCGAACGGAGACGAGTTAACCCCAAAGGTCATTCGCACCGTCGGTTCTTCCACCCGGATCGCCGGCAGCGCGACGGGCGACTCGGGATCCGCCAGGGTCTCACCAATCGCGATCTCTTCCAATCCGGCGATCGCGACAATCTCTCCCGCCTCGGCCTGGTCGACCTCAACTCGCTCCAGGCCCTGATGGACATAGAGATAGCGCGCTCGTTCCAAGATCGTGGTCTGGTGCAGTGTCAGTCTGGCGATGGGCTGCCCGGCCCGAATCTTCCCAGCATGAATCCTACCCAACGCGGTAACTCCTCGATAATTGTCATAGCCAAGGCTCGTTACCAGGAGTTGCAGCGGCGCCTCCTCGTCAACCCGCGGCGGGGGGATCCGACGCAGAATCGCCTGAAACAGCGGACCGAGATCCGGGCCAAGCTGAGGGGTGATCCCCGCCTGACCCGTGACCGCATTCGTGTACACGACCTGGAAGTCGGCCTGCTCATCCGTGGCCCCAAGTTCAACAAAGAGATCGAAGGTTCGATTCAGGGAATCGGCCACATCGGCATCTCGCCGGTCCACTTTGTTGATCACAACGACAGCCGGCAAGCCTCTGTCTAGCGCCTGCCTCAGCACGAATCGAGTCTGGGGCATTGGCCCTTCGGCTGCATCCACCAGGAGCAAGACGCCATCCACCATGTTGATGACCCGCTCCACCTCGCCGCCGAAATCAGCGTGACCCGGAGTGTCCACAATGTTGATCTTCACTTGCTGGGCCGATTGGGAATCCCAGATCGTGAGCGCAGTGTTCTTGGCCAGGATGGTGATCCCGCGCTCCCGTTCCAGATCAATGGAGTCCATCACCCGCTCGACCACCTGCTGGTTCTCACGAAACACTCGGGCCTGGCGAAGAAGGCCATCCACCAGCGTGGTCTTTCCGTGGTCGACATGGGCAATGATTGCAATGTTGCGGAGGTCCGTTCTATCCTTCAGCATCTTTGTTCGCTTCCACTGGACACTGGGGGGATCCATCCCTTCGCGAGCGAGACGTCCTCCAGAAGAACTCCGGCCACCTCAGTGGCCACTTCCGAGGTCGCACGCGCATATGGGTCATCTTATCAAATCCAGCGCGGCTTGAGAAGATCCCGTGTTCACTCCGCTATTTGGTTAGCCAAGGGGCCAGGTTCTTTCCAGGGGGAATGGCAGCGCGGGAACCATGGTCGCCCATGACCCGGTGACCATGGAGAAGCGCCGGATGTACCTGTGGGGAATGCCAAGGCGATAGCGGGGATCCACCCGAAAGCTGAGGGTTGCATGGCCAGACGAGATGGAATCGGTGACCGATTGGCATCGCAAGAGCCTGATGCAGTTGATCCAGGGCGATCTGGAAGAGAAGGTGCGGCGCAAGACGCGCGGTCGAAGCTAGTCCCGGGGGGTGGATCCGGCCCTCCAGATCATCGCAGAAAGCTTCGATTACCGGTGTGCCAAGCGTCTCCAGCCCAAGCCGATCGAGAGCGGTCCTGGCAACACGGATGATTATAATGACGCGGGGAAGAAGATCGATGCCCGGTCAGAGCAAGTTGACCTTTCACCGACGAAGGGGTCCAAGTCCGCTGGTTCTCGGGCTGATGGGCTTCGGGGTGGCCCTTTGCGCCGTTGCCCTGGTGGCCACGCCCAGGGTGCTGGCGGTTCAGCCCGATCGCTCGCAAGAAGCCAGCAGTTACTCGCCCGTGGCGATCACCTTTAGCACCGCGATGGATCGGGCGAGTGTCGAGTCTCACCTGCGTACCGACCCCAAAGTGGAGGGATTGGACGAATGGGAGGGGAGAACCATGCGCTTCCTGCCTTCCCAGCCCTGGCCCGCGGGACGCGCCGTGGAGGTCACTCTTCAGGCGGGCGCTCGAGCGCAGAATGGGCTGCCCCTTTTCCTGTCCGTGCGATGGTCGTTTACCCCCGCCTCGCTTCGGGTAGTGTATCTGGCGCAAAACGGAAATGGGTCCCAGCTTTTGCTCTTGCCACTCCAGGCCGGTTCCAGCCGGACCCTCCTGCAAACCGGATTACTCATTCACGAATTCGCCACAAGCCCGACAGGGGATTTTGTCGTGTACTCTGCTGGGCCAGCCAGCGGGGGATCCGACCTGTACAAGCTCGATCTGAATGGATCCTCACCCCTGAGGATCCTGGATTGTCAGGGAGAGGAGTGCCGCTACCCCGCCATTTCCCGTGACGGGACTCAGATAGCTTACCAGCGGGCCCATCTCTCCCAGAGTGCCGGGGGCATCACGACAGCCGAGAACGCTCGGGTGTGGATCCTGAACGAGGTCACGCGCGGGGACACCGCCGTTTCGGAATTCGATCACGATGCGCGCACACCAGCCTGGGGCCCGCAGGGCTGGCTCGCCTACTACGACCAGACCTTGGCGATGACTGTCGTCGTTGATCTCCGCGGCGGTCGCACCTACGTACCCAATTCGTCGGGTTCCGTGGGAAACTGGTCGCCGGATGGAAAGTACCTTATCTTCCCCGAGATCCAGCTGACCCTGGCGACGGCTCAACCGACGGAAGCCTCGTCCCCTCCGGCAGAAACTCCCGCTGCCGCCTCCCTCTTCTACAGCCACCTGATTCGTGTGACCGTGGCCACGAATGAGATGGAAGATCTGTCCAAGTCACCGATCGTCGAGGACGCCTCGCCGACCCTATCCCCAGATGGGAAACAGATCGCATTCGCACGGAAGTACCTGGATCCGCTCCACTGGACTCCCGGTCGGCAGCTCTGGGTCATGGGAATTGATGGGGCCGACCCAAACCAGTTCACAAATGTCCCCGACTACAACATTTCCTCGATCCTGTGGAGTCCCGACGGATCCAGCCTCCTCTTCGTGCGGTTCGATGAAACCGATCCTTCTCAGCCGCCCGAGATCTGGACCATCCAGGCGAACGGCCAGAGTCCGAGGCGCTTGGTCGTTGGAGGATACCTTCCTCAATGGTTACCGTAGGGGAACCCGTGCCCCTCTTCCAGCTGCCGGATCTGGAGGGCCATCCCCACTCCAGTTTCGATTACCCCGACAGAATCCTGCTTACCTACATTTGGTCCGCGCATTGCCCAGAGTCCAAGCGAGCCGACGAGATTCTGGCCTCGCGGAAACGCGCATGGCCACCCGAAGTCGTGATTCTCGCCATCGCCTCCAACGCAGACGAGACGAGAGAGGAAATCCAAAGGGAGGCCCAGGTCCGGCAGGTTGAGTCCGTTCTACTCGACCCCCGGGCGCGAGTCGCTGACCTCTACGGCGCAAACGTCACGCCCTTCTTCTTCCTGTCCGACCGTAAGGGAATCTTGCGCTACCGCGGTGCGCTGGATGACGTGACCTTCGGACAGCGGGTCCCCCGTATCAACTATGTCGATGGCGCGATCGCAGCCGTGCTGGAAGGAAACAGGCCCGACCCCGACGAAACCCCAGGCTATGGCTGCACGCTGGTTCGGTCTGCCCGCGAGGCCTGAGCGATGGGGGGGCCGGCCAAGGGGACAGGCGCGAGGGAAAAGGAAAACGCCCAAAATCGGAAGTTCTCGTGTATCATCAAGACGCGGCCGCTGCCGACAATTGCCTGCCTTTGCTGACCTATCGGGAGACGGCAAGGTCACGAGACGGGGGATGCACGCGCAGATCCCCGAGGAAGAACTGAGGTCCGTGGAATAGGAGGCCTCCGCGAGAAAAAGTGTTGGCGGGTAGAACGGATCTTCCCGTGTTGGCCGTTGGCGCCGCCGGGGTCGACATGGTTGGCCAGCTGGCCAGTCCCCCGCAACCCGGAACCTCGAATCCCGCCAGGATCCGACTTGCGTATGGAGGGGTCGCGCGGAACGTTGCGGAGAACTTGGCACGCCTGGGGCAGCCCTCAAATCTGATCAGCGCGGTGGGCAAAGATTTCCTGGGCGACCGTCTCTGTGAGGAACTGGCCGCAACCGGGGTGGGAGTCACTCGCGTTCTTAGAGTCCAAGATCAACCGACCGGTGCCTACCTCGCCATGATCAACCCGGAGGGTCGATTGCACCTGGCCTTAGACGACATGCGTATCTTAGAGGCACTGACTCCGCAGGTCTTGGAGGAGCAGGAGGACCTTTTCGAGGGGGCATCGTTGGTCTTCCTGGATGGAAACCTTGCCCCTTCCGTAGTGCGGGTCGCCGTCCGGCTCGCTCAGCGATCCAAGATTCCGATCTGTGCCGATCCCACCTCCCGGGCGCTCGCTCTTCGCCTGCAGCCGCAACTTCATAATCTCTACTTGATCACGCCCAATGCGGCGGAGGCTGAGATTCTCCTGGGAGAGCCCATCCCTCCCGAGGATCCAGCCCTGGCCGTGATGGCCGCTCGCAAGCTGGTAGCCAAGGGTGTGCACATCGCTCTCATAACCCTGGCCGAGTTCGGAGTGGCGTATGCAACCGATGTGGATCACGGTCACATCCCCGCGTTGCGCACGCAGATCATCGACCCCACCGGAGCGGGCGACGCCCTGACCGCTGCCGTCATTTTCGGTTTGCTCAACGAGATGCCCCTGCACGAATCAGTTCGCCTGGGGGTCTCTTCCGCCTCGCTCACGCTGCGGTCACACTCCACGGTCGCCTCCGACCTTTCCTTGGAAAAGCTATACGACCAACTTGTGCTTTAGGTGGAAGAGGTAAGGGAATGGCGTTACCCTACCTGCGCGTCAATCCGGAGGTTCGCGAAGCTGTCGATTCCCACCGCTCGGCCGTGGCCATGGAAACGGCGGTCGTGACCCACGGGCTTCCGGAACCTCAGAATCTGGAGATCGCTCTGCGATGCCAGGAGGCAGTCCGCCGGCGAGGGGCTGTCCCTGCGACCATCGGGGTTATCCAGGGGGAGCTGGTGGTCGGCTTGTCGCTTCAACAACTCTCTGCCCTGGCCTCCGACCGGCGCGCGATCAAGGTCAGCCGACGCGAACTGGCCTGGGCCAACGCAATGCGGCTGAACGGGGGAACCACGGTGGCGGCGACGGTGATCGCGGCAGAGGCGGCCGGGATTCGTGTCTTCGCCACCGGTGGAATAGGGGGCGTTCATCGCGAAGGACAGGATGTTTCGCCCGATCTTCCCGAGCTCGCCAGAGCTCAGGTCGCCGTTGTCTGTTCTGGTGTCAAATCGATTCTAAACATACCGGCCACCCTCGAGTGGCTGGAAACCTATGGGGTCCCGGTACTCGGCTTCCAGACCACGGACTTTCCGGCCTTCTTCTGCCGTGAGTCCGGTCAACCCGTGGGCTTGCAGGTTGGTAGCCTTGAAGAGGCCGCCCAGGTCATTCGCGCGCATTGGAAGGTGCCGCGCAGCGGCGCGGTCCTTCTGGCAATCCCCTGCCCGGAGCATGTGGCGCTACCCTCCGCGGAAGTAGAAGCCGCGATCGAAGGCGCTCTGCAAGAAGCCTCCTCACAGGGGATTCGCGGCAACCGGGTCACACCCTTCCTGCTCGCGCACGTCGCCCGTCAGACGAAGGGCAGAAGCCTCACGGCGAATTTAGCGCTTCTAGAAAACAACGCGGCGACGGCAGCGTCCCTAGCGATCGAACTCAGCAAGTAGGCGAGTGACGAGCCCAGTTCCTCCCCCGCTCGGGCGAGCCGGGGGGCACCCGACGAGATAAGTTCTGAATCGCGAGAGGGATCGATGGCGGGCAGGATCCGCTGCGCGCTAGCCTGAGTCCGTTGCGGTCGGCCAGCGGGTGTCCGTCGGAACAGGGGTCATCGGTTTGGCGGTGGAGGTCGGAGGGGGAGTCACTTCCGTTGCGGTCGGCATCCGCGTTTCGGTCGGCACCGGCGTGCGGGTGGGCATTCGCGGGAGCGGGGGCGTGGGGGTCGCCGAAGGCGTGGCTGTGAAGGTGGGGGTGGAAGTGGGCGTGTTCGTCGGAGGATTGCCCACCACCGTGAACCGCCCACTGGATTTCCATTCGGTCCCTACGAAGATCTGAATCTCGTAGTTGCCGGGCAGAAAGTATCCGGGGGCGACATTCCAGTCGGTGAATCCGTTGCCTCCCACTCCGCCGTCCCAGGGATGACTCTCGGAGTACACCACCACCTGGTCCCGATACCAGACTGCCGTCCACTGCACGCCGGCGTTCATGCGGTCGTAGGAGAAGAAGCCGTAGAGGTGGCTGACCGGGTTCAAGAAGACATCACTCGGACCGAAGGCCCGATAGTCAGGGGTGAAATACTTCGCCACCGTGACTGGGCTAAACACGGCGTCCGGCCGCGGCGTGACCAGGGCAGAAAAGGTCTGCGCAATCGAAGGAGGAAGATAGGGCGTAGGAGTCGGGGGGAGTGTGTTGGTCGGCCCGGGCGTGAGAGTAATCGTGGGGGGACGGGTGTTAGTCGGCGTGAGCGTGATCGTGGCGGTGAGAGTGATCGTGGGCGTTTCCGTAATCGTGGGCGTGGCGACCACATAATGGAAGGCGGTCGGAATGCCAAAGGCGCGGACAATCCCAGCCAGGCCTGCAAACCCCGCGGCCAGGGCAATCAGCCGCCATCCGGCCTGGAAGGCCTCACGCCGCAGAAGATAGAAAGGCTGGCGCGGCGCTCGCCTCAGGCTTCTGAAACCTGCGAGCAGAGCCAGGAGGGCCCCCGCCAGGAGCATTACGGTGGCGAGCCCGATGGTTTGTTCCACGGAAAGATGGAGAAGCAAGCAAAGCTCCAGTTCGAGGAATTGCCGAGCTATTATAGCATGCGCCTTTGCTGGATTTATAATGGCCGCGTTTCGGTAACCTTTATCCATGAGGTAACTCGATCGCCACTCACGACTTGGAGGAAAGATGGAGCCCCAGACCGGCGTGGTCTTTGACAGCATCACCACCAGAATGGGTCGCCTGCACGTGGCGGTCTCCCAAGGCGGGCTCGTCTCCATCGGGCTTGGAGGGTCCCTGCGCAGATTCCTCGACCTCGTGAAGAGCCCTGGCCAAGGGACCCCACGCAGAGATCCGGGAGCGGTCCGACCCTATGCCCGCCAATTGCGGGAATACCTGGCAGGCCATCGGAGGAGGTTCACCCTGCCCATCGACTGGCGGAGGATGTCGCCGTTTCAGAGACGGGTCTTGAAGGCGACTTCTCGGATTCCCTATGGACAGACCAAGACCTACGGTGAAATCGCGCATCAGGCTAGGCACCCGGGCGCGGCTCGGGCCGTCGGGCAGGCGATGGGATCCAATCCGGTGCCCCTCGTTATCCCTTGCCACCGTGTCTTGGGGGCGGGCGGATCCCTGGGCGGGTACAGCGCACCAGGCGGGGTCGACCTGAAGCGACGCCTGCTCCGGCTGGAAGGTGCCGTTTTCCCCGGGGGCAGGGAGTCCTCCCATAGGAGCTCGCCCGCAACCAAGCGGGGATCTCTTAGGTCGCACCTCTTTTGAGCAGAGCAGCCGTTCGGCGACCGATCCCCACGGGACCGCGCGGCCTTCCCTAAGTTGAGCTGGTGAGAGAGGGTGGATTAGGCATATGAAGCAATGGGGAGCCTTCTGGCTTCTCGGCCTGATTTGGGGCAGTTCCTTCCTCTGGATACGGATCGCCGTCCAGGACATCGGACCTGTTACCCTGGTAAGCTTCAGGCTTCTCTTTGGGGTGCTCGGTCTAGCCATCGTGATGCTGTGGATGAGACCCCCGCTTCCTCGCGACGCACGCACCTGGATGCTCCTGGCGCTCCTGGGCATCGTCAACACGGCAATTCCCTTCGTGCTCATTTCCTGGGGCGAGACACGCATCCCCTCTGCTTTTGCCGCTATTCTCAACGGGTCCACACCCCTTTTCACCATCGTCATTGCTCATTTCTTCCTCCGCGATGATCGCATCACGGTGATGCGGGTCGCAGGTTTGGCCGTTGGCTTCGCCGGGATTGTCGTTCTGCTGAGCCGGGACCTAGGGGCCACGAGTCTGGGGAGCTCCCTGCCCGCCCAGGGGGCCGTCCTCCTGGCAGCCCTGTTCTACGCGGGGAGTTCCGTCTTCGCACGTTCTCGCTTTCGCGGGGTTTCTCCGATCGTCCATGCCCTCCTTCCCTTGGTTGCTGCGGATGCGGTCTTGTGGTTGCTCCTCCCTGCGGTCGAGGTCCCTCTGCGCCTGCCTTCGGTACCGATTACCTGGCTCGCTCTGGCTTGGCTCGGCCTTCTGGGTTCGTGCCTTGCATACCTTCTGTACTACTACCTCATTCACGCCTGGGGTCCAACGAGGACTACGGTAGTGACGTACGTTTTTCCCGTCGTCGGTCTTGGGCTGGGCATCCTCTTTCTTCACGAGACGGCGGACTGGAGGCTCCTGGGCGGGGCGGCGCTGATCGTGGGAAGCATCGGGATAGTTAATCTAAGAGGGAGAGCAGTCCTCAGGCGCAGCCCGTAGTTGAGCTTTCGCGCTCAACGGCTGGGATCAGAGAGTCTGCGGCGGGCTCTTGCGAGAGGCAGGACCCGCCTTCGCCCTCGGTCAAGGGATCCCGGAACGACCTAAGGAGGGTCGATGAAAAGGAACCTCAAATGGCTCGGATTCATCGTCGTGGCCATGGGCACTCTGACCTTGGCCTGCCAGACCTCATTGTTTTCTTCTCCCGTGAATCTGATCCCCTCCCTGACCAACCTTCCTTCCTCCGCAGCTCAGGGCCCCCAGCCCCTCGAGATTACGGGCAACTTCAATTACACCAATGACATCATCACGACATACTATGTCGAGCACGAAGTCGCCCTGGTCGACATGTACGGGTTCGTGACGCGCAACCAAGAGTGGGAAATCCCTGTGGACTCGCAAGTCCTGGGCTTCCTCCAAATCGACGAGAGCGCCAAGCACGGAACCTATCGCCTCGAGCTACCCGAGCGGCCCTTGGGAACCCTCGTCAACGTCAGTCATGGAGCCAGCCAGGGGCAGGGAGTGCAGGTGTGGGCAGCCACCTACTGGCCGAACATCACGGGGGGGCCCTATTCCGAGGGAGATGATGTGTCGCGGGGCTGGCCAAACTATCTGGCCTCGGTGATCACTGATCCTCAGAATCACGACGAGGTTACGGGTGGAAAACTCGTGGTTTGGTCCCCAGATAATGGCGAGTACTTCCCCACCGGGTTCGGTCCTGATGAAAAACTGTTTACGAAGGATGATCCTGTCGGCCCGATTCCGGCTGGATATTCCATCGTGGATCTGAGCCAAAATCCATTCAAAGTCAGCCAGGAGGCGAAACCGGATCTGACCTTGTATGAGCCGCCGGACGTGGCCATTAAGGACTTTTCACGCCTTTCTTACACCGAGGCCTTTCGCCAAACGGTCGATTTCGCCCGAACGGAGTATGCCTTCAATGGGATCCCTGGAAAGCAACTTGACTGGGATGCCCTCTATAACCAGATCGAGCCGCTCGTTGCGGCGGCCGAGAGAACCCACGATCCGAAGCAGTTCGCCCTCGCCATGAAGCAATTCACCCTGGCTTTTCATGATGGACACACCTCCCTAGCCGGCAGTTTGGCGGACCAGATAGACCAGGAGAGCACTGCCTCGGGTTACGGCTTCGCCATCCGCGAGTTGGACAGCGGCCAGGTGATCGTAGTGTATCTGACCAGTGGAGGACCCGCGGACCAGGCGGGGATACAGGTCGGCGCGCAGGTTCTGCAGTTCGACGGGAAACCGATTGGGGAGGCGATCGGGCAGGTCCAGGCTCTCGATGGCCCTTTCTCGACGAGTTATGGTCTTCGATACCAACAGGCGAGATACCTCTTGCGCGCCTCTCCGGGGACCTCAGCCCAAGTCGAGTTTGCCAACCCCGGAATCGGCCCCCAGACGGTGACCCTGCGCGCGGTTCAAGAGACGGACAGTTTCGATGCGACGCAGATTGATTGGAACTACCAACCCGGTCCGATGCCCGAGACATATACAATCTACAGCACGGGAGCAGGCTCTCCGGACATAGGCTATGTCCGGATCAATACCAACAACGATGATCTCAGTCTGCTCTACCGGCTTTTCACGCATGCCCTGCAAACCTTTGCCGACAATCAGGTATCGAACGTAGTTATCGATTTGCGGGTCAACTCCGGAGGATCGCCCCTTGGGCTGGCGGGTTATCTTTCCAACCAGAACATCACCGAGGGACAACTGGAGTACTACAGCGCAAAGACGGGCAAGTTCGAGGCTGAAGAGCCTCCGAACATCATCTACCCTGACCAGACCCAGTTTCGATTCCAGCATCTGGCCGTCTTGGTCGACCAGTTCTGCTACAGCGCCTGCGAACTAGAAGCCTACGGGTTCAGCCAGATACCGGGCGTGCAAATCGTCGGTCAGTACCCTACCGCGGGAACAGAAGCCGAGGTGGCTCGTGGGCAGGTGAACTTGCCCGAGGGGATCTCGCTGCAAATCCCCACAGGGCGCTTCGTCAATCTAGATGGATCGCTTTTCCTCGAAGGGAGGGGGGTGATGCCGACCGTGAAGGTCCCGGTGGACGCCAATACGGTCCAGTCCGATCAGGACGTCGTTCTCCAGGCAGCGGTAAACGCTCTGCTTTCACGCTGAATCGAGAACACTTGAGGAGAGAGAAAGCACTTCAATCTCAGAAGCGCAGGCCGCTCCCGGAGGAGCGGGCCGCTCCTCTCCGGCGCGATCCCCCTCTTCACTCCTCCTTGCCGAGGCTGCCCGCCCCGGAAAGTGCGGCCGTGGGGTGGATTGTGAAGCGCAAATACGACTCAATCAGGGGGTCGATTTCCCCATTAAGGACTGCGGAGGTGTTGCTCGTCTCGTACCCGGTTCGATGATCTTTGACCATCTGGTAGGGGTGCAGGACGTAGGACCGAATCTGGTTCCCCCATTCGGCCTTGATATGCTCCCCCTTGATCGCGGCCAGCTCACGTTCTTGCTCCTCGCGCTGGAGATCCAGCAAGCGGGCCCGCAACACCCGCAACGCATTCTCCCGATTCTGAGTTTGCGAGCGCTCGTTTTGACAGGTGACCACGATCCCCGTTGGCAGGTGAGTAATGCGGATCGCCGTTTCGTTCTTCTGCACGTTCTGGCCGCCCGCGCTGGAGGCGCGATAGGTCTCAATCTTCAAGTCCGTCGAGGGGATCTCAACCCCGGTTGCCTCCTTTACCTGAGGATAGACCTCGACCAGCGCAAAAGAGGTGTGCCGTCGGCTGGCGGCATCGAAAGGCGAAAGCCGGACCAGGCGGTGAACCCCTTTTTCCGCGCGCAGGTAGCCGTAGGCATTCTCTCCGTTCACGGCGAGAGTCACGCTCTTGGTTCCCGCTTCCTCTCCCTCCGTCTCATCCAAGACCTCGACCTCATACCGATGGATCTCAGCCCAGCGCAGATACATGCGTCGGAGCATCGAGGTCCAGTCCTGAGCATCCGTCCCTCCCGCTCCCGCATGGATGGCCAGCACGGCATTGCCCGAGTCATACTCGCCCGAGAGCATCGCCCCCAGCCCTCTGCGCCCGATCTCCTCCTCCAGGGAAGCAACCTCAGCCGTCAGCTCAGCTCTCAGTCCTTCGTCTCCCAGCTGGACCAGTTCGCTCGCATCTAGGAGTCGGCGCTCCAGCCCGCGCCAGCTCTGCAGGTCCTCACGCAGGCGCGCGAGGTCCTGCATCAGCTGTTTGGCTTTTTCGGGGTCCGACCACAGAGAAGGGGCAGAGGCTTGCTCTTCCAGCTTGGAGAGCTCGGTTTCCTTGGCAGGCAAGTCAAAGGCGCACCAGAAGGTTCTGTAATCTCTCGTGCTGGGCCTGCAAGCGCTCGAACAAGTTATCCATGGATCGACGTCTCCTCCTAGGAAAAAGTACGACCAAGAGCGGCGGCCTGAGCCCCGCGGCCAGTCGCCACGCTCAAGAAAGAGTAGCCTGAGGCTCGAGAAGCCCCGCGCCTCGCCGAAACACGACTCGCTTGATTCTAAGCCCTTTCCGCATCCCCCCACCATCGGGACCCGCATTAGGCCCCTGCCCACTTCGGCACTCCACAGCTGGGCCAAGTATCGGATCAACCGCCCCACAGCGCAACCACCCCTCGGCTGCTAAAACGTAAAAAGCGATTTAGAGGCGGCGGGCCACCGACCCTCTGTTTAAAGGGCAGCTCCACGCACGACGTGCGATGACGGGATGCGTTTTGCGGGGAGCGGGGACACATGGGTGATGAGCGGTCGGCTGACTGTCGTCCGATGTGCTGCGGGTATGAGACGTTAGAGGGGCGGTCGAGGCGGTCGAGCGGGGCGCAGTAGGTCGGGCATGCGCCGCCTGGGGGACGGGTTCGGGCACGTCTTCGCGTTTTCGCGGTCGGCGGCTTCACTCGTGTTATAATGATTAAAGGTGGGAACCCGGCCAGGGGTTGCAGCCCCACCTAAGACCCCAACTCACAAGGAGGGGCACGTTCCGGCGGAAGTCGTCGGCGTGCCGTCGTCTTGTGGCGAGGGGCTTTTTGATTCCCGTGGCAGGAGGCCGAGATGGGACGAGCGCCAGTGCAAGAGAAGGTTCGTAACCATTTGCAGGTGCCCATGAGCGAGGCGGACTGGGACTTGCTAAGGAAGCAGGCTGCGAACTTTGGAGTTAGTCCGCCCGCGCTGGTCCGGATGCTGCTGGCGTCCCTGGCCAAACAAACGGCCAGGATGCCGCCCGATGAGGTCAGGGCCGATCTAATGGTAGGAGGTCAAGATGACGAGGCTAGGTCGTAAACGAATCGGCCCCAGCGGGGGAGCTGGGGCCAGCAAGGGGGGAAACCGCATTCAGAGTCAACTTCATGATACTCCTACTCGTGTCATCTGCAAACTGGTGGATGATCCGCAGGCGCTAGGAGCCGAGTCCCCAAGGCCGGGTGTCATTCGGCTGGACGTGCCCCGCAGCAGGCCGTGGATGTCATTGGAAGAATGGTCAATAGCCTTGGACGTTGTGCCCGGCTTGGCCACGGCCATCGCAGCCCGCAGGGCGGTGATCGAACGTAGGCTCGGGATCGGGGGCGCAGCATGACCCCGCAGATGTCTCTCGCGCAAGACTACGAGTCGTGTCCGTCGACAGGCAAGCAGGGATGGTTGCGTAAGCGCTACGGCGCGCTCCTCGGCGGTGCCAAGGCCAACGGCCTCAACGATGCCCAGGCCATGTCGCTGGCCGAGAGCCGGGCCAAAGCCGAAGTCAAGGACGGCCCGATCCTGCCCGAGGAGTTGGCACTGGTCCGGGCACCCGAGCAAGCCCCCGTACAGATAGAACAGGCCCCCCAGGTCCCAGCCGTTGAGGCCCAGGTTGCCCAGCAGGCGACCCAGCCCGATGCCTTGCCACCGCAGCAGGAAGATGTGACCCCGGTCAACGATAAGCCAACCGAGGCTGACCCCGCACACGAGGCCGAGGCCCGCAAGGGCGGGATAGGCCAGACCATCAAGGACACCATCAAGGGCGTGAGTGACTCGCTTGGCTTTGGGAAACCGAAACCCGAAACTCCGAGCACCGCCGCACAGGCCGAGAGCACGGTGGAGGCGCACCCGGCTGGGCGCGAGCCTGCGCAGCCCAAGATCCTTCTTCCGGGCGACGAGGAGCCAGTCACAACCTGGGCGGATGACGATGGCGAGGGGGCACGGATCGTATGGGTCTGGAACAACTGGGTGGCGCGAGGCTTTGCTTTCCTGCTTGTAGGCTACGGTGGGTCAGGCAAATCGATGAACTTTCTCTACCTCAGTGGGGTCGTCGAGCTTGGCTGGCCGTGGCCTGATGGCGCACCGTACGAAGGCGACCCCGGCAAAGTCGTCTGGGTTGAGGGCGAGGCCGCCCAGAATCTCAACCGCGCACGGGCCAAAGCCCTCGGCCTTCCGCTGGATGGTTTCATCAATGTGCATGGCAGCTTCGATGACGCCAATATCTTCAAGCCCAAAGATCAGGACAGGATTCGGCGTCTCACCGACAACCTCAAACCGAAGTTCATCTTCATGGATTCGCTGAGCGGTGTGACAGGCGGCAACGAGAACAAGTCTGAGGTGATGACAGGTCCCATGAAGTACCTTGCCGAGCTGGCCCGCGACACCGGGGTTCCAGTCCTGGCGAGCCATCCTCTGAAGAAACCGGGCGAGACAGGCGGCGTCACACTTCAGAGCATACGTGGCAGCACGGCCATCGGTCACTTCGTGCGCGGGGTGTGGTGGATCAACCAGCCCAACCCGGCCAAGGAGAATGTCGGAATACTGTCTGTGCTGAAGACGAACCTTGGGGTCAAGCCCCAACCAATCGGCTTCGAGATCTACGAGCTGCCGGACAACCCTAACAAGATGCCGGGCATCAAATACAGCTCAACCGCAAAGAAGGTGGCACCCACCGAACGCGCTCTTGCCAAAGCAGCTGTGTGGCTTGACAAGTTCCTGGGCGACCGCAAGGTGCCTGCGGAAGAAGTCAAGGCAGCAGCCAAAGAGGCTGGAGTAAGCGAGAGCGCACTCGAGGGCGCGAAGAATGCCCTGCGCATCAAGCCAAAGAAGGACGATGGGGTCAGAGATGGGAAATGGCGCTGGTTCCTACCTGACGAGAACCACAGGGACGCCCAAGATGTCGCCGAGGACATGTCCGAAGGAGGTAGTGGGGATGTATAGGGCTATACATATCTTCACATTCTTCAAGTTCTTCAAGTTCTTCGAGTTCTTCACGTCCTTCACGGCCTTCCTTGTTTTTAGGGAAGAACGGGAAGAACTTGACGCCCTTTTTACAAAACGCTTGTTTTCAAGGAAGGCCGCGAAGAAGGGTGAAGAACGGGAAGGCTATGACCTTTTGGGGGCCTTGGGGCGGGGGTTTTGGGTGCTGGGCGGTACGGTTGGACCCGTGACGATTGGATGAAGGAGCTGGCAATGGCTAGCAAACTGCCTGTTGAGAAGAAACGACCTGTTTACGACAAGTATGGGCCTTGGGTACTAGACCGCGAGGAGCGTGCCTTGATCCATGGGGGACCGCCCAACGATTGGGTGGTCTACCTGGACGATTGCACAACTCCCTTGGGTATCCTAGACCAAATCTTTGAGGCCCAGGAAATCGAGGATTGCAAGAGCGTGGGGTACCTGGTCGCGGCGATCAAGGATCTCCTGGACCCCGACGAGAATATGTATACCCCGAAATTCAATCTCAAGCGGATCAACGTCCGCAAGGCCCTCAAGGATAGAGGTGTGCTATGACGATCACCGAACCGAAAGAGAACTACCAGCGCAAGATCCTGCAGGGCGTGAAGGACGGGACGCTCGGCCGGGACAGCGACACAGTTTGGGTGGACGTCTATCACGACGAGTGGTGCGCCTTCAACTTGGGCGGGGCCTGCAACTGTAACCCGGATGTCATCGAACACGCCCCCGGCACACCTGTCGCGCCCGATGTCACGGTCCTTGAGCACGCTGAGCCTAACGGTCCTGCGTGGCGGGTGGACTTGCGCAAAGCCCGCCGACCCGGCCAGGGCGAGGATGCACCATGACCGCCCTATCGCGCGCTGAACGGGTGGAGGAGGCAACATGCCAACGAAGGACTTGATCGTTTGGCACCGGACTGAGACTTTGCACGCTGCCATCACGGGGCATCACGACTGGCCCTTCCGGCTGGCCGTGGCCAAGCAACTGATCCGGCTGGCGTGCTGGGTCGCGGGCATGGCCGTGAGGTTCGAGTTCCGCGTCGCCCCACGTTCGTACGATGACTGCCTGTGATGACAGAGGAGGCCGGGTGAGGTATTTCCTCGTCGCGCGCGACCTATGCCGCCGCTGCCAAACGCCAGCCGAGCGGGCGCAGGTGCAGTTGGGCTTACAGGTCATCGAGCGCAAGGCGATCCGGATAGCCTACGTGCCCCCAGCCCAGGGCGACGAGGCGGCCCGCCGCGTGTGCCAAGCCTTCGATGATGCCGAGTTGGCCATGACGATCCCCGGCGCAAAGCTGACCAAGGAACACTGGCAACGGCTGGCCCAGGCGGCATCGCGTGTAAAGGGGGCCGAGTGAACGTCATCGGTGGCTGCCTGTTCAGTGCTGTAGGGGCCGCGTGGCGTTCTCTAGCGCAATTCGTTGGAGACCAAGTTGAGGAGACGAGAACATGAACAACAAACCAAACTCTTCACCGCAAGACACGGCTTATGCTGCACTCATGTCTTTTCAAGGTGCCCTGCGTGACCTGCGGGCCGCGCTGGTGCTGGCCGAGCAGCAGCTTGCTGAGGCTGCACCCGAGGAGGTGCGGGCCTGCGAGAATGAAACGATCCGCCTGCGCGACGAGTTGCGCGTCGCCGAGTTGCAGGTCGCCAGTCAGCAACATATCTACGACGATGCGCACGCTGCCGCCGTGAGGCAGCAGCAGGCGGAGGCCGTGGCGGAACTCGAAGCAGCCAACGCCGCCACGCTGGCCAAGTTCGATCAGATCGCTCGGCAGATCACGGCCTTGTTGGATACGGTGGCCGAGCTGCTGGATCAACTCGCCGACCAGCAGGTCGCCATCGACGCCCAACTCAAGGCGGCCAAGACGCTGTCGGCTGCTCGCGTGTCGGGGCAGGACTTCGACTGGCGCTTCACGGGTACCACTCGTGAGCCGGGCATAGGTCGCAGCGACGAGTACCACTGGCAACCTCCGCTATCACTCGTGCGCAAGCTGAGGTCCAAGTTGGGGCGTGCATAGTACTGTAACCGATGGTGGCGGTGGCCACCGTCGTGCCGCGTTGAAGCGAGGTGAATATGAACGATCTAAGTAGCAAGAAGTCGGCGATAGCGCGCTGGCCAAAAACTTGGGGACGGCTGTGGAAGGCGGTTCAGGACTCGCGCGGTGAGCCGAAGAAGGTACACGAGCAGAAGATGCAATCGTGGATGGGGGGCATGCTCCTCATCGCACAATGCGCACGTTACTTAGACTTGTGCGCGCAGGGCATGCCTAGCTGGCTGGCGAAGAGCCTCATCGCGCCGTGGGACCGCGATGTTGAGCAGAGCATCCAGTTCCTGGATGAGAGCGAGCGCAAGTTGGAGGTGGGCGGATGAGCGCCTGGATGTGGGTCACGCTGGCCAGCACCCGATCCGGAACTGACGGCTGGGGCGTCACCTTCCCCGCGCTGGTCAAGGCGTTTGAGGACGCCGACGGCAAGCCGGGGCACCTGCCTGTGTACGTAGACCACGACCGGGCCAAGGCTCCCGTGGGGTTCCTGGTGGGGTGGGTGGCCGACCCCCAGTCGCAGACGATCCGGGGCGTGCTGCAAGTGCGGGACGACTCCACCATCCTGCGCGTGGCCCATCGGGAGCTGCTGGACGTGAGCTTGGAGTTCATGGCCAAAAGGGCGCACCGGGACGAGATCGGGCACACCATCGTGGACGAGATGGAAATGTACAACATCGCGCTGGTGCATGACGGGGCCGATCCCCTGGCGACCATTCACGAAGTGATCTTGAGTTGAGTTCAGTTGCCGTAGGAGGCAAATACCATGTCTACAGATGAGAACAGCAAGAAGCGAATAGCAAGCAACCCCAGCGCGAGCGCGGCCAGCATGAACATGAAGCCGACCTCGACAGCGACGAGTACCACCCCGTCGTCAAGCCCGTCCAGTTCGCCGTCGTCCAGGCCGAGCAGCGCGCCCAGCCGGGCACCATCCAGCACGCCAATCTCCCACCTGCCTGCCAGCGCTGATGCCGAGGCCGTAAAGGACAGCCTGGATGCACAGTTGAGCAGGTACGCGTCATACGGGTTTCCGTCCGTCGCATCGGGACCGCTGTCCGAAGCGGGGTTTGTGTCGAAGGCCCAGCCCGGTGCGAATGCACCTGCGCCCAAGCCCGACGAGGTTGAGCCGGGTGATCCTGAGGGCAATATCGTGGGGCGGCTGAATGTCATCACGTCGGCAGCCAACGCCGGGGCATCGAGGAAACTCCCCCCTTCGGCAGCCGAGGATGGCCTGCCCGATCCGGACAAACTTTGATGATATGCACACCGCCCGGCCTGTGCGCCACCACTCACGGGCCGAGCGGGTTCCCAAAGCGGCAACGGTGCTTCCATCCACCGACCGCACTCCTCCTGGGTTGCGGGGGCGGCGACGTGTGCAGTTGCCGCCCCCATGGGCCGGGAATCAGGCAGAAACGAGGCCCTGGCGTCGCTAGGCGACCCGTAGGCCGTCGTTCACGGACTAGGAAAGGAATAGGTATCGCATGACCAAGAGATTGAGCGTTTTGACCAAGTTGCAGCGCCGGAAGATGCTGGAACTGGTTCACGGCGGGAGCAGCGTTGACAAGGCCCTGCGGATGTCGGGAAGTGATCCGGCTGCGCTCCACAAGACGCTGACAACCGATCCCGACTATGAGGCGGAGTTTCGTGCCGCCCAAGCCTTTGCGATTGAGATGAAACTCTACGATCGCGCCGTGGGCCGATCCACAGCAGGTTCTCCCGCTTCAGCACTTCTCGGTTGGCTGTACAACAAAGCCGGATGGCTCCCGCCCAGCGCAAGAGCGGCCATCGCTCGGGAAAGCGCCTCGCGCACGGCGGGTGGGAGCAGCGGACCAGCGATCAAGCGGTTGAGCTTTGGGCAGAACCCGTTCACCAAGAAGTTCGAGTACAGCCTGCCCCGCGAGGGAACGGATCACCTCTTGACGGGCACTCAGATGATCCAGACCGACAAGTCGCTGCCGGCGTTGGAGCCGTGGCCCGGAACACCCGGAGTCGCTGTTGCGGATGAGGTTGCGCAGCCTGCATCCGCGCCCGCGCTCGATGAGCGGCCGGAAGCTCCCGACGAGTCTTGATGATGCGGATCACGCGATCATACCTTACGAGTACATACACGTCGGCCACCGTCCGCCACCTTTGCGAGTAACCGCCGGGCAGGGTGATAGGGGCGCTGAATGGATACGTGGATGAGTTGAGTTGAACGCCCAGCCCGCTCTTCTGTGCCCACGGTCGTCAGCGGGCTGGACGCAGGCGGCGGCATATCACCCCCGCCGCCGACGACGGGGTTCACTGTGCTACGGCAGTGGACTCCGTCGTTCACCGAAAAAAAGGACCACCCAGCAATCGCCGAGCGGTCCTTTCCGTTTGCTTCCGGACAGAACTAGGCAAGCCATGCCATCGCGGCAAGAACGCAATACGCCGCCACGAACACTCCGACCGTGCTGTAGACGAAACAGCGGTTGCGAATACTTTCTAGCCGACATGGGCGCATTTGGAACCCTTGGCCATCTGCCTCAACCTTATCCCCCTGGGCAAGACTTTCTCCGACTTTCAGAGTGCTCTGCTTTCCGAGCAGGGTGCCTTCAAATCCTCGCGCCGAGGCAATGTAGAAGTCCATATACTTATATCCCCGGCTGATCAGTCCCAGCCACGCCACACAGATAACGATCCCCGCAAAGGCAAGGAACGAGGCGAAGAGACCGTGCAGAGTATGGTTGGAACCTGGGAAACCAGACGTCATGGCCAGAAGGAATACGCTGTTTGCAAGTAAGAGGCTGTTGGACACTGACCAAATGTTGTCCCGTTCATCGGTGTAGATCTGGAGCGCCCCCTGATAACCTGCTCGAATGCTGTCTTGGTTTGGCATCGCGGCCTCCCTTCCGGGGCACATTCTAGGTCAGAAGGACTGGAGATGCGCGGGTTGTCCATGGCGCTGATCGCCAGGGGCGTTTCGTTAGGGTACCAAGCTGATCCAGCACTGTTGCGTTATGTCCCACACTCCCGACCCTTTCCGGACGGAGACGTCATTGGCGGGGAAAACAAGGAACGGGAAAGCATATGATTTTCCCCCCGACTGGGCCGTGACGTAGAGGTATTGCGCCCCCGAATTATTCCAGATCGTTTCGGTTCGGTCACTGACGCGGTAATCCCAGACCCCGACGGTATCCAGTTTCCCCAGAACCTCAGAAGTGGAATGGAAGACCCATCCCGGGTTGCTCGCCATGCAGTAGACCCGCCCTTGCGCCTGAGTTAGCTGGCTGGCGAGGGTGGCGTTTGTAGATTGCATATCAGTTACCTGGGTCTTCGACTTGGCTAGCTCATCGGTCAGGGTCGCGTTCTGCCCTGTAAGGGTTGCATTCTTCCCTGTGAGATCGGCCTTGTCTTGGGTCAGGGAACTAACCTGCGCCTTGGCATTGGCAGCCTCGCTCCTCGACTGTGCCAGCGCCGCCTGGAAGGACGCGATAGATGCGTCCCGTGCCTTGATCTGCTGGTAGCCGTAGAACGTTTCTCCGGCCACCCCTACGACCACAACCAGTGCCACCACAGCGAGCACGACTCTCTTGCTCATCCCTCCTCCTTGCACTGTAGCGCCCGACCCGAGCAACCGGGGGGCCTCTCGTTGCGTGTCACGCACACTGCGCCGTGGTATGGTTACTTCGCTCGCGCTGGCACGTCAAGGGCCAGCGCCCTCCAAGACCAGGCCCCCGACACCGGGGGCTTTCTCATCCCTGTCGCCGGAAAGGAAACGCCCCCACCACGGGCCGCGAGCGCCTGTACAGGCGTCCCCCACCAGCGGGTTCGCGCTACTCGAGCCACTCCAAGGCTGCCAAGGTTGCCTCTTGCCCCTCCTCCAGCCAGTCGGCAAACTCGGCAACGCTCTCGATGTGCAAGCGCAGCCTGATCGCCAGATACAACTTGGCGTCCAGCCCATAGTCCCCGGTCCTGATCCCCCGCATGATATCGGGCAGGGCGGTTTGCCATTGCCGCACCAGCTGCATTGTTCTCGCCACGTCGGCTCGGCCCTTCCACGAGGGCTGTAGGCCTCTGTGTCGTGCGCCCCACGGCCTGCGACGAAGCTGGGCATCGGCTTGGTCCAGCGAGCACTCCCCGGCGAGTACCTTCTTGGCTAGCCCCGGGCGGTCCATCACGCGGCGGGCGCGTTTGACGGTGCTTTCGGCAACGCCGATCAACTTAGCGAGTTCGGCATTCGTCCTTAGAAGGGTCCCCAGGGCCGTTCTAGTCCGGCCGCGACCTATGGTGCCCCGTCGGGCCAGTTGTCCGGCCTGCTCTTTGGCCGTGACCAGCAGGAGCGCCTGCTGGCCCTGGTTCAGGTGGCGACGCATGACATTCATCGAGACCGCGAACTCGAGGGGGTCGCCGCCTCGATGCTGGCGAAACTTGGGCGTGACCCCGGCCTTCAACGCTGCGCGGTAGCGGTGCCAGCCGTCCAGGATCTTCCCTTGGTACAGATAGATCGGCTCCCTCAGGCCGTGGCGACGAATGTCGGCGACCAGGTGCGTGAACTCGTCGGGTGACATCTCGGGGAAGAACTTCGCGTAGGGATGCGGTCGCAGGCGCTTCTTGTTTGTCGGCGTCGCCGACTTCCTTGCCGCCTTCTTCGCCCCTCGGTTCGCAACCATCGCGCCTCCTCGTGAATGTGACGAGTCTATGCCCCGCGTGCCTGGCCGCCACCGCTTCGGCAATGATCTCCTTGGCCCGGGACACGGCGCGTCGGCACCGGGGAGGGGTTAGCTGCCCTCTTGCTACTGCTCTGGCTTAAGCGCCTCGTATCTGGCCTCGAGAGATACGAGCTTCATGGAGAAGGTGACTTGAGACAGTGGCGCGTACAGTTTGAGAAAGTCGTTGACGACCCTCAATGCGAATAATGTCAGGGAAGTCAGCTCGCCGAGTACATGCGGGATGTTGGGGTCGTCAAGGGAAAGGCCGGGCTTGGTGCGATGCCCTTCGCCGCGCTTCGCTAGTGCGAGCGACAAACGGGGTGGGGAGGCATGGCTGCCCATGGCGGACATTTGCCCCCAAAGCCGTGTGCGGCGGTCTGTGATCTGGAGGACGCTAATGGCCCTGTCATAGGAAAAGGCGTCGCTGAATGGTTTTCCTCGAGCGGCTCTCTGTTGCATTTCAGCGAACGCATCTTGATAGAGGCCCTTGGAGGCGATGTAGTCTAGGATTGTGAGATTCTCAAGGGCCACCCGCATGAGGGCGAACGCGTCAGCGCTGCAACCATGGAAACATAAGCGTGCGGAACTGACG
This sequence comes from Anaerolineales bacterium, assembly GCA_049516595.1. Taxonomy (GTDB): domain Bacteria; phylum Chloroflexota; class Anaerolineae; order Anaerolineales; family RBG-16-64-43; genus JBEKHT01. The sequence goes on from JBEKSY010000029.1 coordinate 35,514, forward strand.
ATGCAGGAAAAAGTGTCGGCATGGAAGTAGTTGAAGAGACTCCTCATTTGAACTGGAATTGCGTCCCATTCTGCGGGGGACATATCGATGGCGGAGAGCAGAGCCAGCGCGTCGGATAACAAACTGAAGCGATCAGGGTTCTGCGAGATGTGCCTAGCCGTTACCTGGTCCTGTAGAGAGAAGATGCGCCCGAGGAGCGAGTCTGTGTACACTTGGAATCCTCGCGTCGTATGACAGAATGGCGACTGGCCGCCCAACGGCCTCGAGCTATGCTGCCTGGCCAAGCCATGCCACCCCCTGCCACTCCCCGACATCAGATTCACAGGCATTGTGCGGCATTGGAAGCTGCCTCTTGAAATTGGAGGAGTTTGGCCGTATAATAATCATGGATCCAAACCCCGGTTATCCGGGCAGAGGATCCATCCGGGGCGGAAACGCCCCTTTTTTTGTTCCCTAGAGCCGGACAATCCCAAGTGGGTCCCTTGGCGAAGCCACCTTGCAAAGCACTGGTTCAAGCCTCTTAAGGTAGTTCTCTGCGCTCTTCTTCTTCACATACGCACTTGGGCAGACGAACTGGTAGAGCAGGAATGCGACTAGGTCGGCCGCCTGCACAAAGTATGACTGGCGGGAATCGCGAAAACTAGGGTCTTCCACAACATGGCAGATCTGGATGTTTCGATAGCCTAGGCCAAACTCTGGTTGGTTGGGCACGGGGTTGTACCTCCGCATTTGCCGTACAAGCCGCCTCAACTTGTTGTCCTCCGGGTGATCCGGGAAAACCATTCCCCTCTCGTCCGGGTTGGATAGACCCGGGAAGTTATGGCTCGAAATGGTGTTCTCAAACCGCTGCAGAAGGGCCTTCCACGCCATCGCGAACACATCGTAGGCAGCAGTCTTCCCCTGCTTGTCCACAAGAACGTTGACTATGCTGATGTCGGCCATGCTTGCAAGCTCGTCGGCGAACATTCGCAAAATGGTGAGGCGGTTGTACCTAGGAATGCGGACCAACTCTTTCGGGGCAGTCATCATTGCCGCAGCATGGATTTCCTCACTCGGTTTCAGACCAAACGCGCCTCTCATCCTTCGCCTGAAGGCGGTGACCTGATCGAGGTACGTTTGCCATCGGAGTTCGTGCACGACGAGACCAGAGAGGGCGAAGTACCTCGTGGGAGAATTGGCAAGCCCTGGATCCCCGCTACTGTCCACGTACATGAGGTACATAGCAGTCGCTCCATGTACTGGCTAGGTGGTTTGGTAGCGACACCCTCTATTCTAGACCTGTGGCATCCAAAAAAACCACATCGCACAGAACCTGCAACATCGGCACGCGAAATCGCCAAGAGGGCCGTTGACGGGGCTTTCGCACCGCCCGGCCTTGCCGGGGGTGCCCGTAGGTTGCCTTATTTGGAGGGCATGTCGTAGTGGTGCCGAAGGGTCTGGAACGAGGTGCGGTCGTAGTCGGCCCTGATGACGGCCTCCATCGGCTCGATCAGGTCCAGGTGTATCCCGGCCTGGTCCCGGCCCGCCGCGGCTTCAAGCACATCGGCGTCAATGAAATGACGGTTGTATAGTTCGCACACCTTCTCGAAGTAGTGCGCAACCCTTCTTCGGGCATGGTCAAGGGCGCGCCCGATCCTCACGGGCCTCCCGTGCAGCTTGCCGAAGTCCTGGGCAAACGTCTCACCGTGCTTCTCTCGCCATCGGCGAAGAAGATTGATGGCGTCTTGCATGTCCTGGGAAGCGTAGTCGTCCAGCAAGCCGCTAAGCAGCTGGGCCTGCGTGCTGCGGTGTGTCTCACGGGCTGAGTGTGCGGCCTCTTTCGCCGACACCCCTGCGGCAATCGCCGTCGCCAGCGCGACCACTCCCAGCCCCGCCTGAATGAACAAGCTCAACTCTGTCTCGTCAAGCTGCGGAATCCCCGACATGGCAACCCTCCCCTCGATGATCCAACCCCCGCTGGCAGTCGCATCAATTCTATGCGCCCAGCACACGGCGGCAAATCGCCTACTCTCATGCAAAACGGGCACTCGGCAAAATCGCACCCTCTCAACTCCGCACTCACCGCCCGACTTACAACCGCCGCCAACCACACACACGGCGTGCCAAAATCGCATCATCGCAGCGTCAGACTTCATGAACATGAGCCTACTGGATCATGCGAGCGTACGGGGCCCACCTGCCACCGGGGGGGATGACAGCGAGAGGCCGCCCCGTGGTGGCGGCGGCCTACATATATAGAGCAGGTGCAGTGATGCAGCTGTGCCACTCACACCTTATCGCCGGGGCTGTGCGCGTGATGCGAGGCGCGCAGGTCGTCGGTGGTGCGAGAGGCATAGCGCAGGATCAACCCAAGTCCGGCATGCCCGAGGAGCCGCTGCAAGTCAACCACGCTCCCACCGTCGCGCAAGAACTCGGTCGCCATCGCGCGACGAAACGAATGGATCGGTGGAGCCGGAACCTTGGCGCGCCAGGCCAGTCGTTCGATGATACGACGAAGGCCGCTGTAACTCAGTCGCTGGCCGTAGGGCAAGCTGCAGAACAACGCCTGTGCCTTCAAGGGGTGGTGCCGCAGCCACGCTCGCACGGCCCGACTGGCCTTCTGGCTCAGGAAGACTTGACGCGCCTTCTTGGTCTTGGACCGTCGCACTGTCAGCGTGCCCGTGGCCTCGTCCAGATCGCCCATGTCGAACCCGCACAACTCCCCCGCCCGTACGCCACTATCCAGTAGGGTCAGTAGAACAGCCTTGTTTCTGGCTCGTCTGGCCTCGTTGGGGATCTGCTCGTTGGCCCGCAGCAGGGCTTGCACCGTGTCCAACTCCACGGGCGGTAACAACTTCTCGGGCAGCGGCGGCGCTTTGACCTTGTCGATGGGGTTGCGCTCTTCGATGTCATACTGGTCCCAGTACCACTTCAGCCAGGTGCGCATCGTGCGGTAGAACTGATGGACCCCGCCTTCGTTGTGCTTGCCTGTCTCACGCAACCATGCGATGAAGGCGCGCAGGTGATCGGGCGTCAACTCGTCCATGGCCGTGATGCCCGCGCTGCGCATGAACTTGGTCAGAGTCGTCAACCGTTTGCCATACAACTGGCACGTGCTGCGCGCCGTTCCCTCACTCGACTTAGCGATGACAAACGTCGCGACCGCATGCGCGATAGTCTCGCGACGAGTACCCGGTGCAACGGCCAGCTCCCTGCTACTCAACTCCTCGTCCCCCACATTTCCCAACTCATCGTCCAAAAGCCCCAGCCCACTTTCCACGTTTCCTCCTTGTCGGAGGACGCGCTACAGGGCTAAATCCGCTTGAATCGTAGGGGAAACGGGCCTGCGCTCGAACTCACTCAGCGACCAGTGGCTCGAGAAGCCCCTGCACAAACAATTGGGGGTCGAATTGCCGGAGGTCCTCCAGTCCTTCTCCCAGACCGACATACCGAATCGGAATTCTCAATTCGGACTGGATAGCGAAGGCGACACCGCCGCGAGCGGAACCGTCCAACTTGGCCAGGATGGCGCCCGAAACGCCGACGGCCTCCTGAAATGCGTGAGCTTGCGCCAGCCCATTCTGCCCTGTGGTGGCGTCCAGGACCAGCCAAGTCTCATGCGGGGCGCCCGGCACAACCTTGCCCAGAACCCGACCAATCTTCTTCAGTTCTTCCATCAGATTGTAGCGGGTGTGCAGTCGACCGGCAGTGTCAACCAGGAGAACATCCACGCCTCGCGCCAAGGCCGCAGCCGCCGCATCATGCGCTACAGCCGCGGGATCGCTGCCCGGACGCCCGGAGATCACCTCTACCCCGACCCTTTCCGCCCATTCCTCCAGTTGATCCCTTGCCGCTGCCCGGTAGGTGTCGGCAGCCGCCAGAAGCACTTTCTTCCCCTTCTGCTTCCAATGCCAAGCGACTTTCGCCATCGAGGTGGTCTTGCCTGAACCGTTGGCACCGACAAATAGAAGAATCGTGGGAATTGCGGAAGGTTCCCAGTCGCTCGATCGAGGAACCCACTGCAGCAGGAGGTCCTGGAGGCTCCGGCGCAGATCCTCCCGGCGGAGCAGCCCATCCTCCTGGACCGCCTTTTTCAATTGCGTGCTGATTACCTGCGCCAGATGGGGGCCCAGGTCTGCCCGAAGGAGCAGCTCTTCCACCTCGTCCCAGGTGGCAGAGCTGATTTCGCTGCCCCCTAGAAGCGAAACCACGCGGCCGAAAGCGGATCGCCTCGTCTTGTCCAGCGCGCGACCCCACCCGGATCGGCCTTCCATTGTGAGGATTATATCATCCGGATTCTGGCCTAGAGAGAAACCGGCCGAGGGCGGCGAGAGGTCGAGGCGATGATCGCTCTCCTCCTGGAGGCCGCTCTCGCCGGAGGACACCCTCGAGCGGTCCTCTCCCGGCCTGACCCCCCTCAAGCTGCCCGACCCGCGTGCCAGGCCCGCTGATCTCAATCACAAACTGGCTGTCACCTTTCCGCCTGGCCATCCGGGTTTGGGCGAAGTCGACCCCGCGGAGGTCAAAACGCCCTGAGCGGTGGCTTTTTTACCTCCCCGCAGTCAAGACCAGTCGGAAAGCGGAGGGGGAACTCGCCCCCAGGCTCCCCCTGACCCAAATCGGGCCTATCCCCGCTCGGCCAGTTCCTGGCCACCTCGACCGGGCTTGCTCACAAGGAATGATCGCATGTCCCGAGCCTGTTCTTCCTCCATGGCCGATGAAGGCGATGACTCCGGGATCGAGGATGATCGAGAAGAGGCCGACCCCTCAAGGCAGCCGGGCAATCCTTGCGCTCCAGGGATCCCGCTTCCCCTCCTCATTGCGGCGCCCCGGCCTCAGCCGTCTCCGTTCTTGATCGTAAGCTCGGTGCCGCCGGGGGACGGTGCCGCCACACTTTCTTCGTCTGCTTCCTTCCTGACCTTTCCCCAACTCAGGCTTTGGCGCGTCATGAACCAAGCCCCCAAGGCCGTGATCGGAAGCCAGAGCGCCGCGTGCAGGACCAGGGTGTACCCGGCCGCCGGGGCGGAGGGAACCCCAAAAGCCTCGAGGACCGCGATTCCCGGAGTATCGAAGGTCCCCAGGTAACCCGGGGCGGAAGGAAGAGTTGTTGCTAGGTTCACCACCCCGTTCATCAACATTAGGGCGAAGAAGCTGACCCGGAAACTAAAGGCCTGCATTACGAGGTAGTATTTGCTCGTTTCCAATAGCCAGATAATCACCGATGTAACAAAGATCCCCAAGGCCTCACGAGGCGACCGCAAGGAAGCGAAGCCAGCCAGGAACTTTTCCACCAGGGGCTCCACCGGCTCCCTCCACCGGCGTGGCAGGGCTTTCTGCAGGAGAGCGCGCAGGACCCGGGCTGTGGTGGCGGGATACATGGCCGCCAAAAGGAAAATGAGCAGGGCCCCGAAGAATGCGGCCGCGCCGAGCAGAGCCACGTCGCGGATGCTCCCGGCCAAACCCGAGTTGCCAGTCACTCCAGCCAGTTCAGGAAGGTTGACAAACACAAACATCAGCATCACTACCCCATCGAAGACTCTCTCGACGAGGATCGTGGCCAGCGATGCGCTGATCGGCACAGAGAAGTTCCTTCTGAGAACATAGGCCCTCAGCACTTCGCCCGCCCGGGCAGGGTATATGTTGTTCCCCATATAACCAATGGTTACAATTGGAAACAGCTTGACCGGGGAAACGGATTTCAGGGGCCGGAGAAGATAGTGCCACCGCCATGTCCGAACCGCTACGGCCACGAAGTACACAGCCACTGCGGGAAGGAGCCAGATGTAGGCTGCGCCTTTCAGGACTTGCCAGACCTGGTCAAATCTCAGGCTTCGCAGGGGGAAGTAGAGAAGTCCGACGCTGATCAGTACCCCAAGCCATAATCGCCAGTTTCTCATTCGGGAGTCGTATCTGGCCTCAGATCAATTGGAGACGATTTGGTCCCCGGGGCGTTGTTGCCGGCAGGAGGGAGGCGGTGCGCATTCTATCACCGAAATCAGCGATCGATTCGTCAGGAAAAGGGATCATGGACCCTCGAGGCCCTCGCGCGCTCAGGTGACGAACTTCCATTCTTCCTCCCGCGGGCAGAACCCGTGGACATTCTCAGGGGCTCGATGAAGCGAGATCTTCTGATTGCAACGACAAATTCAGGAAAATTACGCGAGTATCGGAGTCTGTTCGCGGGCCTTCCCGCAAGCCTCCGCCGTCCGGACCGGCTCGGTCTGAACCTGGTGGTGCAAGAGGATGGAGAGAATTACGAGGAAAACGCCACCAACAAGGCACTCGCCTTCGCTTCGGCCTCGGGTTTGCTCACCCTGGCAGACGACAGCGGACTGGAGGTGGATCTCCTCGGGGGGGAGCCCGGGATTCGCTCTTCGCGGTACGCGGGACCCAATGCCGACGATCAGCGCCGAAGGGGGTATCTTCTGCAACAGTTGCGTCGCTTCCCGCGGCCTTGGACCGCCAGATTCCACTGCGTGATTGCGCTTGTAGAGCCGGGTCGAGAACCCGTGATCGCACAGGGGACGTGCTCGGGTGAGATCGTCCCGGTTCCTCGTGGGACATCCGGGTTCGGCTACGACCCGATCTTCCAAATCCATGGAGGAAACCGAACGCTGGCGCAACTCCGGTTGGAGCAGAAGAACCAGATCAGCCATCGAGCCCAAGCTTTTCAAGCGCTCCTGCCCGCCTTGGATGCAGCCCTCCGGAGGTGAGCCGGGAGCCCCTCCTAGTGCAGCCCGCGCTTGCCCTGCCGTGCTCTTGCCTCCACAGTCTGTTTGAGCAAACGCAGAGAGTTCTCGTAGAGCGGTCTGACCAACGGCCCGATCAAGAGTCGGGCCAAGAGGGCGTGGGTGAGTGTCATCGGGGTGGACACGCGGCGCTCCACCAGCGTCCCTCCTTCCAGGAGCTTGAAGGAGAACTCCTGGGTAATCTCCTCAAAGTACTCGTCCCGGAGGACAAAAACCAGATGCGAAGGACGCTGGTGTTTGGTGATAACTACCTCGTGGAAGCTCCCCTTTCCGACGCCTCTCTCCCAGCACAGACGAAACCGGGTCCCTAACCCGATTGCACCGGCGGAGGCCAATTCGACCTTGTCGGTTCCCGGGGACCACTCCCCCATGTTCCGAGCATCGGCTAGGTAGTCAAACACGAACTCGGGAGGGACATTTATGTAAATGCCAAAAAAGGATGATTGCCCATGCGGCATCTTGGTTGTCCCGGTCGGGGATCGGACCTGGTGCTCTCTTTTTCCGGGTCGCAATCGCGGGATCTGGCCCCCTGCCGGACGCACCCGAGGGCCTCCTGTCCCGCGGGTGGAGGCTGGCCCAGGGCGGATAGAATCCCGAAGCGGGCCCCCGCGCTCAAAACGTGTCCGGAATCCCCCCCCATCGATTACGCAGAAACGCGCTGATCGCCTCCGCCACAAGGATTGGCTGCTCCAGCATCACCATGTGCCCTGCTCGGGGGACCTCGATCAGTTCCGCGTCCGCCAGCTTTTCAGCCAGGAACCGACTGTATTTCATCGGAGTCATGCGATCCTCCTGCCCGCATATGATGAGAGCCGGCGTCCGGATCTTCTCCAGATCGGACATCACGTCAAACCCATTGCAGGCCAGAAAGTCTCCATGCAGAACGGTGAAGCGAGTCTGCTTCATCCTCTGAGCGGCTGGTTGCTTTAGGCTTTTTGGGGCCTCTATTGAGTAAGACCAGCTGATGATTTGGTCTACCGTCCGCTGGAAGGTGCCCTGCTGACGAGTCCCCTCCAGGATTTCCTCGGAGACCCGCAGGCGCGCCCCCGACCCGACCAGCACCAGACCCGCTACCCACTCCGGTTTGGTCAGCGCGATCCAGAGGGCAATCGCTCCTCCCATGGAACTCCCAGCCAGAACCGCCTGCTCGAGGCCACACTCCCCCATCCAGTCGACCACGGCCTCGGCGTAGGCCGAAACGCTTTGCCGCCCGACACCTTCCGATTGGCCATGCCCGGGCAGGTCGATCGCGTAGATCTGTGCCCCCTTCAAATGTCGCACCTGCGGCGGCCAATAAAGGTGGGTGCCTCCCGCTCCATGGAGCAGGATTAGGGGCGGCCCTTTCCGGCGCAAGTCGAAGGAGGGGGCCGACACCGTGTAGTAGATCTGTGCCGCCGTGGGCATCCTTCACCTTCCTAGCCCAAGAGTGGATCCGCACAGGGAGACGCGATACCCAGGGTGCCTAGGATCTCGGCAGATCCTGTCCGGTCCTTGCAACCTGACGGAAGCCCTTGGTCCTCTGCAAGGCCTCATTCACAGTGCGGCCGAGCAACAGCAGCCAGAAGCTCGTGGTCAGCCCGAACAGGGCGTTCGAGTAGATCACGCGAATCAGCCAGCCCCGATCCTGCGAGGTAACCTGGAGGGAGCCCTGTCTCCCCATCCGGTCCAGCAGCCGCTCCAGAAGAGCACCCGCAATCGCCACGGCTAGCGCCAGTCCCAGAGATCCACCCCAAGCCCAGCCCAAGGCCCGGTACAAAGCCCATCTCGGCTCTTCGAGGACCGTGAGCCCTTCTCCGTCAGCCGCGAATCGAACCGAGCTCAACGCGAGAATCAATCCAAGGAGCAATGCCAGCAAGACATGAGCTGCCCGTGAAAACGTTCCTCCCAGGTTCAATCCGTAATCTCGAACCGATACGGCTCCGCTGAGCAGGGCCAAGTAAGGAAGTCCCACGCTTCGCAACCAGGAACCCAGATGCAGCCGTTCCAGCCATGAGGGCATGGCTCGCGGCCAGATGACGTCGCTGCCCAGCGACTGGAAGACCGGCCATGAAAGCGCCAGGGCGCACCAGAATAACCCGGGTCCGTAAACCTGCATCTGGCAAACGACCTCCCCTCTGCCGGCGAATCGGCCTCCTTTGCCTAACCTGGAATTATACGTGGTGAACCCCCAAGAGATGCCCCCGACAGGGCTTCGCGTGTCCCTATTGAGGAACCCGCCTGATACTCTGTCGAACGCCGCAGGAGCTTCTTCGGGTTGGTCTCCCACCAGGAAATGGAGAATCCCCGGAAGAGATGGGGCAGCCTCCCGCTCACGGTGGGCTTTCCAGCACAACCTGCCTGATAAAGGCCGACCGACCCGCGCCCTCTGGGCGACTCGGGAGTTGGCTCCGGCCCCGGCCCAGACCCCGTGGCGGTCCTCT
>JBEKSY010000030.1:0-42096 GCA_049516595.1 Anaerolineales bacterium
GGTCAATCGGACCGACTACGGGCCCCCGGGGCGGTCGGGTCGACGACCACCCCCGGACGCGTCTATAAAGGAAAACGCATGGCCGGGCACATGGGCGCCGGGCAGGTGACCAGCCAATCGCTGCGGGTAGCCGTGGTCGATGGCGAACGCAACCTGCTCGGAGTCGAGGGCAGCGTCCCGGGTCCGCGCGGATCCATTGTTTCCATCCAGGAGGCCCGCAAGCAGTAGCGGGGACGCTTCTGGGCGCGAGCAACGGCAAGTGGAGCGACGGGAATGAAGATCGACATGGTCAACATGAAGGGCGAGAAGGTGGGCAGGATCGAGTTGCCTCCAGCGATCTTTGAGGCTCCCATCCGGGCCGACCTGATGCATCAGGCCTTGGTTCGCCAGCTGGCCAATGCTCGCCTGGGGACCCACAAGACCAAGGGACGAGGTGAAGTGAGCGGCGGTGGGCGAAAGCCCTGGAAGCAAAAGGGCACCGGGCGCGCCCGCCAGGGCTCCATTCGCGCGCCTCAGTGGCGCGGTGGCGGAAAGGTGCACACCCCCGTGCCACGCGACTATACCCTGAACATGCCCAAAAAGATGCGCCAAGCAGCATTGAGGTCGGCGCTGTCGGCCAAGGCTGCCGATGCCGAAATTGTGGTGGTTGACCGCCTGGCTTTCTCCCAGCCGAGCACCAAGGAAATGGTGACGACCTTGCGCGCGATAGCAGGCACCGAAGATGCTCTGGTGCTCCTGCACGAGGCGAACGAGAACATCGAACTCTCCGCGCGCAACCTGCCGGAAGTGAAGACGCTGAGGGCCAGCTACCTCAACCTTCACGACCTCTTCAACTACCGCAAGGTGGTTCTGCCGGAGGATGCGTTGAAGGTCATTGATGCCTGGCTGAACCCGGGGAGGGAGGCATGACGTCGATCTACGAGGTGTTGCGACGCCCGATCATCACCGAGAAGACCACCCGCCTGGCGGCCAAGTATCACCAGTATGTGTTTGAAGTGGCGCTCCATTCCACGCGCGCCCAGGTCAAGGAGGCCGTGGAAACCCTGTTCGAAAACGTGGAGGTGGCCCAGGTCAACGTCCTGGTGACCGCGCCCAAGCGGACGCGCTCGCTGCGCAACCGGCAGGTGCGAACCCGCCGGCCGGCCTACAAGAAAGCGTTCGTGACTTTGTCCAAGGGCACTATCCCAATCTTTGAAGGCGTAAAGGGCTAAGGCAATGCCGGTTCGAACGTTCAAACCCACATCCCCCGGCCGAAGAGGCAAGGTGGGGCCGACCTTTGAGGAGATCACCAGCGCCAAGCCAGAGCGCTCCCTGCTGATCCACCGCAGGCGGCAGGGGGGCCGTAACGCCTACGGTCGGGTGACCGTCCGCCACCAAGGAGGCGGGGAGAGGCGACACATCCGCTTGCTGGACTTCAAGCGCGAGAAGCGTGGCATTCCGGCTCGCGTCACTTCCGTTCAGTATGATCCCAACCGGAGCGCCCGGATTGCCCTGCTCACCTACTCGGACGGCGAGAAGCGCTACATCTTGGCGCCGCTCGAGGTGAAAGTGGGGGATACGCTCATGTCGGGGCCTCAGGCGGAGATCCGCCCAGGGAACGCCTTGCCCATCTCCCAGATCCCGGTGGGAACGCTCATCCACAACGTGGAGCTCAGCCGCGGGCGAGGCGGCCAGCTGGTGCGCTCGGCCGGGACCGCGGCTCAGCTCCTGTCGAAGGAAGGGGAATACGCTCAGGTTCGGCTGCCTTCCGGGGAGGTGCGCTTGGTGCGCCTGACCTGTTACGCGACCATTGGCGTGGTTGGCAACCCGGATCAGCGGAACATCAAGCGGGGCAAGGCGGGCAGCAACCGGCACCGGGGCATCCGGCCCACCGTGCGCGGCTCTGCCATGTCGCCCCGCGACCACCCGCATGGGGGCGGGGAAGGACGGCAGCCGATCGGCCTGCCCGGCCCGAAGAGTCCTTGGGGCAAGCCCACCCTGGGCAAACGGACGCGCAACAAAAAGAGGACCGACCGGTACATCGTGCGGCGGCGAACGGCCAAGCGCAAGTAGCACAGCGCCAAGCCGAGGGCGACGGAGGCTTGGGTTCGGAGGCAATCGATGTCACGATCTCTAAAGAAAGGTCCGTATGTGGAGCCGAAGCTGCTGCGGAAAATCGAGGCCATGAACCAGCGCGGCGATAAGAAGGTGATCCGCACCTGGAGTCGAGCCAGCACGATTTTCCCCCAGATGGTGGGACATACCGTCGCGGTTCACGACGGGCGCCGCCACGTTCCCATCTACATTACCGAGAACATGGTGGGGCATCGCCTGGGAGAGTTCGCTCCGACGCGGACATTCCGGGGTCACGTGACCAAGCAAGCGACCACGACGGTGGCCCCCGTCAAGGAGGAAAGCGGTGGATGAGGTTCGTGCGAAATTGAGATACGCTCCCTCATCCGCCCAGAAGATGCGTCGGGTGATTCAACTAATGCGCGGAAAGCCTGCGGCGCCCGCCTTGGCCATGCTGCAGAACATGCCTCAAGCCGCCGCCCGCGACCTTGCCAAGCTCTTGCGTTCGGCCATCGCCAATGCCGAGGAGAATGTGGGCATGCGGCGCGAGGACCTGGTCATCACCCAGATCTACGCCGATGAGGGCCCGACCCGTAAGTGGCGGCGTTTTGGTGCCCGCGGCCGCTTTAAGCCGATCCTGCGGCGTTCGTCGCATGTCACCATCGTGTTGGGCGAGACGGGAGAGAAATAGGGCAGCGTGCGTCGGAGAGCGGGCTGCGAGAGCAGCCCTTGACGACGGCCAGGAGAAGATATGGGGCGAAAGGTCAATCCGATCGGATTCCGACTGGGGATCAACAAGACTTGGGAAAGCCGCTGGTTTGCCGCTGGCAAGGACTACGCCGCCCAGGTCCACCAGGACAGGGCGATCCGCAACCTGATCATGAGGGACGCCTCCAGTTCGGCCATCTCCCGGGTGGAGATTGAACGGAATCACAACCTGGTTCGCATCTTCGTCTGGACGGCAAAGCCTGGGATCTTCATTGGGCGAAAGGGCGCCTCGGTCAAGGAGCTGCGTCAGCATCTGGAGAGCTTGACCGGCTGCAAGGTGGATCTGAAGGTTCAAGAGATTGCCCAACCCGATCTGGAAGCGACCCTGGTGGCAGACAACGTGGCTCACCAGCTGGAACGCCGGATCGGGCACAGCCGGGCCATGAAGCGAGCCATCGCCCAGGCCATGCGTCAGGGCGCCAAGGGAATCAAGATCATGTGCGCCGGCCGCCTTTCGGGAAGCGAAATGAAGCGGACGGAGTGGTTGAGGGAAGGCCGAGTTCCCTTGCAGTGGCTAAGGGCGGACATTGATTTTGCCCGCGCCGAGGCCCGGACCACCTTCGGCCGCATTGGGGTGAAGGTCTGGGTCTACCGGGGAGAGGTCCGGGCCGAGGGGGAAGAGGCATCCGCGCAGACGACCGACGGAGCGTACGTCAGCGAGTGAGGTGGGGGCGCGCAGGAGCCCTTGAGGTGATGCGATGTTGATGCCGAAGCGTGTCAAGTGGCGCAAACAAATGCGCGGGCGGATGAAAGGGCATGAAACCCGGGGCACCGAGCTCTCCTTTGGGGAGTTCGGGTTGCAGGTCCTGGAGCCCGGATGGATGACCCAGCGTCAAATTGAGGCCGCCCGCCGCGCCCTGGTGCACTCCATGAAGCGGCGCGGGAAGATCTGGATCCGCATCTTCCCCGATAAGCCGGTTACCCGCAAGGCGGCCGAAACCCGCATGGGCAAAGGCAAAGGGGCAGTGGACCACTGGGTTGCGGTGGTCAAACCGGGACGCATCCTTTTCGAGATCGGGGGCCTGCCCGAGGAGGCCGCCATGGACGCTCTGCGCTTGGCCGCGTACAAGCTGGGCCTGAGGACCAAGTCTATCTCGCGACTCGGGCCGACGCGGGCGGAGGAGGCGGAGTGAAGGCGAGCGAGCTGCACTCCCTGAGCGACACTGAGCTTCATGCGCGACTGGACGCGACGCGCGAGGAGCTCATGAAGCTGCGCTTCCAGTTTACTCTAGGGCAGCTGACTGATTTCACCAGGCTGAAGCTTGTGCGCCGGGATGTGGCCCGCATTGCGACCATTCTGCGAGAACGCGAACGGGCGGCCCAGGGCGAGGAAAAGGCATCATGAACGATCGACGGCGCATCATTGGGACAGTCGTGAGCAACAAGATGACGCAGACGGTGGTCGTGCGAGTGGACCGCACGGTGCGTCACCGATTGTACGGCAAGGTGGTTCACCGCAGCGTGAAACTGGTGGCCCAGGACGGGCTGAACTGCCAGCCGGGAGATCGGGTTAAGCTGGTGGAGAGTCGCCCACTTTCGAAACGGAAGCGGTGGGTGGTCGAGACGATTCTCCAACACGGGACCGTTATCGCGGTTCCCGCCGGCGGAGAGGAAGCCGGAGGTGCGGCATGATCCAGCAGGAAACCCGGCTGACCGTTGCCGACAATACGGGAGCGCGGGAATTGTTGGTCATTCATATCCAGGGCGGTTCGCGCAGGAAGACCGGCAGGGTGGGCGACGTGGTAGTGGCCACGGTCAAGTCCGCCACCCCGCAGGGCACGGTGAAGAAGAGCGAGATCGTCAAGGCCGTCATTGTGCGCACGGCAAAAGAATACCGGCGCGAGGACGGGTCGTACATTCGCTTTGACGACAACGCGGCGGTGATCCTGGATACCGAGGGGGAGAACCCCCGAGGGACACGGATTTTCGGCCCGGTGGCCCGGGAGCTCCGCGAAAAAGGGTTCATGAAGATTGTTTCGCTGGCCCCCGAGGTGCTCTAGCCGCCGGGTCGGGCGCAAGGCGGGAAGGGAGCGGCGTGCAAGCGGAAAGCAGAGGGGGGAATCAGGAGCAGACCGTGAGGATCAAGAAGGGTGATACGGTGGAAGTGATCCGCGGGAAAGATCGCGGGAAGAGAGGCCAAGTCCTGCACGTCCTCCCGCGCGAGGAGCGCCTGGTGGTGGAGGGCATTAACCTGCGGAAGAAGCACAAGCGTCAGGTCCAGACCCAGGGCAGTGCCTTGACCCCCGGAGTGGTGGAGTTTCCGGCCGCGTTTCACGCCTCGGCCGTCTTGCTGGTGTGCCCCAAGTGCGGGGAGACCACTCGCATCGGCCGTCAGAAGCAAGGAGAGGTCTGGGTGCGCGTCTGCAAGCACTGTCAGGCGGTGATGGACGCGTAGCGGCCCAGGAAAGGGATGTCGATGGCCCATTACATGTTGGAACGCTACCGAGCGGAAGTCGCCCCGACCTTGCGACGCGACTTCTCGTATGGGAACCCGATGCAGGTGCCCCAGGTGAGGAAGGTCATCGTGAACGTCGGCCTGGGCGAGGCGCTGGATAACCCCAAGGCCCTGGAGGCCACGGTTCAGGATGTCGCCACCATCACCGGGCAGAAGCCGATCGTGACCAAGGCGCGCAAGAGCATCGCCAATTTCAAGTTGCGGGAAGGGCGCGCGATCGGGGTGGCCGTGACCTTGCGCGGCGAACGGATGTGGTCCTTCCTGGATCGGCTCATGAATGTCGCCCTGCCGCGGGTACGCGACTTTCGGGGAGTTTCTCCCGACAGCTTTGATGGGCGAGGGAACTACACCCTCGGCCTCCGGGAACAGCTGGTGTTCCCGGAAATCAACTATGACAAGATCGACAAAATCCGGGGCTTCGAGGTGATTATCGTGACCACTGCCCGCACCGACGAGGAAGGCCGCCGTCTGCTTCAGCTTCTGGGCATGCCCTTTCGAAGAGGCGATTGAATCATGGCCAAAAAGTCCATCATCATCCGTGAAACCCGGCGGAAATATCCCGTTCGCGTCCGAAATCGCTGCAAGATTTGCGGCCGGCCGCGAGGCTACATCCGCAAGTTTCAACTCTGCCGCATCTGTTTCCGGGAGCAGGCCCTGGCTGGCAAGCTGCCCGGGGTCATGAAGGCCTCCTGGTAGGCGCAAGCTGGTCTCCATCGCCGCAAGGAGAGAACTCTGATGACTGTGGTTGATCCAATCGCCGATATGCTCACCCGCATCCGCAACGGCCTCCTGGCGGGGCATTCCGCGGTGGGCCTGCCCTCCTCTCGGATGAAGGCCGCCTTGGCGGAAATCCTCAAGGAAGAGGGATATATCAATCGCTTCGAGGTCGTCACGGAAGAGGGGAAACCCCAGTCCACGCTCCGGATTTACCTGAAATACGTCGGGGAGCGCCGCGAGCGGAGACCGGTGATCACCGGGCTGAAGCGCATCAGCCGGCCAGGACGGCGGGTGTATGCGGGTAGGCTGGAAATCCCCAGAGTCTTGTCGGGCATGGGGGTTACCATCGTCTCCACCCCCAAGGGCGTCATGACGGGGACACGCGCCCGGAAACTGGGCGTGGGCGGAGAGGTGATCTGCAAGGTGTGGTAGCTGGAAGGACCCTGCGGGAGGTCGACGTGTCGCGAATTGGAAGGATGCCGGTCAAGATCCCGGCTGGCGTGCAAGTCGAAGTGCAAGGCAATCGCGTCCAGGTGAAGGGACCCAGGGGCGAGATGATCCGTCTTTTTCCCGTGGGGGTCTCCTTCACCCGCCAGGGCGACGAGGTCCAGGTTCAGCGCCAGTCGGAGGACCGCCGCACCCGGGCTTTCCACGGGATGTCCCGCGCCCTCGTCCAGAACATGGTGTTGGGGGTCAGCAAGGGCTTCAGCCGGCAGCTGCAGGTGGAGGGCGTCGGCTATCGTGCTGAAATCAACGGGAAAAGCCTGGTCCTGTCCGTGGGCTTTTCTCACTCCGTGACGGTGGATCCTCCGGAGGGCATCGTTTTCTCGGTGGATGAAAAGACGCGGATTATCGGGGTGAGCGGATACGACAAGGAGCGGGTGGGGCAGGTCGCGGCCGACTTGCGCAGGATCCGACCCCCCGAACCCTACAAGGGTAAGGGCATCCGTTACGTCGGCGAGCGGGTGCGCCACAAGGCGGGCAAGGCCGGGAAGGCGACAGTCACGAAATAGGCGGGCCCTATGGCGACCAAAAGCAGACGTGATGCGCGCAAGCGCAGACATGTGCATGTGCGCCGGCATCTTTCCGGCACCCAAGTCCGGCCCCGGCTGAGCGTCTTTCGCAGCTTGGCACATATCTACGCCCAGGTCATCGACGACCTCAGCGGAAAAACCCTCGTGGCTGCGTCCAGCCTGGATCGCGAACTGGGGACAGCCCTGGAAAAAATGAACAAGACGGACCAGGCCCGCGAGGTGGGCAAGCTGATCGCCACGCGCGCCCACGCTCGGGGGATCTCAAAGGTCGTTTTCGATCGTGGCGGGTATCGCTATCACGGCCGCGTGCGAGCGCTGGCGGAGGCGGCCCGCTCATCGGGTCTGGAATTCTGAAGCGGGAGTGAGGCATGGCACAAGAGGAAAGGGCCGATAGCCTGAGGGAAGGAGCCGAGGAACTTGACGAGCGCGTCATCGACATTTCGCGCGTCGCCAAGGTGGTCAAGGGGGGACGCCATTTCTCCTTCCGCACGGTAGTGGTGGTCGGGGACAACCGGGGACGGGTCGGCATTGGAGTGGGGAAGAGCCGCGCGGTGCCCGATGCGATCCGCAAGGGGACCGATCGGGCCCGGAGGGGCATGCACCTCATCCCGCTGGCCCACGCGACAATCCCCCATGAGGTGATTGGCAAGTGCGGGGGAGCGAAAGTCCTGCTCAAACCCGCTTCCCCGGGAACCGGGGTGATCGCAGCGGGCGGGGTACGGGCCGTGGTGGAAGCCGCGGGCGTTCGTGACATCCTCACCAAATCCCTCGGATCGGCCAATGTCCTGAACGTGGTCCACGCCACGATGGATGCCTTGGACCAGCTGGTGGACCCTGCCCGGCTGGCCGAGATTCGCGGCAAGGACGTCGAGGCGATGAAGCCATTCTGGGAGCGGAGGAAACGTGGGCCGGCCTGAGCGTGCCAAGAAGGGGAAGAAGCCGTCGACCCGCTGGCTCCGGATCGTTCTCAGGAGGAGCCCGATCGGAAGCTCGCCGCGGCATAAGGCCACCCTGTGGGCCCTCGGGTTGCGCCGCCGCCTGCAGGCCGTCCAGCTCGCGGACAACCCGCAAGTGCGCGGGATGGTTAAGACGGTCTCTCATCTGGTCGAGGTGGAACCAACTTCCGGCGAGGTGGCCCAGGAGAAGATGGAATGAAGCAGCACGAGCTCAAGGCGAAACCGGGAGCCACTCATCGTCGCAAGCGGGTCGGCCGCGGGATCGCCGCAGGCCAGGGCAAGACCGCCGGCCGGGGAACGAAAGGCCAGGGGGCGCGCCAGGGAGGGGGTCCCTCAGTCTACTTCCAGGGCGGGAACCTTCCTTTCTTCCGCAGACTGCCTTTCAAGCGGGGTTTCACCCCCCTGCAGCGGGTAGAGTACAGCGAGATCAATCTCGAAGCGCTTGAGGAGGTCCCGTCGGGATTCCTGGTCACACCCCAGAGCCTGGTCGGGCTGGGTTTGGTGAAGGATGTAAACAAGCCGGTGGTGATCTTGGGGCGGGGAGAGGTCAAAGGCGCGCTCAAGGTGCAGGTTCAGCGGATCTCGGCCTCCGCGCGGGCCAAGCTGGAGGCGGCGGGGGGGACGGTCGAGATCATCGCCCCCGAGAGTCAAGAAGAGCTCTAGGAGCCTAATTCCATGCGCCGCTCTGCCTTGCGTCACCTCTGGACGGCTCACGACCTGCGCAATCGCCTGCTGATCACGCTGGGACTGCTGGTTATCTATCGTCTGGCCTCTCACGTTCCAGTCCCGGGAGTCGATCGGCAAGCCCTGGCGCAAATCTTTGCTGGCGGGGGAGCCAGTAGCACGCTGGTGAACATCCTGGACTTGCTCTCGGGGGGCACGGTCTCGAGCTTCTCTGTGCTGGCCATGGGGGTGTATCCCTACATTACCGCGCAGATCATCCTGCAGCTCCTCATCCCGATCATTCCTGCCTGGGAGGCGCGGATGAGAGAGGATCCGCAGGAAGGGCGCAAATGGATGGAGCGCTGGACCTATTACCTGGCTGTGCCTCTGGCCGCCCTTCAGGCGATCGGTCAGGTGCGGCTCTTCCAGAGCCTGGCGGGAGGGACTCCGATCGTCAAGCATTTCGGCTTCACGGGAGCCGATCTGCTGCCCACGATCACCATGCTCCTGACCATGACGGCCGGCACCATGTTTGCTATTTGGCTGGGGGAGCTCATCTCGGAGTACGGCGTGCGCAACCAGGGGCTCTCCCTGATCATCTTCGCCGGCATCGTGGCGCGCATCCCGACCAACTTCGGGCGGCTTCTGGCGGATCAGCAGCACCGGGTCTTTCTGGTGGCCTTTTACGTGGCCTTGATCGTGGTCACGGTTTTCGTGATTGTCGTCGTGCAGCAGGGGAGGCGAAATGTCCCCGTGATGTATCCGGGCCGGCGTATCGGTCACCGTCAAGCCATGCCGGTTAAGGGCACGCTGCCCTTGCTGGTCAACATGGCCGGGATGATCCCGCTCATCTTTGCCCAATCGTTTCTCACGTTTCCGGCGGTCATCGCCCAGTTCTTTGTCAACTCGACCGCCTCCTGGGTGAAAAGCCTGGCCCAGGGCGCTGTGTATGTGTTCGGGGGAAACAGCGGTTGGTACGGAGCTATGTACTTCCTGTTGGTGGTGCTGTTTACTTTCTTCTACACCGATGTTCTCTTTTCCCAGCAGAACTATGGCGAGAACCTGAAGCGCGCCGGTGCGCAAATCCCCGGAGTGACTTCGGGTGCCCCGACTCAACGCTACCTGACGCGCGTGATGCGTCGGATTACGCTGCCGGGCGCCCTCTTTCTGGGGGTTGTGGCCGTCTTGCCTTACCTGGTGGGGATCGTGGTGCCCTTTGCGGGGAATACGGGGCTCCTTTTGGTCTCTTCCGCGGGGCTCCTGATTGTGGTCGGTGTAGTTCGGGATCTCTTCTTCAATTTGGAAGCAGAGCTTAAGTTGCGCGGCTACGACGAGTCGATGCTGGTCCGTTAATGATGGGGAGCCCTAGATTCATTGTTCTGCTGGGCCCTCCGGGCGCAGGCAAGGGAACCCAAGCGAGAGTCCTGGGCGAGATCCTGGGACTGGCGCATGTTTCTTCGGGAGATCTGTTTCGCGAGCATATCCGGGCCCGGACGGACCTGGGTCGCTTGGCCAAGGGATATATGGACTGCGGGCAGCTGGTTCCCGATGAGGTAACGATCGCCATGATCCGTGATCGCCTGAAGCAGGAGGATTGCCGAGCCGGGGCTATTCTGGATGGCTTCCCGCGAACCCCGGCCCAGGCGGAGGCCCTGGATCAAATGCTGTTGGATCAGTGTGGCTGCAAAGTGGAAAGGGTCCCATACGTGAGGATCCCCGAGTCGACCCTGGTCGAACGCCTCTCGGGACGCTGGACATGCCGGCAAAAGGGACATGTCTATCACCAGAAATTCAATCCGCCGATCGTCCTGGGCAAGTGCGACATCGACGGATCGGCGCTCTACCAGCGGGAGGACGATCGGGAAGAAACGGTTCGGCAGCGCATCCGCGTCTACTTGGAGCAAACCGCTCCCCTGGTGGAGCACTATCGCCAGATCGGGGTGCTGGTCGAGATCGATGGGGATGGACCGATTCCCGAGGTGAGCGAGTCCCTGGTGCAGGCGCTGCGAGCAAAATAGATGCCCTGGAAGCGCGGCATCACTCTGAAGTCCAAGAGCGAGTTGGCCGCCATGCGGGAGGCGGGGCGGATCAATGCCCTCGCTCTCGAAGCGGCCCGGAAGATGGTTGCACCCGGAGTCACCACGGCCGAGATTGACGAGGCGGCGGCGGAGGTGATCCGCAAGCACGGGGCCAGGCCGGCCTTTCTGGGGTATCCCGGGCCCTACCCATATCCGGCCGTGACGACCGTGTCGATCAATGAAGAATTGGTCCACGGAATCCCGGGCAAACGGAAACTGGTAGAGGGGGATATCGTCAGCGTGGACTGTGGGACCGTCTTGGACGGGTATGTGGGAGATTCGGCCTTCAGCATGGCCGTGGGGGCAGCCAATCCCCTGGGGCAAAAGCTCCTGCGCGTGACCGAGGAGGCGCTGGAAGTCGGGATCTCCCAGATGGTTGCCGGGAATCGGACTGGCGACGTGTCGGCGGCTATTCAGGAACAGGTGGAGAGAAATGGCTTGTTCGTCGTGCGCGACTACACCGGACATGGCGTCGGTCGGGCGATGCACGAGGACCCGCAGGTACCCAACTATGGGGAACGGGGGCGGGGACCCCGATTGCGCCCGGGAATGGTCATTGCCTTGGAGCCGATGGTGCTGGTAGGCACCGACGAGACCCGGGTGCTGGAGGACCAATGGACGGTAGTCTCCGCAGACGGTTCCCTGACCGCCCACTTCGAGCACACGGTGGCGGTCACGGAAGAGGGCCCTCAGATCCTGACCCTTCCGTGATGCCTCGCGGGGCTCAGGGCGGCGGGAATAATGAAAAGTTCGGCTGGGGTCACCCCTCCGGAAAGGACGATGGCTGATGAAGGTCTCATCTTCGGTTCGCAAGCGATGCCCGAAGTGCAAGATTGTCCGCCGTTCGGGCAAAGTGTATGTGATCTGTGACAATCCGAAGCACAAGCAGCGACAGGGGTAACGGCTATGGCGCGCATTGAAGGGATAGACCTGCCGCGCGAGAAGCGCGTGGACGTGGGCCTGACGTATATCTATGGGATCGGGTCGGCGACCGTCCGGACGATTCTGCGCGAGACGCAGGTGGATCCAGCCACACGGGTGCGGGATTTGACCGAGGCGGAGGTGACCTCGCTGCGGGATTTCATTTCGCGCAACTACAAGGTTGAGGGAGACCTGCGCCGGGAAGTCCAGATGAATATCAAGCGCTTGGTGGAAATCGGCTGTTACCGTGGACTGCGCCACAGGCGCAACCTGCCCGTGCGAGGCCAGCGCACGCGCACCAACTCGCGCACGCGCAAGGGTCCCAAGAAGACGGTCGCGGGTCGTGGTCGCCGTCGCGGGGCCAAGAAGAAGTAGTTGCCCGCCCTTTGCGGACGGCCGGCCGCGGCCGGTCTTGCCATAGCCCGGTCCGGCCTCAACTGGAGGCGGGTCGGCGGGGGTGCTAGTTGAAGTTCTTGTTGAGGAGCTGAGGGACGATGCCACCAACACCAAGAGGAGCAGGGCGTTCCGCCAAGAAGGCCAAACGCAGCGTGGCGTACGGCCAGGCCCATATTCACGCCTCATTTAATAACACGATCGTCACGATCACCGATACCCAGGGAAATGCGATCGCCTGGGCCAGTTCCGGCACGGCGGGATATAAGGGCTCCCGCAAGAGCACGCCCTTTGCCGCGCGCCAGGCTGCCCAGCAGGCCGCCAAGGCGGCCATGGACATGGGCATGCAGGAGATCGAACTGTTCATCAACGGCCCGGGACCCGGCCGGGAGGCCGCGATCCGCGCCATCCAGGGGATGGGGATTCGAGTCCGTTCGATCCGGGATGTGACGCCTGTTCCTCACAACGGTTGCCGCCCTCCCAAGAAGCGGCGTGTCTAGCAGGGTTCTCGTCAGGAAGGACAAGCAAGGATGTCGAAATACAAGGGACCTGTCTGCAAGCTGTGTCGTCGAGAAGGGGAGAAGCTGTTCCTCAAAGGTGCGCGCTGCTTGACACCCAAATGCGCGTTCGAGCGGCGGGGTTTCGCTCCCGGTCAGCACGGCAAGGAATCCCAGTATCGACGCCAGAGGGTTTCAGACTACAGCCGCCAGCTACGCGAGAAGCAAAAGGCTCGCCGGATCTACGGGGTGCTCGAGGGTCAATTCCAACGCTACTATTCGGAGGCCCTTAAGAAACGGGGCCTGACCGGGCTGAAGCTCCTGCAAACCCTGGAGACCCGCCTCGACAACGTAGTCTACCGCCTGGGCTATGCGGAGAGTCGGGCCCAGGCCCGCATGCTCGTGACCCATGGGCATTTCAACGTCAACGGGCGGCGCACGGATGTTCCCTCCATGGTTCTGCGCGCAGGGGACGAGGTCGAGGTGCGCGAGGGCTCTCGCCAGCGGGAGTACTTCAAATCGTTGGGGGAGGTCGCGGAGGGTCGGACGGTTCCCGAGTGGATACTGCGGGACAGTTCCCGCCTGGCGGGGAAAGTGGTCAAGCTTCCGGAGCGCCATGAAATGAGCGACATCCGACTGAGCGAGCAGTTGATCGTGGAGTTCTACTCTCGATAGCGGTGAGGCGGATGAGGCGGGGCGCGACCGAAGCCGAGGCTGTGATCCCGGGGTTCTGACGCGCGGTCCGACGGGGTGCGTCAGAGAAGAGGGGAAACGTGGCGATTTCAACCAACTTGGTCATGCCAAAGATCGAGCGGGAGGCGATGGCCCAGAACTATGGGCGCTTTGTCATCAGCCCGCTGGAAAGCGGATACGGAATTACGATGGGCAACGCGCTGCGCAGGGTGCTGCTCTCCTCTCTGGAAGGATGCAGCGTGGTGTCCATGCGCATCTCGGATGTCTCTCATGAGTTCTCGAGCATCCCGGGCGTCAAGGAGGATGTCACCCAGCTCCTGTTGCAGGTCAAGCAGCTGCGGCTGAAGCTGCTGGCGGGCGACACCGCGCGGCTCCGGCTTGAAGTAGGCGGCGAGGGCACGGTCACGGCGGCGGACATTGTCGCCCCGCCCGAGGTCATGGTCGTCAACCCGGAATTGTATCTGTTCACCGTGGATGACCCGAAAACGCAGTTAGACATCGAGTTGAACGTGCAGCGCGGACGAGGCTACTCCCCTTCAGATGAACGCGGCCGGCTGCCGATAGGCGAGCTGCCCGTCGATGCGATCTTCAGCCCGGTGCGGCGCGTGAATTTCGATGTCGAGCGCGCGCGCGTGGGCCAGGACACGAGCTTTGATCGGCTGGTCCTGGAGATTTGGACGGACGGCACGCTGCGCCCGGAGGAGGCCCTGAGCCAGAGCGCGCAGATCTTGATCGCCCACCTTCGAGACTTGGCCGGGGTGAGCGAGGAGAGCCTGACGGCCGGAACGAGCGAGGTGACCGTTCCCAAGATCGCCAGCGAGATCTTGGAGACTCCCATCGAGCAACTTGATCTCTCGGTGCGAGTGTTCAACTCCCTGAAGCGGACCGGGATCACGACGGTCGGGGAGGTACTGGAGCTCCTGGCGAAAGGGGACGAAGCGGTGCTCTCCATTCGCAATTTCGGCGATAAGAGCCTTGAGGAATTGCGGCAGAAGTTGCAGGAGAAGGGCTTCCTGCGGGGGACCGAGGCGACT
This sequence comes from Anaerolineales bacterium, assembly GCA_049516595.1. Lineage (GTDB taxonomy): Bacteria > Chloroflexota > Anaerolineae > Anaerolineales > RBG-16-64-43 > JBEKHT01. The sequence continues at coordinate 14,262 of JBEKSY010000030.1, forward strand.
CCCACCACGACGGAGTAACCCATGCGCCATCAGGTAGCTGGCAAGAAACTGGGCCGACCCAACGGGCCTCGCCGCGCACTGCGGCGCACGCTCGTCAATCAGCTCATCGAGCATGACCGGATCCGCACAACCCGGGCCAAGGCCCTCGCCATCCGCAAGGAGGTTGAGGAGCTCGTGTCCGTGGCCAAGCGCGGTAATTCTGAGGAAAGCAAGAAGGTTCACGCTCGCCGGATGGCCGCCGCCCGTCTGGCGGATCCCGCCTCGGTGCGCCGCTTGTTCGATGAAATTGCCCCCCGCTTTGAGAAGCGCCAGGGCGGCTACACGCGGATTCTGCGCCTGGGGCGGCGCCTGGGCGACGCTGCGGAGATGGTCCTGCTGGAGTTTGTGGAGGGTTAGCCCGGCGCCCGGCCCTTCGAAGTGCGGCACCCGGGCCGGGGGTGGAAAGGAATGCCGAGTCGCTACAAGTTGACCTTCGCCTACGATGGGGCCTCCTTCGAGGGGTTCCAGTACCAGTCTGGCAAACGGACCGTGCAGGGCGAGATGGAAGCGGCACTTCGCAGCCTGGGATGGCCGGGAAGGCATATCCTCTCGGCGGCGCGCACGGACAGCGGGGTTCATGCTCTGGGGCAGGTGATCTCCTTCGACCTCGAGTGGCCGCATAGCCCGGAGGAACTGGCCGGGGCGCTGAACGCGGCCCTGCCGAAGGAAATCGCCTGTCGCGAGGTGGGGATCGTCCACCCCGGTTTTCATCCTCGCTTCGACGCCGAATGCCGTCGCTACCAGTACCGGATCTACCAGGCGCCGGTCAGGAACCCGCTTCTGGACCGCTTTGCTTGGCAGGTCTGGCCCTGCCTCGACATGGAGCGTGTGCGTCGGGCCTCCCAGTTCCTGGTAGGGGGCCACGACTTCCGCGCTTTTGGCAGCGCTCCCCGCTCCGGTGGGAATACATTGCGCCGGGTGCGGCGGGCGGAATGGGAAACGGACGGAGAAGAGCTGCACTTCTGGATGGAGGCGGACGCTTTTCTGTTTCGCATGGTGCGGATGACCGTGGGGTCTCTTGTCCGGCTAGGCCAGGGAACGTTTGCCGAAGAGGAGTTCCTGAGACTGTTGCGTGAGCCGGAGCAGGGCAAGGGGGGACCCGCCGCGCCGGCCAAAGGCTTGTGCCTCATGGGCGTGGACTACTCGGGCGTGGCCAGGGATCGCCGTGCTGCCTTGGGGCAGGATCTTGGAGAGTGAGCGAGTGGACAAGACCTACATTCCGAAAGCGAGCGAGGTTACCCACGACTGGTATGTGCTGGACGCGGAGGGAGTGGTCCTGGGGCGCCTGGCCAGCCGGGCAGCCAAGATCTTGCTCGGAAAGCACAAGGTCATCTATACCCCCGGGGTGGAACTGGGGGATTACGTGATTGTCGTCAACGCTTCCAAGGTGCGCGTCACCGGCAAGAAGCTGACCGACAAAGTGTATTACCGGCACTCGGGGTATCCCGGCGGGCTCAAGAGCATCAGCCTGCGCGACCAACTGACCCGCCACCCGGACCGAGTCATACGGGCGGCGGTCTGGGGAATGTTGCCCCATGGCAAGCGCGGGCGCCGGATCATTCAGATGTTGAAGATCTACGGGGGCCCCAGTCACCCCCATGCCGCCCAGCAACCGAAACCGCTGGCCTAGTTCGGCCGGGCGCCAGACAATCTTGGAGGAAGGCAGTCAGATGTCCGTTCAATACTACGAGGCAATCGGTCGACGGAAGACGAGCCATGCGCGGGTGCGCGTGGCCCTGGCCGAAGGGGGAATCACCGTCAACGGGAAGCCGGCCCAGGAGTACTTCCCGCGCCTGGGAGACCTGGAGCAGGTCCTGTCCCCGTTGCGGCTGGCGGGTCGAGAGGGAAACGTGACCGTCTCGGTCGTCGTCCAGGGCGGGGGTGTGACCGGCCAAGCGAATGCCGTATCTCTGGGGATCGCCCGGGCCCTGATCAAGATGGACCAGACCTACCGGCCGGCTTTCCGGAAGGAAGGCTTGCTGACCCGCGATGACCGCATGAAGGAGCGCAAGAAGCCCGGGCTGAAGCGGGCTCGCAAGGCACCCACGTACACGAAGCGCTAGCAAAAAGCCGCGCGGCGGGAAGCGCGGAGGTAAGATGGGCCGGGGCAGCTCGATCTCCCCGGCACTTTTTTTCCGGGATGCCCCGGACGAGTCCTGGGCGCAAGTGGAGGAGGTGGGCCATGGCCAAAGGCATAACGATCGTCGGACTGGGTCCGGGGAGCCCAGGCCTGCTCACCAAAGAGGCGTGGGATCTTCTGGTCGGGTGCCCGGAAGTGTGGGTGCGCACCGCTCGGCATGCTACCGTGGAGGCCTTGCCCGAGATACCCTGGAGATCCTTCGACTCCATCTATGAGGAAGAAGGCCAGTTCGACCGCGTCTATCGGCGGATCGCGGAGAAGGTCCTGGAGCTCGGCCGACGGGCCGAGGGGGTCGTCTACGCCGTTCCCGGAGATCCCCGCATGGGGGAGGCCGTCACCGAATTGGTCCGGGAAGGGGCCCGAGACGCGAACCTCGCCTTCCGCATTCTTTCCGGCGTGAGTTTCCTTGAACCGACCCTGGGAATGCTCGGGTTGGACGGGCTCTCCCAACTGTTCATCGCGGATGCGGTCTAGCTCGCTTCCCTCCACCATCCTCCCTTCCCGCCCTCGGCGCATGCCCTGATTGCCCAGCTCTACTCGGCGGGAGTCGCGAGCGACGTCAAGCTCGTGCTGATGAACCAATACCCTGAGTCCCACCCGGTGCGCCTGGTTCAGGCGGCCGGAACTCCTCGAGCCCGGGTGCAGGATCTGCCCCTGTTCGAGATGGATCGCGGGAAGAACCTCGATCACCTCTCGACTCTTTACGTTCCGCCTCTGGCGGGCAGTTCCTTGGAGGGATTGCAAGAAACCGTGGCCCACCTGCGCGCGCCGGAAGGCTGTCCGTGGGACCGGGAACAGACCCATCAATCCTTGAGGGCTCCTCTTCAAGAGGAGGTCTATGAGGTGCTGGAGGCCCTGGATCACGAGGACCCCTCCGCGCTTCGGGAGGAGCTGGGTGATCTCTTGCTCCAGATCGTCCTGCAGGCCCAGATTGCGACGGAAGCCGGTGAGTTTCGCATGGCCGACGTGGTGCGGGAAATTGAGGGCAAGCTTCGCCGACGGCATCCTCATGTGTTTGCATCCGTCCATGTGGACGGGGTGGGGGAGGTTCTTCGGAACTGGGAAGAAATCAAGGCCACGGAACGGGCCGAGCGCGGAGAGTCGCTGTCTGGATCCCTCAACGGAGTCTCCCCGGGTCTGCCGGCGCTGTTGCAGGCTTATCTCTATCAACAGCGCGCGGCCCGAGTCGGGTTTGATTGGAGATCGATCGAGGGCGTTCAGCAGAAATTCGAAGAAGAACTTCGAGAGGTTCAGGAGGCCGCGACCCCCGGTGAACAGAGTGGGGAAGTAGGTGACTTGATCTTCGCCAGCGTGAACCTGGCCCGCTGGCTTGGGGTGGAGCCAGAATCAGCCCTGCGGGAATCCAACCGGCGATTTCGAATGCGTTTCGAGATCATGGAAGCCGAGGCCAAGGCCCAGGGAACAGGCCTGGCCCACCTCAGCCCAGAGGGACTGGATGCGCTTTGGGAGGCCGCCAAGCGCTCGGTTCCCTAGCGACAGGCGCATGGCCCCCTCGGAGCGTGGCCAGCCCCTGGCCTGCCTTCGGGCCCGCAGGTTGCCCCTGCCGCGGGCCGCGCGAAAACCCTCTGGAGGGCCGCGACCCATCCCAACGGGAACCTCGGCGCCTTGGCCGGTCCAGGAGACATCTAGCCACTTGCCCGCCTGCGCCGAGTTTGCTGAGGCGGTGGGCCACCCGCTTTAGAAGGCGTGGCACAGTCCCGACTTGGGGGGCGCCCTAGAGCTCCTCCAGGGTCCAACGCTCAATCTCCACGTCGGGACGATTGCGTTCAATCCAGCGTAGAGCAGATTGAAGAACGCGATGGTTGTGTGCCGTCTCGGTGCTGACGGTCAGACAGGCCAGAACGGCAGAGCCCCACAGGTCCTGGGCGTCGATTTCTGTGACGGCCAGCCCGAACCGCCGGCGCAGCGTAGCCATCAAGGGCATGAGCATCCCCCGTTTTCCCTTGAGCGAGGCACAGCCAGGCAGCGCCAGCTGAAGAGTGCAGGCCGTGATGTGGGCAGTGTGGGTCTAGGTCATGGGGCATAACTGGCGGACAGACTGCCCCCAGCTGAACGGCAGCGAGGCCGTTTCAAGGGTTAGCCTCCGTGCAGGCGACGGTTCAGAGTGGTCCGCAGGAACTCAGCAACCGGCGCGGGAAGGGAGGGCAGCGCGGCGCGCAACCAGCGTTGCGAGGAGATCACCGCGCTGGCCGGCAGATCCTCAATCAGTCGCATGGCCTCCCAGGGGCGGCATTGGGCAAAGGCGGCCAGGGCCCGCCGGGATTCTAGCTGGCACTCATAATCGTGTTCGCGCAGTGCGACCGGCCAGTAGCGCAGGGCGACCGTGGCCGCTCGATCCGGGTCTGCTTCCAGCCAACTTCTGATCGTCATCCATCCAAAGCGTCGAATCGAGACCTCCCGGTCATCAATCCATTCTTCCAGGATCTCTTCCAGGCGGTCCGGCAGCCCTCGGCGCAGGGGGTCCGTTCCCCTTTCGGCCATGAGTTTCATGAGGCGAGGATCTTGATGGGAGCGGGCCCAGGTCGAGATCCGCGAGAGCGCCTGGTCCGGTTGAGCGGCTGCCTGCAGGATGGTTACGGCCAAGGCCCTCTCTTCGTAGTAGCCATTCTGCCAAAGCAAATCAGCGAGCGCCAGGGATTGGCTCGGCCGGTCCCGGAAGGTGGGGGAAAGCGCCACCTGAAGCTCGTGGACCATGAGTGCGGGGACGTTCCAAGAGGGAAGAGCCCCCTGACCGGCGAGGGAGGGACCGGGGCGCAGCAGGCGATGGGAATGGGAGGCGAATGCCGCCCGCAACGAAGATCGAAACTCCTGAGGTCGACTCACTTGGTGGGCGAGTTGCAAACATTCCTCCCGCCAGCGAGTCAGGTTGAGGGATGGCATCGTTGCAGGCGCCGTGGCCGCTCGCGACTCCTAGTAGGCCCTGGCGAAGACCGCCTTCTTATCGGCACTTTCCCCACAGCAAATGCAGCGTCCCCTTCCGTCCGGCTGACCAAAGGGGATGCAGCGAGCTGTGGCTTTGGTTTTTTCCTTGATCTGCGCCTCGCATTGCGGCCGTCCGCACCACCACGAAAAAGCGAACCCGACCTCGACCGCCTGGGCGAACTCTTCGAAATCCTTGGGATCGAAGGTGTGCGCCTTTCGGAATTGAAGGGCCCGATCATACAGAGAAGCCTGAATGTCCGCCAGAGTCTCTCCCACGCGCAAGGCGAGCCCATCGCGGGGAGCTGAGAATTTTCCGGCTCGGCCAGGCTGGTCCCTGCGGGCCAGCATGACCGTGCGCTGGTTTACATCCCGCGGGCCGACTTCCACTCTCAGCGGAACTCCTCGCATTTCCCAGTCGTTGAACTTGTATCCCGGCGTGATCCCCTCTCGCAGGTCGACGGTAACACGGTACTCGCCCAACTCGGCGCGCAAGGAGTCGATCTCCCCGAGCACCTGACTCCGTTCCTGTTCGTCATGGAAGATCGGCACGACTACGAGCTGGTAGGGAGCAAGCTTGGGGGGCAAGATCAGGCCCTGATCGTCGCCGTGGACCATAATGATGGCACCCACAAACCGCGTGGACAGGCCCCAAGAGGTCGTCCAGCAATAGTGTTGAACATTCTTCTCGTCGAGGTACTGCATCCCGAAGGCGCGGGCAAAGTTCTCCCCCAGGTTGTGGGAAGTAGCGGATTGCAGGGCCTTGCCGTCTCCCATGATGGCTTCCAGGGAGTAAGATCGCAAGGCGCCGGCGAATTTCTCGCTCTCGCTTTTTTGGCCCTGAATCACCGGGACGGCAGCGTCGTTGATGGCAAAGTCAGCATACACGTCGAGCATGCGACGGGCTTCGGCTTCGGCCTCTTCGGGGGTGGCGTGAGCGGTGTGCCCCTCCTGCCAGTAGAACTCGGTGGTGCGCAGGAAAAGCTTGGTTCGCTTTTCCCAGCGCACGGCGCTGTTCCACAGGTTGATCAGAACCGGCAGGTCGCGATAGGACTTAATCCACTTGGCGTACATGTGGCCTATCAGGGTCTCCGAAGTGGGCCGCACGACGAGGGGTTCCTCCAGTTCTTCGCCGCCTCCGATGGTGACCACGGCCAGCTCCGGCGAGAATCCCTCCACGTGTTCCCGCTCCCGCTCGAGAAAGGACATGGGAATAAACATGGGGAAGGCGGCGTTCTGATGCCCGGTCGCCCGAAAGCGTCGATCCAGTCCCTGCTGAATGGCCTCCCACAAGGCCCAGCCGTAGGGTCTCACCACCATGCAGCCTCGAACCGGGGCGTAGTCCGCCAGCTGGGCCCGCAGGACGAGCTGGTTGTACCATTCTGAAAAGTCCTCGGATCGGGAGGGCAGTCTTTCTTCCGCCATCGCTGAATATCTCCTTGGTCTTAGGTGGACCGCCCGGCCCGAGCGGCATAGCTTTCAAGGTGCCCCAGGGCTGCCTCAGGTGTCTGGCAGAGGGTCAGCAAGAGCCGGTCCTCCGGCCGGATCAGATCATCAGTCTCCTGGAAGAAAGCCTCCAGCATGCGCTTCCAGGTGGGCCCGACGAGCAGGAGGGGTCGAGGCGGGATCCCTTTTGCCTGGACAAGGCTCCAAGCCAGGGCGACCTCGCTGAGAGTCCCAATTCCTCCGCTCAGGGCGACCGCGGCGTCGCACTGGCTCACCAGGAAGTGCTGGCGTTCCTCCGGAGTCGGAAAGCAGATCTCCTTTTGCACCCAGCGGTTGGCTTGCAGGCCGGCCTGGGCAAAGTGCTGACAGGTCACGCCCAGCACTTGGCCCCCGGCTTCCGCGACACCTTGGCTGACCGCAGCCATCAACCCATTGTATCCGCCCGTGGCCACTTGCCAACCTCGCTGCCCGAGAAGGCCCCCCAGACGGCGGCCTTCCTCATACAGGGGACTCCCCTCGACGGGATGAGATGAACCGAAGACCGAGACGAGCATCCTTGCCTCCGGATGAGAAGACAATTGCCCTTTGGCCCTGGCCCGCCGAGGATCCGAGCGAGGTCACTGCGGGCGGTGCAGGCGCCCCTTGATCAGCAGCTCCACGAAGTGGCGGGCGGCCTCGCCGGGACCGCTGTGCTTGAATTCTTCCGATTCGAGAAGGTAGTGCCGGTGATCCATCACCCACAGATAGAGGTCGGCGGCGGTCCGGCCGGGGAATGCGCTCAAGATGCCACTCGCTTCGATGACCTCGACCACCGGCTGGTAGAGAGTCCGGTGCCAGTGGAGAAGTGCCTCCGCTTCGCTCACCTCGCGCCGGGCTTCCCGGCCCATGAAGTAACGATGCACGGCAATGTGCTCCAGCAGCCGCTCCTGCCCCCCCAGAACCGTTACCTGGACCTGAGCGCCCGGAAGCAGTCGATCTATCCCCGTTCGCTCGATAAAATCGACTTCGGCCTCCAGGCGTTCCAGATCCTCGGGTCGGATCGTCGCTGAGAGAGGGACCCGCGATCGGTATTCGCGCACCTCGGCGTCGATGAATTCCTGCCCTTGATCGCGAGCCACAGAGACCCGATGGTTTCCATCGACGACAAAGTAAGCCTCCCCCACTTTGTAGAGCAGGACGGGAGGCAGAGCTTCTTCCCGGTACCAGGCACGATTGATGCGCATCCAACGGTCGGCGGTGTGGGACTGGGTGGGCAGAAAGGCGCGGTCGAAATCATGGTAGCGGTTCAGGCTGCCGATGACATGCGCCAGGGGAACGGTTTGAACGCCTCGGTAGATCGGCCCGCCCAGGTGCAACTTTTCCCGCACCTCGTCGAAAGACAGGAGGCGATTGGGACGCCGGCGCAAGAATCCGAGGATCTGCTGCAGCAGCGCCCTGCGCCGCGCATTGAAGAAGTCACTGGAGGAGCGGTTTATGAGATCAGTCATCCTCCGGCCCCCATGCGAGCATCTGAAACGGGGGCACGAAGATCACCTGGGTCGGCCCAAACCTTGACCGAGGGGCCGCGCGGTTCCGGATCGGCGTGGTGTGGCCGTGGAGATGCCATCTCGGCTGGGCCCAGCTGAGGAGCCAGCGGAAGGCCTCGAAGCCGACGTGAGCCGCGTCCGGGCCATCCTGGATCCCTCGGGGAGGAGAATGTGAGATGAAAATGTCCAGAAAGCGCCCATAGCGCCAGCGGTTGAACCAGAGGCGCAAGGCCAAGGCGAGGGTCTTGGACCACATCTCCCGTTGGGTGAATTGGTAGCGGGCGACCGGCGCATAGCGGATGCTTCCGCCCAGTCCCGCCAGCAGCACGCCGCGATAATTCGCCGTCTTGCCATCCAGGGGAAGGCATCCTTCGGGCTGGAGGGTCAAGGTTCCGTTCGCGCGCCACCAGCCGGAGGCGTCGTGGTTTCCAAAAACGTAGTACAGCGGAACGTTCAGAATGCTGACCAGGAACTCCAGGTACTCGGCCGGGAGATCTCCGCAGCCCAGAACGAGATCGATCTGTCCCATGCGCAGGCGGAGCGGTTCCCCGTACAGGCTGTCCGAGACCTCGTCGCTGACGGCCAGGATCTTGACCTCCTCCCGCGCAGGGACCGCCCGGGGCCTCACAGATCTGCCCCCGGCCCAGCCTGCCATGTGCGCGAGTAGTTGCGGTCCAGCTTGGAAAGGATCGCCTTTTCTAGATCCACTCCCAGGAGACTGGCGAGTTGCAGGAGGTAAAGGGCGACATCGGCGAGTTCCTCTTCAATTCCCGGGCGGGGTTCGTCACCCCATTGGAAGTGCTCGAGCACCTCCGCGGCCTCGATCACCAAAGAGCTGGCCAGATTGCGCGGGGTCTGAGGCCGGGGGGTTCCCGGGCCGTACCATCCTTTGGCCCTCACGAACCGGTTCATCTCCGCGGTGAGTTCCTTGAGATCCATGGCGTCCTCGAAAAGGACCCGGCTCCTCGAACCTTCAGGAGCCGGGTCAATCCGTGCCCAGTGTCGAGGGGCGGGCGGCGCGCCTACCTCCCCCCTATGCCGCGAGACGGGCAGGAAAAAGGAGAGGCTGCAATTCCGGTTGGATTATACCAAGAACTCACCCGACCCCGATTCTCGCAGGAGGTCGCGGAGCCAGCGGGCTCGGGCTTCGAGGAAAGGCGGGAAGCCAATCGGCCCGAGGATCCAGGACTCCTTCAAGGTGCGGCGGAGCGGCCAAAGCCAGGCAGGCACGCAGGAGCCAGGCGCACGCGGAAGGCGGTCTGGTTCTAGTATCACCCGAGGAATGGCGATATACTTAGCCCGATTCAGCAACAGGGGTCTCTCCCCAATTCAGGAGGGCGAATGCCAAAGACTGAGAGAGATCGTGAGCTGCGACGCCGTCGCGCTCGCAGAGCCAAGGTGAGTGAGCTGCGGAAGCGGCTGAACGAGACCCGGGATGCCAAGCTGAGAGCTCAATTGATTGCCGACATTCTCCGCCTGAGCCCGGCGGCCCCTGTTCCGCCTCGGTAGACTTAATGGTGCAGGCCCGGCTGCTCCGGCGGGTGATGGCTGCGACGGCCGAGGTCGGGAGATAGGTGTGATGAGCAATCGAGCGTTTCTTTCGCGGCGGGCACCCGCTTTTGCGGATGTGCCCGAGGACAAGTGGACAGACTGGCGCTGGCAGCTCAGCCACCGCCTCAACACGGTGGCGGAAATTGAACGGGTACTCTCCCTCCAAGAGCCTGAACGCATGGCGCTCTCCGCCCGTGGGCTGTTTCAGGTAGACATCACCCCCTACTTCATCTCCTTGATCGAGCCCCAGGATCCGGACGATCCCATCCGCCGGCAGGTCATTCCGACCGAGGCCGAGATGGTCCCTTTCACGGCGATGATGGAAGATTCTCTGGCTGAAGACCGTCATTCTCCTGTGCCCGGCCTGGTGCACCGCTATCCCGATCGGGTCTTGATGTTGGTAACAACCCAGTGCGCCTCGTACTGCCGCTATTGCACGCGGTCGCGCATCGTCGGGGACCCAACCGCGCAATTCTCGCGGCATGACTACGAGGCCATGTTCGAGTACCTGGAGAAAACGCCACAGGTGCGCGATGTCCTCCTGTCGGGCGGCGATCCGCTCACGCTCGCGCCGAAGTTGCTGGAGCAAATCATTGCCCGGCTGCGGCAAATCCCCCATATCGAAATCATCCGCATCGGGACGCGGGTACCGGTCTTCATGCCCATGCGCGTGGATGAGGAGTTCTGCGACATGCTTCAGCGCTATCATCCCATCTGGTTGAACATCCACGTCAATCATCCCAATGAGATTACTAGGGAGCTCGCGGCGGCAACGGACCGATTGACCCGGGCCGGCGTGCCGCTAGGAAACCAGTCGGTCCTGCTGGCCGGAGTAAACGACTGCCCCCACATCCAGCGAGAGCTGGTGCAGGACCTGGTTCGCATTCGTGTCAGGCCCTACTACCTCTATCAGTGCGACGAGGTCGAGGGCGCTGGGCACTTCCGGACTCCCGTGGCCAAGGGGATCGAGATCATGGAGGCCTTGCGCGGGCACACCTCCGGATTTGCTATTCCCCAGTTTGTCATCGATGGTCCTGGGGGAGGGGGCAAAATCCCTCTCATGCCCAACTATCTGCTGAGCATGTCGGACCACAAGGTGGTCTTGCGCAACTTCGAGGGATTCATGACGACCTACGAGGAGCCTTTGGAATACCGGCCGCATGATTCTTCCCAATGCAAATACTGCCGGGAAAAGCGGCCGGAGAAAGGCCAGGAGGGGATCACCGGCTTGCTGGACGGCCAGTCGATGTGGGTCGAGCCGGAGGGGTTCGCGCAGGTTCATCAGCGTGGCGCGGGGGCGCACCGGCTCAATCAAGACGAGTCGAAGTGGGAACCGCTGGGCATCGGGGAGAAAAAGACCGTGCGCCACACGCTCCCGGAAGCGGATTTGTAGGCGGCTGAGAACGCTTCAGGGACCGCGCGGGCGTGGATCGGGTATCGGTCGACGAAGGAGAGAAGGCGCGGCACGGGCCCCGGGCCGAGGGCCGTTGCGCCTTGTGGATAAGGCAAGTGGCCGCGAGCGACCGCCGGCGCGCCTTCTGGGAGCGACTGCGTGGTTGGATCCCGTCGTAAGATCGACCGAGCGCGGTTCGAGCCGCCTTCGGCTGGAACCGGCGCCTCCGCTGCGCCGCCTCCTCGTCCCTTGCGGGTGGCGGTCCTCCACAACCTGAAATCGAACGCCCCCTCGAACGGACATCGACCCTTGGATGCCCTGGAGGAGCTCGACACGGAAACCAATGTGGAGGCCTATTGCCGCGCCCTGAGCTCCTGCGGGTACGAGGTGGTGCCCCTGGATGGCAATCTGGATTTACCCCGACAGCTGAGACGCCACCGCATTGACATCTGCTTCAACACCTGTGAAGGCTATCGCGGAGACTCGCGAGAAGCGCAAGTCCCTGCTCTCCTGGAGATGCTGGGGATGCCCTACACGGGGGGAAGGATCCAGTGCCTGGCGATCACCCTGGACAAGGCCGCCACGAAGCGGATCCTCCTGGCGGCGGGCATGTCCACGCCGGCCTTTCAGGAGTTCACGCACGCCGACCTGCCCTTGAACCCTTCTCTGCGCTGGCCGCTCTTTGTCAAGCCCGCGAGGGAAGGGACCGGGATGGGCATCGACGGCCGTTCGCTTGTGGAAAATGAAGGGCAGTTGCGGGCCAGGGTGGCTTACCTCCTCCAGGCCTATGAAGAGCGCGTGCTGGTGGAAGAGTATGTCCCCGGAGCCGATGTAACCTGTGGCCTGACGGGCAATCTGAAGGAATTCTGGCAGGGCCATCCAACCCCGAGCTTTCGCGACCGGCCGCGAACCGCCGGAGGCGGTCTCGACTGGGGAGGGGTGCACGTCTTCCCGGTTTCCCAGATCGATCACGGCCACCTTTCCGGAATGGATCCCTTCTACAGTCATGCGCTCAAGGCCCTGCCGCTGAGCGAGTTTCCGTATCTTTGCCCAGCACCTCTTGCAGAGGAACTGAGTGCCGAAATCATGCGCCTGACCGTGGAGACCTTTCGCCTGACCGGTTGTCTCGATTTTGCTCGCGTCGACTTCCGCCTGGACGAGCGCCAAGGGAATCAGCCCCAGGTGATTGAAATCAATGCCTTGCCGGGACTCGGTCCCATCTCCGATCTTGTGCTCTGTGCCCAGGCAGAGGGATGGGCCTACGCGGAGCTGCTCAATACGATCCTGAAGGCGAGTCTCAGACGCCAGGGCCTGACGGACCGGAGCGGAGCCAGCGCGGAAGCGAAAACGTCTTCGGGCCAGGATCCTTCGGCCTCTTCAAGAGTCACGCACGGTGTGGGACCCCCCGGCGCCTGATTCGATCTCTTTTCCCATGACCGCGTCTCCCTTTGACACCCTCGAGGTCCGTATCTCCCGCGCCGAGGAACGGGAGACGATAGGTCGTCTGGCGCGCGAGGCCGGGGTCTTCACGCGCGAGGAAATCGACACCGTCTTTGAGCTCTTCGATGCGGCGCAGAACGATCAACGCTCCGGATACAACTTCCTCTCCGCCCGTCTGGCGGACCAAGTCGTGGGCTTCGTCTGCTGGGGACCGACCCCTCTGACGGAGGGCGCTTACGACCTTTACTGGATTTGCACGGACCCCAAGAAGAAGAGGCACGGGATCGGCCGGGCGCTGTTTGAACGCGTCGAACGAGAGGCGCGGCAGGAAGGCGGTCGCCTGATTGCGATTTGGACCAGCGGCACTCCACCCTATGCCGAGGCCAATGACTTCTATCGACGCGTCGGCTGCGAGCTGGTCGCTCGCATCGCAGATTTCTACCGGCCGGGTGATGACTTGCTGGTGTGGGTGCGAAGACTCAACGCGCCGGCCTGACTCCTCCCGGAGGGAAAGCGGGAGGAGGCGAGGCGGCGATGAGGAAGACGCGACTCACTCGAACGAACGGAGACAGCCGGCGAGGAGAGACTCAGGGGCGGGAACCGCCCCTGAAGTGTTAAAGCACTCGCTCTCTAACTTTAAGGCAAAAAGTCTTGACGGCGGTCATTTGTATGGTACGATGAAACCGAAGTGCCAAAAGCAGGTGGACGCTTGGCAGTGATTGAAGGAGCAGACCTAGGAGTCTTATGAGACGCGACCGCGGCGGCCGACCACTGGAAAGCAGGGTCCTCATCCTGCACAACATCATGAGCGATTGGACCACGGGGGATTGGGAGGCAGCCGAGCAGGCGGTATCGCGAATGAAGCTGGGTCTGAACTCTCTGGGCGTTGGCGCCATCTCTGTACCGGTGAGACGGGATGTGGCCGGGGCCTTGCGAGGCTTTCGCCCGGAAGAGTACGTGATCTTCAACTGGTGTGAAGGGCTGGATGGGGATCCCAACGCCTATGACAAAGTGCCGCCGGTGCTGGAGGCACTCGGGTTCACCTACACCGGGGCGAACGCTCCCGCACTGTATGCCACGACCGACAAGGTGATCACCAAGGAACAGCTGCGAAGGCATCGCATCCCCACTCCTCAGGCCGCAGTCTACTCGCGCCCCGTGCGCAATGGGTGGACCCGTTTTCCTGCGCTGGTGAAACCCGCGACGGAGCATTGCTCGTATGGGATCACGCCGGACGCGGTAGTCGATGGCCCCGAGGAGCTGCGCCGGCGAGTTGAGTACGTTCTGGATACCTGGAAGTGCAAAGCTCTGGTGGAAGACTTCATCGACGGCGTGGAGATTAACATCTCTCTTTGGGGGAACGGACGGATTGACGTCTTGCCCCTGGCCGCGATCGACTACTCGCTCTTCAATGACTACCACGAGCGTCTATGCAGCTATGACGCCAAATGGGACCCGGCCTCCGCCGCTTACCTTCTCACCTCCGTTCAATGTCCGGCCCATGTTGATCGCGACCTGACCCAAAAGCTGGTCGGCGTAGGGCGTCGGGCCTATCGGGCCCTGCGACTTCGTGATTACGGCCGGGTGGATATCCGTGTGCGGGACGGGGTGCCCTACGTACTGGACGTGAACTCGAACCCGGACATCACCATGGAGGGGGGATTCGCGCGGTCGGCGCGTGCCGCGGGGTACGACTACGGCCGCACCATCTCGCACATCCTCCATTTGGCCTCCGCCCGAGACAATCAGCCCTCGCCTGTATTCGTGCCCGCCGCTGTGCCGGCCTAGGCCTCGCTGTTCAACTGCTCTCGCGCGGGCCGGGCGGGCCGCGGCCGCCCAGGCATCTTCCCCAGCAAGCCTTCTCACCTTCAGTTGCCCTCTGCCAGCCTTCCCGAGCCGAGCTCGGAGGGCTGAGGCTCTTTTGGCATCCAGAGTAGAATGCTGGATTGTCGGGGGCTCTTCGAGGAGGCGCGGCCAGACCGGAGACCCTCTGGACCTCCCGCCACCCTGGAAGCCATCGCGAGCCCCCGGAGCTCCCAGGCCGGAGCCGGAGGCAAGAGGGGGTTCCTGCCGGGAAGCGCGCCACTGAGTCGGTCCTTCGTGGAACAACTGCCACTGATCTCCCCCTTCGTGTGGACGGTGTCGGGACTTAACCGCTACGTCCGCACTCTGCTCGACACCGATGAGCCTCTCCAGGACCTTTGGGTCGAGGGGGAACTCTCGAATGTTTCTCGCCCGGCCTCTGGCCATCTCTATTTCACTCTCAAAGACCCCGAAGCCTCCGTGCGCTGCGTTATGTGGAGGGAATCGGCCTCCCGCCAGCAGCTACCGGCGGGAGGACAAAGAATCGAGGTGCACGGGAAGGCAAGTCTGTACGAGGCCGGGGGTCAATACCAGCTCTACGTTGATCTTCTCCGCCCGGCCGGGGAGGGAGCGCTCTATGCGCGCTTCTTGGCCCTCAAGACGAAGCTCGAGGGTGAAGGTCTTTTCGATCCCGTGCGGAAGCGGCCCCTCCCGGCATGGCCACGGCGGATCGGGGTGGTCACCTCTCCCAGCGGAGCAGCCCTCCAGGATGTCCTCAACGTTCTTTCGCGGCGCTTCCCGCTGGCCCAGGTCGTGCTGGCGCCCACCTCAGTCCAGGGCGAACAGGCCCCCGCGGAGATTGTGGCCGCACTGGCCGCCGTGGACCGTGCGGCTCCGGATGTGATCCTTCTGGTCCGGGGAGGCGGCAGCCTGGAGGACCTGTGGGCTTTCAATGAGGAAGAAGTGATTCGCGCCGTTGTGAGATGCCGAGCTCCGGTCGTGACCGGGGTGGGACATGAAACCGATTTTGTCCTGGCTGACTTCGCCGCGGACCGGCGCGCGCCCACTCCCTCCGCCGCCGCAGAGCTGGTCACTCCAGACCAGCTGGAGCTGGAGGCCGAGCGGAGCGCCCTGGTTTCCCGTCTCGGCCGTGATCTGGATCATCGGCTGCGGGAGAGCCGGGCCGAGCTCAACGAGCATCGGGCGAACCTGCGTAGCCTTTCACCGCGTGCCCAACTCGACACGGCGCGCCAACTGGTGGACGACCTTCATCATCGCCTCGAGGAGGGTTACGGTGGCATCCTGGAGTTGCAGCGGGCAGCTCTGACGGGCCTGGTGAATGTGATGCGGAGCGTCAGCCCTCTGGAGGTCTTGAAACGCGGCTACGCGGTTGTGACTCGCGAGGTCGACGGCATGGTGGTAACCGCCTCCCGGCAGGCCCCGGCCGGGACGAACCTGCGGGTGCGGGTGAGACGGGGGAACATCCGAGCCCGCGCCGTTGCCCGTGGCGAATAGGGAGGAGAGTATCGGAATGCCTCCGCGAAAGAAGAGAGAGGAAATCACCAGCCTGAGCTACGAGAAAGCTCTGGAAGAGCTCAAGGGGATTGTTCGCCGCCTGGAAGCGGAGACGCCTCCGCTGGAGGAAGCCATCCGGCTTTTTGAGAGAGGGCAGGTCCTAGCCAAGCACTGCGCGGACCTCCTGAGCCGGGCCGAACTAAAAGTCCGACGCCTTTCCGTCCCCCCCGTCCCCAGACGCCAGGCAGGCGGGAGCCCTGATTCTGACGAACCGCCTGGAAGGGACGAGTAGCTGCGGATGGCATCCCTCCTGGCCAATCACGTCCTGGTTGCCACTCTGACCGCGTGGGCGCTGGCGCAGGTGCTCAAGCTCCCCATTGGCTACCTCCTGGAGGGCGAGTGGGATTGGTCGCTGCTGCTCAGTGCGGGCGGGATGCCTTCCTCTCACTCGGCCCTGATCGTCAGCGCGGCCCACTCCATCGGGCTGTACCAGGGGTTTGATTCGCCCCTGTTCGGCCTGGCCCTCGCGGTGGCGCTCATTGTCCTTTATGATGCGGCCGGAGTGCGCCGGCAGGCTGGCGAGCATGCGCGCGTCATCAATGTGATCCTGTCTGATCTGGCCAGCGGGAATCCCTTGCGAGAAGAACAGCTCAAAGAACTTCTTGGACACACGCCAGGCGAGGTCATCGCCGGCGCGGCCCTGGGCCTAGCCGTGGCACAGATTCTGGCTCTCGTCTGGCGCGGATAGATGAGCTAGAGAGACCGCGCCTCTTGGACAGGAACGGGCTTGGTCCAGCGCCGGAGGAGCGCGGGCAGAGATCGCGCTTCCGGCGATCTCAGCAGCAAGGCCAGAAGCCAAAAGCCTGCGAATCCCACGAGCACCCCTCCCGGCCCAATGATCCAGGTGCTCATGCCGGGGGTAAGCCACGCCCATGCCGTGAGGGCCAGCGACATCCCCAGGGCGGAAAGGGTGGAACGCGTAAAGCTCGCCCGGGTGCCCCGATCCAGGGGAGACCCCAAGCGCCTGGCGATGATCGCCGTCAGGGCCAGCATCTCAAGCGTGGTGGCCAGGGAGTTCGCCAGCGCCAGCCCCCCATGAGGCATCCATTCCCAGCGTGTGAAAAGAAAACTGAAGGCCAGGCTGAAGACCACGTTAAGCGACATGGCAGCGAGGCTGGTCAGGACGGGGGTCAAGGTGTCGTGGATGGCGTAGAAGGCTCGTGAGAGGACCTCGACCATCGAGTGGGAAACCAGGCCTGCCGAATAGAAGATGAGAGCCCATGACACCAAGTCCGTCGAGTGCGAGGTGAAGTCCCCGCGCTGAAAGAGAATGGTCACAAGAGGCTTGGCGAGCAGGATGAGCCCCAGCGAGGCTGGCAGGGAAAGGAAGAACACCCCCCGCAAGGTGTCGGCCAGGGAGGCTCGCAGCTGACCCAACTCCCCCTGGCTGGCCTGCGCCGCGAAGATCGGTAGTGCCGCAATCCCGATCGCCTGGGCAATCACCACCTCGGGCACAGTCATGACCATCCAGGCCTTGGCCAAGGAGGTCAAGCTGCCCTCGGGCTGAGCGGAAGCCAGGATGGTGTTCACCAGAACGTTCACCTGTACCGACGCCTGACCGATCAGTCGGGGGGCCATCAAACGCACGACCTCGCGGACCGCGGGGTTGGCCCGGCCCAGCGACAGGCGGTAGGTGGGGTGGATTCCCCTGAGCCCAGGAAGCTGGATCATTAGGTGCAGGATCGCTCCTAGGGCCGCTCCCCACGCCAGGCCATAGATCCCCATTCGTGGGACAAAGAAAAGCACCCCCAGGATGATCCCAAGCCAGTAGAGGGAAGGAGCGAGAGCAGGCAGCAGGAAGTGCTGGTGGGCGTTGAGGATTCCCATAACCAGGCCACTGAGACCAAAGATCGTCGGCGAAATGAGCAGGATCCGCAGGAGCACGACCGTGATGACCTGTTGCTCAGGCGCAAAACCGGGCGCGATTACCCGCTGAACGAGCGGGGGGGCGAACACGAAGGCAATCAAGCTGACCCCGAGCAGCAGGAGACCGACCCACGAGCCGACCGCGCTCGCCAATTCATCGGCCCCGGGCCGATCCCCCCGGGTCAGGAAATCGGCATAGGTGGGCAGGAAAGCGGAGGCCAGAGCGCCGCCTGCCATCAGGTAGAAAACGATGTTGGAGACATTCAGCGCGGCGTTGAAGGCATCGATTTCGCTCCCCGTGCCAAATGCCCGGGATACGAGAACCTCCCGAATCAATCCGGTGACATTCGAAAGCAGAAACGCGGCCATCACTGTGGCCGCGGCACGCGCGATGCGATTCGATCCAGAGGGCTCAGACACGGAGGAGGATTATAGCAGAGGCAACGATCCGTCGACCGCGATCGGCCTCCAGGGCATGGTATACTCAGCGAGAAGCGGGGGATCGTAAAGGAAATCAGGGCCCAGGTCGCGCTGTCCGGGAATCAAGAGAGCCGGGGACGCCGACCCCGGCTCTCCAAAAGGAGGAGAAGAAGAGACATCGCCCTTCAAGGTTCAAGTTAGCACGCCGCCCCCGCCCTTGCTTGCGCTTTACCCTCCGTCTCCCATACGAATCCCCTACGGGGCCCCTTGGCACCCGTTCGTAGGCTGGTTGCGGGCAGGCCCCCCATACCCCGGCTGGCCGGGTGGGGCTTGTGAGTCGAGCGTTGGGACAGGCGGCCGGGAGGCAAAGCCCTTCGCGCCCTTTCTCTACCCGAGAGCGGCAGCCCGATGGTTTCTGCCATTCATATCCTAATCACGGAACCCTTGGACAGAGAACTGATCGACCGCGTGATCTCTGTCTCGCCCAGGCTCACTGTCCACCAACACTCGGCCAGGAGAGCGGAAGACTTACCGTCGGCGCTAGTCGCGCAGGCCGAAGTGCTTTACACCTTGAGCGCACTCCCGGAACCTGCCTCTGCTCCCTGCTTGCGCTGGGTCCAATTCCACTTGGCCGGGCTCGACCGGTTTGGGCAACACCCGCTTCTGAGAGCGGGTGTCCAGTTCACCAGCCTTTCCGGCGCGGCCGTACCGCAAATGGGTGAATACGTGATCATGATGATGCTCGCCCTCAGTCATGACCTCCCCGAGATGGCCGCCTTCAAGGCGAGCAAGGAGTGGCCCAAAGACCGCTGGGAGCGTTTTTCGCCAAGAGAACTCCGCGGTGCCACGGTGGGGATTATCGGCTACGGCAGCGTGGGCCGAGAGGTGGCGCGGCTGTGCCGGGCCTTTGGAGCCAGAGTGCTGGCCATCAAGAACGATGCCATGCACGCGGAGCATCTCGGTTTCACTCCGGACGGCCTGGGTGATCCCCCAGGCGATCTCCCCGAGCGGATCTATCCTCCGGAGTCCTTGAGGAGAGTGCTCGCCGAGAGTGATTTCATCCTGCTTTGCGCTCCTCTCACGACCCGCTCGCGTTCTCTGCTCGGGGCGGATGCGCTTTCGGCGGCCAAAAAAGGTGCTTTCTTGATCGACGTGTCTCGGGGCGGTCTCCTGGAGGAGGGGGCGCTTCTGCGCGCCATCCGCGAGGGCATCCTGGCCGGAGCCGCTGTGGACGTGTTCGCGCAGGAACCGCTTCCTCCAGAGAGCGATCTTTGGGACGAGCCGCGGGTAATCCTGTCCCCGCACATCGCAGGCGTCTCGCGCGCGTACGATCTCCGAGCTACCGATCTGTTCGTCGCCAATCTGCGTCGATACCTGCTGGGTCAACCCCTTCTGAACCGATTTGACCCGGCTCGAGGGTACTGAACCCCGACTGCGGGGATTCCTCTAAGAAGGATCCAAGCCAATGATCCGCGGAGTGGTGTTCGATCTGGGCTCAGTCTTGATCCGATTTGTGGGGGATCGGGGTCAGGCTCGCCGGGAGGCTAACGCGCGTCTGGTCCGGGCGCTGGTCGAGGCGCGAACTCTCCAGGACGCCGCCGCTTTCCTTTCCCATTTTGAAACCCGCATGGTGGAGTATGAGCGGCAGCGCTCAACGGACTTCTTGGAGTACTCCACCGAGTGGGTCTTGGGCGAAACCTTTCGCGAGGTGAGCCTGCCGGTCCCGGCTGCGGCTGTCCTGCAGGCAAGCTTGAGAGCCATGTACGAGGTCTATGAAGCCCGCTGGGAGCCGGTGGAGGGCGGCCATGAGGTGGTGGGTCGCTTGCGAGCCGAGGGGATCAAGTTGGGGCTTCTTTCCAATGCCGCTGACCCGGACAACGCCCGCCGGCTGATACAGAAGGGCGGATACGACGGCTGTTTTGATTCTGTTGTGATTTCGTCGGAGATCGGCATCCGCAAACCGAATCCCAAGGCCTTCAAGATCATCCTCGATCAGTGGGGCCTGGAACCGGCGCAGACGGCGATGGTGGGAGACCAACTGGGTGCGGATATCCTTGGGGCCCAATTCGCCGGCATGCATAACATCTGGTATGCTGTCGAGCCAGAGGATCCGTCGAACCGGGCGCATACGGATACCGTGACTCCCGAGGTCACGATCGAACGTCTGGAACAGGTGTTGGACGTGATTCGCAAGCTGTAGAGGCTCCGGGGTCACGTCCGAGTTCGAGCCCGTGGCAGATTCTCGCCCCAGCCGCCCCTTGGGAGGCAATTGCGCAACCAGGGCAGGACTGCTTCGGATCCTCCCTGGGGCTGGCTCGGAGCCGAAGGCCCCAACCAGGAGCGGCGCCATGAGCCTGTTTGAACCCCCGGCCGCAGAGCTCTCCGGACCGCCGGAACCTCTCGCGGCCCGCATGCGCCCGGCCACGCTGGATGAATTCGTGGGGCAGGAGGAGATCCTGGGTCCCGGGCGACTGCTGCGGCGCGCCATCGAGACCGATCGTCTGTTCTCTTCGATCCTCCTCTGGGGCCCGCCAGGGTCAGGCAAGACCACGCTGGCTCGAGTCATTGCCAACCGGACCCAGTCCGCCTTCGAGACCATCAGCGCCGTCCTGGCGGGCCTCCCTGAGCTGCGCCAGGTCATCACCCGGGCGCGCGAGAGGAGAAAGCACCTGGGTCAGCGCACCATCCTGTTCGTTGACGAAGTCCACCGCTGGAATCGGGCCCAGCAAGACGCACTCCTGCCTCTGGTCGAGAACGGGACCCTGGTTCTTGTCGGGGCGACCACGGAGAACCCCTACTTTGAGGTAATCGCACCGCTTGTCTCGCGCTCCAGGGTCTTCCGGCTTGGGCCCTTGGGCGAGCCGGAGTTGCGCCAGATTGTGTTCCGGGCTCTCCGGGATCCGCAGCATGGTTACGGCAGCCTCCTGATTCGGATCGATGAGGAGGCGATTACTCATCTGGTACAGGTCGCGGGGGGAGATGCGAGGAATGCCCTCAATGCGCTGGAGCTCGCGGTCGAGTCGACGACGCCTGGAGCGGATGGATCTGTGCACATTGACCTGAGCGTGGCACAGGACTCCATCCAGCGTCGCGCCCTACTATATGACAGGGAGGGCGAAGCACACTACGACACGATCAGCGCCTTTATCAAATCGGTGCGAGGTTCTGACCCGGACGCCGCATTGTATTGGTTGGCGCGAATGCTTCATTCGGGCGAGGATCCGCGTTTCATCCTCCGTCGCCTCCTGATCCTGGCTGGGGAAGATATTGGCTTGGCCGATCCCAACGGGCTGGTCGTCGCCTCGGCAGCGGCTCAAGGGTTTGAGTACGTGGGGATGCCGGAGGGTGTGTACCTAATCGTCGAGGCCACGCTGTACCTGGCGACGGCCGCCAAGTCGAACAGCGCGGGGGCCTATTTTTCAGCCCTTGAGAGTCTTGAAACTTCGGGGGTCATCGACGTCCCCCGTCATTTGCAGGATGCCAGCCGCGATGCAGCCGCGCTCGGACACGGTGCGGGATACCAGTATCCCCACGAATTCCCTGGGCACCATATCGGTCAGCAGTACCTGCCAACGATGTTGATGGGATCACGCTTTTACCAGCCGTCGGAACAAGGATACGAGGCGATGGTGAAGGAACGCCTGACCCGCTGGAGAGAGGCTCAGGATAGAGTTCTGGCAGAGGGGAGACCTGCTTCGCCCTCCCCGAATCCGAGGGCTGCGCTCGCGGAGGAGGAGGCCTAGGCCCCTTGGGCTTCCGGTGCCGATGCGCATTTCACGTCAGGCTTTCGAGGAGATAGTCCTCGAAGAGGAGAGATCGATCCTGGCGCTCCTTCCTGAAGAATTGAGAGAGGAAGCCTCCAAAGTAGTTGTGGAAGTGCGCAACCAGCCGACTCATCGTCAACGAGAGGAGTTGGGACTGGGTCGGGACCAGACACTCCTGGGACTCTTCGTGGGGGTACCGCTCGTCGAACGACATGCCGACAGCGTGATCCTCGTGCCAGACCGCATTGTCCTCTATCGAGAGCCAATCCAGTCCCTCGCTCGTGAGCCGAACGAGCTCCAGGATCAAGTCCACGAAACCCTGGTGCATGAATTGGCACACTACTTTGGCAGGACGGACGAGGAGTTGGCCAAACTGTTTTCCACGGACTGAGAAGGTGGGGAGACCGAAGCGCCTCGGGCGCTTGAGAGACTGAGAAGGGACCGGGTCACGCAGTGCGATCCGGCTAAACTTCTTGGGGACCACCAAGCCGGACCCCAATCCCGGGCCGAACGGCCCGCAAGGGGGCAGAGGAGAAAGAAGTTGACCATCTTCTTCCTGGTTCGTCACGGGGAGACCGAGCTGGTCGGCAGGAAGCTTTCGGGCTGGACCCCCGGGGTCCATTTGAATCCCAGGGGACAGGATCAGGCTAAGGCAGTCTGCGACAGCTTGGCGCGGTATCCGATCAAGGCGATCTATTCCTCACCCCTGGAGCGGGCCTTGGAGACCGCCGCTCCCCTGGCGAAAGATCTTCACTTGCCAGTCCATCGCAGAAGGACCCTGGGTGAGGTCGACTATGGCGATTTCACGGGGCGGTCTTTTCGCGATCTGCAGCGCCTCAAGACCTGGCACCTGGTTCGCAGCCAGCCCTCGCGAGCGTCGTTTCCGGGGGGAGAGTCTCTCCTCGAGGTGCAATCCCGAACCACTCGGGAGCTGTGGGCCATTGCCAAGGAGCATCCTCGCGCCATGGTGGCGGTATTCAGCCACGGCGACGCGATCCGGCTTGCTCTGGCTTATGTCCTGGGCATTCCGCTGGACCTCTACCAGCGGCTGATGATCTCTCCCGCCTCGATCAGCGTAGCCCGTTTCTTCCCTCAAGGGACCCAGGTGCTTGCGCTGAACGTCCCTCCGGGCTGCACCCCGCCCTTCCAACCCCGCTAGGTCATAGCGAGCTGAAGCCCGAAGGCTGAAACTCGCCTTTCGCCAGAAGCCAGGATGATATACTTCTCGGGATTGCGGCTCGACCATAGCCGCGCGACCCCGCCGGGTCACGCTTCTCGAGGCTGGCTGTGCCTGGAATGAAGTTCGTGCTCAAACCCGTTGACCACATCACGTTGGGCGCCATGGGCCAGCCTGGAAAGCGTACCTTTTATCTGCAGGCCAGGAGCCCGGAGCAGCTTCTTACCCTGCACATCGAGAAGCAGCAGATGGAGATGCTGGCAATCAGCGTAGAGCAATTCTTGCAGGAACTCGGCGGCAAGTTCCCCAACCTGCCGGAGGCCTCCTGGCAGTATCAGGAAGCGGAAATGCACCTCGAGGAGCCGCTGGAAGTGTCCTTTGAAGTCGGCAACATGGGATTGGGCTATGACGAAACCGAGGACCGCCTCCTGCTCGTCGCCCGGGAGGTGGTGGAAGACGAGAAGCAGGCCGAGGAGGCTTCGGTCGCCCAATTCTGGTGCACGCGGGACCAGCTTCGCAAGCTGGGGCGGTGGGGTCATGAGTTGGCCCAACGAGGCCGACCCATCTGTGGCAATTGCGGGCAACCCATCGATCCCGGTGGCCATTTCTGCCCCAAGCGCAATGGGCACAAGCACTGACCGACCTGCGGGCCGCTCAGACGAACTCGAGGCGCGAGAAGAGGCCGGCCTTCCCCTTGAGCTGAAAACCACCCTATTGATCCTGCGCCGCGGATCGATCCGCATCCGCGGTCTCTTCGAGTTCGGTTCAAACTATACCTTTCTGTGCGACATCACCGATCTCCGCCACCCCGCCCCGCCCGCCTCCATCCGGGCCGTCTATAAACCGACGCAGGGGGAACGCCCGCTGTGGGACTTCCCCATGGGCTCGCTCGCACGCCGCGAGGTGGCCGCTTTTTGGGTCAGCCAGGTCCTGGGTTGGGAATTGGTGCCCGCAACGGTCCTGCGGCAGGAGGGCCCCTACGGGGAAGGTTCGCTGCAGGAGTACCGGGATCTGGACTTAGGGCAGAACTACTTTACCCTTCGCGAGACTCGCCCGGAACTTCTACAACGGGTGGCCTTGTTTGACACGCTGATCAACAATGCGGACCGGAAGGCCGGACATGTCCTGCTGGACCGGAACGGACATCTCTGGCTCATCGATCACGGAATCTGCTTTCACTCTGAGCCGAAACTTCGGACGGTGATCTGGGATTTTGCCGGGGAGACGATCCCGCCGCAACTGGTCCGTGATCTCACCTCCTTCCGCGAACGCCTGACCTCGCAAGTGGGTTTGCGCAGAAACCTGCTGCAGTACCTGTCCGGCGAAGAGTTGGCAGCCCTCGAGCGCAGGAGCGGGGCGCTGATTCGAAGCGGCCGGTACCCCCGGCCTGGACCGGGCCGCAGCGTCCCCTGGCCGGTTTGGCTCTGAGACGGCGCACCTACTCGCCGATCCAGGGCTTGGCGGTTATCCCCAGACGATCAATAGTATCCCAGCCAGAAGGCGCAAGCCCGCAGAGAGCAGGAGGGTGTTTGCGAGTCCGGCCACGGCCGCTAGAAGGGGCCCGGAGAGGGACCCGACCAGAATCCCCAGGTTGAGAGCGAGGTTGTGAAGGGCCATGTGGGCCGGGCGATCCCTGTCGGGAACCTGCTCCATGAGGCGGTTAACCAGGCCGGCATTCACCAGCGCCCAAACCCCGCCTCCCACCAGGGAGGCAACCCAGAAGAGGACTGCATCCCGAGCCAGGCCGTTGAGTAGCGGATACAGGGCATAGAGCAGCGCTCCGCCCACCAGCACGCGGCGGTGCCCGAACCGGCGACTGGCTTGGGCCAGGCCCATGGAGGCCATCAGCATCGAGGTGTAGAAGAGCGCATTGCCCAGGCTGATGGCACCGTCTGAAAGGTGCAACCGGTCGACCCAGAAGAGGGGGAAAAGGGGGATGGGAACATATTGGAAAACATAGAACAGCAGGTAGGAAAAAAGGAAGAGGCCGAACTTCCCTCGCAGGAGATCCAAGCGGAGCAGAGGCTCACCCCGCGGGCGGGTCAGCCAGCGCAAGCCCAGGGAAACTCGAATGGCGTCGATGAAACGCATCAACCCCGGGCGGGCCAGATCCTGCAGGGGGCGCGCCCGCGGCGGGGGCGGCGGAGCCCCGGGCGAGTTCCAAATTCGGCCGAGAGCGGAGGTGCTCAGTAGCGCCCCGGCGGTTCCCAGCCCAAAAATGATCTGGTAGTTGAGCGGAAAGCGGATCCGGTCGAGAAGGAGGCCGCACACCAACGAGGTGAGGGTCACGCTGATGGCCAAGAGGATATTGCGCCATGCAACCACCTCCCCTCGCCATTCCGGGGGAACGACATCCGCGAACATCGCGTTGAATCCGATCGCCAGGGCGGTCCCTGGAATGGAGATAAACAAGATGACCGAAACCACCAGGGGGATCTGAACGTTCCGGCCCAAGAGCAAGGGCCCGAGGGCGAGGAAAACGTAAGGGATGCGGCCCCAAATGGAGGTGACGTAGATGGCCCGAATGATTGGTTCCTTTTCCAGCCATCGACCCGCTGGCAAAGAGACCAGCAAATTGACCATGGCTGGACCGGCGGTGAGCAGGGCAATCTGGAAGCTTGTCGCCCCGAGATGGGCGGCATACACGGACACGAAGGCCAGAATGCTCCCCGCCAGGATCCCGTAGCCCACGATGTCCCCGTACAGGCGCCTGAAATTCCGGAGCATGTAGGCCGGCGGGGAGGGCAGGAAAGAGGGAGGCATGGCCGCAGGCTAAAGGTAACGTCGCAGAACGGCAGACACCTGCGCGTGATAGGCCGAACCGAAGAGATTGAGGTGGTTCAACAGGTGGTAGAGATTGTAAAGGGGGAACCTTTCCCGGTAGTCCGGGGCGAGGGCCCGGGTCGCCTCGTAAGCCGAGTACAGGGTCGGGTCAAACCCGCCGAACAAGCTGGTCATCGCAAGCTCTGCTTCGGCCCAGCCGTAGTGGGCGGCAGGGTCGATCAACACCGGCTCCCCTTCCGGCCCGACGATCACATTTCCTCCCCATAGGTCGCCATGCAGAAGGCTGGCCGGCTGTTCCGGAATGAGAAGGGGCAGGCGATCCGCAATCCTTTCCACGGTCTGGACTTCCTCGACGGAGAGCAGCCCTCGCTGGAGGGCGAGGCGGGCTTGGTAGCTCAGCCTCTGCTCTGCGAAGAAAGAGTATCCATCCAGAGTCCAGCGGTTCGGCTGGGGAGTTGCTCCGAGATAGTTGTCATGCTCAAATCCGAAACCGGGACCGGTGGTTGCATGCAGGCGAGCCAGTTGCTCCCCGAGCCTCTCGGCGAAGTGCAGCTTTCTGCTCACCGAGGCCACAAACTCGAGCAGAATCCAGTGCTGGTCGTAAGCGTACACCCGTGGCAGCCGAGGCCCGCCCGGGACCACGAGAGCCTCCAGGCCTTCGGCTTCCCGAACGAACATGTCCCGCGGAGCTCGCGAGTTGATCTTAAGCAAACAGACCGGCCCACGCTGGGTCTCCAGTCGGAGGGCGTTGCTGATGCACCCGCCGGAGAGGGGCTCAAGATGAGCCACGCCGCCCCAGGCTTCCCGGGTCAGGTAGTTTTTCAAGCTGTCGGGAAGCTCCACTGCGACTCCAAATGCTGGATCAGGTGGTCCACAGAGCGGTCGAGCATCTGATAAAGGCGCTCGAACCCCTGGGGGTCTTCGTAGTAGGGATCGGGCATGTCCAGATCACCGAAGGCCTCGGGATCAAACTCGCGGAGCAGGTGCACCTTTCCCCGGTCCCGATCGGTGCGGGCCATCCACATCAAATAGGAGCGATTCTCCCGGTCCATGGCCAGGATAAGATCAAACTCGTCGAAGTGGGTGGGCTGGAATTGCTTCGCCGAATTGCTGAGTTGGAAGCCGTGAACTCTTGCGGTTCGCTGGCTGCGAGGGTCGGGAGGGGAACCCGCGTTCCAATCGCCTGTGCCTGAGGACTCCACAAGATAGTCCTCAGCCTTCCCGATCTGGCGCAGTTTGTAGAGCATCAGCCCCTTGGCCAAGGGGCTACGACATATGTTCCCCGCGCACACGAACATGACTTTCTTGGTCATGGTTCCCTGCTCACCTGTCGCGTGATTATAACGGCTCGATCCATGGGCAATCGACGGTGGAGGGCAGTCTGCCCTGGCCCCGCGGCCCGATGAAGTCGAGGAGGGCCCTCCCGCGCTCCCGAGTCCGGAGCCGCGCACTCTTGGGAGGCTGTTAGTGTTCAGTGACAAGGTCACCCCAACGGGTCAATAAAAACGTCACTTAAGCGGTCCTCCGGGCACTGGCATGGTTTTGTAGGGCTGGCGCCAGGGATGATCTGGTGCTGGAACGAAAGCTGGTAGAGGCAGCACCGGGCTTTGAGCTCTGGGCTGAAGAGAGGGTCGGATCCCGACCTTCTTCACAGGGAGAGCAGCCCTCTTGGCAGGGGTGAACTTCCCCACCTGGGGAGTGCCCGGCTCGAGCGGCTCATGTATGACCAGCGTCTTGCCATGGTAGGTGATGGCCAGGCGACCATCCATGTGGTGCCGAAGCTCGACCCGTGTGCCCGCGTAGCCACGCTGCCGAGGGTTGAGGGGAATTGCCAGAGAGTGGCCCGAGAAGGAAACCGTGTTGTCCTGGGTCACCACGCGCTCGAACTTGAAGCAAAAGAGATCCTCGGGCCGAGTGCGAGCTGGCCAGGGAAGATAGGCTGACCCTGGGTAGGCTGGCGGCTTTCCAAAG
>JBEKSY010000031.1:0-41648 GCA_049516595.1 Anaerolineales bacterium
CGCCTACACGGTGGTGCAGGCGGACCTGGATGCCGGGCACATCACAAACACGGCCAGCGGAACCGGGCATTTCAACACTTCCACCATCACTTCCAACACCGACCATGCGACTGCCACCGCCTCCCAGAATCCGGTCCTGACATTGGCGAAGAGCATCACCTCGGGAAGTCCGTACAGTGCCGTGGGGAACACCGTAAATTACCTCTATACGTTGACCAACAATGGCAATGTGACCCTCTCCGCACCCTTCGAGGTCGCGGACGATCACATCGGGAGCCCAACCGGGACGCCGTTCGCCTGTAGCGCAGCGGCAACCCTGGCCCCCGGAGCCAACCTGACCTGCACGGCCGCCTACACGGTGGTGCAGGCGGACCTGGATGCCGGGCACATCACAAACACGGCCAGCGGAACCGGGCATTTCAACACTTCCACCATCACTTCCAACACCGACCATGCGACTGCCACCGCCTCCCAGTCCCCCGACCTGAGCGTCGTCAAGAGCCAGACCTCCTCCGGCCCCTACATCCTCGGTGACACGATCCACTACTCCATCCTCGTCACCAACACCGGCAACATCACCCTCACCAACGTCACCGCCTCCGACAGCAGCGCCATCGTCGGAACCTGCGCCCCCGCCCAGCCCACCAGCCTGGCCCCCTTGGCCAGCATGTCCTGCCCCGCCACCCACGTCGTCACCCAGGCCGATATTAACAACGGCAGCTACAGCAACACGGCGACAGGAAAGAGCGATCAGGCTAGACCGAAGACGAGCACCGTCACGGTGATCTTCGGCACCAGCAGCAACAGCATCAGCGGTACCGTGTTCAATGACGCCAACAACAACGGGATTCAAGATATCGGGGAGTTGGGCCTGGCGGGGGTCACCGTCACGCTTTACGATCAGAGCAACAACGTCGTTGCCACCACTACGACCGGACCAAACGGCGGTTACAGCTTCATCAATTTGCCGCCCGGCATCTATACGGTCGTTGAGACCAACCCCGCCGGTTATGTGAGCACGACCCTGGATCATGTGACCGTCGTCCTGAGCTCCGGGACACACGCCGTGGTCAATTTTGGCGATTTGCAGACCGTAGCGAGCGTGGTTGACCCGGCGGTGACCAAGTTTGGCAACCCGAGTTCAGCAGTCATTGGCGACACGGTCATTTTCACGATTACGGTGGGGAACAACGGCAACGCAGATGCGCTCAATGTCGTCTTGACGGATACCACGCCTTCCTTCCTGAACATCATCAGCATCAACATTTCCCCCAACCATAACTTCCCGGTCACCATTAGTAGTGGTGACACTTTTACCATCAGTTTTGGCACGGTCACGCCTACGGATTTCTATACCGTCACGGTCGTCACGGTGGTCAACCATCTCGGCGCGCCTCCCGGAGGGGACAACAACGTTTCCATCACGACCAGTTCTCCCGGTGACCCCATCTATAACGATCAAGCCTCGGCGCATATCACCATCCTTAGGAACGTCCTCCCCGGTACCGGTTTTTCCCCGGGCGCCGTCACCTCCCTGGCGGCCGAGCCGGATCATCTCTACGAGACAAGCACCGACCTGGCGATCGAGATCCCCACCCTGGGCGTAAGAACCACGATCGTCGGCGTGCCGAAGGCTGGCGGCACCTGGGATGTCAGCTGGTTGGGGGATCAGGTGGGTTATCTGGAGGGGACCGCCTTCCCCACCTGGTCCGGCAACAGTGTGGTCACCGGTCACGTGTACGGAGCGGATGGCCTGCCCGGCCCCTTCGTCAATCTTAACACCCTGAAATGGGGTGACCAGGTGATCATTCACTTCACGGGTCAACGATACATCTTTGAGGTGCGCACCAATGAGGTCATTTCCCCGACCGACACCTCGATCTTCAGCCATAAAGACTATCCGTGGCTGACACTCTTGACCTGCAAGGACTACAACGCGCGGACCAATTCCTATGCCCACCGGGTGGCCGTCGGAGCGGTGCTCATCAAAATAGAATCGGATCCGCCTCCCGGCCCGTAATCGATAGCTCATCCGGGATCGGCCAGATAACCGCCTAAAGGTCCCCTCATCCACAAACCTGCGTCAGATCAACAGGGCCCCACCTTTCGAGTTGGGGCCCTTCAGTTATTCTGTCCCAAAGCGACCACATGAAGGGTTCCGCTGGAGCACTTTGCGTTATGGGACCCCGGCGCGCGCTCAGGAAGCGCTGTCCTGCTAATGCTTCTTCTCTTTGACGACCTCGGTGATACAGGTCTTGAAGTCCAGACGGAAAACATCTTCGATCCGGCCGCAAATATCCGCATGATTCTGGGCGTGGGTCTTCCCTGCGAAAGACCCGTCCCGGATGCAGAAGGGCCACCATTCTGCTTTGAGCAGCTCCGCAGCGCTCCAATAGTGCCGCGAGCGCTCCCCGCGTAGTTGAAAAAATCCTTGATGGCGGTCAAGCCAGCTACGACCAGGCCGAGCACGATGGCGACGGTTTTGACAACGGTCCCCAGGGTTCCGCCGAAAGCGGTGGTCACCAGCACCGCCAGGATCACTCCAGCCAGGATGATGACCGCGCTCAGGTCATAGTGCCAGACCCAGGCGTGGTTGGCTCTTTTTCCATCCACAGCACCTGGTCGAGCCGGCGGTACTTGAGATATGTCTTTTGCTCTTCCCTCAGGTCAAGCGAATCGATCTGCCTGCCGAATCCGTCTTTCAACCACTTGCTGTAGGTATCCTTGGCCATGCTTTGCTCCTTATTGCTCATTCCAAAGGTTCTTCATAAATGTCCTTCATCCTCCGCATAAACTGATCCGGCTGTTTGTAGGCATTCGCTATGAACACCAGCTCGCTTTTCAATAATTCGACCGCCCGTGTATTCAGGAACTGCCCGGTAGACGTCCGGGAAATTTCACCTGCAGGGCGACCGGTGCCCTCGGCTACCAGCACGGCGCGTCCGGCCGCTACACTCTCAACAGCATCCTGCTAGGCGATCGCACCGCCGTTGATGAGCAGTGTGAGCGAAGGCGCATCCCCGGCCAGGACGGAGGCCAGCCGGCTCAGCCAGGGAGCTTCGTCGCCCCAGTCAGAGCCAGGGGTCAGGATGAAATGGGTGTGGTCCTTTTGCAGCATATCCGGAGCCTGGCTGGCCAACTTTTCCACCAGCAGACCGATCAGGGGGTACTGTGCAGGAAGAATGGCCGAGGCGCGGCAACGGGTGATCCGGCACCTGCGTCCTGATCCTCGGAGCCGGCCGTACCCGCATGCCCGTCCTGCAGGGCCAGACCTCACGAACCCGGTGGCAAGGTCGAACTGAGGCTGCTTGTTCGCCATCCGCCCTCGACCCCATAGCGGCGAACCCTCGCGCCGCACTCACCCGCTGTGGCCCAGGGCACTCGGCCCCCTCCCCGGCCGCCCCCTCACCTGGTCCCTCCGACTCCGGTCGATCCGGACGCGAACGCGCATTGGGCAGCCCGGGTGGTGGGTGTAAGATGGACTTGAGGAGTAGAGCATGTGGCCAACAGTGTCCGGCTCGTATCTGGCGAACCTGGGATGTCAGGTCGCTGCAATCTGCCTTTCCTTTCTATTCCTTGGGTTCGGGCTGAGGGCCCCAACGAAACCCTTCCACCCGGGTCACCGCGGATGAGCCTCCGCGAGCTCTCCGGAGGGGGACAAAACGATCAGGAAACACGACCACTGCCTTGCTGAAACATCGTCCTGGATAGCAGCCCTCACCCAGGCCGCGGATCCCTTGGGTCTTGGGTGGCTTGTCCAATCCCGGGTTGGAGGATCGGGTCCCATGCAAGGCCCTGAACCAGAACAATCGAGACCTGCCCACTTCGCGCCTAGGCGAACAATCCCGGTGTTGCTGATTCAGCTCCTTGGCATCGTTGCCACCTTTGGGGCGTTTGGGGCTTTGTTGTTCATCCCGGCAGGACGACTGGATTGGCTCCAGGCCTGGATGTTCCTGGTAGCCTTTGGGGCTTTCCTGGCCTTCTTCGTAGTGTGGACCTCGCGCCATGACCCAGGCCTGCTGGATGAGCGCATGCGGGTTGGAGCCAACACCAAAGGTTGGGACAAGATTATCCTCTTCCCCTACACACTCCTCCTGGCTGGGTTGCTGGTTGTTTCCGGGCTGGACGCGGGGCGGTTTCGCTCGGCCCCCGCACCGGTCGCACTGCAGGCCCTCGGCTGGGGAGGAGGCCTCTTGGCGGGCAGCCTGATCTGGTGGACCATCTCCGTGAACACCTTTCTCTCCCGGACCGTGAGGATCCAGGAGGAGCGGGGCCAGAAGGTCATCCGGGAAGGCCCTTACGCCAGGGTGCGGCATCCCATGTATCTGGGCGTGATCGTGCTCATGCTCTCGATCCCCTTGATGCTCGGCTCGGGCTGGGGCATGGTTCCCGGTGCCTTGATCGGGATTTTGTTCATTGTCCGGACCGCCTTGGAAGATCGGACATTGCACGAGGAACTGCCGGGTTACCCGGAGTATGCGGACCTCGTCCAGTATCGATTGCTTCCCCGGGTCTGGTGAAGAGGAGCCCGACTGCCGCCCACCCCGGAGGGAGAATGGGCCAGGGCAGACGGACAAATCTCTCTGGGTCCGCTTCGGTTCAGGGTCGGGTGTAAAGGTATCATGTCGGTGCCGCCGGCGATGGTTTACCCGCCCGGCTCTCTATCCCGGAGCTCGTCAATGAGACCTGGAGAGCGGCCACGCCTGGGAATCCACTTCAGTTTCAAGTTCAGGCAGCGAGGGTAGCCCGAGAAATGGATGTTCGGATTGAGTCAACTCCTCCGGCCGTCGCCTGCCACCTGTCGAGAGATCCGTCCCAGGCATTTCCGTCGAGGGTAGGAGAGGTTGGTAATGCCCTTCTCCCGTGCAACCGCGGTGAGCGTATCTAAGGTTGTCTTGCCGATTGAAGTGAATCGAGGAGGCAAAATGCGAGCTAGGACTTACTTGGTCCTGATCCTGGTCCTTACATCTCCTCTCCTGGCGTGCAGTCTGTCCGGCACCCCCGCGGGCGCGAGCCAGACCTCTTCTCCTGCACCGATGGCCTCACCGGCCTCGACCTCAGCCGAGGCCTCTGCACCCACGGCGACCCCTCCCCCTGCTCCCACGGATACTGAGGTTCCGCCGTCACCGACGCCGACGCCCGCCGAATGCCAGGTTGTGGCCCAGGCGAACGCCACGGTGTACGAGCGCCCGAGCCTCTCGGCCCCGGTTTTCGGCACGCTGAGTTCAGGGGACAGCGCGCTGGTCGGCGCCTGGACGACGGACGGCTGGCTGGGATTCGATCCCGGCGTCGCCCAGGCTGCGAACATGGGGGTCTTCCGCCTGCGCTGGGTTGAGAATACCAGTTCGATCCGCCTGGATGGGCCGTGCTCCAAGGTCCCGGTCGAGACATGGATTCCAACCGTGGGTGTCTGCTACGACATGCCCATGGAAGACACCGCGGTCCATTACCTGGCTACCACCGGGTCCGTGGTGCTGGTGACCTTGAAAACAGGCGAGTTCGCAGCGGTCACCGGAATGACTACCACAGGTTTTGCGCGCGTGGACCTGAACCGGGGCTTCCCGCAGCGGCCCATTAAGGGCTGGGTCCAAAGTTCCGATCTCAACATGAACGGGCCCTGCGACTCGCTCCCGACGGTCAAGCCCTCGGCGCACTAGCCCCTGACGGCGGCCGGAGCTCCTTCTGCATGGAGAGGTCTGGAGACATGGCGGGTCTGCGCCCTGAACCCCGGAGGCAGTCATGAACCTGGAGGCTCTGTCTCGCGATGACCTGATACGGCTGGTGCAGATCTACGCGAAGAACTGGCTGGCGCACGACGGCTGCTGGTTTCTGGCGGTTGAGGAAAAGTTCGGCCTGGAGACGGCGATGCAGCTTGACGACCGGTCCTGGGAGCGCTTTTCGCCCGTCGAGGCCCGCCGCATCATGGAGGCCTTCGACATCCCTGCGGGAGGCGGGCTGGAAGCGCTGGAACGAGCGCTCGACCGCCGGCTATACGCGACCGTCAACCGCCAGGAGGTTCGCAGGGTCGACGTGGACACCCTGCGGTTTCGCATGGTCGACTGCCGCGTCCAGCACGCCCGACAGCAAAAGGGACTGGCTCCTTTTCCCTGCCGGCCGGTGGGCGTGACCGAGTACTCGCTTTTTGCCCGCGCAGTCGACCCGCGCATCGTCACGCGCTGCGTGCAAGCACCCCCCGATCGGATCGGCAATTGCTACTGCGAATGGGAGTTCCGGCTCGGGGAGGCGCCCTCCTCCGAACGGAAAACCGCCCCGCGCGAGGGGTAAGACTGCAGGCCTCAGGGCGCTGGAGCCCCCAGGTAGTCTCGGTAGGCGTCGCCCACCGTCTGGATTTCCCAGGCGCTTTCGAAGGGAATGCTCACCCGGAACTTCTCGAGGCGCAACATCATCGAGGCCAGGGCAAGTGCGGGGGCCGGCGCTGGGTTCGGGGAGGCCGCGACCTCTCTTGACTCGCCCGAAACGGGCAGGCATGACGAGCGGGATAGCCCCAGAACCAGGATCGAGACCGAGAGGGCAGGTTTGAAAATCATTCCTGCGGGCCTTTGCCGAGGTAGTTTGAGGGGAGAGGATGGGCCGCCGTACGCAGACCCTCCAAGGAACCGGAAGATTCCGAGAGCGGAACGGTTCATCAGATCCCCAGTGCCATGCCGCTCAAGTTGCGCAGGTCAACCCATCTCCGCAACCGGGCGCACGCGCTGGTTGCGCAGATACGAGAGAACTAGCTGCTTGCGGGAGAAGTGGCCGAGGGTGATGTACTCAATGGGCATCGGCCCTCCGCAGAGTTCGCGGACAATTCCCCCCACCCTCCAGCCTCGGGAATGCAGGTCGAGAACCCTAGACCCCAGATCCTCGAGGTAGGCAATCTTCTTGCCGATCTCCGCCAGAGGGTTCTCGCGCACCCGCGCGCTGCCCGGGAATAGCAGCGAGAGTTTCAGCCCCGCGATTCGCCGCAGGGAGGCGATGATTTGCCATATATCGCTCTCGGAGCGGAGGGCGCGGTCCTTGCCGCCCACGAAAAGATCCCCGCTGAAGAGCCAGCCTCGCGTGGGCTCCAGGAAACAGAGATGATCCTGGCTGTGGCCGGGGGTGTAGAGGACCTGCAGCTGCGAGTGAGCGGTTCGGATCGTGTCCCCCTCCTGGAGAGGAGATCCCTGGCACGCATCCGGCCATCCCCATAACACCCTCCGGTAAGGATGGAGCGGCTGGGCACGGCGCGGATCGCTCATTATCTCCAGCGCCTGGGGATGGGCGAAGATCTGAGCCTCCGCATGGCTCCTCTGGAGCTTGCGATTGGCGCCAAAGTGGTCTTCGTGCGAGTGCGTGTTGAGGATTTTTCCGATCGGGATCTCGCCGACCTCCCGCACGAGCTCCTGGGCGGAGAAAGGGCAGCCGGTGTCGATCATCGCCCCGTCGAAGTAATAAGCGGTGGTCCAATACCGGCCTCCCCCGAGGAGAGTGCGGGCCAGGTCAAAACGAATGACCTCTCCAAACCGGGTGACCTTCAGCATCCGGGCCTATTCCTCCACGCTCGCGGGGCGCAGATCGGAGCCGCACGTATGAAAAGGAATGCGGGCGATCCCGAGCCGACCTGCCACCCGGCAGGAGGCCGGCGCGCCGCCCTCGTATGGCCGCGTCCTGATTGAGATCAACCCGGGATCCCCTCTCACCGCGCGGAGAGCCTTTCCAGGCAGGCGGGGAGCTCTTTCAGGCTGGGGACCCGTTCAAAACGCAGGCCGCGCCTTTCCTGCTCGGGGACGTTCTCGCGCGCCCAGGTGCGCGCAAAGGGGATCTGTACGGCCCGGCCGCCAATTTCAATCACCGGGAGAATGTCCGACCGGACCGAATTTCCCACCATCACGAAGTCCTCTGGGTGGATCGAGTACTTGTGCAGGATCTCGGCATACCGGCGCGCGGATTTCTCCCCGACGATCTCGATGTAGTTGAAGTACTTGCCCACCCCCGCACGGTCAATTTTGACTTCCTGCTCGGAGGCATCCCCCATGGTGATCAGCATCAGCCGGTAGCGGGTCGAGAGATCGCCCAGCACCGCTTCGACCCCCCCCATCAGCTTCACCTGCGCGGACAGCATCGACTTCCCGATCTGCAGCACTTCTTGAATGATGCCGACATCCGTGCGCCGCGCGCAGACTTCGGTCGCGACCTCGATCATCGAGAGGGCAAAGCTCTTGATCCCGAACCCATAGTGATTGACGTTCTCCGACTCGAGCGCCTCCAGAAGGCGCAGCGCTTGCCGGTCCGGGTCGTACGGGGCCAGAAGCTCCTGCAGCCGGTCCTGGGCATCCAGGTACAGCCGCTCGTTGTCCCACAGGGTGTCATCCGCGTCAAAGGCCACGACTTCGATCATGGTGGAGTCACATCGGCCGGGACGGTGGTAGGCAGGGACGCCATGGAAGCCAGGAGCCCCAGAACGAACCATCCTCGGGCGATCCAATGACCTTCCTTCACCTGAGGTCGCTCCCGGCCCAGTCTCGGCCGCAATCCCTCAGCGGCCCCTCAAGGTCTCAAGCGAACTCAAGATCCCCACCCCGCCGCCGACAGCCAGCGCCATGGCCGCCACCAGCTGGGGCAGGTAGAGATAGGCTACCGGCGAGGCCACAATGACAACCGCCAGCGCCTCAATCCCGAGCGGCACAGGGCTGCTCGGTTCGATCAGCATCCTGTTGAGGGTGTCCGCCATGCTCCAGATCATGACCAGAGCCCAAACCATCCCGGCCACCAACGCCACAGCGCTCATCAGCAGAAGGATCGGGTTCTGGCGGCGCGCGATCTCCGCGCCGTGCACCGCCTCCACTTCGGCGACAAACTGCTCCGCCTCAGGCCAGCGCATCGAGCCGCGGGAACACACCCCGAAGATAACATCCTCGCGGCCCACCCCGTGAGCCAGCTCTTTTTCCACCCACTCCGCGAGGGCCGCTTTGTCAGTCACGCGAACTCCTCAAATGCGCCAAGAGGCACTCCTTCCCTCCGTTGCGAATCTCACGGCCTCGACTTGCCCTGTAGGCCAGAAGGCGCTTCCAGGTGGCGAAGTATCACTCGCCCAGGCGCATTCCGCAAGCGGGACCGCGGCCGCCCCGCGCGTATTGTGTCAGCAAGCTCGGGGCAGAAGAAAGCGTAGGATCAGGGAACACCCCTGCGGCCAGAAGGGAACATGCCGCCGCGGGCTGGGAGGTGTGTGAACACCGCAAGAGCCCGGTTTTGAGTGTCCGCCTGCCTCTGAATTGACCCGCGGGACTGTGCGACCGCAAGCAGGGAAATTGAGGTCCGTGGATTCGAGGGTCCGCCTGCTCTCCGCCCTTCGAGTGTATTCAAGGCATGCACCAACTCGAACGAGCGCAGACCACTCCGCCCTCGGTCTAAGAGGGCTCTGGCTGGGCATCCGGCATATCTGAAGGAATGACGCCTTAGGTTGGATAGAAGATGGCCCTCAAGCCAACGGCTTCCATTGTCTCCTTTCATAGCGCAATTCGCCGCTACAGGGAAAGCGCTGTCGGAGGTCGCATCGGTGCGCTTCGCCCCTTCGAGCACAGCCGTCCCACCCGCCCAACCACGGCCTCGCTCTTTCGACCTGCAAACAGGGTGAAAATGGCCCTTGACATATCGGATACGGCTATGATATATTGGATAGATTATTAGTATATCTAATGTCCTGGGGAGAGTCGGGGCCTCGTGAAAGCAAGAAGAAAACCAAAGCGGCGATACGATTCCAACCGACGCCAGGCCCAGGCGCGCGACACTCGCCGTCAGGTTGTCGAGGCGGCCCGTGATTTGTTTTTCGAACGCGGCTACGCCGGGACGACCATCGATGCCATTGCCAAGAAGGCAGGCGTATCTAACCAGACCATCTATGCAATTTTCGGGAACAAGCTCAAGATCCTGTCCTTTCTGATGGATATTTCGGTTGGCGGAGATGACCAGCCGATGCGCCTGCTGGAACGACCGGAGCCTCAGGCGGTGCTCCACAGCACTGACCAGCGGCAGCAGCTGAGGATGTTTTCTCAAGGGATTGCGGAGATCCTCGGGCGCGCATCCCCCCTATTCGAGATCATGCGCTCGGCAGCCAAGACCGAGCCCAAAATTGCCAACTTGCTGCGGCATCTTCTCGATGAACGGCTGCAGAACATGGCCATCTTCGTAGAGCACCTCGCGGCCAACGGGCCGCTGCGTGAGGGCCTGGACGCAGCGCAGGCGTCCGAAATCGTTTGGACTGTTGCCAGCCCGGAGGTCTACCGATTGCTAACCCTGGACCGCGGCTGGTCAGGTGAGGTGTATGCGATCTGGTTGGCGGACACTCTCATCACCCTGCTTCTTCGCTGAAGGCGGGATGGACCGGTAAGAATGTGAATGCGGGACCCTACTCATAGGAGACAATGATGAATACAAAGCACGACCATCCCCACTTGGTCTTGAACCCATTCGTACTGCTTGCTTGTGGCCTGGTGGCCCTCGGATTGCTGCGCTGGCTCTTGCCACTCTGGATCCTGCCCGTGTTGCCTGCCCGCATTCTTGGGGCGGTGATACTCGTTGCGGGGCTGCTTTTTGGGCTGCCCGCCATGCGCGCCATGGTGCAGGTCAGAACATCTCCGAACCCGAACCACCCCAGCACGGCGTTGGCGCTCTCGGGGACGTACCGCCTGTCGCGAAACCCGATGTACCTGGGCATGTTTGGTCGCTTTCGCGGGTATTTCTCTCCTTCTCCAAACCTTGTGGGGCTTCATCTTGTTGCCGGAGTTGGTCTGGCTGATGACCCTGTGGGTGATCGTCCCTGAGGAAAAATACCTGGAGAGCACTTTCGGCGAGCCGTATCGCCAATACAAGGCGATGGTCCGACGCTGGACATAGGAGTCTTACCTCTATCCCGGGAGAGCAGCGCGAGCTGGCAAGGGCCTGCCACCGATTCAAGCTGGCTGGGCTGCTAACGCACCTGGACTTCCTGGACGAACAAATCCCCCGACGGGATGGTCGGCCCCAATGCAAGTTGGCGCCACTGCCCCCTTACCTGGATGCGCACCGTCTGCAGGACACGATCCTGGGAGAGGATCGCAATCTGGCTATCCTAGTTGTGGCTGTGACAGACGTGGACTGGATCCGCTTCCTCAGTCCTTCATGAACTCCCCCGGGATCGCCGACGCGCAGCGCAAGCAGGGGATTCCCTGAACCAAGCTCGGATGTAGTTTTCCCCCCGGGTCCCCCCCGGCCCGCCGGGTGCAGTTTTACATTGTTTTCACACCACTCTTACGTTGGTTTCACCGTCCACGGGCATGATGAGAGCGACATCCGCTTGGGGAGTCCTGGCCATGGTTCAAGGAAAATGGGGAGCGGTTGCAGCCGGGCTGGCCTTCATGATGGCATGGATCGGTTGCGGAGGCATGCGAGAACCGCAACTGCCGGAGCAGGCCGACCTAACGGCCACAGTTGTGCCGACGATGCCAGCCCCCGTGTGGAACCCAACAGAAGCCGCGGCCTTGCAGGACAAAGAAGAGCGCAACGTTACCTACTGCAGCGTGGACGGGTGGGATCTGAAGATGGACATCTCCTACCCCGCTCAATTCGACGGCCCCGCTTCGGCCGTGGTCTATGTCCATGGCGGGGGGTGGACGCAGGGCAGCAAAGAGGACGTGCCAGCGGAGGTCGGCGATGCTTTGCGCCAAGCCGGGTTCATCCTTGTATCGCTTGATTACCGGCTGGCACCGCAGCACAAGTGGCCAGCGCAGATTGAGGATGTCAAATGCGCCGTCCGTTCGCTCCGCGCTCATGCGGCCCAGGACCTGATCGATCCTGCCCGCATTGGCGCATGGGGTGGCTCTGCTGGCGGGCATTTGGTGAGCATGCTGGGGGTGACCGACACGTCCGCCGGTTTTGACGTCGGCGCTTACCTGGATCAGTCCAGCCGGGTCCAGGCCGTGGTGGATTGGTTCGGGCCATCGGATCTGACGAGTTTGCTCGCGGATCCCAAGCTCAGCGCGATCTCCCGGGACGTGTTCAATACCCAGCCGGACGACCAGGAGACATTGGGCAAGGCCAGCCCGGTGACGTATGTCACCTCGGATGACCCACCCTTCCTGATCATGCAGGGCGATCACGACCAAACCGTGCCCCCTTCGCAATCACAGGAATTGTATGATCGGTTGATCGCGGCCGGGGTTCCCGCCGCTTTGGAGATCGTAAGAAATGCTGGTCACAGCTTCGGGCCGATTGGCGGTCCCATCCAGCCGGACCGCTTGGAGATCGCAGCGCAGACGGCGGCCTTTTTTGGGCAGAGGTTAATGCCCTGAGAGGACACTTGCCGGCGGGGAGCGAAGAATCCCCGAGGATCATGTTTGAGAGAGGCCGATAGAGGCGCCGGAGCGGGGCTGAATCGAAGCGAGTCGGCCTCGGCGAGAGCCAGTCAGGGGCTCCGTGTCATGAAGTTCAGCTCGCCCAGTGCCTTGATCCCCTACCCTTTCCGTGGTCTCACCGTCCTCAGCCGGTCACTCATGGGATTGGACAACACAAACTGACCGAAGCCCCTGGCGTGTTCAGGCGTGGGCATCCCCCCCTTCAGGGCATTGTCGTGGATCGTTCCCATTTCATGAGGAATAGCTCGCGACCCAACTCGCAGGCCGCCAAGAGGCTCGTGGCTTAGTTTCCGGCACCCCGGGGGGATCTCGAATCGGGCAAATCTGGTCGGATAAGCCCCAGAGAACGCCCAAGGTTGCCGACCCTGGCTACTTATCTCACAAGGGGGACCTCTTCTAGGCCAGGAACCCAAAAATGGCCCCACGCGGAGCCTCTCAATCCGAATTAATCGGGAAACCGGGCCAGTTCGGCCCGTCTGGGCAACCGGCTTGCGTCCCCTCGCCGCCGCCGGGGCCCCAGGCCGTTCAACTGGCCAGCCTCGCGCTGCCCCGGCGTCACTTGCTCAGGTGCGAGAAGTACACCCCTTCCCGCCGCAAGAGGGAGCCCAGCTCATCAGCTTCGACAGAACCGGTCTTAATCGTCGAAGCGCGAGAAGTTCACAATACCCCAAGGAGGTGCAATACGATGAGTATGACGGCGATAACGATCAGAGCGTGAATCCAACTGCCGGTGCGCGGGAAGCTTGGACTTATGTTCCCACCCAAGAAGCCGAGCAGCCACAGTATTACTAGAATCACGATGATAGTCCACAACATGCGATTTCTCCTTTTGTAATGATCTGCTGGAAGTCACCTGGTCGCTTGACCGAGCGGCAGTTGATCTAACGGCCCAGCAGGATGAAGATCCCGGCTGCGATGGCGAGGATCGCAAGGATCAGGTCGAGGCCATGAAGAGCCGGGATAAGTGCAAAGAGGCCCCAGGCGATGAGAAAGATGGCCAGCAAGAGCATGCCTATGTTTCTGGTGAATTTCATGGTGGTACTCCTTTCTTACGTGAATTAGTGGCGGCCAGTCGGGTCCAGCGACCCCTGTCAGCCGCTAAGAGGGATGCGGATTATATGATCTCAGGCAGCCTTGACCGCCGCTTTCCCGGCGTCGAGAGCCGTGGACACCCGGTCCAGCTGCTTAACGAGCTTATCCTGGCCATGTTGCTTTAGTTGCCCGGCCTTCTCCCGAACGCCAGAGGTGATCTCGTGGGTATCGAAACGAGCTTGAGCAAGTGCATCTTTTACAATGTCGCTTGTCCGATCACGCAATTGGGTGCCTTTCAGCTGAATCGCGTCGCGCGTCCGTTTGCCCGATTGGGGTGCAAATAGCAGCATCGCTCCCGCGCCGGCCAGGCCACCGATCACGAGGCCGATCAAAACGTTCCTCGTACCATTCATATTGTTTCCCACTATGTCATCTCCTTGATTGCTGAATATGGTTAATACCCACTCCGGTTTGCGTGAGGTGTGAAGCGGAATATTCGCTGACCGGTCTATCCGTCACGCCCCTCGCTGCCCGCATGGATCCAAGGCTTCAATCGGTCTGCTTCTGTGAGCGTTGAAGCCCGATGGGCCACCTGACAATCCCCCTGACGGTCTACAACACGGCTAGGAAGGGACCCCCCGGTCGGTTTACATCCGATTTGTATTTATCAGCTTCCTTTTTGTCCAGGAGTGTGCTGATCGGTGGTCGTTGTTTGCGTGACGCCCACCACGGGTCCAGCCGGGCGATAGAAGATCACCCAGATTAATCTTTCAAGCGCCCATGCGATCAAGGCATACACCACCATGGCGATCAGGGATGAGATTTCCAGCACCATGCCACCCGCTGCCGGTGTCCCCGTCAACCCTGCAAAGGGGAACAAGAAAAGGCTGGTGAAACCATAAATAAAGACCGCAATCGGGCTAGCCGGGTTGGCCCCGATCAGCTTCAGCACGACACGCAGCGCGATCAGGGCTTCAAGTATGCCGAATAACAGCCATACTAGCTGGGTGGCTTTGAAGGTAAAGATACGTCGTTCTCGTTCCGGTTCTCTTTGTGTCGTCTGAACTTCTGATATTCTGCTGTCTGTCATTTTCACCTCCTTGAGCATGATCCCCTGCCCAAAGTTCAAGTATTCCTCTCTGGAGATTGGCAGGGGTGCCTCACAGCACCCCTGCTCGTCGGATCGTATACGGGAGGAAAACTGATTGGGTTACGTTCTGCGGCGGATTAGATTGACAATCGCCAGCAGGATGATGGCACCCAACAGGGTCACCAGCATAGTTGGAATGGTGATCGCACCAACGTTGATTCCCGGGACATGGAACAAGGGGGCAAGGAAATAACCGGCGATGAATGCGCCCACGATGCCCACAATGATATTGATCAACAGGTTCGAACGGTCGTGCATGATTTCAGTTGCCACCCAGCCGATAACTGCCGCAACGAGCAGGTAAATGAGGATGTTGAGTAGCATTTTTGTCTCCTATGTGAATGTTTGAGTTGTACAGAATGCCGGGTATCCTTCGTTGATCCAAACCCCTTCTCAGGAGAGAAGGGGTTGCGGCAACCACTCCGATCATTTACCGGGAGTGGTTGCCGTTTTCCTTTTCAAACTGGCCTCATGCTCCGTCACGCGCTTATTGATTTCCTCAACTGCGCGCTGGCGGCTGTAGCCATACTTTTCCTGAAGCAAGCCGACAAAGACGTCGAACTTTCCGGCGGCCCGATCCAGATCGTCATCGGTGAGTTTGCCCCACCACGCTTTGGACTCACCTCGGATTTGTTTCCACTTGCCTTCGAATACGTCTTTGTTCATAGTTTGACCCTCCTGATCCCTTGAAGGAGCTGTCCCAGTTTGCGCCGGCGCTCGGGGCAGCATGATGCGCCGGTTTTCAAGCCGCTCACCCACCTTGAGACCCGTCCGGTAAACCTAGGTGCGTTTGCTCTCGGCCGCGGCTTGCAGGCGTTTGCCCACACGCTCAGGCGCCTCATCTTTACTGATGAACGCATCGGCGCCGGCGGAGAGTGCGGCTTGCTGACGGGCGTCCATATGGCTGATGAGGACAATGACCAGCGCGGTCGGGCAGGCCTTTCGGAGTCCTTCAAGAGCCGCACTAGGCGCGCTGGGGAGCAAATCCCAATCCACCAACAACATATCGGTGCGGCTGACTGGTGCCTGAGCTAATGTGGTTGACCAATCGGCCGCTTCGCCAACTACTTCCATCTTCAGATCCAGTAGTAGTAGACGAAGAGCGGAGCGCTCTTCGCGTTGGGCATCGGCCAAATATACGCGGGTCATAGACTAATCCTACCTTCAGATCCAGTACTAGTAAACAAAGGGCAGAGCGCTCTTCGCGTTGGGCATAGGCCAAACCTACGTGGGTCATAGATTCATGCTACAACGAAGGCTCCCCGGCCACATCCATCGGCCGGGGAGTGTTTGCCTCCGCCACTTGGGGGAGGTGAAATCTGGGGTCAGGTGACGAGTCCGTGACGCAATGCCAGGGTCACGGCTTCGGTGCGGCTGGACACACCTAGCTTGGTTAGTATATTGCTAACGTGGGATTTGATTGTGGATGGGCTTACGGTCAGTCTTCCGGCGATTTCTGTGTTGTTCAAACCCTCAACCATCAAGGCCAGCACTTCACGCTCGCGCTCCGTCAGGTCGAGACCAGGCTTTGGCGACTGGCCGGCGGCATGGATGATGACCTGGGCAACATCGGGGGACAGGGTAGCGCGCCCGGCATATGCGGCACGGATGGCCCGGACAAGCTCATCGGCGGAGACATCTTTAAGCAGATAGCCAATTGCTCCGGCTTCCAGCGCGGTCTTGATAAGTTCCCCCTCTTTGAAGCTGGTCAGCGCAATGACTTGTACTTGTGGAAACTGCTGGCGGATGGCACGTGTCGCGCTCACGCCTCCGGTACCGGGCATGACCATATCCATCAGAACCACGTCCGGCAAGACCTCAGCACAGAGTTGGATGGCCGCTTCGCCGCTTTCGGCTTCGCCCGCCAGTTGCAGATCATCAAAAACCTTCAAGAAGGTTGCCAGTCCGCGCCGGACCATGGTGTGGTCGTCAACCAGCATGACGCGAATGGGTTGGGATGGAGTTTCGGTCATAATCCCTCCTGTCCTCCCCAGCGGATAGCAATTTCAGTCCCTTGACCCGGCTGGCTGGTAAT
Organism: Anaerolineales bacterium; assembly: GCA_049516595.1. Taxonomy (GTDB): domain Bacteria; phylum Chloroflexota; class Anaerolineae; order Anaerolineales; family RBG-16-64-43; genus JBEKHT01. The sequence continues at coordinate 16,592 of JBEKSY010000031.1, forward strand.
CGTCAGCACGGCTCCCACCGCTTCGGCGCGCTCACGCATCATACTCAGCCCATAGTGACCGGAGGGTGTCAATTCGGAAGTGCCAAACCCGCGGCCATTGTCGCGAATGTGCAGTTCCAGCCCTCCGGGCGCATGGCGCACGTCAACTTCCACCTGGCTGGCTTTGGCGTGTTTGGCGATATTGTTCAGCGCTTCCTGGCAGATACGGTAGAGGGCCACCTGCGTTTCGGCGGGTAACGCGCCTTCGCCGCTTACCGTCACGGCCACCGGGATGTTTGTCCGCCCGGTAAAGGCGTTGCCCAACAGGCGCAGCAAGTCGCCCAATTCGGTGTCGGTCAGGGTGGTTGGACGCAATTCAGCCAACAGCGCGCGCATCTCAGCCAACGCGCCGCGTGTCAGGCGACGCAGGTCCTCCAGCGAGCGGCGTGCCTCATCCGGGTCTCGCTCCCACAGGCGCGGCAGGACCTCGGCAATCAGCCCGGCGGAAAAAAGCGACTGGTTGACGGCGTCGTGCAGGTTCTGCGCCAGGCGCTGGCGTTCTTGCATCGCGGCCAGCGCTTGGGCATGCTCATACAGTTCTGCGTTGACCAGTGTCACCGCCGCCTGGTTGGCGATGGTCATCGCCAGGTCGGCATGGTGCGGGGTGAAGTAATTGCGCTCCTCGTGAGCGATGCCGATACCGCCGATAAGGCGGTTCTTGACCTCCAGCGGCACCCACATCCAGGACTGTACGCCTTCCAGCAGGGCCGCGGAATCATTCTCCAGGAGCTTGCGCAGAGATTTTGCGGAAGGTTCGTTGCTCCATAAATCCGCAATGCGGATGGGGTGGTGCCCGTTGAACAGCGCCGCCAGAGTCTCCTTGCCCTTCAGCCGGATGCGGAAAGGCACAGACTTCTCCGGCCGCTCCGACCCGCGCACTGCCAGCGCAACCAGAGTCGAATCTTCCAATGTGAAAAGACCGGCGTGGGTATATTTGATGAGCATCCCCAACTGGTCAAGGATCAGGCCCGGTTGCAGTTCCAATGTGGAGGCCAGAGTCTGGGAAACTTCGAGCAGGGTGGATTGTTCGTGCGCGCGCACTCCCACTCGCTGCTGAAGCCGGCGTTCTGCCTGGACCCGTTTGCTCACGTCGCGGATGACCGCCAACGCGCAGGTGCGGCCCTGGTACTTGAGCGCCACCGCGCGCCATTCGACGCTTAAGAGCGAATCGTCCCGCCGGACATGCTGGGCCAGCATCTCGAACAGGCCGCCCTGCTGAATCACTTGAGCATAATCGGCGAAAAGGGGCAGGCTTTCGGCATGGATCAATCCCTGCAGCCGCAACCCGCGAAGAGCCTCGCGCGCGTATCCGTGCATCTCTGCCGCCGCGGGGTTGGCGGCCAGCACGCTGCCGGTCTCCAGGTCGGTGATCAGCACCCCGTCACTGGCGGTTTCAAAGATGTTCCAATACAGTGGTTCGGCTTGCGAACTTGCAGTATTCATAGTGAACTCTAATTCCATTGTACTGCGAAAGACAGCTAATTCATCCCATCCCAACCCACACCTCGTGCGGCTGACCATCCTCCATTAGCGGAAGCGGGTTTCCTTCCAGCAGATCCTGCCGGATGCCCCGTTTGATGTTGTGCCGTTTCTCGACCCTGATCTTGTGGTGAACGATCTGGCGGCAGCCCCAAAACGCGATCCCCTGACGCGATCCCTCTTCTCCACCGAATGCAATTCGGCCGAGCCACTACAGAATAGGCTGAACCATCCTATAATCAGCTCGGGCCACTCTTTGAGACGGAGAGGAGCATCTCGATGAGAGTTCTCGTAGTCTACGATTCGGTTTTTGGCAACACGGAACTCGTAGCCCAGGCGGTCGGCAAGGCTTTTAGTTCTCCGGTAGACGTCGCGGTCATCCGGGTGAGTGACGTGAAGCCAGAACAGCTGTCAGGACTCGAGCTTCTGATCGTTGGCTCTCCTACCCGGGGATTTAGACCCACCGAGGCGATTGCCGATTTCCTGAAGAGAATCCCCACCCATGGGATCAAGGGCGTCCAGGTGGCCGCATTTGATACCCGGCTTTCAACGAGCGACATAAAGTCATCCGCATTGCGTCTTCTCGTGAAAACCGGAGGTTATGCCGCCAAACCCATTGCAGACCGGCTCAAGAAAAGGGGCGGAGAGGTGATCATCCCCCCGGAAGGGTTCTTGGTAAGAGGGGAAAAGGGACCACTGAAAGAAGGCGAGCTGGAACGAGCTGCGGCCTGGGCAAAGCGAATAATGGAGTCCCGAGACTTCGCTATCCGCCATTCGTAGAATCGGCCGGTCGTCGACCCCGGACTCTCATGAATCCTGATCCAAGAATCGGAGGCATGCGAAGAGGATGGCAGACAAGACAGATTTCACCCAACGGGAGACACCCACTGTGGATACCTACGCAGAGAAAACCGGCCACCGGAGGATGGTTCCGGTCCTGGCCATGGCGTTCTCAACCTTGCTCCTGGGCGCGTGTGGGCTCAACCAGGTTCAACCGGGACAGCCGTCCACATCCGCTCAAAACCAACCTTCAACTTCCGCGACGCCCGTGCTCGTAGGTACAAAACAGTATTCCTCCGCACCCCCTATGCGGATTGACCAATCCAAGCAGTACTTCGCCACGGTCAAGATGGCGAAAGGCGGTCAATTTGTAATTCAACTCTATCCAGACAAAGCGCCTATCACCGTGAACAGTTTTGTGTTCCTGGCACAGCAGGGATTCTTCGACGGCACCTCCTTTCATCGCGTTCTGGAAGGCTTCATGGCTCAGGGCGGCGATCCGAGCGGTACCGGCATGGGGGGACCTGGTTATCAATTTGCTAATGAGGCCAATGATCTGACATTCGACAAGGCTGGCGTTGTCGCCATGGCCAACGCTGGACCAAACACCAATGGCAGCCAGTTCTTCATCACCTTTGGGCCAACCGGGCTATCCGAGAGTGAATACACCATTTTCGGCCAGGTCATCAGCGGCATGGACGTCGTCAACGCTCTCACCCGGCGCGACCCTCAACAGAACCCGACCTTTACGGGCGACATAATTCAAAGCATTTCCATCACCGAGAAATAGCCGCCAGGGAGGCTCCGAAACGCGGGGCTGGACATTATCAAGAAAGTAGGAATTGACCGCCTGGCGGTGCAGGGTAAGAGGCGGCCCTCCCTCGCGGCTGAACAAAGTATTGCGTGAGTCTGCCCACCTAAAGGGAGAGGAGGACTCGCAATGAAACAGATCGGGCACACGCATGAGTCCTTCCCGCCGAAAGAATCCTGACCGCTAGGCAGAGCTGCGCGAATCGGACGGTTTCCCCGTTCTTCCCGGGCCCGTGTTTCGTCAGTTCAATTCAGCGTATTCATTGCTCTCGCGGGGGAGGAACCTCAGCTGGGCCCCGAAACGCCACTTACGCGATCCCACCAAACTCAGGGCGAGCCAATGGTCCATTCACTCTTCTGGACTCCAGCGCGGAGGGCTGCAGGATCGCTGCGAGATGCTCCCGGCCGTCGACGGACCCGACGCCATGAAACCCATGGGCAGAGCCGGAACAGGCGCCGGGCCGTCCTCTGGCCCTGTTCGGATCTGGCTTGTTTCGTGACCGCCACCCGCATCTCGTTCGGAACGGCTTCGTCGCTCAATCCGGGGACCGCGCGAGCATCCGCGCCTGCACGGCCTAGCGTTGTCCAGCGGACGCGCACTATCCCATGAGCAGGATAACCTCGTGCGAACGTCCGTCGTCCTGCAGTGGGACCCTAGGCTCACGGAGAACTTCCCCGTCGAGGCGGATCTCGCTCACTCCCCTACTGACCCCTTGCGGGTTTCGGACTTCGATGTGGTAAAGGCTGCGGCCAAATCGGTAGCGTATTTGATACCCGGGCCAAGCGCTTGGAATACAGGGTGCCAGCCGCAGGCTGTTGCCGACCCGATGTGCGCCGAGGATTCCTTCCAGCCCCAGGCGATACATCCATCCCGCCGATCCGGTGTACCAAGTCCAGCCTCCGCGTCCAGTGCGGGAAACAAGGTTCGAAACATCCGCCGCGACGACATACGGTTCCACCTGGTAGCGCTCCAGGCCCCCCGCCGTTTCCGTCACGTTGAGCGGATTGACAATCTGAAAGCAAGCGTGCGCCTCTTCTGCCCACCCCAGCTCAAGGAAGGCCCAGGCCGTCCACATGGCGGCGTGCTGGTAGGCTCCGCCATTCTCACGCACCCCGGGTGGATATCCCTTGATGTAGCCCGGATCACGTGGAGTCTTGTCGAAGGGGGGAGCCGCCAAGAGGATCAGCTTGTCCTCTGGGTGGACCAGGCGCTCCCTGACCACGCGCATGGCACGCTCGGCCCGAGCCAGGTCGCCCGCGCCTGACAGAACGGCCCACGACTGGGCCATCGCGTCGATACTCCATTCCTCGTTCTCCGTGGACCCAAGCGGTTCCCCGTCGTCAAAGTAAGCCCGCCGATACCAGTCACCGTCCCAGCCCGCGGACTCCAGCGCGGAACGCAGCCGCTCGGCCCGCTTGCGATAGTCGGCTGCCTCTTCCACTTGACCCATCCCCTCGCTCAAGGGGGCGAACTGACGGAGGGTTGCGTGCAGAAACCAACCCAGCCAGATGCTTTCACCTTTCCCTTCGAAACCGACGCGGTTCAAGCCATCGTTCCAGTCGCCGCTGCCGATGAGTGGGAGCCCGTGCGCCCCGCAGCCGGAGCCCTTCTCCAGCGCGCGACGGCAGTGCTCATACAGGCTATAGGCCTCGTCCGTGCTCGGGAAGAGGCCATAACGGTCGGTCTCCTCCGCACCGAGAGGGGCCCCTTTGAGGAACGACACCTTTTCAGCCAGGACGGTCTCATCCCCTGTGGCCTCCACATAGTGCGCGGTCACGAAGGGCAGCCAGAGCAGATCGTCCGAACAGCGGGTGCGAACGCCCCGTCCAGAGGGCGGGTGCCACCAATGCAGCACGTCACCTTCCTCGAATTGATGCCGAGCGGCCTCCAGGAGATGGTTGCGGGCAATCTGTGGCCTGGCGTGCACCAAGGCCATCACATCCTGCAATTGATCGCGGAAGCCGAAAGCGCCGCTTGACTGGTGGAGCGCCGAGCGACCCCACATTCGGCAGGAGAGCACCTGATAGAGCAGCCAGCGGTTGAGCATGAGATCCATCGCCGGGTCGGGCGTGGTCACCTGGACAGCGCCCAGCACGTCGTCCCAAAGGGCCAGTGTGTCTCGCCAGGCGATCTCCACTTGCGCAGGGTCCTCAAGCTGCCGAGCCAACCGGACCGCCTCCTCGCGGTCGGCGGCCTGCCCAATCAGGAAGAAGATTTCCTTGACTTCGCCGGGTTTCAATTCCACATGCACTTGAATCGCCGCGCACGGATCCAATCCCGGCTGGACCGCTCCGGCCAGACCGACGCGGGAGAGCGCGGCCGGACGCCCCAGGCTCCCCAGGGGCCCAAGGAACTCGCTGCGATCGGTCGTGAGCCCGTGGGGCGGTTGGCTGGCCGCCAGGAAAGCGAAGCGCCCTCCAAACTCCAGGCTGTAGGGGTTGCGCACCAGCAGCATGTTGGCTTGGGGTTCGTACTCCGGAACCAGGTATTGGGAACTTACCTCGGGGTCGGTTGCCAGGACCCAGCGTGCGTAGTAGGTTGCCGTGAGCCGGCGCTGGCGGTGCCATAGGTTCTCCAGGGACAATGCGACCACCTTGACCGGAGAGTCCGGAACAACGAACAGCCGCAGCCGTTGCTTGAGCCCATGGCTGTGGTGCTCGAAGATCGAATAACCCGCGCCGTGACGCACGAGATAGGGAGCCGCCGCAGGGGTCGGAAGGGGCGTCGGCGTCCACAGCCCGGCAGTCTCTTCGTCGCGCAGGTAGAGAACCTCCCCGGGAGTGTCGCTCACCGGATCGTTGGCCCATGGGGTCAAGCGATTCTCCGAGCTGTTTTCCGCCCAGGTGTATCCTGACCCGGCCTCCGACACCAAGAAACCAAGCTGAGGATTGGCGACGACATTAATCCAAGGCGAGGGGGTCCGTTCTCCTGGGCGCAGGTAGATCTGATATTCGCTTCCATCGGGACTGAGACCGCCCCGCCCATTGTCAAACTGCAGGCCGGGGGGTCGCACGATCTCCGGGGTCGGTTCCAACTCCTCGGTGCCGGGTAGGGTCGGAGTGAAGGCCGGCAGGCGACGCGGTGCTTCGATCGGCTTGGCCAATTGCTCGAGCAGCCCGCCGCGTGATCCGTCGAGGAGCACCCGGGCGGCAGATTCGAGCAGCGCGCGATCCTCGGCTCCCATTTGGTCGGAGCTCACCAGGAAGATTCCCCCGCGTTCGTTCAACCAAGTGGCACTCTGCATCCGGACCAGCAGCTGGTATAGCTCCCCCTGCAATTCCTGGCCGTATCCGGTTTCCTTGTCAATTAGCAGCACCAGGTCGATCTTCATGCCTCGCTTGCGCCAGAACGCGTGGTCACGCAGCACCTCTTGTACGAGAGGCGTCTCCTTCTCGCTGTCCAACCGCACCATCAGGATCGGGTAATCCCCAGAAATCCCAAACGCCCACAATCCGTCCTGGCCCTTGCGATTGGAGGCGAGGGTTTCCACATTGGCTCTCCGGCCCGGGTTCGGATAAAGCAGCGCCGAGAGCAGCTGGTCGAGGCCAGCCAGATCCGCGGTCGAAAGGCTTTGCTCGCGCATCTCCCCCTCGATCTGCCTCCGCGCCCGCCCGAAGGCGCTATCGATGGCCGCAAGGGTTTGGTAGCGCCCGGCCAGCGCCAGGGCCTCGGCTCGAGTTTGGCTGGCGAGCGTGACGAACGCCAGACGAGTGGCGGCGCGTGGTGCCAGCTCGATCTCCAGGCCGAGGGCCATGATCGGGTCCAGTGTCGCGCCGGTCGTGCCGGAGAGCCCGGCGCCCGGGCCGGTCAGCGAGAGCGGGTAGCGCACCGTCCGGCCGCGCCCCAGGAACTGGGCCCGGTCGGCCTCGTGCGCCACCGGCGCGTGCCGCCCGGAGTTGGCAACCAGCATGTGGATCAGGTGGATGGGCTGATCCTCAGACGAGCGTGGGCGCCGATGAAAGATCAGTGCGCTCAGGTCAGGGAGGAACTCGCTCTCGATGAATAGCTTGTTGAAGGCCGGGTGGCTCCGGTCAACTTCCTGCGGTGCGAGAACTACCTCGGCATAGCTCGTTAGAGTCACCCGGCGCGGGCGATCGCTGTTGTTGGTGAGGACCAGATGCCGTATCTCCACATCGTCCTCAACCGCTACCGCCACCTCCATCTTTAATGTGAGGGCGTCCTGCTCGCGGTGGAACTCTGCCTTGTATGGATAGAACAGGGTGCTCTGGCGGGCCGAGGCGGAGGCGATGGGCTGAAAGGCGGCGGACCACAGAGCCCCACTGTCACGGTCCTTGAGATAGATCCAGGTCCCCCAGTCATCAAGCGTCGGGTCTGCACGCCACCGCGTGAGAGCAATTCCTTGCCACTGGCTGTACCCTCCGCCCGCGGAAGTGATCACGACCCCGTACCGGCCGTTGGATAGGAGATGAACGTTCGGGGTCTGCGCCTGTGCGGGCACACGCCAAGGGGCCAGGCTGACCTGCTGACGCATGGCTCGGGCGGACATCACCGCCAGACCGGGCGCCTCCTCGAGGGGGGCACGCAGGGGCAACTGTTCCTGCTGGAGCAGCTCGACGCTTTGAATGCGGGGATCCGCACGGAACTGGCGCACCATCACCTCGTCACTCAAGAAGTTGGCCAGGGCAGCGAGCGTCATGCCGTGGTGATGCGACATGTACGAGAGGACCCGGGCCTGGGCCTGCCCGAGCGGGAGACGGGAGACGGTAAAGTCGACGGCCTCATAGAATCCGAATTGCCCCACCATCCCCAAACGACGAAGGCGACGGATGTTGTGGAGCACCTCGCGCGGGAAAAGAGACAGCGCCATGAGGGATGCGTAGGGCGCGACCACCAGGTCCTCGTCCAGCCCACGCTTCAGGCCGAAACCCGGCACCCCGAATGCACGGTACTGGTAGTTGAGACCCGCATCGAACGCATAGTAGCCCGATTCGGAGATGCCCCAGGGTATCTGCTTCCTGCGAGCATAGTCGATCTGCCCCCTCACGGCCGCCCGCGAACTCTGGTCGAGGAGGGTGCCGGGGTAGCTGCCCAGCAGCAGCGGCGGCATCAAGTACTCGAACAGGGTCCCGTTCCACGAGAGGAGTGCAAGCAAGCCGTCTGCCCGGGTGAACGGGCGGCCCAGGTGAAGCCAGTGGCTCAGCGGAACATCGCGCTTGGCGATCGCCACCACACTCGCCAGACGAGCTTCCGAAGCCAGCAGGTCATAGTGGTTCTCGTCCAGCTTCCCAGCGGCCAGGTTGTAGCCAATATGAAAAACCTCACGCCGCAGATCGAAAAGGAAACCAAAGTTCATCGCCTGAACGAACGCCTCGGCGCGCGCACCTAGCTTCTGGTACTGGAGGATCAGGCTTTCTGCGGCCATGCGGCTGGCCTGCAGTGCGGAGGCCAGGCGCTCACACCAAGCCGCGGCCTCCGGAAGCAGACCTTCAACCTCCTGGGCTTCCAACCTGTGGCGGGCAAGTTCTTCGCTCCGCGCCTGAAGAGCCTTCAACCCGGCCTCTCCGGCGCGGCAAATCTCGGGCACCTCGCGGAGACGCACGGTCGGAGAGAACGACTTCAGGAGCGTGCCCCACAAACTCTGCACGAGCGGGTCGACTTGCGGCGCCGTGAAGAGGGCCGGAGGCGCTCCCAGAATGGAAACCCAAGGGAGCAGCACGTCAAGGTCGCGGCGCATGCTCATGAAGTGGTGGCGAACACGCTCGGAGCACAGCCGCAGGCCATTCAGCTCCTCCGGTGAAAGAGTTTGAGGAGTCGCTTCGATCATCTGCACGAGCAGTCGGTCCAGGTTCGATAGTCCCGGGCCAGAGAGATCCTCCAGAAGTCCCGCCCACTGAGCCGGTTCCCCTTCGACGGCGAGAACCCTTCCCGCAATGTCGGCCAGTTCGTCCCGCACCGCGGTCGCCGCGCCATCGTCCCCAGCCTCTTGCAGTCCCTCGCCCAGGATAGCCAGGGTGTCGAGCAACCCCTGCCAGCGCTGCCACGGGAAGACGCGGGCCTCCGCCATCGCGGAACACGCCTGGGAGACCGTGATCAGACACGCCGCCAGGTTGCCGCTATCGACCGTCGAGACGTAGCGTGGCGGAAGCGGCGCCAAAGTGCGAGTGTCGTACCAATTAAAGAAATGGCCGCGATGGCGTTCCAGAGAATCCAACGTGTCGAAGGTTGAGTCCAGTCTCAAGGCGAGGCCGATCGGGCTCACATACCCAAGGTCTCCGGCCGCCAGGTCGGAGAGCAAGAGAAACCCGATGTTTGTCGGGGAGCTGCGGTGGGCCACTTGGCCATGCGGCGATTCTTGGAAGTGGTCCGGCGGCAACCAGTGATCTTCGGGTCCAACGAAGCGCTCATAGAAGAGCCAGGTGCGCCGGGCAAGCCCACGCAACAGCTGCCGCTCAGCCGAGCTCAGCCGCGGCTGCGGCTGCCGAGGCCGACCGCCAATGGCCTGGGCAATCTGCGGCGACACCAACCAGGCTAGCAGAAAAGGGAGGGCCAGCGGGAGAGAGGACGGCCTGAGCCACGCCGTCAGCAGGCCAAGACCGAGTGCCAATACCGGCGCAAGCGCCATCCGCCTCCAGGTGGAGGCAGACCCCTCGCGCCTTCCAAAGGAGCGGGCAATGTGGGCGGACGAGGTCCACTGCAGCAGACGCCGACGGGTGAGGGTCAGGCGGATCAGAGTGACCCCGATCGCATCGAGTGCGAGCAGTGCCTCAAAGGGAAGAAAGATCAGGGCCAAGGACCACCGAAGCAGGTCCGCTCCGAGGGGCCGCAGAACCTGCAGGGAGGGATCGGCCGGCCGCCGATATCGGATTTCAAGGGCTATCCCTGCTACCAGAGAGGCAGCCGGGGCAAGGATCGCCAGCCCAGTCCATATGCTGGCGGGGCCCGGGAGCCAGACCCAGCCAGCGACAAGGAGTGCCAGCATGGATGGCGCGAGCAAGCTCCGCCGCAGGTTATCGAAGATCTTCCAGCGATCGAGCGCCGAGAGATAGTTCGGGATTCCCCCCCCCTCCTCGAGCGGCACCTGCTCCAGCAGCCAGGGCAACAGCTGCCAGTCGCCCCGAATCCAGCGGTGCAAGCGTTCTTCGTAGGCAAGGTATTGGTCGGGGAAGTCCTCCAGAAGGGTCACGTCGCTAACGAGCCCTGCGCGCCCCACCACACTCTCCAATAGGTCGTGGCTGAGCAAGGCGTTCTCGGGAACGCGCCCAGCCAGGCTGCGCTGGAAGGCGGCCAAGTCCATGATGCCCTTCCCGACGTAGGTGCCTTCCTGAAAGAGGTCCTGATAGACGTCGGACACCGCCTCCGTGTAAAGGTCGAGTCCGCGGTCCCCCGCGAAGATGCGGCTCAGGATCGTCTTCCCGACACTGGTCGGTTTGACGCGGACGCGCGGCTGAAGGAGAGTGTATCCGCCGATCAGGGCGCCGCTGCGCGGATCGAACACAGCCTGATTCAAGGGATGAGCCAGCGTTGCCACAAGACGACGCGCAGCGCCTCGGGTGAGCGTCGAATCCGCGTCGAGCGTAATCACGTAGCGGACACGTGGCAGCCGTCCGAACCCGCCCACGATGTACGACGATTCCCCCCCGCCCCTCATGAGACCGCTCAGTTCAACCAGCTTGCCTCGCTTGCGCTCCCAGCCCATCCAAACGCCTTCCTGCGGGTTCCAGGAGCGAGCACGATGGAACATCTGGAAGCGCGCACGCTGTCCGTGCGCGTATTTCTGGTTGAGGGCCCGAATCCCTTCTTGGGCCCGCGTCAGTAGGGCCTCATCTCCCGGCATGTTTTCCTGAGGCGCGTCGCCGAAATCCGTGAGAAGGGCAAAATGCAGGTTCGCGTCCAACGTGCTCAGAAAATGCTGTTCGAGTTGCCGAAGTAGGGCGTCCACTTCCTCGGGGCTGGTGAGGAGGGCCGGGATGGCGACCAGCGTGCTGCACTCGCGGGGGATGCCCTCCTGGAACTCCATCTTCGGCAAGGGACGAGGCGGAACAAGGCGCGGGATGAGGGAATGGACCAGACTCACACTGATGGTCATGGCCGGGACGAAGGCGAGGAGGCTGGCTGCCCCCACCTTCAGCAAGGCTCCCCCGCTCTCCGCAGTAAGGCCTCCAACGCCGATCTCAAGGAGTACCGCTAGAAGGCCAATGCTCCCAAGGTAGACCCAGATGGCGTGCCCCTCAAGCCAGCGGCCCACGCGCGTCTTGGTCGAGGGGTGGTAGTCCAGACGGGCCTCGAGCTCCCTCCGGCCCTGATCGATAAGATAGAAGCCAACGTGGTGGCCCCGTGCTGCGAAGAGACCTCTTACCTGCGCATCTGAGCCACGGGGTCGACGGGGAGGAAGGGCGGAGGGCTTGCGCTCACGACGGCTTTGGGGAGGTCCGGGCGGGACCGCCTCAGGCGAGGGAGCAGATTCGCCGCCGCGGGCCATGCGGACTTCATTTTGGTATCGGGCGAGGTCGAGGGCCACTTGGGCAACGGCCTCTTCGGACCGGCCCGCCGCCCGGGCCATGTGCTCAACCACCTTGCGGTAGCGATCCCGTGTCTCGAAATCCATCCGCGCATAGACTTGGGCTGGATCACGGCGCAAGATCGCCTCGACCAAGTTGAGGTCTTCAAAGAGGGCCTTCCAGTCCTCGATGTCTAGCGTGCGCAGGCTGAGAATGCTGTTGGCAACCGCGGATTGCCCAAGCTTCTCCTGCGATTGCGATTCGGTATTTGAGGGAGTCGCGCCTCCCTCCGCATGATCAAGCAGGCTGGTTGCGGCTTGAGCGAGTAGCTCCAGGGTAGCCAGACGCAGCATCGTCGGTAGGGCCCACAGTTCCCCCATCGACAGCGGGGTCACGGTCTGGTAGGCGGCAACGAAGCGTCGGATGCGATCGGGGTCGAGATAAAACTCGCAGCAGGCCGTCAATTCGCGCGCCAAGCCATAGATCCGCGGCAGGTCGCGGAGGGGAGCCTCGTCGAGTTTCGGCAGTTCGCGGTAGAAGCCCTCAGGCAGATCCAAGCGGACCTGCCGCATGGCCTGGGTGACAACGTAGAAGTTGTCGAGCAGCCATTCCCCCGCGTACGAGAGCCCGACCTTCGAGTCGGGCATGCTGGCCAGACGTGCATTGGCACTGCGGAGAATCCTTTCCTGCTCGTCGAGGCGGCGCAGGAAACGGTGTTGGCCGCGGCGTCTCGTGGCGCTGTGACCCGCTGCCAATCGCTTCGCGCGGTCTTCCAAGGACAGCGGTTGCGGGGCAGCACTCTCGGACTCGGTGGGTTCGCGGGCGGACTCCAACTCAGTCAATCTTCCAGGTCGGCATCAGTTTTTCTGCCTCTCTCCAACTGCCAACTCGGCCACGGTCGGCCCGATCTCCTCCGGGCCGAGATCCTGGACAATGAGCAACGGGCTGCTGCCGTAGGCGATGAAGCTGATCGCCAGGCTTCCATAGGGCCACTGGGTTCCACCCGAATAGCCATGAGCACTGATAGCGAGAAGGTCGACTTTTTCTTGCGCCGCGAGCAAATGAAGCGTGGCGGCTACATGCTCGCTCACCAGCAGACGGGTACTCACCGAAACCGGCAGGCGGGATTGGAGCTCTTCGAGGTACTTCGCGGCCTCCAGGCGGTTGCGCTCAGTGATCTGATCGGCCAAGGCCTGGTCTTCCCTCGAGGCAGGAGCGCGGCGAGGCAGTTCAGGCCGCCGCACCACATGGGCGAGCAGGACCTGGGACCCCTGCTCTCGGGCTAGCGCCATTACGAGCGGCAGGACGCACTCCGCACGCTGGGAGCCATCCAGGGGAACCAGGATCCGCCCATAGCGCAGGCCGGTGAGCTCGCTGCTCGCCGGTTGATAGGCCGGGACGAGCAAAATCGAGAGGCGGGCACGCCACAGGATTCTCTGAACCACGCTGCTCACGTTCCAGCCACTCAAGCCGCTGCGACCATGAGAGCTGAGGACGATCAGGTCAACTCGATTGGCGTGGGCGTAGTCAATGACCCGCAGGGCGGGCTGTCCTTCCAGCAGGACTTGCTCAGGCGGGATTCCGCCCGCGCCGAACCGTCCGGTAACCTCCTTGAGGTAGGCCTCCGCTTCCGCCTTGCTGAAGTGCCATTCCATTGGATCGATGGAACGCGACCGGCCTCCCGTCTCGGCTTGCTCCACAACCTGCAGAAGGGTCATCCTGGCGCCCATCGCCCTGGTCATTGAGACGGCGTGGGGCAGAACGCACTCCGCCAGCGATGATCCGTCCAGGGGGACAAGGATGTGCGCGAACATATCGATCCTCCTTCGGGAGGAGCCTGCCTCACCAGCGGGACCAAGACACGAGGACGACGGGATCTTGCCCCTCCCCCCTGCCATACGCTCCCGCCGGGCAGGCCTCGCTCGGGCTGCTTGCCGTTTTTATCGTATCATACTATCCCTGCGAAAGCCCCGTGTTCCGTGTCAGCAAGAGCGGGACAAAGGGGAGGCCAGGGTTAAGCTATACTCCCTCGGCCTGATCGGAACGGGCCCTCGCTCTGTTCACGACCTGCTGGCATTGCAACCGCCGTGTATCCAGCGTCCGCTCTGAACCGGCCATCGTCAGAACCTGACCGTTTTGCAGGGCAAGGCGACCGTCGCCTTGACACAGAGCATACAACTGAGCCAGCCGCCCACAAGGATCCATCTTCCCGAGGGCGGGCACCACGAGGGAGACACCCGACCGGGTTACATCGCACCAGGCTCTTGTGGTCGCAGTAATCAAGACCGACCTTGACGCGAGACGGGACCGGAGGTAATCTCGCTCTCGGTCGCGAACCTTGCCAGACCCACTCACAGCGCAACCGATGGGGCACTGCCATTGCAGGCTGCGCCGCACAATGAATCAGGAGGATGGATGGGGCAGGCCCTGGATCTGCTCAAAGCGAGCTTGGGAGAGGACGCCGACCTGGGCGCGGCCTCCGAAGTGCTCCTGTGGGACCAGCAGACCTACATGCCCCCCAGAGGCGGGCCCTACCGTTCCGCTCAGCTGGCCGGGCTTGAGCTCCTGATCCACCAGAGGTCCACTTCCGATGAACTCGGGACCTTGCTTGACGCTGCGGACCAGGAGGTGGCGGGATTACACCCGGACAGCGACGAGGCGAGGCTGGTCCGCGTGACCCGGCGTGAGTACTCGCGCAGGCGTCGAATTCCGTCGGCTTGGGCCGGGGAGTTCGCCCGCGTGACCTCCCTTGCTCAGCAGGTCTGGGAGCGCGCTCGCGACACGAATGATTTCGCGCTGTTCCGACCCCACCTTGAGCGCATCGTTACGATGCGCCGCGAGTATGCGAGCTTCTTCGCTCCCCACGCCTCCCCCTACGATCCCCTGCTGGACAGCTATGAGCCAGGACTGAAGACAGCCAAGCTCCTCGAGGTCTATGCCACCCTGCGTCCGGCCCTGCGGGACCTGCTCGGAGAAATCACGGCGCACGCGGGAGCGGTAACCGACTCCTGCATACAGGGTGACTTCGACGAGCGGACGCAATGGGACTTTGGGATCGAGGTCCTCCGCCGCATGGGCTTTGACTTTGAGCGCGGGCGTCAAGATCTCTCGGCCCATCCCTTTACCACCTCGTTTTCGCCCAGTGACGTGCGCATCACCACCCGCCTCCACCGGGACCTGCTCACCTCGGCCCTCCTCAGCAGCATTCACGAAGGAGGGCACGGGCTCTACGAACAAGGAGTGGATCCGGGCCTGGCCCGCTCCCCCCTGGCCAGTGGGGCCTCCACCGCCATGCACGAATCTCAGTCTCGCCTGTGGGAAAACCTGGTCGGCCGAAGCCGACCGTTCTGGAGGTCTTTCTTTCCCGCCCTACAAACACACTTCCCGCAGTTGCACGCTTTGTCTCTCGAGGGTTTCTACCGCGCGATCAACAAGGTCACGGCCTCCTGCCTGCGGGTGGAAGCCGATGAGGTAACCTATCAGCTGCATGTCATGCTGCGCTTCGAGCTCGAGCTCGCACTGCTGGAGGGATCGCTGCAAGTGAAGGACCTGCCGGGTGCCTGGAACGAGCGCATGCAGCAGGATCTGGGGATCACGCCCCCTAATGACGCCCAGGGCGCTCTGCAGGACGGGCATTGGGCCAGCGGCGATTTTGGTTACTTTCCTTGCTACACCCTTGGTGATCTCATCTCGGTCCAGATCTTCGACCAGGCCCTTAAGCAGGAGCCGCAGATCTCCCAGGAGATCGAATCCGGGAACTTGGTCCCGCTTCTCGGCTGGTTGAGAGAAAACGTCTACAAACACGGCGCGAAGTTCGAGGCGGAGGAACTGGTCAGGCGCATCACCGGGCTCCCTACACAAGTCCAGCCTTATCTGCGCTACTTGCGAACGAAGTTCGGTGAGATATACGGCCTCCTCTCCTGAGCATATTCAGGGGACCACCCCGCCGTGGCGGCCCCTCGCCTCGGGTATCCGCACCGAACTGGCGCACACGCCAAGCAGGAGAGGGCAGGGCTGGCTGCGACGATGAGGTCCTCGGTACGCCCTGCAGCTTTGTGTCCGCAAGGTTGTGCTATCCCGCTTGTATCCCCACGTCTGTGCCCCTGAGATCATGTCGACCATGGAGCACAAGCCTCTTCGGTCAAATTCAATCAATTGAGCGACTCAAAGGCTTGTACCCCACGCGTTGCCTCATCGCTAAATGCTGCCGAAGCGAGGTCCTGACACCAGGGTTCCACCGGAGATAATGCATGACTTGCACTTGGCGACGAACCTCGTCAGGTCGAGCGAAACCAGAAGATGGGTGTCACCCTCAAATGGATGGGACTGACGTCTGAGGCTGCTTTCGGAGGACGAGGGCTCATGACCTGGAGGTCGCTGGTTCCCCAGCCTGGCCCCTGGGCAGGCGAGTCCAGCCCCCACTACCTGAAACGAGAGCCGAGGCTATCTGAGCCTCGGTTTCTTGTTTCTCGTTCTGATGCATGAGACTGCAATTGGCAGGTCGAATCACTTGCAAGTCTCGGACTTGAGACCCTTCGCAGACTCGTGGGGCCAGTAACCAGGCGGTCCTAGGTTCCAATCTTAGGGGCACCCCCTACCCAAACCAGAGTCCACCAGCAGGCTATTCCCCATGGTGCTTCGTCCGGTTCCTCCACGGCCGGTATCTTGGGATGGCGTTTTCGGCCACCGCAGTAATCACCAGTCGGTTTCTCTTGCCAAAAAAGGTTCGTATGCTTATAGTTAGTATACGAATTATTTGTCCAAAAAGAATCGGAGGGGATAGCCATGGAAACCGCTGAATTGCAAACAGCCGCCGGCGAGCTGCGTTCATTGACCGGAAGGATTCTCAAGGTGGCCAGGCATGATACCGAACAGCGGCTAAGTGCCAGCAAAGTTGGCATCAGCGCTCTGCAGTACGGCATTCTGAAAATCTTGAACAATAAGAACTGCACTTTGAGTGAATTAAGCGGCCTGATGGGGCGCGAACCCGCCACCCTCCTGCCCGCCGTGGATACCCTGGAAACCAGGGGCATGCTCCAACGCGGCCGGGATCCAAAAGACCGCCGGCGCACACCTCTCACTATCACCGGGCAGGGTATGGCAGTTCTGGAGCGGGTGCCGCAGGTGGGGGAGAACGACCTGCTCCTGAACGCCTTGAAAGGGTTGGGCGATCAGAAAGTCGAACAATTGATTTTCCTGCTGCGCGAGGTCGCCCTGCAAGTGGCGCAAGATAAGAACAAAGTCGGCCTTAAGGATCATCTGGAGACCCAGAAAACCAGGGCTGGACGAGTCTAATATCCAACCTAATCCCAGGAGGTAAAGAGTGCCGTTAATGAAAGCAATACAGGTAGCTGCGCCCGGCGCTGAATTTGAGCTAGTACAAAGAGAAATCTCGGAACCCAGGGAGACCTAAGTCCGCATAAAGGTGGAAGCCTGCGGGATCTGTCGTGGGGATGCGATTGTGAAAGAAGGATGTTTCCCCGGCCTCAGCTATCCCAGGGTTCCCGGTCATAAGGTGGTTGGAAAAATTGACAAACTGGGCTCCAAAGTTAATGGTTGGGAGACCGGCCAGCGCGTGGGGGTCGGTTGGTACGGCGGGCCCTGCCTCAAGTGCGACGCCTGTAAAAGGGGTGATCTTTCGAACTGCGAGAGTTTCTTGACAACCGGGATCTCATTCGACGGCGGTTACGCTGAGTACATGACCGCCCCCATGCAGGGGCTGGCAGCTATGCCGGATGAGCTGGTCTCTTTCGAAGCCGCCCCGCTGCTGTGCGCCGGCCGGAACACCTTCACTGCCTTGCGCAACAGCGGAGCGCAGGGAGGCGACCTGGTGGCGGTCCAGGGCCTGGGCGGTCTGGGAGACCTGGGGGTCCAGTTCGCCAGAAAATTTGGTTACCGCACTGTGGCAATATCACGCGGAAAGGATAAAGAAGCACTGGCCTACCAGTTGGGCGCACACACCTATATCGATGCGGAGTCCACGGATGCGGCCGCCGAGCTCAAAAAACTCGGCGGGGCGCGCATCATCCTGGCGACCGCTCCCAACAGCAAAGCGATTTCCGGGCTGATCAATGGGCTTTGCCCGGACGGCCAGTTGATTATTGTGGCCTGGCCAAACGAGCCGATGCAAATTTCACCCTGGCAGCTGCTGGGCGGAAGACGCTCGGTGAAAGGCTGGACCGCCCGGCCCGCCAGGAATTCCTCCGAGGACACGCTCAAATTCAGCGTGGTATCTGGCATTGTGCCGATGGTTGAAGTTTTTCCGCTGGAACAGGCCGCCCTGGCTTTTGAAAAAATGGTGTCGTCGAAAGTGCATTTCAGATCGGTTTTAAAGATGGACGGGGACGCTTGAATTTTTCCCGAAGCAGAAACCCAAGAATCTCAACCTCAGTAAGGAGTCACCCATGCCAGACATCTTAAAGATCATCCAGGAAAGGCGCTCTGTCCGGATGCCCTTTGATCCGGAACGCCCGATTTCCAAACAAGACCTGCGGCAGATTCTGGAAGCAGGGCGCTGGGCGCCCAGCGCTCACAATATGCAGAACTTTGAAATCATCATCGTCGACGATAAAGAAATTCTGGAAAAGATCGGAAACATTAAAAGCAGGGTCTCCGATACCTTCATCCAGGAAAACTACCAGCTGCTGTCCTTTTCAGAAGAAGAGCTGCTTCATAAGAAAGTTGGGCTGCTCGGGGCCATGTTCCCGCCTTCCTGGAGGACACCAGGCGTCAAACCGGTTGTTGAAGAAGGTAGATCGCGGCCCTTTCCGGTCTGCCCTACCCTGCTGATTGTGCTTTACGACCCCAGCAAAAGGGCGCCTGCTTCGGAGGGGGATTTCCTGGGCATCATCAGCCTGGGCTGTATGATGGAGAACCTGTGGTTGGTGGCCAATTCGCTAGACATCGATTTCCAGATCGTCAGCGCCTTGGCCAGCGGCCTAGTCGAAAAAGAGGTCAAGCGCATCCTGGCTGTCCCCGAGCATCTGAAAATTGCCTTCACCGTCCGCTTAGGTTATGCAGCTGCGGCGCCGTCGCGCTATTTGAGGGTGCGCCGGGATATGGAAGATTTCAGCCACCATAACCACTTCGGAAACAAGGGTATTGATTGAGTAAGGGCCCTATTTCTAAAGGAGTAGATTGCGACTTCAAAAGTAATCGTGATTACCGGCGCCAGCCCCTGGCATTGGCGCTTCAACCGCAAAACTACTGGCTGGCCGCGGCGACAAAGTCCTCCTGGCGGCCCGGCGTCTCGCCGAGCTCAAACAGGTGGCCGAGCAGTGCGGGGCCGGCACCCTGCCCATCGTGATGAATGTGACCCACCAGGCCACGTGGAACATTTGCGCGGCGAAGCACTGCGCTGTCCTGGCTAAGAGCACCGTCCGACAATTGTTACGCCCGGTTGAGCACAGACCATGGTGTCAACTACCTGGGTTCCCCGCCGCTATTCTCCCTGAAGTACTCCTTCAACCCTTCTGCATCCCCATTCTCTCCATTGATCGCCTCGTCCGTTCATATTGGATCTATTGCACAATTCCCGATCACGGAACCCTTGACAAATCAGACAACCATTGATATATATAAGGCATGGTAGCTAATCAAGGATGTTAATTATGTCGTCAACTAAACAATTTTCAGAAGTTCTGCACGAATGGGTCAAGGTCTTCATGCAACGCTCGATGAGCGACTTCAAGCGCTTCATGGATGAAACGGAGCTCTCGTCTTCGCAGATGAATGTCCTCATGCGCCTGCATTTTGGAGGGAAATCCGATGTCACCGATATCGCCGCCGGCATGGGCGTGACCAATGCGGCAGCCAGCCAGACGGTGGACCGGTTAGTTCAGCGCAAGTTGCTGGAGCGAACGGAAGACCCGATTGACCGGCGCTTCAAGCAGATTACCCTGACTGCCCAGGGACAAACGCTGGTTGAGCGCAGTTTCGAGGCCCGGCGCCGTTGGATGGATGAAATGTCCCGTGTATTGTCCCTCCAACAGCAGGAAGAGATCGCCGCGGCTTTGGCAGTTCTAACCGCGGCAGCCCAAAAAACCGAAAACCGAAACGCAGTTTAAGTAAAGGTAGAAAGAAAGGAACAGAGCTTTGAACCATCCTCGTTCTTTCAAGAATCGTTCCTCCGGTCAGCGCAGCAGTATGGGACGGGCGGTTGGTTACATCTGGCCTTACCACGGCCAGGCAGCTCTCCCCTACATTTTCATGCTCATCGCCACCCTGGCCATGCTCGAAGTGCCACAGATGGTCGCCAATGTAATCAATGCGGTCACGAACGGGGTCGTTGCCAAGCTGGTACTGGACGGCTTGGGGCAGATCCCGTCCGCATTCATCTCGCAAGCATTGCCGACGATTCTGAAATACTTGAGTTACCCGGCTACCTGGACAAAAGATCAGCTGGTTGCGAAGCTGACCTTGACGAAGACCAATGCACCCCACGACCTGATCGTAGCGGGGATAGCCCTGGTGATCTTCGCGATCGTCAACGGGGTCTTTGCCTTCCTGCAGGCATACTGGGCGGAGAAGAACTCGCAGTCTATCGCCTTCGACATGCGCAATGACCTGTTCGCCAAGATCCAGCGTCTGTCCTTCTCGTATCACGACCGTAACCAGACCGGGCAGCTGATGATCCGCGCCACCGATGATGTGGAGAAGGTGCGCTTGTTCCTGGGCCAGGGCTTGATCCAGCTGGCTTCGGCAATGGTCATGTTGGTGGGAACCCTGATCATCATTTTTGCCACCAACGCGCAGCTGGCGCTGGTCACGCTGTGGATCCTGCCAGTGGCGTTGATCCTGTTCGCTATCTTCAGCAACGCGACCCGACCGATGTTCACGAAGGTCCAGCAGAAACTTTCGGCTTTGAATACGACCCTCCAGGAAAACCTGGCAGGCATTAAGGTGGTAAAGTCCTTCACCCGCGAGAAGAGCGAAGAAGGGAAATTCGACGTTCAGGCCGACATCCTGATGAAACAAAACATCGCCATCGCGAGAGTTTTTGCATCCTTGTTCCCGTTGATATTCCTAATCGCCAACCTCGGCCAGGCCACGACCCTCTATTTTGGCGGCAGGCAGATCATCGCCGGCACTTTGACGCTGGGCCAGTGGGAGGAATTCAGCCTGTATCTGATCTACCTGTTCCTGCCCATCGCCCAGCTCGGATTTATCATCAACCAGTTCAGCCAGGCTTCTGCCTCCGCAACGCGCATTTTTGAGATCCTGGACACCAAGAACGACGTCACCGATAAGCCGGGTGCCCTCGCCCTGCCGACTGTGGAGGGGCACATCAAGTTCGAGAATGTCACCTTCCGCTATTTCGGCGGCGGTGAACCGGTTTTGAATCAGGTCAGCTTTGAAACCAGACCTGGGCAGACGGTTGCCCTGCTCGGGGCAACCGGTTCGGGCAAGACGACCATCATTAACCTGCTTCCGCGCTTCTACGACCCCACCGAGGGCTGTATCACCATCGACGGCCATGACCTGCGGGATATCACTTTCGAATCCCTGCGGGCTCAGATCGGGATCGTGCTGCAGGAGACAACTCTCTTTACCGGGACGGTCCGCGAAAACATCGCCTACGGAAAGCCCGACGCCAGCCAGGAGGACATCGAGGCAGCCGCCAAGGCAGCTGCAGCCCATGGCTTTATCATGGAATTCCCGGAGGGCTACGCGACGCACGTCGGTGAACGCGGCACCACCTTGAGCGGCGGACAGAAGCAGCGTATTGCGATCGCCCGCGCCTTGTTGCTCGACCCGCATATCCTGATCCTGGACGACTCGACCAGTTCAGTGGACCTGACCACCGAAGCCCAGATCCAGGATGCCCTGGACACGTTAATGAAGGGGCGCACCTCGTTTGTCATCGCTCAGCGTATCAGCACGGTGATGAACGCCGACCTGATCCTGGTCCTGGAGAAAGGCCAGGTGGTCGCCAGCGGCAAGCACAAGGAGCTGATGGAAGAGAGCGAGATCTACGCCGACATCTACAACTCCCAGCTGGTCGAGGATGCGACCTCCGATATTGAAGTCCCGGAAATCGTTTAGTCATGCTACAGTCTAAAATAGGAGATTGAAAATGTTTGGTGGTCCTGGTGGTGGAGGCCCCGCTGGTCGGGGCGGCAATGTGTTGAATCAAGCGACCTTAAAACCCAAGAATACCAGCCAGACTCTCGGAAGGCTGATGAAGTATTTTTCTCCCTGGTGGCCGATGCTGATCGTGGCGCTGGTGAGCATCGTTATCTCGACCTGGGGCCAGGTTACGACACCCGAGTTGACCGGGCAGCTGGTGGATTGCTACCTTACCCCCTCGGCAGCCTCGACGTTTGGGGATTTTCCCGGCATCTCGGCCCTGGCGAGTTCTTCGGCTACCAGCTGCTGGCTGGCGCCGGGAGTTAATTCTCCTGGCACGACCGATACGTTAATCAAAAAGGCATTCAACATCGGCGGATTTATCGGTCCGAAAGCGGACGCAAGCAACATGGACACGAATGGTCGTATCGCCGGATTGGTGCGGGTTGTTCTGATCCTGGTGAGCATATATATCGCCAGCGCCCTCCTCACCAGCCTGACCTTCTTCAGCTTAAACTGGTCCGGCCAACACGTCCTGCGCGCCCTGCGGGAGAAGGTATTCGTACATCTCCACGACCTGCCGATGAGTTATTATGCCGAAAATGAAGCTGGCGATCTCATGAGCCGTATCACCAACGATGCCGTGGCAATCGAACAAGCAATGAACTTTGCCCTGGTCAACGTATTAAGCGGGATACTCCTGCTGGTCTGGATCGCTTACAACATGCTAACTCTCAACATGCCGTATGCCTTGCTCGCCATGGCAGTAACCCCCATTATGCTGGTCGCCACCTTGTATTTCTCAGCCCAGGCACGCAAAGCCTTCCGAAGCTCACGAACATCCATGGGCAATGTTAATGCCCAGCTGGAGGAAAATATCGCCGCAGTGCGTGAGGTCCAGGCTTTCAATCGCGCCGAAGAAAACATCGAGAACTTCCGAGTCACCAGTGGAGACTATCGGGATGCCAATGTGCGCGCAGTCTCCTTTTCGGCTGCCCTATCCCCGACCCTTCAAGCTCTGGGGTATCTCGCCCTGGCGATCGTCACTTGTGCGGGCGGCCTGGCCCTGCTCGGCAACGGGACTCTCTTTGGCACTGCCATCTCGTTGGGCCTGGTGATCACCTTCCTTTTGTACGTGCAGCGTTTCAACCAACCCATCCAGCAAATTGCCATCCTGTGGTCCAATGTCCAGAACGCCATCGCCGGTGCTGAGCGCATTTTCGGATTGCTGGATGTCAAGCCGGCCATCCAGGATGCCAAAGGGGCGAAGGAGATTCATGCCATTAAAGGGGAAGTGGAATTTGCAGATGTCACCGCGGAATATATGCCGGGCCAGCCGGTGCTGAAGAACGTCAGCTTCACCGCCAAACCCGGGCAGACGATCGCCATCGTCGGCCCGACGGGAGCGGGCAAGACTACGATCATGAACCTGCTGCCGCGCTTCTACGACGTGACCGCCGGCGCGGTGCGCGTGGACGGGGTGGACGTGCGGACGGTGACCGCCGAATCGCTGCGCCGGCAGATTGGCATCGTGCTCCAGGATACCTACCTGTTCAACACGACCGTCATGGAGAATATTCGCTTCGGGCGGCCGGAAGCCACGGACGATCAGGTCTTCGCCGCGGCCAAACTGGCCCACGCAGATACATTCATCGAACGTCTGCCGGAGAAATACCAGACCATCCTGGGCGAGCGCGGCTCCGGGTTGAGCCAGGGCCAACGTCAGCTGCTGGCGATTGCCCGGGCGGCGCTGTCCGATCCGCGCATCCTGGTCCTTGATGAGGCCACATCCAGCGTTGACACGCGCACCGAGCGGCTGATCCAGGAGGCTTTGGTGACGCTGCTTAGAGGGCGCACCAGCTTTGTCATCGCCCATCGCTTAAGCACGATCCGGAACGCAGACATGGTGCTGGTGGTCAATGACGGCGAGATCATCGAACGCGGCAAACATCCCGAACTGTTGGAGAAGAAAGGTTTCTACTACAACCTGTACATGAGCCAGTTCCGCCGGGACCCGCAGTTTGTGGAAGCGCTCCAAAACGGACACGACGGTCATAAGCCGCAACTCAAGTTGGACCCGCCACACTAAAACAAATCCGTGAAGGAAGAATCAATAAGGAGGACGGAGGAAATCTTCGTCCTCCTTATTGTTATCGACCACGGCGGCATTTTGCTGGGATATGGGCTAGCGGGGCCTGCCCGATCTTTTTCAGAGTGACCTGCCCTAGTTAGATATGCTAGACGGTCGAAGGGAATTGGAGTAGAAGATCATGGTGATGATGCCAATCATTTCACAACTTCTACTGCATCGACCTCTGCTCTGGGAAAGAGGACTTACCTGCCCCTGCACTGTGAGCACTTTATTGGATTGTTCCCCAGACCATGCCAGACCCCACTGTTGAAGACGTATCGCTCCTTGAGCGCCCTAACTGGGTCACAGGCACTGGCTACGTCAAGTACCTCCAGGGAGGAACAGGAGCTCGCAATGAAAGTATCCATCGGGATCGATTGGAGTGAAAACAAGCACGACAACTGTTTCATGCATGAATCTGGGGAGGTGCCGCCAGTCCTGCAAATCCAGCACACGATCTCCGGTTTCCGAGAACTGGACCAGGCCCGCCAATCATTAGGGGTGGAGGCGCAGGATGTTGTGGTTGGGCTTGAAACGGCACATAACCTGCTCGTGGATCATCTGTGGGACCAGGGATATACACCAATCTACATTCTTCCTCCCCGTGCCGTGCAGAGCGCGCACGGGTGGTTTCCCCAAAGTGGGGCGAAAGATGACCCCTGGGATGGGCGCCTGATCGCCGACATTCTCCGCACGGATCAGAGGCGCCACAACTCCTGGAAACCGGACCACTCCCTGACCCTGTCCTAGCCAAAAACCTCATCCGTGCGGCAATCGACCTGAACGGTCACCTGCCAACAACATGGCGGCGTACTTGACAAAGGACGGACCGCAGAGGTACCCCTGCGATCAGACCCAGACACCAAACCTTGTCAGGTACAGTTATGCCGAAGCACGAGTGGCACCCTCAAACGGGTGGAACTGAGGTTTGAGGATGGCTCTGTAGGACGAAGGCTCATATCCCGCGCGGGCCGAGGGGACGGGCGAGTCCACCCCCGCTACTCCAGAGCAGAACCGAGGCCCAAATGGCCTCGGTTCTGCTTTGTCCCATCATGATGTCGACAGGCATTCTCCAGCCTAATCCTCAAAGACTCCTCACTTGCAGTTTTCGGTTCCCCTCGTGGACCTCAGAACCACGGGATCGCCGGTTGACGTCTCACCTTGGCTAGATAGAATGGACGAGCCGGCGACCTGCGTAAATGGTATACGTGGGTTGCTCCGCGGCGAGGCGGAGCCTATCCACATACGGAGGTGCCGGCTCATGAACCAGCATATCACAGTCGTAGGTCT
>JBEKSY010000032.1:0-40879 GCA_049516595.1 Anaerolineales bacterium
CAAATGCCCACGCGCGGGCCGCGCTGGTGGATAGACTGGAGACGCGCCAACGCGCGGGCGGAGGAAGTGCTCGAGGAGATTGGCTTTACCGGGCTGGACGTTCGCAAGCGCGTCTCTCAGCTCAGCGTCTCGCACCAGCAGATGGTGGAGATCGCCAAGGCAGTAACCCACAAGCCGCGCATTCTGATCCTCGACGAGCCTTCGGCGGTGCTTTCCGAGGAGGAGCTGCTGCGTCTCTTTGCGCTCCTCCAGAAGCTCAAGGCAGGCGGGACGCTGGTCCTGTACATCTCGCACCGTCTGGAGGAAGTGTTTGAGGTTGCCGACCGGATCACCGTCCTTAAGGACGGCCAGCTGGTGGGGACGGTTCGACCCCAGGAGACCGACCAGGGCAGGCTGATCAGGATGATGGTAGGTCGGACGCTGAGCGAGATCTATCCCCGACGGAACGGAAAGCGCGGGGAGACTGTGCTAGAGGTGAGAGGGCTTGCCCGCAGGGGCGATTTTGAGGACATCTCCTTTGCGCTCGCGCGCGGCGAGATCCTGGGTTGCTTCGGCCTTATAGGCAGCGGCCGCACGCAAGTGGCGCGCTGCATCTTCGGCGCCGAGGGCAGTACGGCCGGGGAGGTCCGCCTGGGAGGCCGAGCCTTGCGGACGCGGTCTCCCCGGGATGCCTTGCGCGAGGGAATTGCCTTGCTCACCGAGGATCGGAAACGTGATGGTCTAGTCCTGACCTGTTCAATCCGCGACAACGTGAGTCTGGCTTCTCTGGGTCAGATCAGCCGGTTGCTGATCCTGGATCGCCGCCGCCAGGGGCAGCGGGTCTCGAAGCTGGTGGCGGATCTGGACATCCGCCCGCCGCTGATCGATCGGCTGGTTCATCAACTCAGCGGCGGCAACCAGCAGAAGGTGGTGCTGGCCAAGTGGCTGATGACGCAGGCCAAAGTCCTGCTGCTCGACGAGCCCACGCGCGGGGTGGACGTGGCAACCAAGGTCGAGGTTTACCAGATCATCAGCCAGCTGGCCGAGCAGGGCATCGGGATCCTGCTCATTTCCTCCGAGCTGCCCGAGATCCTGGGGATGAGCGACCGGGTGCTCGTGATGCGGGATGGACACATCGCCGGGGAGTTTCCACGCGCCGAGGCGAGTGAGCAAAGTGTGCTGGCCGCCGCGGCGGGAGTGAACCCATGACGCGAAGTACGCTTGACAGGCCCACCTCTTCACAAAGCTTGGGCGCACGCCTGGGCGGGTTTTGGGCCAGCGGCCGCGAGCGGTTAAGCCACGGCTGGGTGGACTACGTTTTCTATGCCTCGTTCATCCTGCTCATCTTGATCGCGGCCTCGACTTCGAGCGTGTTTTTCACCGACGCGAACATCGGTAACCTGTTCCGCCAGATCGTCACGAATGGCCTGATTAGCCTGGGGCAGCTGGTAGTGATCGTAACGGGCGGCATCGATCTTTCGGTGGGCGCCATAGTTGCCCTGGCCGGGATAATGGTCTCAGGGTTCCAGGCCTACATGCCCCTTCCGGTGGCCATCCTCATCGTGCTGGTCGTGGGCGCCTTCTGTGGCGCCATCAATGGGTTCCTGATCTCGCGCTTCAAGCTGCAGCCCTTCATCGTGACCCTGGCGACCGTGGGGGCGATTCGGGGATTTGTCTATGTCTACCACGAAACCGCGATCACCCCCACGAATCCCATGTTTGGCTTGATCTTCGGCACAGAGGTCCTTGGTCCTCTCACCTCCTCAGTCCTGATCATGCTCTTGGCCTATCCCATTTTTTGGCTTTTCCTGAATCGCACGACCCCCGGGCGGGCGATCTTCGCAATCGGGGGAAATGATGAGGCAGTTCGGCTGGCGGGGATCAACGTCCGAGGGCATATTGTCTTGGCCTACCTGATCTCCGGGGTCTGCGCAGCCCTGGCCGGTGTGCTGCTCGCCGCCAGGCTCGGGATTTCGCAGCCCAGTATGGGGTCGGGATTCGAGCTCGACGCCATTGCTGCCTGCGTGATTGGAGGCGCCGCCCTGGGAGCAGGCGGAGGGGGCAGCGTTGTCGGTACATTTGGCGGCGTCTTGATCCTGGGCCTGATCAATAACCTCCTAAATCTCTTCAATGTGCAGTCCTACTACCAGCAGATCATCAAGGGTCTGATCATCCTGTTTGCGGTCCTGGCGCGCCGCAGGGAGAGGTAGGGGCCGTGCGTCTGGGCAGGGTGGTGTGCCAGGAAGGAGGTGAGTCGGAAGACATCCACGCTCTCGATTGAATCCATCCGCCAAATGTAGATCGCGAGGAGGAAATACAATGAAACGGCTTCCAGTTCTTAGCGTTTTGCTTGCTGCAGCAATGATCCTGGCGGCGTGCGCCCCGGCCGCGTCGACTGCAGCCCCCGCAGGGACCCCGGTCCCGAAGCAAATCAAGATCGGCATGGTCAACTATACTCTTTCGGCTGCGTACTTCGTCGGGATGGACAAGGCCGTACACACTGAGGCCGCGAACTACTCCAATGTTACGGTGCTCTCGACCGATGCAGGCGGGGACGCCGCGAAACTCACCTCCGACACCGAGGACCTGGTTGCCAAGGGAGTGAGCGGCATCATCATCAGCGGAGGCCCGCTCGAGTCCGCTCCAGAAGCGCTCGCTGCAATCAAGAAGGCGGGCATCCCTGTGGTCTTGGTCGACCGGCAATTCAAGGGCGGCGACTACACAAGCTACGTGGGCCCGGAGAACTACACGATCGGGCAGGAGGACGGCCAGTTTATTGTCGATCAGCTGAAGGGCCAGGGCGGCACGGTGGTTGACATTCGTGGCGGACCGGCGGACAACACGATCGGCCTGGACCGCACCAACGGCATGCTCAGCATCGTCAAACCGGTGTCAAATATCAATGTTGTCTATGCCGCGGGCTGGGGCAACTGGGACACGAACGATGGCCTGACGGTGATGGAGGACGCGCTCACCAAGAATCCGAAGATTGCAGCTGTCTTCTGCGAGAATGACTCAATGTGCCTGGGTGCGCAACAGGCCATCGCCAATGCGAATCGATCGTCCGAGATGTTCCTGGTGGCTGTGGATGGACAGAAAGAAGCCCTGCTCCAGATCAAGAACGGAAGCAACTATAAAGCCACAGGGCTCAACAACTCGGGCACGATTGGCGCGGACGGGTTCAACCGGTTGATGGGCATCTTGGCGGGAGGTCAGGCCGTCCATGACACCATTCTGCCCTCGCCGCTCATTACCATCGACAACGTCGCGAAGTTTTACGACCCGAACAGCATCTTCTAGAGTGCGCAGGCGGTGATCTTGCCCGCTTGCAGAGAGAGGTAACCGATTCGATTGGGCCCCCTCGTGCGGACTGGAAGCAGTTCAAGTCGAGGGGGCCCATCGGAGCCTCACCGTCCCAGCGCCCTCATCGCCCTGACGTGACCGCCGATCCTGAAACCCGATTGAAGGAATTGGGACTGGACCTGCCAGATCCTCCACGCCCCGTAGGGGCCTATGTGCCCGCGGTGATCGCGGGGGACCTGCTGTACCTGTCGGGCACAACGTGCTACAAGGATGGCCGCCCTCTCTTTCTCGGAAGAGTAGGCGCCGAACTCACCCTCGAGCAGGGCTATTCTGCCGCACGGCAGACGATGCTTAACCTGCTGGCGGTGGTCAGGGCTGAACTTGGCAGCCTCAGCCGAGTTGAGCGCGTGGTAAAAGTCACCGGGTACGTGAACAGCGCGGCCGAGTTTGACCAGCAACCTTCCGTGATCAACGGCGCCTCCGACCTCCTGGAGGCGCTCTTAGGCGACCGAGGCCGGCACGCGCGGACCGCCATTGGGGTGAGCGCCCTGCCCGGCCACATCCCGGTCGAAATCGAGATGGTGGTCAAGATACGTCCCGGGACCCGCAGAAGGGCGGCGTCTCGGCCGCGCAAGGAACCCTAGGCCGCGCGCGGCTCCCCCCCCACCCGCCCGGGTTCGGTGGGCGGATGAGGCATGGCGCCCGGAGTTTGCGTCCTGTTTTGCCGCAGCGGCCCCGCTTGCCCGGGGCCGCTACAAAGGAGCGACAATGTCAGATGTGATCCAAGCCTTGGGCCAACTCGGCGTGGTTCCGGTTGTGAAGATTGAGCGGGCCGAGCAGGCCGAGAAGCTGGCCGAAGCGCTGCAGGCGGGCGGGCTTCCGTGCGCGGAGATCACCTTTCGCACGGCTGCGGCCGAACAGGCCATTGCCCGTATCACGCGCGCCTCTCCCAACATGATCGTGGGCGCGGGAACGGTGATCGACGTAGAACAAGCCGAGCGGGCTGCCGGGGCCGGGGCACGTTTCATCGTGTCGCCCGGCTACGACGACAAGGTGGTCGACTGGTGCCAGGCACACAAGATTCCGGCCATGCCGGGCGTCGCCACCCCGACCGAGATCCTGATGGCCCTGGGCAAAGGGATTAACCTAGTCAAGTTCTTTCCGGCCGAGGCGCTGGGCGGGGTGCCCATGCTCGAGGCGATTGCAGCAGCTTTTCCCGGTGTCAGGTTCGTCCCGACAGGCGGGATCACAGTCCAGAACCTTGCCGCCTACCTCAAGCTGCCTATGGTCTTCGCCTGTGGAGGGAGCTGGCTGGTCGCCGGGAAGCTCCTGAACGCAGGCGCTTTCGGCGAAATCACGCGCCTGACCCGCGAGGCCGTAGAAATCGTGAGGAGCGAACGCGGTCCAGGAGTCTCCAGATGAGGGGACGCGTGGTCGCCTTTGGCGAGATCATGCTGCGCCTGAAGCCGCCCGGCTTTGAGCGCTTCCTTCAATCCTCTGCCTTCGAGGCGACATTCGGGGGAGGAGAAGCCAACGTCGCCGTGTCGCTGGCGCGATTCGGGCTGGAGGTGTCGTACGTCACCGTGCTTCCCACGAATCCCATCGCGGATGCCTGCATCGCCTCCTTGAGAGGGATGGGGGTCGACCCCTCGCGCATCGTGCGCGGCGGGGAGCGGATGGGAATCTACTACCTCGAGGCGGGTGCCGACCAGCGCCCGTCGGTGGTGGTTTACGACCGGGCCCATTCCTCGCTCATGGATGCCGCCCCGAACGTCCTGGACTGGACGGGGATCTTCAAGGGCGCGGTCTGGTTCCACCTCACCGGCATCACGCCCGCCCTGAGCGCCAACACCGCCCAGATGGCGACCGAGGCCGCCAAGGCGGCAAGGCAAATGGGACTGACGATCTCCTGCGACTACAACTATCGCAAGAACCTGTGGAAATACGGCAAGAAAGCTCCCGAGGTCATGTCCGAACTGGTTCGGTACGTGGATGTGGGAATCGCCAACGAGGAGGACTGCCAGGAGTCGCTGGGGATAGGTCTGGAGTCCGCGGGCACGGCGGCGGTCGAGAAGGCCGAAATCGACACGACCCGCTACAAGGGATTGTGTGAGAGAGTCCTGGAGGCCTTCCCCAACCTCAAGATCCAGGCGATTACGCTCCGCGAGAGCTTCAGCGCAAGCACCAACGGCTGGTCCGCATGTCTGCATGACCGCAAGGGCTTCTACCTGAGCACGCACTACACGGTGACGGACATCGTCGACCGAGTTGGCACGGGCGACGCCTTTGCCGCGGGACTGATCTACGCGATAATGAACGGAATGCCCGAAGCGGAAGCGCTGAACTTCGCCGCAGCGGCCTCGTGCCTGAAGCATTCCATCCCGGGGGATTTCAACTTGTGTTCTGTGGAAGAGGCCCGACGCCTGATGGAAGGCGAGGCTTCAGGCAAGGTCCAGCGCTAGGCGTTTCTTGGGCAGCTGCGCGGCGCCCGGGAAGAACCGCGAGCCAGGCCAAGATGGAGCCCTGAGCCATGATCGAACGACATGTGACCTTCGATGTCCTTCCGGGCAAGGAGAAGGACTTTGAGACCTTCTTCTCCCGGGAATACGCCCCGGCGATGTCCCGTCAGGCCGGATTCCTGGGGGTATCCTTGCTGCGCGAGGCGGACGCCCCGACGGCCCACAAAATGGTGATTGCCTTCGAGACCTCGGATCAGGCGGCGGCCTGGCGCGCGAGCGACCTCCATAAGGCACTCTCCCCCCGCCTCAAGTCGATGTACTCCGAGAGCCGGGTGACGGTCTACGAGGTTGTGATCCGGCGCAAGTAGCCGCGGGAGCCTTCGACCGGGCGTCCCGAGCCCGGCCTCCGCGCCAGGGGCCGAGGCGGAGACTGCGAGGAATAAGGTGGAAGGGAAGCCTACCGATTCGCAGGCCAGATACGCTCCTCCACTGGCATCCCCAAGTCTTCCGACTCTTCTGGAAGTTCAAATCCCGGCCCAAAGCAGCATTCGAAACCATCGCTTTGATCCAGCCGATTGCCAAGGAGAACCGCTTGTGCGGTGCGGAGCGCATCCACGGCGAACTTATGAAACTCGGCAACCAAGCCGCCAGCCCTTGGATCGGCAGGCCGGGGGCCAGGGGGCCACGATCCAGAAGGACCTGCGCCTGGCACATCCCTACCCTGACCCAGGTCAGAATCGGTCCATCTTTTTGAGGAATCACGCCCACCTTATCTGGGCCTATGCCTTTCTCCCCATCCTCGACCTCTTCTTCCGGCCGGTCTACGCCTTCTTCATCATCGAGCTCGGTTCGCGGCAAGTCGTTCACTTCCGGGTCATCTCCCATGCGACCGACGCCTGGGTGCCACAACTGCTTCGGGAAGCCACGCCCTATGGCCAGGCGCCACGTCTTCTGATTCGCGATCGGGATAGCAGGTTTGGCGAAGCCTTCGCACGAGTTGCGAAGGCAAGCTCATGGGAAACCCGCGTCCCTGGGTGCCCATCCACAAAGGGGGGGGAAGCGGTGAACAGGAGGGTGTTCCTCTCTGTATTGGCCGTTCTGGCCATGGGGGCAGTGACCGTGCCGGCCTGCCTGTGGAGACCGCATTCGGCGCCGCCTGCTCCACCAGGGAGCCCGGCCCCGGAGGTCGAGTCTGCGAGGCGCTCCCTGGCCACTTTCCTTGAGCTCCTTCATGGAGATCGGTTCGACCTGGCCGCAGAGATCTACTCCGGGCCGCTCGACCTGCTCCGAACTCTGAACCCTTCCATCCCACCCAATGACCTCGGGGACCTTCTCCGAGGGGCTTGCCAGAGCGGGCGCCTCAGGTGCCTGGCTCCCCGGAGCGAGACGTTACGCCAAGCGCCCTACTCAACCGAGTGGCTCTTTGCCGTGCAGTCCACCACTCCCGACGGCAGCTTGTCCGTCAAGGGCCCGTGTTGTGGCGCCTCGCGGCCAGAGGCTCCCTCCCAATCACAGTACCTGTTTCGGGTGGTGAAAGCCAATGGGGCAAGGTACGCCGTCCTGGATTTGCCCCCTTTGGTCCCGTAGGAAGGGCACCCCTTCCAACTCTTTTTCCGCCCCCCTAGGCGCATGCCTGGAAGCACCAGGCACATGACTGTGCATCCGCTTCGAGGCATTGGCCAGAAGACGTTTGGGAATGCCCCTGCATCAAACATTAATGGGTGAGGCGAATCCAAGGTCCGGGGTGCGTTCAAGGCCTTTCAGGCCAGCGGGCAAGGAATTGCTTTGCCCAAATGGAAATGATATGAATCGGCATCTAAATCAACAGACCCCTGCCGGCCTTCGAGAAGTGCCTAGAAGTACAGAAAGCCAGAAGGAGCGGTAAGATGAATGGCACCCATGTCAACCCTTTGCGGCGCCAGCTGGCGGCCGGAATTGATCTCCGCCGTGAGCCTGGTTGCCAGCCCCTCGGTTCTAATCCTGGGGCTCGGCCCGGCGGAATGCAGGAAAACCTACGCGGCCTATCTGGTGCTGGGCGCGACTACAAAACAACGGGACGCCTTTGTCTCGAGCGGTGGCTTGACCATCCTCCTGGGGTACCGTGTTCGGCGGGCTCACGGATTTCGGCCTGGCGCGGCTGCTTATCATGATGCTGACCCACGCCTTCGATCGGCCGCTCGAGGGGCCGGTGATGCCCTGGGGATACCTTGGGCTGCAGGTCGTGACCTTTCTGATCGAGACGGCGATCGCAGCGATCAGAATGATTGTCGCGACCTGGCGCTGCGGGGATTACCCCCTTGCGCTCGTTGTGCCCGGTAGACCGACGCCAGCCGGGACTCGGATCCAAATTCGGGCCAAAGGGTTGCCTCCCAACCAGAGAGGACAAGCTGTTCAGAAAACCCGGAAAGTAGGGGTTCCCTGTGCCAGGTTCCACATCCACTTTCGCTACATGACTGGCCGGAATGATCTTCGGTCGGAAGGCGCAAAGGAGCCGCAGGAGGGAACTGGATGGCGTTGTAGGAGCAGAGGAGGCCACATCCTATGGGGACAGAACTGACCGGCAGACGGCGACGGCGTGCGGGGCGGATCGCGATCGGGACCATTTGCATCCTGGTCGTGACCGCTCTGGTGGTGGTAAGCCAGAAGCCCTCCCTCGCTGCCCACGGAGCCGACTTCTTGCGAGGCGTGATTGGGGACAAGGCGGTCGCCAGCCTGGAGACGGCGCTGTTCCAGTTCGAAGACGCGATTCAGCGATTGGAGTACAGCCTGGGCCTGGTAACGCCCACCGTCCCCTGGTCAGGGCCAATCGGGACTCAGGTTGCCATCGTCCCGACTCCTACCCGCACATTCCAGCAAACACTGGTTCCCACTCCGCCCTCGGCCCGTCCGCTGCCTCCGGTCACTCCTACGCCCTCCATGTGGCAACCCGCTCCTCTTGAGCCCAT
This sequence comes from Anaerolineales bacterium, assembly GCA_049516595.1. Classification (GTDB taxonomy): domain Bacteria; phylum Chloroflexota; class Anaerolineae; order Anaerolineales; family RBG-16-64-43; genus JBEKHT01. The sequence continues at coordinate 8,687 of JBEKSY010000032.1, forward strand.
GGGCACCCTGGCGGGGGAGGGAATCTGGTCTCCGTACATCCAGGACGCCTCCGGACGCACGGTGGGATTCCGGACCTACTTGCAGCCGGACAAGACTCGCCCGATCTTGGTCGACGTGGTTGCCTTTGATCTGAGGCACACCCGCCTTCATTTTGTGCTCGGCACGGTTGAGCCATACTCCCCCAATGCCCCAAAACGTTCCGGCTTGATCCCGGCTTCCGACCGGGTTCCAGGAGTGCTACTGGCCATGTTCAATGGAGGCTTCAAGGCCATTCACGGTCATTTTGGTGCCATGGCGGACGGCATCACGGCACTGCCCCCGAAACCTGGGCTGGGAACGTTGGCGATCTACAGCGATGGAACGGTGAGAATGGGCGCATGGGGGACGGAGAGCATTCCTACCACGGACATGGTGGCCTTCCGTCAGAATGGGCCTTTGATGGTCGATCAGGGGGTGATCAACCCGCAGGTCAACAGCTTCTCGCCGGCGGATTGGGGCTACACGATCAAGAGCGTGACGCCCACCCTGCGCTCCGGCGTGGGGCTGAGCGCGGATGGGAGCACTTTGTACTTCGCCTGCGGCCCATTCATCACCGTGGAAACCCTGGCCCGTGCGATGCAGACGGCGGGAGCGGTCGAAGCGATGCAGCTGGACATCAACTGGTACTGGGTTCTATTTGTGGCGGTAAGGACAAAGGGAGAGAGCCTGACCGTGGAAGCGCTGGATCCTAAGAACATGAACGATGACCTCAATCGCTATCTTTGGGCCTACACCCGTGATTATTTCTATGTGACGGGCTCCCGCTGACTAAAGCACGAGACGATGGCCAATCCACTTCTCCAGAACCAGGAAAGGAAAGTTGGTCCGGCCGGCGCCATCCTCTGACGGTTGGAGGGGACGCGCCGCCCCCACGGAACTGATCTCGACCCGGGGGAGTTCCCATTCGCGGGATGCGGAAGAAGACTTGGCAGGGTTTCGTGCGGCCTAGCGCGGATACCTGCGGGCAGAACAGCAACCAACCCCCAGAAATCTTGTGCCTTGAGTCGTGACTCGGTTGAGTTTGAGATGCCCGGGATCATCCGACCTCCCCCTGCTTCGCCAGGAACTTGCTTGCCAGCTTGTAGGTTTGGAGGACGCTTCTGTCCGAGGTATCCCAGCTCTCGAGCTCGGCCCTCACGAGCTCCCTGTGCTTCTTGCTGATGTCGCGCAGCGCATTCCCAACCGACCGGCGCACATACTCGCTCTCGTCGTCCCGGAGCCGGCTCAGCATCCGGATCGCCTGGTCCGGATGGTCACGAAAATAGGGCCGGCCGGTCCAGATCCTCAGCCCTTCGGTCACGGCCCGGCGGACGTTGGGCGACCTGTCAGCCAACCATTCCTTGATCGCGGGCAGGGCCCCTTCGTACCCGACGTCGGCACAATACCTGTCAAATGCCTTGGCCAGGATCTCTTGAACCCGCCAATCGGGATCCGGGCTCACACGGGATCTCAGGAACTTGAGGCTCTCCTGCGAACGGGCCGCCAATCGGCCTAGAATGAAGGTAGCCAGCGACCGCGCCTGGTAGACTTCTGACCCAAAGAGTTGCTTGGCGAGGAGGAAGCTCTCCCTGGCGGCGTGGCGCGCTATCACCTCGTCTGCTGTCTGTTGAATGTCCAGGAACCCGTTCTGGGTCTTTCTCACCCTCTGGATGAGTTTGCCGATCTCGTCCATGGTCTCTGCTCCCTCGGTCCAGGCCTCGATCCGCTAATCGGGAATGGCTCGGGCGCAATGAGAGGACCAAGAGTTGCGCCTAGCTGGCGGAGCCTTTGCCTCTCGGAGAGCTGCCTGGATCCAGGCTCGCGCAAGGTCCTGCTGGGGAGTATATGCCTGCCACACGCTCTGCGCCCACCTCTGGACCCGCCGCCCAAACTCCTGGGGGTTCTGAGCCAGCGCGAGATCTGCCACCGTTATCTCTCCCAGTGGGCTCAAGGCGGACGGCCTCTCGATCTCGACCCTGCCGTTCAGCCATCTCTGGATAGCGGCATAGATCCGTGGGCTGCCGCCGTATTCCAGGCCACAGCACAACCGGGCTAGATGAGCAGCATAGGACTTAGCCGAACGGCAGTAGCGGCCTGGGTGCTGCATGCAGTAGGTGTCAAAAGCCAGGTCGTGCCACCGGGCCCATCGTGATTCACTGTAGGCCCGCGCGGCAAACTTGTCGAACCGAGCCTGACATCCGGCGCGCCCGGCCGTGCCCCCCGCCCCGCAGTCTGGACACCGCCCTGGGTTCCCTTCCTGTCGTGCGACTTCTTTCTCCTCTGGCATTTCCCTTCTCCCCTGAGTTCGGGAGCCCATCCCGATCCTTCCTCGTCGCCGCGCTGAGCGGCGCCTCACACAGCCCGCGTGCGGGTCTCACACAACTTCTCGACCCTGCCTCCCGGGCTTCCTGCGGTTGGAAAGGTACTGAGCAAAGCAGCGGGTCAGGCGTGATGGGGAGCCGAGATCCGGGCAACCCGGGCGTCGTTTGCCCAGGATAGGTCCCCCGGGGCGGAAGCTCGACCGGCGGACTAGGTAATGCGGTCCTCGATCTCCCAGGCGTGATCAAGCACGTGCCAGGCGACGCGGCGAACGAAGTAGCGGGGTTTCCAGCGGAGGCCGCCTCGGGGCCCTCGGGCGGGCGACTTAGCGTGACTCGCCCAGACCAGCGCCTTCAAGACGGCTTGCCTGGTTCGAAGGGTTCGCTCGGCCGGATTGTCTCTCTCGCTCTCCTCCAACTTCCACCCGAGGCGGCCAAGATAGGCCTGCTCGGCGCCGACAACATGCTGCACGATCCCCTCCAGGTTCCTCCCGCCTCCGCGGGGCCCCAGGCGAAGTTCCTTCCTTTGCGCGGACCTGGCCATCGTGTCAAACGTCCTCCAGCAGGCCTTGAGCAGCGTCAGGAAGCGCCGCAACTCGTAATCATCGATCGGCCGTGCGTCCCCGGACGGGGAGACATCGGGCGAGCCGAAATCGGTGGTCGCGGTTCCCTTCAGCCGCTGGATCACGGAGAATGCGGTGGAATCGGTCGGAGCCCGGAAGCCGAGCCGTGTTCCGCGCAGCGCGCGGGCATAGCGCGAGCCGTACTCGAAAAGGGCGCGCAGCGCAGAACCCTCATCGCGTGCAGCCCGGATCCAGCCCGGCCAGTCGACGGCTCCGGCAAACGTCCTTTGTTTCCCTTTTTCCAGGTACACGTTCACCTTACCTAAAGATCTCGGCATCAATTAGTCTCCAGACTCCGCACGAGGGCCACTAACGAATGTTCGCCGATGACGGGACGGTCGACGCGGCGCCAGTCGGGCAGCTCCCGTGGGGAACCGCGGGGGTCCGGCCTTCTCATTCTGTCAACTTGTACGCTTCTCTGAGCCAGGCTATCAGCTTGCGATCGATGTCCTTGGGGGAATCCAGCTTGACCTCGCAGTGGTAGCGATTCGCGGAGACTCTCTCCGTTCTCTTGACATGGGGGCCGGTCAGCATATGGTCGCTCCGGATGGTCAGGATCAGGTGATCCTTGTGGGTGGCCACACCGGCCAGCGCGCTCCCATGGACCAGGTGGATCGACGTCTTTTTTGGTTCTTCCGTGACCGGACCGATCCGGCTGAGGACTTTCATCAATCGGCTATACGTTTCCTCAACGATCGGCGCCTTGCCTTCAAAATGGTTTCTCACCGTGAAGGTCTGTTCGCCCTTATCCATGCCCACATCTCCTCTCGTCGCGCTCCTTGCGACCGCCTCAAGCCTTCATGCCAAGCGCCCACTGGACCGCGCCGCCACCGTTTTGCCACGCCCTATTGTAATGGGAGGCGGGGGGTTATCCAGGGTGACATTCCGAAACGCCCCTGAGGCGGAACCAGGCCTGCGTGCCTCACCGGTTCGGAGGGCGTCCTCGGCAACACTTCCATCCTCGCCCGCGTCCTCGGCCAGGCAGACCTCGCTCGAGATAGGAGCGGGACCAGACACCAGCGGCTTTAGAGTCGCCGGAAAGACGAGCTCTCCTTCACAGGCGAAGGGACAGGCGTAACCCGCCGCCCAGATGCGTCACTCGAGAGTATCTGGGCCTCCCGGGTTGTCGAGGCGAAGGGCGCAACGGGCCGAGTTGTCTCCCCCTGCTCTCGGGGAGGAAGACTCCCGGCCTACTCGGCCTCTCCCTTCGCAAACGCGTATTTGTCCAGGTAGCTCCGGTAGGCCCGCTGGGCGTGCCCGAGCGGATCCGCGTAGTACTCCTCGGGCGTAGCGTTCAGCGTGACCTGGCGCTCGGCGGACTGAACCATCGGGTTGGTGGCCGCGAACCGCTTGATCACCTCCGCATGCGGCTTGAGCGAGCCGTCCGGACGGACCAGTCCAAAAAACCGCTCGTGCCACGACTCCTCGCACGGGGGGATTCCATAGAGCCGAGGATCGTAGTCCGCGTAACACCACAGCAGCGCGCCCAGAGCCCCCACCTCCACCAACTTGGGCAGGACCTGCTCCACGTATGCCGCCAGCCCCTCCTCTGAGGCCATGAACTGCCTGCGGGGCCGGCCGTAGCTGGTCCACTCCAAGATCGAGGCGGGCTGTCCGGGCGGAGCGGTGCACCCGCCGAATTCCTCCATCAGCGTGGGCTTGCCACTCAGAGCAGAGGTCAGGGCGCACAAGAAGGGAACAAAGTCGGGGTCCATGGGTCCCATCGACCAATCGGCGTACATCGGGTAGCCGTGCATAACGGCCCGGTCGACTTCCGAGAACACCTCATTGACGTGCAGGCCGTTGTCCTCAACCAGGTTGGCCATGTGCAACCCGCAGGTCACCGGATGAACGGGATCGATCTCGTGGACCAGATCCGTCATGCGCCGGGCCCAGCCCCGGCCCTCCTCCGCGCTAGTCGGCCGGGCAAACAGGTCGGGCTCATTCCCCAGGTTCCACAGGCCGATCGCGGGATGATCACGGAACCTGGCCACCACGGTTCGCAACTGAAGCTCGGCCGCATGCAGGGCCAAGGGATCCGTGTAGGGATTCAGATAGCCTCCCTCCACGGCCTTCCCCGCGCTGACCACCTGGCGCACCCAGGGGGAAACGGGCAGGTCGCCGCGCAGCATCCAACCCGGCGCCCACGACGGGCCGCTCATGTGGCCGGTGAAGAAGGTGACGTCGAGCTCTAGCCCCCGCTCGGCAGCTGCGTCGCAGACCTGCCCCAGGTCCTCCAGGGCCTGCGGGTTGACGGTGTCGGCAGTCGGCTGCCAGTCCTCCCACAAAAGGAAGATCCGCACCAGCTTAAGGCCGAGCTCCTGGATCCCGTCGAGATCTTCCCGGACTTCGACCGGATCAAAATTCGACCACCAGTACATGGCCTTGCGGCGGGGCCAGTAGTTCACCCCGAGTACGAACGGTTGCGTCGGCATCCCTATCCTTTCAGGCCCGAGGGCAGATTCTCGGCCTACCCAACGTCACTTGCAGCCTCTTCGATCCGGCACCCAATGGTCATCTCACGAATCCTGAGCCGTCGCGACCCTTCCTCCAATGGGCCGATTCTCCTGTGAAGCGATCTCTCCCGCCAAATGCTCCTGCAGGACCCGGGACGCGACGAGGCCTGCGGCACGCCAACCCCAGCCGCCGGGCGAGGCGCGCTCGGACTGCACCCGCGGTTCGCGCCCTTCCAACTTCCCGAAGGCGGCGCGGGCGCACCCTCAAAGGATGAACTGCTCCATCGCCGAAACGATCTGGCCGAGCGCCGCGAGGGATCCAGACAGGCTCCCGGGAACCTCGAGGCTGTGATCTGCCCCCTGAACCACCAGCACCCGGCCGCCGGTGACAGCCTGGAGATGGTCCTGGATCGCCAGTTGGTAGAACCGGTCCGTCGTCCCCACCACGAAGAGGGAGGGCGGGCGAAACTGCTCAATGCGCTCGCACAACCAGCCCACCGTGAGGAGTGGGGTGAGCCACACACACGCTGACTTCTGGAACTCCGCCTGGGCCAGCAGATGACCCATGGCCAGGGTCCCCAGGGACTTGCCGACCAGCGTGATTCTCTGATAAGCGCGCTCCTCAAGAGCACGGCGGCCAGCCGCCTCGACGTCGGCCCGAAGCCAGGCGTCCCGCTCCCCCTCCGAATGGGACATGAAATCCGTGCGCCAGTAGACATACTCCACCCGCAGGACGTCCGCGCCTCTCGCGAGGAGAACCCGCTCGGCGTAGTGCAGCTCGGGCCGGTCCACCGTGTGGCGGTGACCCGGAAGGAGAATCCCCAGATGAGCAGTCTCCATCGGCTGTCGGATGAAGGTGTTGGGCACGGGTAGATTCCCATATCCAATCACCTGGAATGAGGTCACGTCCGTCATTGCGCGGGTTTCCCTTTTCCCCAGGCTACTGCCCACATTTCAAGCTGTCCGGCACGGGAACGAACGGACCGCGCCTGCGCGGTCCCAGGAGGGGCGCAGGTTTCTGCCCGGAGGTGGCTCGCCCACCCGCCTAGCTGGCCCCCGATCCGCTCTGGCCAGCATTTACCGCGGGACCCCGCTTCATCCGTGGCCACCGCGGGGCCGGATCCCTTGAGCACTAGACTAGGATGATAGACCTGATAGGCCAGGCGCGCTTACCCAGGTGAGCCTCCGCAGCAGCTCAGACCCGGCGGATGCCAGCCAGAGAGGAAAGCAGCCGGAGGGCGACCGGCCGTCCCGAAAGCTGGAGCGCGCTGCCGATCCCTGCGCGGGAGAGGGGCACCGGATGGGCTGGTCAGCTCCCCGGCTATTCCGTAAGAGGTTGGCCTGGGCGGGTCAAAAGCGGGAGGCGAACGGGCTTTGGGAGATCCCCGCGGCGCCCTGCGTGGAGGCGAACCGGGTTCCGTAAAGAAACTCGCCCCATCTTGGGGGGCGAGTTCACTGAAACGTGTCTCTGACAGCGGTATTCCCTCGGCGGGCTGATCTTCCAGCCTTCGGAGGAGGTGCCTGAGCTCCGCCTTTCTCCTTCAAGCGGGGCGGGCTGCCACTTGCTCTACCGCGCGTAGTAGGCGATGTAGTTCGGCCCCCAGCTCTTCGGGTATAGGATCGTCATGTTCGAGATGTTCTTGCAGCCGTCCTCGGTGGACTGGGCGTAGCCTTGATTGGCTCCCCGAAAGGTCGTCAGCCAGTAGGTCTTTCCATAGGCCCAGGTTTGCACCTTCACGATGACCGCCGCGTGGCCGGTGCTCCAGATGCCATGGCCAAATCTCGGTTGAAAGACAACCACCTCGCCCACCCTTGGGGTTCCCACCTGGCTGAACCCATTGGCGATCAGCATCGGACCCATGTTCTTGGCGCCGCCCGCAGGCAGCCGGCCCGTCAGGTGATACCGGTTGATGACGTAGTCGACGCATTGGCAATTTTTCGCGGCCACCGCCGCATGGGAGTCCGCTTGTGGAATGAAAGCCGTGGTGAACAGGAGCGTGCCGCCCAGGAAAAGGCGCCAGAAGGACTTGAAAACGGGTTTCGCGATCCCAGCCAACATAAGTCACCTCGCGTCAGGAGAACGTCTCAGGAGATGGGAAGCCTGGCAACAAAACGCTACCCGGGCACATCGCCTTGGGATCCCCAAGGCCTCACGCCCCGGATGCTCCATGGGCGGCCGCCCACAGGAATGGTGCCGGGGCTCCCCGGGAGACGGTCTTGCTTCATCTCCATCGTACCCGCAACCACGCCCGCAGCGCTTCGATTCTTTTTTTGCAACGAAACTGCGCCGCTGCTGGGGCCCGCCGCCAGACCGGGGCCTTTGCCACCCTTGTATCCATCGTTCATGGCGTCCCCGACCCTCCCGGATCCTTGGGCCAGCCCTGGCGCAGGAGCTATTAGATGGAAGAACGTCCGGAGCACCCGCCGCGACCCATGCAGTGCCCTTCATTTACAGGAAACTACGCTTCTGCCCCCAGATCTGGGCGGCGCCCGGCCTGCCGCAAGACACGGGCGGCATGGAGCGATGCCCAGCGGTCCGTTTCTTCTCGATCTCCGAGCTGGCGCCACGTGCGACTGCGGAAGGGGCTGCTGCCATGCCAGCGGCCGTCCCGGCCCCGCCGCCCCTCCAACCAATCCAGCGCGGCCCGCGCGCCGGGATGACCCAGAGCTTCCAGGTCTCCCAGGACGCGTAGGGCGAAGAGGATATCGGCCTGATAGAAGAGCGGGAAGCTGAGCTTGAACCACAGAGGGCTGACCCGGCCCCGATCCGAGCTCGGGTAGTCCGCTTCAACCAGGTTGAACGAACTCAACAGGAACCTCAATCCTTGTCCGATCGCACCTTCCTCTGCGCTGGTGCGCTTCTCCTTCGGGATTGCGGCCAGGCCCCACAGGGTGCGCACGGCGCCCCAGGCGCAGGGATGGCCCCCATTGGCCCGGCAGCGGCAGGGGCCGGCCTCCAGATCCTCGCAGGCGTATCGGACGATCTCCCCTACCCGGGCATCCTCGCCGAGGCCGGCGGTAATCGCATACCGCAAGAGGTTGCCCCAGAAGCAAGACCAGCCCGGCCCCTGACCTTTCATGCGCTTGCTCCGCTCTTCCGAGGTCGCGGCCAGCATGTACTCGACGCCCTTCTGAAAACGCAGATCGCCGGGTTCGACGTCGAGTTCGGCTAGCAGCATCATGCTCCAATGCGTGCTGACATACTTGGGAGTGTAGAAGCTGTGCTCGGCCGGCCACTTTCCGCTCTTCGTCTGCCGGCCGAGGATCGCGGGAACCGGCCCGGCGGTCATGATGGCCCGGCGGGCGGCACGCACCCGGGCATCGTCCGCCGGGAGCCCAACGAGGTCGGTCAGCGTCCGGTACCGGATCGAAGGGGTCGTGGCCCCAAGCAGCCAGGCTGCGAAACCATCTTCTGCCGTCATACCAGCTTCCCTCCGTTCGCCGGGGCGGTCCACACGCCGACGTGATAACAACGGGACTCGAGGACGATCCCCTTGAGGGGCGGGCCTCCCCTCCAAGTCTATACCCACCTGGGAATCCGCCTCCGCTTGGCCTACAACAGGATCGCCGTGAGCGATTTGGCCCACACGACCTGTCATCGGCATCCCTTGGGCCCGAGCACACCGACTGAACCCGCCGGGGTGAGCCGTGCCGGTGCGTGACGGCAAGGTCACGCAGACAGCGATCATGGTCCTTACGTATCGATGCGGCCTCGAACTGCCTCAGCAAGACCCGCCAGGGATCTGCGGCGGACAGCCTCGGGCCGCTTGCGATTCCGTCGAAGTTCTGCTTGAATGGCAGTCCTGAGGACAATGAAACGCCCATCCTGGTCTGATAGATGCAGACCCGGCGGAGAGCCCAGGAGATCATCATGAGGTCAGCGATTCAATCCCGATCCTTGCGCGTCATGGTTCCGATCCTTCTCGTTCTGCTGGCCCTCCAATTTGAGTTTGGGATGGCTGTCAACCTTGCGGGCCCCCCTTCAGTGGCCCCGTTCGGATTCTCCCTGGCCACCTTGTCGGGGGCGCTGGCTCAGGCCGGGACGCTGGCGGTGATCCATGCCGTCCTGGGAGCCCTGCTGGTGATCCTCTCCCTGGTCGCCATGGTCCTGTCCCTGGACAGCAAGGTCCGAACCCTGCAGGTATTCGGCTCGCTGGCCTTCTTGAGCACGGTCCTGGCGGCGACCACAGGGTTGCTTTTCGTTCTTTCCGGCTTCCAAAACGACGGCGACTCGCACGGGATGGCCACGAATTTCATCCTGGCCTTCGCCTTCTACTTCCTTGAGCTCTACTTCCTGAAACCCGAGGCCCAACCGGATCGCAGCCGTCGCCGATGAGGAGCACCCCGGCCGGAATTGGAATAAGCGGATCCCGCCAGGGATATCGGAGCTACGGGCCGCGCAGACGCAGCGGGGCTCGAGGAGAGTGAGCCCCGCGACCCGCTGTCGGTCCCAACCCGGGAGGGTTTGCCCGAGGGATGCTTGCGACTCGATCCTGCCTGAGTAGACCGCCTTACGAGCGGGGGCCAAAGTCTTGGCCTTGGCGCTGCTCCGGCCCTCTGGGCGAATGCGGAAGCGCAGAATGGCTTGATGGGCGAGCGCGAGGAGGTAGAAGAGTGATGGTCCAAATCCCCGCGTCCCACCGCGACCTCGTGAGCGGCCCGCGCGTTGCGGCCTTGACCACCCTCATGCCCGACGGGCAGCCCCAGACAATCGTCGTCTGGCGCGATCTCGACGGAAGGTACGTGCGGGTCAACACCATGCGCGGCTTTCGCAATGAGAAGAACATGCGCCGCAACCCGCGGGTCACCCTGCTCTGCTACGACCCGCGCGACCCCAACCGCTATCTGGAAGTTCGCGGCACTGTGATCGAGTTGGCCGAAGAGGGAGCCCTCGAGCACCTGGATGGGCTCTCCCAGCTGTATACGGGGCGCAAGCCCTGCTTTGGGGAATGTGTCCCGGCGGAACTGCGGGAGAAAGAGACGCCCGTCTTGTGCAAGATCCTGCCGACCCATGTTACCGTTCTGGGCGCGACCGGCAGATGAGGAGCCAATGCAGAAGGCGGTCCAAATCCCTGCCTCTCACCTGGATCTCCTGATTGGAGCCCATCCCGGTGTCCTGACCACCCTGATGCCCGACGGCCAGCCCCAGTCCAGCCTGGTCTGGTGCGACTACGATGGCGAATGCGCCCTCGTAAACACCACCCTCGAGCGGCAAAAGGGCCGCAACCTGAGGCAGGACCCGCGGGTGAGCCTCCTGATCGTGGATCCCAACGACACCACCCGCTACATCGGGATCCGCGGCCAGGCGGAGCTCTTGACCGAGGGCGCACTCGAGCATCTCGACCGGATCACCCGCAGGTTCACCCGCTACCCCCAGTACTATGGCTACACCCTCCCGCTGGAACGGAAGGCGCGCGACACGCGCGTCATCTGCCGCATCCACGCAAGCCGGATCACCCTGGATGCCATTCACAGAGAGAAGAGCTCATCATGACGGACAAATCTCGGAGCGTTCGTTTCAGCCCGGCTTCCCCAGCCCTGTGGTACATGAACTACATCGCCAATCCTGTCGTTCGCCTGATCCTCCGTTCCCCGCTGCACGGAATGCTGAGCCCGTACGTCTTGCTGATCCGCTACCGGGGGCGGAAGAGCGGGAAAACCCACACGCTCCCTGTCCAGTATGTCGAGAGCGGGAACGCGATCTACATCCTGCCGAGCGGGGCCGAGCACAAGACTTGGTGGCGCAACCTGAAGGGCGACGCGCCCCTGGAGATCCTCCTGCGCGGACAGCGCTTGCAAGCCGAGGGCGGCCTGCTTGTGGGCCAGGCGGACCTCGAGCTCATCAGCGAAGCGCTCGGCCTGTACCTGCAGCGCTTTCCTGGCTTGGTTCCTTCTTACAGGGTGCACAGGAAACCGGACGGGTCCCTTGACGCCGATGAATTGCGCAAGGCCGCTGCCTCTCTGATCATGGTGCGCGTTCGGCTCCAGGAGGCCTCTAGCCCGGGCCCTGAGGCGCGCAGTTGAGGGTCGGGTCTCACCCCCGCTCCACGGCTCTCGCAGGGTGCTTGCGCTGCGGACTTGCGATTCCCTCCTCGGCCCTCTCAGGTTTGGAGGAAATCTCGTTCTCCGGCGCAGAGATACTCACCCGGACTGACGGTCACCCCTTTCGGGTCCATTGGCCGCTGAGGGTCGGCCCAGGCAGTCAAGCGGTCCAACGCAGGACACAAGCGAAGGAGACCGCCACAGGCCGAGGTTCGGACGACTGGAAACATCTTTCTCTGGCATGCCCGTCCGATCGCGGACAGATAAATTGCCTGCGTCCTTAAGTTATCAGGCCGCCTAGACGTTGATTGGATCTAGACCGCTCTCGCCATCTGGAACCAGGCGTTGCCGATTCTTTCTCCCGTGACCCGGGTCCAGGGTTCCCTTCTTAGACGGGAGGACAGTTCGGCCATGCGGCCGTTGACTATCCCCTCGGCCATCACCGGGCGGCACCGGATGATTGCCCCTGACGGCAAGGTTTAGATCTTCGCGTGCCCTCCCGTTCTTCCTCCGGCAGTCAGGATTCCTGCCCCGCCGTTGGCATCTGAAGGGAGGGCGAGGGTCCCCCGCCAAAGTAGCGCCTTTGGAACCAGATCGCCAAGTTCACCAGGCCGATCATCACCGGCACCTCGATGAGCGGGCCAATCACCGCAGCAAACGCCACGCCGCTCCCGATGCCAAAGACGGCCACGGCCACCGCAATGGCCAGTTCAAAGTTGTTGCTGGCGGCCGTGAACGAGATCGTGGTGGTCGTGGAATAGTCCGCCCCCACCGCGCGCCCCATGAAGAACGAAACCAGGAACATCACCACGAAGTAGATGAGCAAGGGGATGGCGATCCGCACCACGTCGAGCGGGATGGCGACGATCAGTTGGCCCTTGAGCGAGAACATCACCACGATGGTAAAGAGCAGCGCCCCCAGTGAGATCGGGCTGATCTTGGGCACGAAAGCCCTGTGGTACCAGTCCCGCCCCTTGGCCCGGGCCAGGAGCAGGCGGGTCAAGAATCCCGCCAGGAACGGAATCCCCAGATAGATGAACACGCTTCGGGCAATTTCCCCGATGGAGATCTCCACAATCGAGCCGGTCAAGCCAAACCAGGTGGGCAGGACGGTGATGAACAGGTAGGCATAAAGGCTGTAGAAGAGCACCTGGAAAACGCTGTTGAAAGCCACCAACCCGGCGGCGTACTCGCTGTCGCCCCGGGCCAGTTCGTTCCAGACGATGACCATCGCAATGCAGCGCGCCAGGCCGATGAGAATCAACCCGGTCATGTACTCGGGATGGCCGCGCAGGAAGGTGATGGCCAGCCCAAACATAAGGATGGGACCGATGATCCAGTTCTGCACGAGCGAAAGACCCAGCACCTTCCAGTCCCGGAACACATCGCCCAGTTCCTCGTAGCGGACTTTGGCCAGCGGCGGGTACATCATGAGGATCAGGCCAATCGCAATGGGGACGTTGGTCGTGCCAACGGATGCCGCCGCATTGAAATCGGCAACGGATCTAGGGAAGGCGAATCCAATCAGCACCCCCAGCGCCATCGCCAGGAAGATCCAGAGGGTCAGGTAGCGATCGAGGGTGGAAAGGGGTTTGGTTGCGGGTGGGGCGGAATTGCCTTTCATGGCCTTTCCGCAAGCCAGGCCTGGATTTGGCGCTCGATCTGGTCGCGGATTTCCCGGAACTTGGCAAGCTTCTTCTCAGGCGGGCCTTCAAAAGCGGCCGGGTCCTCAAACGACCAGTGCAGCCTGGTCCTGACACCTGGCCAGACGGTGGGGCAGCGTTCCTCCGCGTCGTCACAGAGGGTGATGAGGGTCTGGATCAGCACTTTGCCGAGATACTCGCCAACCCCTTTCGACCGGTATCCGGACAGGTCGTAGCCGGCTTCCTCCATCACCTTGACGGTGAGCGGGTTCAAGCCTCGGGGCTCGAGTCCGGCGCTGTAGGCCTCGAATTTGCCGCCGCCATACTTGCCCAGGAAGGCTTCCGCCATCTGGCTGCGTGCGGAGTTTCCCGTGCATAGAAAAAGAACGCGCTCTTTGTCCATCCCCGAATCTCCTTTGTCGGAACCCCCCTATTTCCTTGCGGATACCTGGACGGAATAGACCGGAACGCCCGCCGAAACCCCGGCGCTGGTGCTGCGGCGGACAGTGACATCCTTGAACCCCGCCTGTTTGACGAGGTCAACATACTCCGGCTCCGGCAGCGCCCCGGAAACGCACTGAGACCACCCGGAGGTGGAGTACCTCACTTCGGGCAGCACCGCCCCGCCAAAGACCACGTCATTCACTTCCAGCCGCCCGCCGCTCTTCAAGACGCGGTACGTTTCGCGGAATACCTCGCCCTTGTCCTCGCTCAGGTTGATAACACAGTTCGAGAGGATGACATCCACTGAATCATCCTCGAGTGGCAGTTTCTCCGCGTAGCCGTGCTGGAACTTGACGTTCGTGTACCCGCCCTTTTCCGCAGCTCGCCGGGCGCGCTGGAGCATGGCCGGGGTCATGTCGATTCCGAACACAAACCCAGTCGGACCGACCCGCCTGGCGGCGAGGAATACGTCGATCCCGCCGCCTGAGCCGATGTCGAGCACCGTCTCGCCTTCGCGCAGCCCGGCCATGGCGATGGGATTGCCGCAGCCGAGCGAAATCTCCGCGGCTTCCTGGGGGATCTCCGCTTTTTCAGCGGGGGAATAGCCGCTGTCCCAGGTGACCGTGCCAACCTCCTCCATGGCCGTCGTGCCCGGGGAGCAGCAGCTCGAATCGCCGCACCCGCAGCCGCCTTCCAGCGCCCGGGCGGCGTAACTGGACTGCACGGAGTCATGCACCCTGATGCGCTTCGTCCCGGTCGCCACGAAGATGCTGATCTCGGCCCCTTCGCCCTGCTGGCTCTGGCTGTCGGAATGGCATGACTGACCGGTGCAATCCACGATCACATTCACCAGGCCGATCTCCTCCAACCACTGGCGGATCTGGTCCCGCTCAAAGCCCAGCCAGATGTCCGCCATCTCGGTCTTGAGCCATTCGTGGGTATGCGCGTCCATGTCGGTGAGGACGAGACGCCCGGCCGGGCGCAGAATCCGCACCATCTCGCGGATGGCCGCGAGCGGATCGGGGCAGTGATGAAGGTACATGTTGGCAAAAGCGGCGTCGAGGCTGGAATCCGGCAAAGGGAGAAAGAGCCCTTCCGCCACCTGATATTCCAGATTTTCGAACCCGGCCAGATTCTTGCGGGCAACCTCCAGCATGGCAGCCGAGCCGTCGAGCACGTGAACGTGTTTGACCAGCGGAGCCAACGCCGCCGCGACAAATCCTGTCCCCGCTCCCACATCGGCAACGGTCATCTCAGGGTGCAGGTAGGCCTTGGAAATCGCCGAGACGCGTACCGCTTCGCTGAAGTAACCGGAGCGCAGGGCGTCCCACCGCCCGGCGACCTTTTCAAAATACGGGGCAGATGGATTCGAGGTGGACATGTTTGTCTCCTTTATCGCAAGAATACGATTATCTGCCTCGGAAAAAGCGCCGTTCACGGCGCGAGCGGCGCAGGGTGCCAACCGGCCCTACGTCTTGCTGACTGGCTGGCAGGTCGGATCGTAGTTCGGAAGCCAGTTGCCAATCTGTTCTTTGAGCCACCGGAAACCTTCGGCGTCAAGGCAGTAGCAGGTGGCGGGGCCTTCAATTTCGCCCTGGATCAACCCCGCCTCACGCAGTACTTTGAGATGCTGGCTGACGGTGGACTGCGCCAGCGGGGTGTTCTTCACGATATCGCCGGTGATGCACATCTGGTTTGAGGCCAGGAACTCGACGATCTGAAACCGCACGGGATTGCCGAGCGCCTTGAGCATCCTGGCCAGGCGCTGTTTCTCACGGGGCAGAACCTCGCGCTTGATCATTCTATCGTAATTTTACGATATATAGGTTCCCTTGTCAAGGCAGGGCGACCACGAGGCCATCTTGCGTCTACCCTTGAATACGCGAAATGGTCTCGCGCCGGCTGCTTGGACAACTCAATCCGCTCTTCTCCTCCAACTCTCGCACGCACCAAATTACGCCATTGACTGAGAGGCAAACGCGCGCTACATTGACTAACATGAGTACAGTAACCCGACTCGACTATTGTCAGTGTCTGCTGGTGAGCCAAACGAACTATACCTTTGCGCATCGTGCCCGGCTTGGTATAGTGTGTGAGAGATCATGGAGAACCCTCTATGAAAAACAATGAGACAACGTCGACTCCGACATACCGGCAGCCCCCCTGGATAATGCGGCACTTGTTCGATCCGCTAACGCTCTTCCTGGTGGGAAGCCTTGGCCTCGACGATCACAATGGCACGCGCGTGATCGAGGTGAAGGGTCGGAGCAGCGGTGTCTGGCGCTCTACCCCCGTGAGACTGCTCGATCTGGATGGGAGGCGCTATGTGATCGCCATGTATGGCGAATCGAACTGGGCTAAGAACCTCCGGGCACAGGGTGGTGGCCGGATCCGAATGGGCAATCATGTCACAGACTTCCGGGCAATAGAACTCATTGACGAGGATAAGCTGCCTGTTCTGCGAGCCTACCTCAAGCGGTGGTGGTCTTTGGTGGCCAAGATGACCATAGTCACATCCCCGGACGCGCCCGACGAGGAGATCGCAAAGGCAGCGTCGATGCACCCCGTATTTAGGCTAGGGTAGGCAGGGGCAAAATTAGGAGCTTAAGGCCACGGCCACGGAAGAATCGATAATGTCTTGGGACTCGGTGGAAATTGGCTTGCAGAATGAGGCAGCCGTGACGAAACTTCGTGCCAAGGCGTTGAGTTTTCAAGCGGATGCCGTTCGAGGTATCGGCCTGGACTACTCGGCCATTGGGAATAACATAGTTTCGGTCGTCACCAATGGCACGGCAGTTCGCCTGGAGTCGGTTTCGCCTGCACCATGACTCTCCTGGGAAGCCGTCACCTCTCTACAATGCTGATTGATCGCTTCTCACTGAACCTTAGGCCTGCGCCGGTCAGCGGTTTGACGCCGGGCCGGATCCGTTGATTCATTTCATGAGCCGAACCACCCATCGCTACCAGATTCCCCTCTAAGAGGATGCCCATGTTCAAAAAACTCGCGATTTCTCTTGTCCTGGTTTGCTCCTTGGCCCTGACAGTGGTCGTCCCGGTCGCAGCCTTCGACGGGCGTGGCGGACAAGATGTCGTCATCCCTGCCGGCGAGACGGTCAACGATGACCTGTATGTTGGCGCGGGTAACTTCATCCTGGATGGCACAGTCAACGGCGACCTCGTCGCGGCGGGAAAGACCATCACGGTCAATGGCACCGTCAACGGCCACCTGATCGCCGCCGGGCAAACGGTCATCCTCAATGGCAAGGTGACCGACAGCGCTCGCATCGCCGGCGCGGCGCTTTTCATCGGAGAGAATGCCAGCGTCGGCCAAGACGTTGTCGCGGCGGGCGCCAGTCTGGAAACGCGCCCGGGCTCATCCATTGGCAGGGACGTGGTCTTTGCCGGCGGACAGGCATTACTCGCGGGAGACATAAGCAGAAATGTCCTCTTCGCCGGCGGCGGTTTGGCATTGCGCGGCGCGGTCGGGGGGAATGTCAAAGCCTATGTCGGCGAGGCGGGGAGCAATGCGCCCTCTCCGGCAATTTATGCGCCGCAAGCTGGAATCCCGCTGCCATCGGTCCCTGCCGGCCTGAGCCTCGATCCGGGCGCCCGCATCGGTGGGAACCTGGAATACGCCCAGTCCCGGGATTTGTCGATCCCCGCCGGCGTGGTCAGCGGTCAGGTGACGCGCGTCCCGCCGTCGACAGGGGCGGCCGCTGTCCGCGGGCCGATGACCGCCGCACAAAGAGCGGGGAACTGGTTCCTCAACCTGGTGCGCGCATTCGTAACGCTCGCCCTGATCGGCCTGCTGCTGGCCTGGTTGGCCCCGAAATTCGTCAAGGGATTAGCCCAGAGACTCCAGGGCAGGCCCCTGCCAAGCCTCGGCTGGGGGATCGTAGCCTACGCGGCCTTTATCTTCGCCTTGCTGGTGCTCCTACTTGCCGTGGTCCTGGCCGGGGTAGCCTTCAGCGTCCTGACCTTGGGGGGACTTGCCGCCGCGGCGGTCCTCATGGGTCTGTTGGTCGGCGCGGCGCTCATAATCGCTTTCGTGCTGGTCACCTCCTGGCTGACGAAGATCACGGTCAGCGAGCTGATTGGCAAACTGATTCTCAATGCCGCCCGGCCCGGGCTGGGGGACCACAGGATCTGGCCCCTGTTGGTCGGTGTTGCCCTTATTGCTCTCCTGGTGACCTTGCCTTACGTTGGATGGTTGTTCGCGACTGCGATGCTGTTCTTCGGCCTGGGCAGCCTTTGGATCTGGGGCCGGGAGGCAGTGTCGAGGAAGGCAGGAGGGCAAGGCGCGCCGCCTGCCGGGGTTGGGTAATACTCGCCCTTTTTTTTGCGAGCCCGGTCCGCGAACGAACTGCCCGATGCTTTCCCCAGAACGGATTGACCCGGCCTGGACGGGAGGGCCACGGACGGTGGACGGTCGCTGACCCAGGTGCCGTGGCCCTTCCCCTTTCCGGGTCCGGGTTCCGGGACGGAAAGCAGGCGACGGCTGCGCAGCCCTCCACCGCGGCCACACGCCGCCCAGGCGTGACGGCCGCCCGCCGCGCTCCCCAGGACGGGTTTCATGGACTGGGGAGACACCCAGCCTGGGAGGCTATGAGCTCCGCGCGAGGTGCCGGCGCACGCCGGGGGCCAGGGTTAAGAGGATCAACGCGATCCCCCACGCAAAGTAAATGACATGCAGCAGTGCAACGGCGCGGATCAGAAGCACCTCCGCCGCGATCCAGACCATGACCACAACGCCGGCCGCAAGCGAACCTGCCCAGCTCCAATGAGCCCGCGGGATGGGGTTGATCCGATCCGGCCAGCGCCAGTCCGGCAGCGCCAGCAAGCTGTATCCGACAGAGATGGGATAGATCCCAACGAACACGAAGAGCAGGATCCCGGGAACGAGAAAGTCGCGAAACGGCGTGCCTTGCAGCATGCTGAGGGGCATCTGGATAAGATGCCCGTCAGGCCCCAGGATGAGGACTCCCCCGCCCGCCAAGGCGCCCAATCCCAGCAGGAATTGCAGCAGGATCAACACCGACAACACGAAAGGGCGAGCGGCAGCTTTCTCCTTCACCTCCAGTTTCCTCCTCACGCCGGGAATTCTGTCAGGCCAGATCCACGCGAAGCATCCAGGAATGCGACGAGCGAGTTAGCCCGGCCATCGTCCGCCCGTCCCGTCTCAAGACGACCACAGCGCGCGGCCAGCACCTACTCGGGATAGATGTGCAGGACCGCCGCGCCCCTGACCTTCCCCTCGCGCAGTCGCCCCAGCGCGAGGTTCGCTTCCTCCAGAGGGAAGAGCTCAACTTCCGTCTTGACCCGGACCCGAGGAGCCACTTTGAGCAGGTCCTCCCCGTCCTGCCGGGTCAGGTTGGCGACCGAGCGCAGAACCCTCTCTCCCCATAAGATGTCATAGGGGAAGGAGGGGATATCGCTCATGTGGATGCCCCCGCACACAACCACGCCGGCTTTGGCAACGGCTCGCAGGGCCGCCGGCACCAGGGGTCCCACGGGAGCGAAGATGATGGCCGCATCCAGTTCCTGCGGCGGCAGGCTGGTCGAATCGCCGGCCCAGGCGGCGCCCAGGTCTCTCGCAAAGCGCTGAGCCTGTGCGTCCCCGGGGCTCGTGAAGGCGTATACCTGCTTGCCCTGGTGCACGGCGATCTGGGCGATGATGTGCGCGGCGGCCCCAAACCCATACAGCCCGAGCCGTTCGACATTGGCTCCGATCATCCGGTAAGACCGGTAGCCGATCAGCCCCGCGCACAGGAGCGGCGCGGCCTGGGCATCGGGGTACTCCTCCGGCACGCGGAAGCAGTAGCGCGGGTCGGCCAGGGTGTACTCGGCATAGCCTCCCGGCAAGGTGTATCCGGTGAACCGCGCCCGCTCGCAGAGGTTCTCCTGGCCTCGCCGGCAGTAGCGGCACTCCCCGCAGGTCCAGCCCAGCCAGGGGACCCCGACCCGCTCGCCTGCCGAGAGAGACCGGACCCTCTCCCCGGCCTGCACGATCGTGCCCACGATCTCGTGGCCAAGGACCAGAGGCAAGCTTGGACCCGAGAGTTCGCCGTCCAGGATGTGCAGGTCTGTCCGGCATACCCCGCAGGCGTGAACCCGAAGGAGGACCTGCTCGGGCCCAGGTCGGGGGACGGGCACCTCTTCCATCTGCAGGCGCGTGCGCGGTTCCCTTAGGACCATGGCCTTCATCACGTCCGGAACATTCATCTCACTTATTCCTCTTCCCCATCCCGGCGCGGAGCACCGGGCGGACCTCGACGCCGCAGGCTCTCTTCCTTCGCAAGGTCAGTCTTGTTCCGCTCGTTCCTGCTCATCCAGATGCAGCCAGTGCAGCATGCGGTGAGCGACCGGGCCGATGAGAAGCCCGGCCGTGACCAGGAAAACCACCCCCGAGAAGAGCGCATAGGCCGAGGCGAAGATCTTTCCTGCCGACGTGTGCAGCACGTCGACCGGCCCCATCCCGCCCAGGATCATCGAGGCGTTCAGCAGCGAGTCGAGCCAGGGGAGGCCCTCCGTCAGGTGGTAGCCGAGAATGCCGATCCCAAGCGAGGCGCCCATCACCAGAATCGCGGCTCCGGCGTGACGCGCGAGCCGCCAGTAGAAGTCCCGTCGGGGCAGCAAGGGTTCGTTCCGGTGCTCGAACAGGATGTACCGGCCGAGCTGGGATTTTGGGTGCCGCTCGTGTCGCTTGCGTCCTGACTTGGTCATGGCTCAAGACACTCCTGGAAGGGCAACGGATAGCAGAGCGATTATCCCGCCAAGACCAGGGGAAGACAAGACCTGGGCAGCCTCTTGAGGTCCCGGCCCCACTAGACCAACTGTTCATCCGCGCCTGGACCGGGGCATTGCGAGCTCCGGAGCCCGTCCCCCTGCACTTTTTCCCGTCCGTGTTGCTCCTTGGAGAGGCAGCTTGTAAAATGAGGGCTTCTCCCCCGTGATGGATTCCAGGACATCCAGGAATTCCGAGGCGTGAATGTGACCCCGCCCAGCCTTCTACTTCCCGCTCTTGCGATCATAGGCCTGGTCCCGGGTCTCGTAGCCTGCTCCTCAGCCTCAACCCCTTTCCCGCCCCCTCCTTCCCGCCTGGAGGCGATCCCCAGGACCGCCGTGAAGGGCACTCCCGAAAATAACGGCTTCCCGCCGGTCCTGCATTCCGCGGATTGGCTCCCTCCGGTCCCCATGCCTGGCCCTGCCAACACCGCGGGCGCGGAGGATTCCCCCTTCATTGCACCCGACGGGAGCACCTTCTTCTTTTTCTTCACTCCCAACGTCAACATCCCTCCCCAGAAGAGCGTCCTGGACGGCTTCACAAGCATCTGGTGGACTCAGCGGGTCGGAGGTGGCTAGTCTGATCCCCAGCGGGTCGTCCTCGAAACGGGCCCTGCCCTGGACGGGTGCCCATTCTTCGACGGCCATACCCTCTGGTTTTGCTCCGTGCGCAGCGGCAACTTCTCGGAAGTGGATGTCTACACGGCAGAGCTTGAGGACGGGCGTTGGCTGAATGTGCGAGACGCGGGGCCGGAACTAAGCCAGAAGCTTCAGGTCGGCGAGTTCCACCTGAGCTCGGACGGATTGACCCTTTTCTTCGGCTGGCCGGACCACGGGGGATACGGCGGGCGGGACCTGTGGAAGGTGACCCGGACCGGGTCTGCCTGGGGAGATCCGGTCAACCTCGGCCCCAACGTGAACAGCCGAAAAAAAACGAGGATCAGCCCTTTCTCTCGAGCAACGGCCAGGAGATGTGGTTTAGCGGCGACTGCCGGCTGGGGTACCCGGGACCTTCCACCTTCCGCAGCCTTCTTCAGCCGGATGGGAGCTGGGGCCCGGCGCAGGAGATCGTGTCACGGTTTGCGGGCGAGCCGACCTTGGACGACGCCGGGAACCTCTACTTTGTCCACTACTTTTTCAGCCGCGACGGCAAGATGATCGAGGCGGACATCTACCTCGCGCTTCGGAAGTAAGGATCGTCCGGGCCTTACAGCCCGGACGCCTATTGCCTCGATCAGGTTATGCTTACACGTCCCAACCCAGGGACGGCGGGAGATCCTCGGCCTTGCGGCGGCTCCCACCCGCAGCCTAGGCCTGACGGATCAACGCAGACAGACCCACCAGCCGTGAGGCCCCCAACAGTACCCTCGCGGAGTCGCAACCGGAGGTGGCGGACCGTGTGGCCGATAGTACGGCCAATGGTTTGACCAATAGGATGACCAATAGGATCCCGTGTTGATCCAGACCCAGAAGGATGTCCTGCCGTTGCCCACCCCGAATCGATACCCCTGCGGCGTGCTCAACTCCCAGTGTCCCGCGTAACTGCCGTAGCTGCTCGGAGCCACCATGTTGACCGCAAGTGTGATCTCCCCACCGGGCGGGACCGTTGCCGGCAAGGGGATTGAAGCTGGAGCGCCCATCAGGCTGCCGCTGGTAAACACGAGTCTGTAGTCTGTCCCCCAGGTGCAGCCGCCGACATTCTGCAGGGTCCAGGTCTTGGTGAAGGCGGCACCCGGCGAGACATACGTTCCGTCCGGGATCGTCTCGCCGATAAATCGGGCCAAGTTCCCCGCCGCGCCGTAGTACCCTGAGTAGTAGGCTCCAGTGCAAGACGGATAGCTGGCTGCGGCGTAGGGATATACCGGATAGCCCGCCGAGGCTGCCGTGGAGATGATTTGCCAGAAGTCACTGGCGCCACCCGTACCGATTCCGAAGCGCAGCCCCTGCGGAGTGCTCAGCTTCCAGTACCCCTGGTATGTGCCGACGGTGCCCGGCGCCACCAGATTGACTGAGAGCGTGATCGTCCCCCCCGGTGGGACCGCCGCCGGCAAGGGTTGCGATGAGGGCCCATTCATTGGATTGCCGCCGTCAAAGACCAGGGCGTAGGAGGTCGTCCAGGTGCAGCTGCCGACATTCTGCAGAGTCCAGCTCCCGACAAAAGCAGCACCGGGCGAGACTACGGTCCGGTCGGCCACGGTTTGTGTCAGAAGAGCGGCCAAGTTCGTCCCGGTGCATACCGCCGGGGCGGGTATGGCCGTCGGAGCCGGCGGAACGGCAGGGGCCGGAGTCGGCGTTGGCGGGAGCAGCGCCTGAATGGCCTGAATAGTCATCATCAGGTTCGGTGTCGGGTAGGAGGGAGCGGCCGCCACTGGCGCCATTGTCACACCGCAACCTGTTACGGCCAGGGACAAGGCGATCAGGGCGAAGACGGCGACGCGCATCGATGTCTTCATCTTCGAGTTCCTCCTGGTTGGGCACAGGCCGCACTCGGCTCCCAAGCGCGGCCCGGTCCTGATAGGTATTCCCATTCCCTCGCCGCGCTCCGCTTTCGAGAAAGCGCGCAGCTCGCAATTTCGCCCACGATGGCCGAGGGCTGGCGGTCAAACCCGCTCGAGAAGGGTCCCCCTTAGTATTCTACGCCCCTTCAATTAAATTGACCTGCTACTTAATGAAGTGCACATTTCTTACGGCCGAGGGGTACAGCGCAATCCGAGCTACTAGTATACCCGTATACCCGGGGCCCTTCCCGCTGGTCCTCCCACCGGTGCCATCGGCAGAACCGCGTATTCATGTCAAGTGGGTCCGAATTGTCACGCCACAGGTCCCGGGTGAGCTGGAGGCGGACAGCGAGGCGCTCAGGGGCCCCCTGCCCTGGGCGATCGCCCGTCGCGTGCGCCGTTTTGGCGCCGCGTGCAACCTGCTGGAAGCGCCGAGAAGGCCTCCGATCTCATCCCGGACAGCGTCGATCCAGATAAAAAACCCGACAAAAGAACGAGGCCAGCCCACACAGGGAACTTTTTGGGCCCGCAGGCCCATGACCCCACCCGGCAAGACGAACCACGCAACAGCCCAGGTCGGCATGTTCGCGACGGACTGAGGCGCGAGGGCACTGGGTGCGGAGCCCGACTAAAGCCTCATGACACAGCCCGATGTGCTTGAGGCGATGAGTCCGCGAATCCGGTTGGAGGAAGGCAGCATGAAAGGGTTGATCTCAAGGACATTGAGCCCCCCAGGACCGCGGGCGCCCTCCCGCCGAAGGCACACATCCACGCAATCTGTTCCGCTTTTACACCCTGACCGGGGCAGATCCGCCCCCGTTCCCGGTCTTCTCGGCCGACCTGCTGGACCCTGTAAGGATTCACCGACGGGACTGGTCAGCCACATCCCAGCGAGGGGTTTATGGCCACTGATGATTTCCGGGGGGGGGGCGGATACCAGTGAGGGGATCGCTCGATGCAGTGGGATTGAGGCAGGGTTGGCCAGCCGGCGGCAGAGGCCTTGCGGCTGGAGTGCGAGGCGCCCAGGCAACGGGTTTGATGCGAGCTTTGCTAACGAGCACGTCCAGAGCGTTGCGGGTGCTGCTTTGGAAAGACGAAGCAGTCACGAGCGAATCGCAATGGGGTTCGCCAGGCGGTCCGGGACGCGGATCCCGAAGTGGCGCTGGGTTGAACAGCATAATTGAACATGCTGGTTCGTTTGAAGTTGACCATCCAAGCACATTGAGTATCAAACGTCTGCACCTGAAGCACGCGTAAAGGGCTCGGCCTCAATATGTCCTCTTCGGGGAGATTGATTTCAACGAAGGACAACCCAAAGATACACCCGCGGCCTCGGGTTTTGACCCTGGTCGCCCTTGTCGCCCTTCTGGGAAGGGGTGATAAACTGCCTTAGCAAGCAGTGGATACTGCTTTGGAGGCCCAATGAGACCGATGAGCCCCAGGAGGAGGATTGGGTTCCTTTCAACGAGCCTCAGTCTATTGTTCATGTTCATAGCTGTTTCGTGCTCGCCGTAGGTTCCCCAATACTCCTCACCTCAATACTACTCGCCTCTGAAAAATGCCCAATATGTTTCCACCGGTGCGACGATCGTGCTTCGTTATGGTCCTGTGTCAAGTTCCCAGAATCTTGCTAATGTGAAGTTCATCATCCAGGGATCCAAGAGCAGCTCCCATGCGGGCCAGACCATCCTTGCAGATGATCACAAAACGGTAATCTTCAAGCCCACCCATTCACCCCGGGCGAGCAGGTCACGGTCGGGATCAGCAGCCTGCGTTTGGACTCGGGCACCAGTTATCTACCGCTCTCCTACACCTTCACCGTTGCCACCAATCAACAGCCGGGATCGGTCGGAAGCTCATCCGCACCACCGCCGACGAGCGGCGCACAGAGCGCCTTCCCTAATTTCCTGACTTTGCCGCAGGATATTCCTCATTACACGGTATTGCAGGCTTCGCCGGATAGCGGAGAAGGGGACATCTTCGTGGCGCCTTTCTACTCGGCCAAGTCGACGGTCGGGTCCTATCTGCTGATTCTGAATGGGCAGGGCCAGATTGTCTATTACCAGTCTGTCGCGGACGACTTAGCCGGGTTTGATTTCAAGGAACAACCCAATGGGTTGTTGTCCTATATTGATCAAAAGGATTCAACCATTTATCTCCTGAATTCCCATTATCAGGTCGTCGATAGTTACCGGGCAGGGGATGGCTACGTCGCCGAGTACACGATTTCCAGATCCTACCCAACGGCGATGCCTTGCTCATGGCCTATGATGCAGAGACCGTGGATATGAGCAAGATCGTTCAGGGCGGGAAGAAGGACGCAACTGTTACGGGCTTGGTGAGTCAGGAACTCGATCCATCCAAGAATGTGATCTTCGAATGGCGAAGCTGGGACCATTTTTCGTTTCTGGATACAACCGTCAGTCTGACGAATCCACAAATCGATCTCGTGCAAGGAAATGCCCTGGCCCTGGCGAACGACGGCAATCTCTTGCTGTCCAGCCGGGACCTGAGCGAAATCACGAAGATCAACCTGCAAACGGGTGATGTTATCTGGCGTTTGGGAGGCAAGGCCAATATGTTTCAGATCGTCAATGGCCAACCCTTTGCCTACCAACATGATGTCAGGCAACTTCCGAACGGAGACATCACGGTATTCGATAATCAGGGTACAACACAAAACCCCGCGGCTTCTCTGGCCATAGAATACCAGATCAATGAAACGAACAAGATCGCCACACAAGTGTGGAGTTTTACCCACGGTCCGGCGGTCTTTGCCACGTATGTGGGCGACGCGCAAAGATTATCGGATGGGAATATCTTTCTGGATTGGGGAGCGCCGTTCACGGGGACAGGGTATGTCTACGACACGATGACGGAAGTAGCGCCGGACGGCCATATCCTATTTGATCTTTCGTTCGACTCGCCCTACGTCAGCTACCGAGCCTTTCGCTTCCCCTGGCAGGGATTCCCGGACACCCAGCCTGCGTTGGCATCCAAGGTTGATGGGAACGGGATTACCCTGGGTTATTCCTGGAATGGTGCGACGGAGGTGGCAGCCTATCGAATCTTCGGCGGCAGTTCTGCACAGTCGCTCGGATTGATTGAGGAGAAAACAAGAACCGATTTCGAAACGCAGTCACATTTTGCCAACCTGCCGCAAGGTGAGTGTTATTTCCAGGTCGCGGCTGTGGACAAGAACGGCCAGGAGATGGCTCGCTCGGAAACAATCTCCACGGACTTGGGTTGCCCGCCGGTGCCATGATGGCACGCAGATTGTCAGATGGATCGTTTGGGTATACGGCGAAATCCCCGGAGCTTCGTGAAGCGGATACTTTGCTGGCCTCGGAGGCCACTGTAGCGGACGCGCGACTGCGGCACCAGGGTGCAAGCAGATTGGGGTGAGCGAGGGGAGGTCCCGCCGACCGAGAGCGACGTACGGGGGCCTTGAGCCCCGCCCCGTTCGGCGTCCCTCGCCCGCGGACCCAGGGCAGGTTATGCAGCCTCGAAGAAAAACATCCCCGCAAGACGATCGTGGCCGGGCAGGCGGTCGACGTCAGCGTTTTGAAGGGAGTGGGCTGGGTGGACAAATGGCAAAGAGGTTGGGTCGGCAAGACAACCCACCGGGGGTGAATCGCCGACTCGCCCTGTTTCCCCCAGCCCTCAGGGCCCCAGGGCTGGGAGCCTCTCTGGGCCGACTCCGTCTACAGCACGATCGGGCTGAAGTTGGTGTCCCGGTCGAAGTGATCCACCCCCTCGGCGCGCTTCAGGGCATTGACCACCAGGTACGTGAGCGGGGTCGCAATCGCCTCATAGGCGCTCTTCACCAGCCACTGCGAGAGGATCGTCGTGCCCAGCGCCGCCGTCGGCAGGATCCCCGCAAAGGCGGCCGTGATGAATATGGCCGAGTCCGCCCCCTCCCCCACCAGCGTGGAACCGATCGTGCGCGTCCATAGCCAGCGGCCTCGCGTGGCGACTTTCATCCGAGCCAGGACGAACGAGTTGAGGAACTCGCCCACCAGGTAGGCGCTGAAGGAAGCGGCCAGAAGCCTGGGGGTGAAGCCCAGGATCGCCTGATAGGCCTGCTGCGCACCGGCGGGACCGGGGTAGGCCGAGGCCGTCCAAACGGTTGCCGGGGGCAGAAGCCCGGCGAGCCAGATTGCGACCACGGCCAGCAGGTTGCACCCGAACCCGGTCCAGATCACGAGCCTCGCGCGGGCGTAGCCGTACACCTCGGTCAGCACGTCTCCAAAGATGTACGTGATCGGGAAGAGGATCACCGCGGCTGGCAGGACCACCGGACCCACCCCCACCAGCTTGACCGCAATGATGTTGGAAATAACGAGCGTGGTGACGAAGGCCGCCATCACCACGGGGAACCAGCGGTAGCTCGAGATCGGTTGGGTGGAGGTCAAGGGTTGCCTGCGCTGGAATTCGGGTTCGGAAGGTGCGGCGGTCAATATGGAAGGGGAAATCTCACCCGGGCGAGGCGGCAGCGCCTGCCGCGAGCCGTCTAGAAGGCGGGCCTTGCGCCAGCGGTCTTCTCGGCCGAGGCGGTCACGGTGATCGCGATTCCGCCCCGCACGTGGAAAGCGCCGACCACCTCGATCCAATGGGGATCGAGGGCGGCCTTCACGTCATCCAGGATCGTGTTCACCACGTGCTCGTGGAAGACGCCCTCGTTGCGGTAGGACCACAAATAAAGCTTGAAGGACTTGGACTCAAGGATGCGCTGGTCGGGAACGTAGCGCAGCGCGAGTGTGGCGAAGTCGGGCTGCCCGGTGGCCGGGCAGACGCAGGTGAACTCGTCGGTGGTGAGGGAGACGGTGTAGAAGCGGCCCGCGGGCGCGCGGTTGGGAAAGGTCTCCAGCTTCTTGCTCGGCTTCGCATCCCACCCAAGGAGGGTGAGACCGTCCAGATCGGTTGGCTGCGTTGCCATGGCCTGTCTCCGGACCCGGGGCTTCAGACGGGCTGAGGCTGCCGGGGAACGGATGCCTCCTTCACCTCGTGCACCTTGTCCCACAGCCGGCAGAAGGCACACTTTCCCGGCGCGGAGGTTGGCTGTCCGCAGGTTTCACAGGCGTTCAGAGCTTCCGGCTCCGGGCGAAGCGCAAACAACCCGGCCTCCTTGGCTTCCAGGAAGGTGAGGTAGAACTGCAGCTTGGCGCCGGGACGCTTGGCCTCCATCTCGTTGAGGACGTCCTTGTAGTAGAGGGTCGTCGAGCCGACCGCATAGGGACACTCGTCGTAGATGTAGTCGATGCCGCGCAGGAGCGCATAAGCCGCGGTCTCGCGCTCATAGGTCCGGCAGAAGGGCTTGGCCTTCCGCGCCAGGCCGGGATGGGACGCAGGCAGGACGGGGGCCTGCCGGACCAGATATCCCCCCGCCCAGTGCAACGTGTTCTGCATCAGGACCGCCACCTCATCGTCCAGGTTGTGGCCGGTTACGAGGACATCAAAGCCGCTGTCGCGCGCCACCCGGTTCATGACGTGGCGCTTCACCATCCCGCACACGGAGCAGGGCTTGCCCCGGCCGCGGTTGGAGATCCCCGCTGCCTCCGGGATCGAGGCGCCGTAGATCTCCGCAATGCCGACCACCTGCAGGTTCAGGCCGCGCTCGCTGGCGAACTTCTTGCAGAGCTCGCGTGAAGCCTCAGAGTAGTCCACCCCGCCGTCGATGCCCAGCCCGATGTACAGCCCCTCGGTCTTGTATCCCAGCCTGTGGAGGATGTCCCACAGCGAGAGCGAATCCTTGCCGCCGCTGACCGCGACCAGGATCTCCTCCTCGCGCCCGAACATCCCGTACTTTTCGATCGCGCGTTCGACCTGCTCGGGCAGCCACTCCAGGTAGTGCTCTTTGCAAAGCGCCAGCTTGTGCTGGCGCATGTTCATGACCGCCTTGGCACCGCATTTCCGGCACTTCACTACTGGCCTCCACGGATTCTCGCGCGCAGCGGCGCGTCCACCAGTTTCTTCACTCCTATCGTCAGGAAGATCAGGGCAACCATCACCGCTTGCCACAAGGGCCAGTGCAGGAACAGCCCCACGGCCTCCACCGATCCCAAACCCAGGACCCAGGAGAGATCCCAGTTCGAGGTGATCAGGAGAACCACCCCAGCAATGGCGATCCCCAACATCGTGACCCACGGCTGCAGCATCAGCAGCCCTCCCAGGATCGCGGCCATCCCCTGCCCGCCCTGGAAGCGGATGAAGATGGAATAGTCGTGCCCAACCGCGACCGCCACGGCTGCGAGGTATGGGACGAGTGGGTCCACCGTGAAAATCTGGGCCAAGTGCACTGCCGCCGCGCCCTTGAACGCGTCCACAACACCGACCAGGATGCCCGGCACGGGGCCCAGCGATTCAAAGGAGTTCTTTGTCCCCAGGTTCCCGTCCCCTGTCAGGCGCAGATTAACTCCCTGCCTCCGCCCCATGACATAGGCAGTTGGAAACGAGCCCATCAGGTACGCAAGCCCCATCAGCACCCACACCGAAACGTTCATGGCCCACCTTCCAGCCTGGCGAGATTACCCGCCTGAAATGACAGCCACCAGACGAATCTCTTCCCCCGGCCGAAGGACCACGTCGTCGGTCAGGAGCTCTCCATTGCGAGTGGCAAGGATGGCCTCCGGCGGCAGACCAATGCGCCGAATTGCGTCGCGCACGGTCATGCCGGACGGCATATCATGCTGCTTCCCCCGAAAAAGGAGCCGCGTTGTCGGAGGCGTCTTGTCCACATTCCTATTCTACTCTCCCCCGTCCCACCCGGTCAACACAAGGTTTGGCTGGGCGCTCGAGGCGGGGCCGAAAACAAGGCAAAAAACGGCTGTGGACAACGCGGCCCGCCGGGCCGGGGTCATCGGGGCCTCTCGCATCGGGGAAAGACAAGAGGTGTTCTACATCTTGTACCCAACCGCGCAAGACCCATCCCCGGAGGTCCCGACTCACCATGGCTAAGGTCGTCTTGGTCACTGACAGCACCGGCTACCTCCCCAAAGAGCTAATCGACCTGTACCAGATCCGTGTCGCGCCGCAAGTGCTGATCTGGGGCAAGGAAACGTTCCTGGACGGGATCGACATTCTGCCCGACGAGTTCTACAGACGCCTCAAAACAGCCAAAGTGATGCCCTCGACCTCGCAGGTCACCCCGGCGACATTGCTGGACATCTTCGGGAGCATCTTGAACGAAGGGAATGAAGCCCTGGGCATCTTTATCGGCGCCGAACTCTCCGGCACCCTCACTTCCGCCAACCAGGCCCGCGACGAGCTCGCGAGGGAGAAAATCGAGCTCGTGGATTCCGGCACGATAGCGATGGCCATGGGCTTCCAGATCCTGGCGGCGGCACGTGCGCTCGAGAAGGGCGCGAACCTGCGGGAGGCGGCAGAAGTAGCGAGGCAGACATCCAAACACACGGGTGTCATCTTCACCCTGGATACCCTCGAGTTTCTCCAACGCGGGGGGCGGATTGGAGCGGCCAGCCGGTACCTGGGCACAGCCCTCAACGTCAAACCCATCCTTGAAGTCCGGGGGGGCAAGGTAGAGCCGATTGAGCGAATTCGGACCAAGAGCAAGGCTCTGGACCGAGTACTTGACATCATCGAAGAACGGATCCACGGCCAGACACCCGTCCGCATTTCAACGATTCACGCGCTGGCGGAGGAAGAGGCCACCCGGCTCCTGGAGCGAGCTGTGGCTCGCTTCCACCCCGTGGAAGCCTACATGGCCATGGCGAGCCCTGTAGTCGGAACGCATGCCGGCCCAGGAACCGTCGGGCTGGCGTTTTGCGCGGGGGTCTGATCGAAGCCCCTGGGCCAGATCGAGACGAACCCAGGATTGCCAGGCATACACCGTCATTCACTTGGCAGGAATTGATGATGCGCTTGTCCCTTTCCCGCGAATACGGTTCCTGAGCGCCTCAGCCATTCTGGGAAGGGAATAAACTCACGTTTGAAGGCAGCGAAGGGCTGCCTTCATTAATATATGAATGAAGTTGCCTGCGCCGATTGGCCAATGGGGCTCCGCCGCAGTGATTACTGTTGCTGCAGGAAAGATTGCAGGGTCGGCCCGGCTCCAACCTTGACGGAACGGGTTTGGGAAGATAGAATGACTGGGTTCCAAGAAAGAAACATCGTTGCGGGGTAGAGCAGTGGCAGCTCGTCGGGCTCATAACCCGGAGGTCGCTGGTTCGAGTCCAGCCCCCGCTACCTAGGAAGAACCATGGTCCGTCGGGCCATGGTTCTTTTCATAACCCGCCGGATTCCAGTGGCCGATATCTCTCATCTTCGGAGGTTTTTGCCATGAACTGGAGTCCGTCGGTCTCGTCGAGTCACCATAGTCCGTCGGGTTCGCTCCCCCTCAGCCAGGCGATCGTCGGCTTCCTCAATTCCAAGATCGCCGAAGGCCTCAGTTCAAGAACTATTGAATCCTACACCGCTGACCTGACTAAGTGGGTCGAGCGCACCGGCGACCGTGACATCAGCAAGGTCTCCGGGCAGGACGTCACTGCGTACCTCGCCTGGCTACGCACAGACTACACGCCGCATCGCTTCGGCGGGAAAGATCATCCCCTTTCTCCCAAGACCCTTCGCAACGTGTGGATGTCCTTCTCGTCCTTCTTCAAGTGGGCCGAACCCGAACTGGGTATCCCCTACCCCATGAGGGAGGTCCCGATCCCGCGCTTCCAGAAGAGCCAGGTGCCCGAGTTCACCCGCGAGGAAGTGGAGCGCATGCTCAAGGCCTGCCTGTACAAGCGCGAAGCCAACACGATCTTACGCCGCGCCTTCGTCATGCGCCGCTCCACAGCCGCCCGAGACACGGCCCTCTTGCTCCTCCTCCTGGACACCGGAGTCCGAGCTTCTGAGCTGTGCGCCCTCAAGGTTGGCGATCTGGACCTGAAGACCGGAAAGGTCGAGATCAAGAACGGGGTGCCGGGAGGAGCAAAGGGAGGGAAGGGAAGGACGGTCTATATGGGAAGGTCCGCCCGGCGGGCCATCTGGCACTACCTGTCGAAACGGGAGGACGGGCGGGACCAGGATGCGCCCCTCTTCCTTGTGAGTGGCAACCGGCTACTGCGGCCGAACGCGCTGTTGCACGTGATCGAGGGGATCGGGAAGCGGGCCGGAGTCTCAAGCGCCTTCCCCCACAAGTTCCGCCACACCTTCGCGATTACCTACCTGCGGTCGGGGGGCGATGTCTTCACCCTCCAGCAGATTCTCGGCCACGGCAGCCTGGACATGGTCAGGCTGTATCGTGTCAGCAAGAGTGGGACAAATCAGGGCTCCGAGTTAAGACACACTTCCTCGGCCTCGGCGGTCAGGCGGCCGCCCGCAGCGTCTGCGTGTGCTGCTGACGGCGCGCCTCTAGCGT
>JBEKSY010000033.1:0-39258 GCA_049516595.1 Anaerolineales bacterium
CCAAGAGATGCCCCCGACAGGGCTTCGCGTGTCCCTATTGAGGAACCCGCCTGATACTCTGTCGAACGCCGCAGGAGCTTCTTCGGGTTGGTCTCCCACCAGGAAATGGAGAATCCCCGGAAGAGAGGGGGCAGCCTCCCGCTCACGGTGGGCTTTCCAGCACAACCTGCCTGATAAAGGCCGACCGACCCGCGCCCTCTGGGCGACTCGGGAGTTGGCTCCGGCCCCGGCCCAGACCCCGTGGCGGTCCTCTGCCGTGTAACCGCGAGGCCCAAATGCCTGGGTCCTGCGGGATCATCCGCGTCCGGCCCGCTTGCGTCGCCCAAGTTGCCTCCCTTCTCAAGATGGGGGGTGGCCATTTTGTCACTGAGGACGTGCCCGATTTTGGCACCTCAGCCCCTCCTGGGATGGGCCTGGAGAATGCTCCCCGCTGAGATCGTTCCCAGATCCCAGTCGAATCAAACCTGCCGCGATCGAGCCCCTTGTCCGTCCGCCCGAGGCCGCAACTTCCCCGGGGCCGGATTCCCTCCATAATTCTCCCAGCGGGGTGAGCGGGCGAACAGGCGGGGAATCATGAGTAGGCAACAGCGAAAGGTTTCCGCGCCTGGCCTTGCCCCGCAGCGCCCACACACCGAGGAATCGAGCTAGGCTCGCTCCGCCGGACCCACCGGACGTGCTATAATTCTTCCTTGACCCCGCCACCGGCGGGGTGTTCCATGTCCCGAGACCCAACCTGGGATGCCCCGACTCAAATCGCTCGAACTCCACGGCTACAAAACCTTCGCCTCCAAGACTCGCTTTGAGTTCGCGGAGGGAATCACCTCAATTGTTGGCCCCAATGGCAGCGGGAAGTCGAACATCGCCGATGCGATCCGCTGGGTGCTGGGAGAGCAGAGTTACACGCTTCTCCGGGCCAAGAAGACCGAGGACATGATTTTCGTTGGTAGTGAGCAAAGGCCCCGGGCCGGCATGGCCTCGGCGGTAATCACCTTTGACAACTCCGACGGAGGCCTTGCCATCGACTTCAGCGAAGTGAGCATTGCGCGCGTGGCCTACCGCGACGGCACCAACGAGTACCTGCTCAACGATCAACGAGTTCGTCACAAGGACATTGACGAGCTGTTGGCGCAGTGTGGGCTGGCGGAACGCACCTACACCATTGTCGGCCAAGGCCTGGTCGATGCCGCTCTGGCGCTTAAGCCCGAGGAGCGAAGGAAATTGTTCGAAGAAGCCGCGGGAATCGGCTTGTATCGGTCCCGGAAGGAGGAGGCCGTCCGCCGCCTGGAGAGCACACAGCATAACCTCGAGCGGGTCCGGGACATTCTTGCGGAGCTGCAACCGCGACTTCGCAGCCTGGAGCGTCAGGCCAAACGCGCCTCGGAACACGATCAAGTTCGTGAGGACTTTCGAGACCTCCTCCGGACTTGGTACGGGTACCACTGGCACTCGGCCCAGGAGGAGGTGCGTCGGGCGCATCAGAGTGCCGAAAGCGCGGCCCATGAGTTGGAGACTCTTCAATCCGAGGAACGAAATAGCGATGAACGGCTCCTGGAACTTCGATCCAAGCTCAGTTCCGTGCGGGGGCAACTGAACACCTGGAACCACGAGGTCGCACCTTCCCGCGAAAGACGCGAGGTTCTGACTCGCGAGCTTGCGGTCAGCCAGGAACGGCTGCGATCGTTAGATCAATCGATCGAGGATGCGCGCGTTCAATTGGAAAGCGCTCAAGCCGTACGCCTCGACTGGGAGCAACGCCAAGTGACCTTGCAAGCCGAGCGCACACGACTGGAGGGGGAATCAATCGAAGTCAGCCGACAGTTGCAGCAGGCCGAGGCCAACGGGGCGGAACGAGAGATGCGACACCAGGAGGGCGTGAAACGACAAGCCTCACTGGAGGCATCGATTCGAGAATGGGAGACCTCCTTGGCACGAGCCGAGGCTCTGATTTCGCAGACCGAGGCGCGCAAGGCTCAGCTCGGGACCCAGCTGGCAGAACTGGAGGCCGGCGCTCAGAACCTCTCGCGCCAGGTAGAAACTCTTACCCATAGCCAAGAGGCGGCCCAGAAGGAATGGGAGGCGAGCGCCAGCCGCGTGTCGGCGGCCCAGGAGCAGGGCACCCAGACTCAGGAGACCATCCAGCACCTCCAAGAGGAACTCCATCGCCTGAAGGAGGGTCTGGGGGAACTCACAGCCAAGGACCAGCAACTCAAGGTGAGATCCGCCGCCTTGGTCCAGGCGGAGAGCGAGATGCTGGGATATGGACAAGGAGTGCGCACGATCCTGTCAGCCGCTCAAGAGGGAAGAATCTCCGGGGCCGCTTCCGCCCTGGGATCGCTGCTCCAGATCCCAGCCGAGATCGAGCCAGCCATCTCGGCCTCCCTGGGAGAAGCCCTCGACACGCTTGTCCTCGAAGGAGATCGCTCACTCGAAGAAGCCATCGACTTGCTGAGCCTGGAGAACTCCGGGCGGGCCTCCCTCGTTTCTCTGAGCAGTGTGGCTCCTCCCGCGCCCAGCGTGCGTCCAGACGACGAGGAGGTTCTCGGAGTTGCCTCCACCCTGATCGAGGCCCCGGCGATGATCCGCCCGGTCGTCGATCTGCTTCTCGGACAGACGGTCATCGTTCGATCCCGTCGCGCGGCGCGCCGGGTCGCGGCGTCCGTCCGCCCAGGAGGGCGGGTGGTCACCCTCAAAGGCGAAGTCTTCTACCCCGGGGGGCTCGTGACGGCCGGGCGCGGCGACCGATCCTCGTCCCTGAGTCGCGCGAAGGAGCGGCGCGAGCTGGAGGACCGCCTTGACGGGCTGCAACGTCAAATCGCCCGGGCGACTCAAGAGGTGCAGGAAAAGCAGGGGCAGCTCCAATCGCTTCAAGAACGCCAACGCCTCGAATCCCAAGACCTGCTTCGGCTCCGCGGCGAAGAGGAAAGGCAGCGGACCGAGCTGGAGGCAACCCGCTCTGGACGACTCCAACTGCAACAGGAGCTTGGCTGGCGCTTGCAGCAACGTCAGGACTTAGAGGCGGACCTGGCCCGCCTGGATTCGGAGGGCGCGCGATTCGCCGTGGAGCAGCAGGATCTCCTCAGTCGTCTGGGGGGATCGAGCGGGGCGACTCCTTCCGACCAAGCCACCCAAGAGGAAGAAAGCCGGGAAGAGGTCACCCGGGAGGTTTCGCGCTGGCGTACTCAAGCCGCGCTGGTGACGCAGGCCGTGACGGATCTGGAGGCACGAAGATCCGAGGCGTCCGCGGCGCTCGATCGTGCGGTCCAGGCCGCGCTTGAACGAGAGCAACATCTGGCCGACCTGACGGCAAGACACGACACGCTCATTTCATCTCTGGCGATGTACCAGAAGGAGGAGGGCGAGCTGGCCGAGGCCATCCGGCGGACACAGAGCCTGATCGATCCGGCTCAGGCGCAGCTTCTCGAGCACGAGCAGGAATTAGCCGAATGTGAGGCAGCCGAGGCCGAATTCAGAGTGCGGCTCCACACTGCCGAGCGCAACTACACGGAGGCCCAGGTGCAGCTGGCACGGAAAGAAGAGGAGGCCGAGGGCCTGCGACACAGGATTGAAGACGATTTCGGTCTGGTGGAATTTGACTATGTCAACGAGGTCACTGGTCCCACCCCATTGCCCTTCTCCGAACTGGTAGAACGGTTGCCGCGAATTGAAACCCTTTCGGCAGATCTGGAAGAATTGGTCAACCGTGGACGGGCACACCTGCGTCGCATGGGGGCGATCAATCCCGAAGCGCCCACCGAGTTCAGAGAGGTCCGGGAGCGTTTCGAGTTCCTCACCACCCAGACCTCGGATCTCCAACAAGCGGATCGCCAACTGCGAGAGGTAGTTTCCGAACTGGATCAATTGATGCAACATGCCTTTCAAAGAACATTCGAGGCCGTGGCCGAGGAATTCCCCCAGACCTTTGCGCGCTTGTTTGGTGGCGGCGCAGCCAAGCTCCTGCTGACCGACCCGGACAACCCCAATGAAAGTGGCATCGACATTCTCGCTCGTCTTCCCGGACGGCGCACCCAAGCCCTCGCCTTGCTCTCTGGTGGAGAGAGAAGTCTGGCCGCGGTGGCCTTGATCTTCTCGCTCCTGAAAGTCTCTCCGACACCGTTTTGCGTCCTGGATGAGGTCGATGCCATGCTCGACGAGTCGAATGTCGGGCGGTTCCGAGGATTGCTGGAAGAGCTGAGTCGTCACACTCAGTTTGTAGTCATCACTCACAATCGAAACACCGTCCAGGCCTCGCAAGTGATCTATGGGGTGAGCATGGCGCCCGATTCCTCCAGCCAAGTGATCAGCCTCCGCCTGGACGAGCTCGTTCCCACTCCTGCCCCCTCCTAGACCCGTGGACATTCTGCCCACCGAATTGCCATCCGGCCAGGAACTTCTTCGCCGGGGGAAGAACCGCGATTGTCGAGGCCGCTCGGGTTTCCGATGACCAGACTCCATCCGAAGGAAATCACAAACAATCGAACATCGAGGCGGATCGAAATCATCTGGGACGATGGTCATCGGAGCGAGTACGGATGGGCCGGCTTGAGAGAGGCCTGTCCTTGCGCTGAATGCGCCGGTGGCGACGGACACATGGGTCGACCGCCCAACCCCGCAGTTTTCTCCCAGGAGTGGCCGCCCGTTCTTCGCCACGAACTGCTCTCGGTCAAGCTCACGGGGAACTACGCGCTCAACCCTCACTGGGGCGATCGCCACCATTCCGGTATCTACACCTGGGCCTTCCTTCGAGGTCTTTGCCCATGCTCAGAATGCTATCCGGAGGGCCGCCCACCTTCCTGGGAAGAACACCGCGGCCCGAGAGGTCGGGTCCCCCGGATCCATGGGCAATCCTCCGATCGGACTTGAGAATCCTTCTGGGTCTCGTACCGAACCGTGTCCAGACCCCCAGGCCTTGAGCTTGCCCCACTGAGTTCAAAGCGAGGCAGCACCGTTCGTACAAGAACCGCGGGCTCGGCGTGTTAGAATCCTTCCCAGCGAAAGCCCGTCCGCGTGAGGGCATGTTGAGGCACACACCCCGATGGACCTCTCCCCTCATCTGAAAGCCGTCTTGGATAGCCTCCCCCAGAGGCCCGGCTGTTACCTCATGAAGGATTCCGCCGCCAAGGTCATTTATGTGGGCAAGGCGGTGAATTTGCGCAGCCGGGTGCGGTCCTACTTCCACTCCGGCACCGATTTTTCTCCCCGGACCACGCATCTGGTACGCCAGATTACGGACCTGGAATGGATTGTGGTGGCCTCGGAACTGGAGGCCTTGATCCTCGAGATGAACCTGATCAAGCGCTACCGCCCCAAGTACAACGTCCGGCTCAAGGACGACAAGCGGTATCCGTATATCAAGGTCCACTGGGCTGATCCCTTTCCGAAGGTGACGGTCACTCGCCAAGTAGAAAACGATGGCGGCCGCTACTTCGGCCCGTATACCAGCGTTTGGGCCGTTCACCAAACCCTGGATCTGCTGCGCAAGATCTTTCCCTACTTGACGTGCGATCGTGTGATTACCGGCCAAGACAAGCGCGCCTGCCTGTGGCATGACTTGCATCTGTGCAACGCTCCCTGTATTGGCGCCATCGGCCAATCCGAATACCGGCAGACGATCGAAGACCTTTGCCGGTTTCTGCAGGGCGATGCAGAATCCATTGTCAGCCGCCTCAAGACAGAAATGGCGCGGCATTCTGAGGAACTGCGGTTTGAGCAGGCCGCGGCCTTGCGCGATCAACTGGATGCCATCAGCCGAGTGATCGAGAAGCAGAAGGTGATCTCGCCCGAACGACTGGACGCCGATGTTATTGCCCTGGCAAGAGCGGAGAATGAGGCCTGCGTGCAGGTGTTCCTCGTCCGAGAGGGCCGCCTGATTGGCCGAGAGTACTTCGTGCTGGACGGGACGGAGGAGCTCGCGGAGGGGGAGATCCTGAGGCAGTTCCTGACCCAGTTTTATGACCAGGCAACTTACGTTCCCGCGGAAGTGCTGCTCACCTCGCCGATCGAGGAAAGTGGTGTTGTCGAGCTCTGGCTTCGGTCGAAACGGGGCGGAAAAAAGGCCGAGGTTGGGGCTCCCCGGGAGGGCGTAAGGCATCAATTGGTCGAGATGGCAACCGAGAACGCACGGGAAACGCTGAATTCACTTCGGGCTCAGTGGGCAGCAGACCGTTCCAAGCAAGTCGAGGCCCTTTCCGAACTTCAGCAAGCCCTGACTCTGCCTCGTCCCCCAGCACGCATCGAGTGCTTTGACGTCTCCAACACCCAAGGGACGGCGATCACAGCCAGCATGGTCGTGTTCGAGCAGGGCGCTCCACGCAAGTCTCACTACCGCCGTTTCGTTATTCGCAGTGTGCAGGGACCGGATGATTTTGCCAGCCTGCAGGAGGCACTGCGACGCCGGTTCCGCCGCTGGACCGAGATCAATAGCGGATCCCTTCCGATCGGACGAAGACCCGATCCTTCCTTCGCGTTGCTCCCCGACCTGCTCCTCATCGATGGGGGAAAAGGGCAGCTCCACCAGGCCCTGACGGTACTCGAGGAGTTCGACCTGCGGCAACGGCTCCCGGCGGCGGCCTTGGCGAAGCAGCAAGAGGAGCTGTTCCTTCCGGAGAAAGCAGATTCCATTTTCCTTCCGCGCACATCCCAAGCGCTGTTTCTCGTTCAACGGGTGCGCGATGAGGCCCACCGCTTCGCCATCTCCCACCACCGACAAATCCGGGAGAAGCGAGGCCTGGCCTCGCGGCTGGACGAGATCCCCGGGATTGGCCCGGCGCGCCGCAGAGCTCTTCTCAAGGCCTTTGCCGATCTGGAGGGGATCCGCGGGGCCTCTCTGGAAGAGCTCACCCGGGTTCCAGGGATCAATCGCAATCTGGCCGAGCGACTCAAGCAAGACTTGTGAAAAGGCAACCATCCACTCTGCCAAATCTCTAACTTCCGGAACGCGAGTGAGACTAGATCCATGCCGCGACAAAAAACCAAACGAGAGTCCCGCGAAACCCGCCGTCGTCGAACGCAGAACATCATCATTGCCGTCATCGGGCTGCTCGTGATACTCACCTTTGTGCTGGCGAGCTTACGCCCTTAGTAGGCAACTCGCTCTTCTGAAATCGCACAGCTCGACTCCGCACCGGTTGGACCAGAAGCGTGGGCTCCTCCCCCGGGCTTCTGGATGTAGAGCTAGGCGATTGTTGCCGGGAAAGTTCTGCCAAGGGTCGGAGAGTCTCGCTCAAGAAGGGGGGCAACTCCAAGGACCCTGTCTCGAAAAGAATCCGGGGGGCAGCGAGCACCACAGGGACTGGCTCAAGAAAGGTTGACGGCAGATTGGTGGCCCAAAAACCCAGGCGCGGATGGCCGGCAAGAATTGACCAATGGAGAAGGCAGGGAGGTTGGCGACTCCTGCTCGGACCCACGGGCTTGTTGATTCTCCTATCGTTTGTGGTCCACGCTCCGGTCCTCTATCTTGTAGAAGAGAACCCCAATCGCGCCACTCCTCCCGGAGACTCCCAGCAATATCAGGCCTTGGCCCAAAACCTCCTCGACCATCACGTCTTCTCGCTCGAAGGATCGCCTCCTTTCATGACGGATGTCTTGAGAACGCCAGGCTATCCCTTGCTCCTTGCCGCCTTGTACGTCCTGGGAGGTCACTCGGTTCTCGTGGTGGCGCTGGCCCAGGCAGGCCTGCGAACGCTGGGAGCTTTCCTGCTCGTTGGGATTGCGGAGCGAGTCATCGAGTCTCGGGCTGTGGGATGGATAGCGGCGATTCTCTGGCTGCTTGCGCCTCTGCCCACGGTTCTGACGGGAATCCTCTTCACCGAGACACTCTTCACCACCCTGCTCCTTCTGACCCTGTGGTTTCTGACCGGGGAACCCTCCTGGCGAAACGCGCTGCTGGCCGGGCTGTTCTTCGGGTTCGCCCTCATCACCCGGCCCATCGCCGAGCTGCTGATCCCCTGGGTCGTCTTGATGCTCCTCCTGCACAAGCCTCTCCGTTCGGTCCTTATCAAGATCCTGCCCCTCGCCCTCGGGGTTGCAATTGCGACTGGACCCTGGCTGGCCTACACCGCCGCACAGTTCCGCACCCCCATCCTGTCCACCATCGGGGCCGACAACCTGGCCTTCTACACTAGCGCCTCCGTTCTCGCACACGAGCAGGGAATGGGATTCTCCGAGGCGAGCGACCGGGTCCACGCTCTTTACCAGCAGGGTCTGGCTCAGTTCCAAGCCACCCACCCCGCCCCGGCCAGCCCAAGCGAAGAGGCTGCCATCAAGTCCCAAATCGCATATCGCATTCTCCTGGCGCACCCTCTTCAGTCCGCCTGGTTCAATCTGGTTGATAGCTTCAACACATTGCGTCCAGGAGTCACTTACACGGTGCTGTTCTTGATTCCCGGCAGTTTGCCTTCGCTCGTCTCGGAGGGCAGTGATTTCTCCCCAGCCACGGCCGCCCTGGGGGAACCTTTGGTCCTGGGTGTGACCCTCGCCCTGCTCCTTTTCTATGCGCCCTTGTATGCCGCTTCAACGCTTAGCCTACTCCTGCTCTTCTGGAAGAAACGCTGGCAAGCGGTCGCTGCGGTGGTCCTGCCCTCGGCGATTCTCTTTTACGCTCCGGGATTGCCGGGCAACGGCAGATTTCGGGTCCCTTTTGAGCCCTTGCTTTGCCTCCTGGCGTCGGCGATGATTCTCAAAGTGATTGAGGCTGTCCGCTCGCGGAAGGGGGGCCGCTCCAGCCCCCAGCAGCGGGTTCACGCCGCCAGTTCCCCGGGCAAGGGCGGAGAGGCGGCTTGAGGCAAGACGGATCTTCAGCCAAAGCCTGGCCCACCGTTGGACGCCGCCCTTTGACAACCCTATCCTCCTCTTTTACAATTCCCGCGCTCGCCCCGCACGTCGTGGATCGACGCAGAACCATTCGACATCCCGGGAACCGAGGGCGTTCTCGAGCCCTGGAGGCATCAGCCATCTCATGAAAGAATACCTCACAGACAGGATCCGCAACGTGGCGCTCGTAGGTCACGGCGGATCAGGGAAGACCTCCCTGGTCGAGGCCTTCCTCTTTGCGACCGGCACAACTACACGAATCGGCAAAG
Organism: Anaerolineales bacterium; assembly: GCA_049516595.1. Taxonomy (GTDB): domain Bacteria; phylum Chloroflexota; class Anaerolineae; order Anaerolineales; family RBG-16-64-43; genus JBEKHT01. The sequence goes on from JBEKSY010000033.1 coordinate 9,078, forward strand.
TTGAAGAGGGGAACACGGTGTCCGACTCCGACGAGGAGGAGATTCGCCGGAGGATCTCGCTCTACGCTTCTGTCTTGCCCGTGGAATACCATGAATCGAAGATCAACTTTCTGGATGCCCCGGGATTCTCCGATTTCATTGGGGAAGTGATCTCGTCCCTACGGGTCGCCGATGCGGCCCTCGTGCTGGTTGACTCGGTGGCGGGCGTTGAGGTCGGGACCGAGATTGTGTGGCAGCAGATTGAGGAATTCAGGCTTCCCCGATTCGTGGTGATCGCAAAAATGGATCGGGAGAACGCCAACTTTGAGGCCGCCCTCGCCTCGGCCCAGGCTCTCTCCAACGTGAAGCTGATCCCGGTAGAACTGCCCTGGGGCGAAAAGCAGGGTTTCCGAGGCGTGATCGATCTCCTGGCGATGAAGGCACTCCGCGGAAGTGGGGAGCAGGTGGAGGACATCCCCTCCGAGCTCAGGGAGGCGGCCGAGAAGGCTCGGACCGCATTGGTGGAGGCGGCGGCCGAGGGGGATGATGCCTTGCTGGAGAAATACCTGGCGGGCGAGACACTGAACGCCGATGAGGTCAAAGGGGGGTTTCGCAAGGCGGTTCTTTCCCGCCTCTTCATTCCAGTGTTCCTTTCCGCCTCCACGGCCCAGATCGGTCTGGATCCCTTATTACGGGGGATTGTGGACTACCTTCCGGCGCCTACCGATATGCCTCCAATCCATGGCAAGTCGGGAACAGGCGAGGAGGAATTGAGCTGCTCCGACTCGGGACCCCTGGCCGTCTATGCATGGAAGACAACCGCCGATCCGTTTGTGGGCAGAATGACCTATCTGCGAATCTACTCCGGATTGCTCGCTTCCGACACCCGGATCTGGAATTCCACCAAACAGACCGAGGAACGCGTGGGGACCCTGCAAATCCCGCGGGGAAAGGAGCAAATCCCGATTTCCCATCTGCACGCCGGGGATATCGGAAGCGTGGCGAAGCTCTCGGCAGCCTCGACCGGAGACACGCTGTGCGAGCGCTCCCATCCCGTCAGGTTACCTGTACCCAAATACCCGGACGCTCTGTATCCCGTGGCCGTCACCCCCAAGACGCAGGCTGATGCCGCAAAAACCTCCTCCACGCTCACACGGTTGTGCGAGGAGGATATGACCCTCTCATGGCACAACGAGCCGAGCACCCAACAAACCATCCTTACCGGCATGGGGGATCAGCACATCGACGTGGCCATCCGGCGAGCGGACTCACGATTTCAAGTTGGGTTCAAGGTGGAAGCACCGCGCGTGCCCTATCGTGAAACGATCACTAAGGCCAGCTCCTCTCAGTATCGACACAAGAAACAAACGGGGGGGGCCGGACAATTTGGCGAAGTGCACATGCGGGTAGAACCGTTGGCAGAGTCGGATTTTGAGTTTGTCAACGAGGTCTTTGGGGGCGCCATTTCCACCTCTTACATGCCGGCCATCGAGAAGGGGGTTCGCGGGGTGATGGGCCGGGGCGTGATCGCCGGTTACCCGGTCGTCAATGTGAAAGTGGCGGTCACCGACGGAAAGGAGCACCCCGTGGACTCCAAACCCATAGCGTTCGAGGTCGCCGGGCGAGAGGCCTTCAAGTTGGCTATCCAAGGAGCCGCGCCCGTGCTCCTTGAACCCATCATGGAGGTCAAGATCACGGTCCCCGAGGCGAATATGGGCGACGTGATGGGTGACCTCAACACGCGAAGGGCGCGGGTCCAGGGGATGGACAACGACCGTGGCAAGAGTATCATCACGGTGCTTGTTCCTCAATCGGAGATGCTGCGATATACGACTGACCTCCGTTCCATCACGGGAGGGCGTGGCCTCTTCATCATGAAGTTCTCTCATTACGAGCAAGTCCCATCCCACGTGGCTCAACCGATCATCGCCTCAAAACAGAAGGAAACCGCGGGGGAAAAGGAAGAGGAGTAGCCCAGCCAGCGGTGGGGCAGACACGCTCAGGGCAGGGAGGGGAGGGAGGGCAGCTCGGCCCTTGGCCGCCTAAGGCCGGATGTCCCCAGGACTGCCGGGTGAGCCAAGCCCCTCAACCCCGATCCCGACGGCAGACTACCTCGTGCGACCTGGCCCCGGCAGGAGGCGCTTGCCGAATCCATGCCCGACTGGACGGTGCGCCGCGGGAATTTCCCCTCGGAGGATCGAATGCCCGATTATCAGCCCAGCCTGACCGACGTTTCCATACCTGAAATGCCCAAGCGCAAGCCGCAGGCGACCCAGGAGCCGCGAGCGCCCAAGAGAGCCATTTCCATTCACGCCCACCCCGATGACCAGGAGTTCACGGTGGCTGGGACGCTGGCTAAGTGGTCCCGGGCAGGCAGCGAAATCCTGTCCGTCATTATCACCGACGGGGAAGCGGGCAGCAATGACCCATCCAAGGATGGGTCCTTCAGGCCGGAACTAGCACGAATTCGCCGGGAAGAACAGCTGCGGGCCGCCGACCTCCTGGGCATCCAGGAGACGGTCTTTCTACACTATCCGGACGGGGAACTGGAGACTTCGCTCCGTCTGCGCAAAGATCTTACCCGACTGATCCGCAAGTTCCAACCCCAGGTCGTCGTTTGTGGTGATCCCACGGCGCGCTTCTACGGCAACAGTTATATGAACCACCCAGATCATCGCGCGGCCGCCGATGTCGCTTGTGATGCCGCTTTCCCTTCGGCTGGCTCCCGCCTCGTTTTTGCCGATCTGCTCGGGGAAGGCCTCCAGCCGCATAACCCGAATCGGGTGTTCCTGCACGGATCGGATCAGCCAGACGTGTGGGTCGACATCAGCGAGACGCTGCCTTTGAAGGTCGAGGCCTTGCGGCAGCACCGCAGCCAGATCGGGAACGAGGATGTCGAAAAGCAAATCCGCGAATGGGCTGCCGAAGACGGGAAAAAACAAGGCCTGGCCTATGCCGAGGCATTCCGGGTGATGATCCTTGTGGATGACCCCTCCGACGGGGCCTGAGGTCGGCAACCCGCCTCCCCCATCTGATACCGCTCTATGCCTCCGCTGACGGAATTCTTACAAGCTACTCCTATTATCCCTATTGGTCCTATTGAACCCGGAGGGCGGAGGCGGTCGGAGATTGCCTGTCAGCGGGTCCGGCGGATCGGGCCGGTAAGGAGGATGACATGAATCTCGATCGGTTTACCCAACGCACCCAAGAGGCGCTCCTGCGGGCCCAAATTATGGCAGGGGAAAGGCATCACGCCTACATTGAGCCGGAGCACATTCTGCTGGCTCTCCTGGAGCCGTCCGATGGGGTTGCCCCGCAGCTGGTCTCTGCCGTCGGCATCCCGCTTCCCGCCCTGCAGGCCGAAGTGGAACGCGAGCTCTCCAGCCGACCACGGCTGGGAGGGGATTCGTCCCAGCTCGGCCTTTCCCGGTCAGCCAGCGAAGTTCTTGGCGCGGCCGAAGCCGAGGCCGCGCAGATGAAGGATGAGTATGTATCAACCGAGCACGTGCTGCTGGCGTTGGTTGACCGTCTGCCTTTTGTGCGCAAGCTGGGCCTCACGCGGGAGAGCCTGCTGCGGGCATTGGCCTCCATCCGTGGAAGCCAGCGTGTGTCTTCTCCCAACCCAGAGGCTACCTACAACGCTCTGGAGAAGTACGGGCGCGACCTGACGGCTCTGGCGCGCCAGGGCAAGCTGGATCCCGTTATTGGCCGGGAGGAAGAGATCCGCCGGGTGATCCAGATTCTCTCCCGGCGAACGAAGAACAATCCCGCTCTGGTGGGGGATCCGGGCGTAGGCAAGACGGCGATTGCCGAGGGGCTGGCTCAGCGAATGGTCCGTGGGGACGTGCCCGAAGGGCTGAAAAACAAGCGCCTGATCCAGCTCGACATGGGGGCGCTCGTGGCCGGGGCCAAGTACCGGGGCGAGTTCGAGGAGCGCCTGAAAGCCGTCCTCAAAGAAGTCACGGAATCCAATGGTCGCGTCATCTTGTTTGTGGATGAGCTCCACACCGTGGTGGGTGCCGGTGCCGCAGAAGGGGCCATGGACGCGGGCAACATGCTCAAGCCGATGCTGGCTCGCGGCGAATTGCACCTCGTTGGAGCCACGACGCTCGACGAGTACCGCAAACAGATTGAGAAGGATGCCGCATTGGAGCGCAGATTCCAACCGGTCCTGATCGAGGAGCCCAGTGTGGAGCAAACCATCTCCATTCTGCGCGGTCTCAAAGGCCGGTATGAAGTCCACCACGGCGTGAGAATCACGGACGCCGCAGTCATCTCCGCCGCAACCCTATCCCATCGATATCTCCCCGATCGGCGACTCCCTGACAAGGCCATCGATCTCATTGATGAAGCGGCGGCGCGGCTGCGCACGGAGATTGACTCCAAGCCCCTACCCCTCGATGAGGTCGACCGCGCGGTCATGCAGCTGGAGATCGAGCGCGAGGCTCTCAAGAAGGAAACCGACGAGGCAAGCCGTGAGCGGCTGGCCAAGATCGAACACGAACTCGCCGATCTCCGCGAGCGCTCCCTCACGCTTCAGGCTCGTTGGCAGGCCGAGAAGCAGTTGATCCTCGATCTACGCTCGCTAAAGGAGCGGGTCGAGCAGACCTACCTGGAAATCGAGCAGGCGGAGCGCCAATCCGACCTGGAGGCGGCGGCTCGGCTGCGCTACGGGACTCTCCCGGAATTGGAGGCCCGGCGGGCCGGGGTCGAGAAAAGGCTGCAGCAACTTTCGAAAGGGGAGCGTCTGCTCAAGGAGGAGGTCGAACCCGAGGACATTGCTACCATCGTGGCCAGGTGGACCGGCATTCCGGTCACCCGGCTGCTGGAGGGGGAGGTTGACAAGCTCCTTCACATGGAGGAGCGATTGCATCTTCGCGTCGTCGGTCAGGACGAGGCGGTGCGCACCGTTTCCAACGCCGTTCGTCGGGCGCGCTCCGGGCTGCAGGACCCCAACCGACCTCTGGGCTCCTTCCTCTTCCTGGGTCCCACCGGAGTAGGCAAAACCGAATTGGCACGCGCTCTAGCCGAGTTCTTGTTCGACGATGAGCAAGCCATGGTTCGCATCGACATGGGCGAGTACCAAGAAAGACACACCGTCAGCCGGCTCATCGGCGCTCCCCCAGGCTATGTGGGCTACGAAGAGGGAGGCCAGCTGACCGAGGCCGTGCGCCGGAGACCCTACTCGGTTGTGCTTCTGGACGAGATTGAGAAAGGTCATGCCGAAGTGTTCAACGTCCTGCTGCAGCTCCTCGACGACGGGCGGCTGACCGACGGTCAGGGTCGAACGGTCTCCTTCAAGAACACCGTGGTGATCATGACAAGCAACCTGGGCAGCGACCTGTGGGGCCGCGCAGAAAAGGTCCCTCCGGAGGCCGTGATGGGTGCCCTCCGTTCCCATTTCCGACCGGAGTTCCTCAACCGGATCGATGAGGTCGTGGTCTTCCATGCGCTCAGCAAGGCAGACCTTAAGCAGATCGTGGACATTCAGCTCGGACGAGTGCGGGGACTGCTGCAAGAACGCGGGTTGGGCCTGTACCTGACCGAGGCGGCCAAAGAGCACTTGGCGCAGGCCGGCTGGGATCCCGCCTTTGGGGCCCGTCCCCTCAAACGCGCGATCCAGCGAGAGCTACAGGATCCATTGGCTCTCAGAATCCTGAATGGGAGCTTGCATCCTGGAGAGACGATCCGGGTGGATGCCACCCGGGACGGCCTGCAATTCGCCGCCCTGGGTCCAACCGAGGCCACCCAGACTTAGGTCTCTCGCCCCGCCGCAAAGGGTCGTTCCCCAGGCGCCGAGGCGGCCCCCCGGCCGACCCTTCGGTCGGCGCGGATCCCTCTCGCCCCTCCTGAGACGTTCCTGGCCGTATAATGGATTCAGTCTGCTAGGGGAGAGGTTGAGTGCCGGAATCCCAAGAGGGTGAACTGGTCGGGCTAGTTGCCAAGGGGGACCAACAAGCCCTGCTCGAGTTGTATGATCGCTACGCGAGCCGCGTCTATGCGCTCACGCTGCGGGTTCTCCGCGACTCCATGGCCGCCGAAGAGGTCACCCAGGACGTGTTCCTCCGCCTGTGGAGCCGAGCGAGGCTCTACGTGGCTTCCCGCGGAACCGTCTCCACTTGGCTGCTCACCATCGCAAGAAATGCCTCGCTGGATCGCCTGCGCCTGGAGCGGCGGAGGCTCCCCGCCTCCAACGAAATGGATCCGGACAGCCTGCTCGAATCGATTCCCGAAAGAACCGCAAGCCCTGAAGAACTCCGTTGGCGCGGGCTGTCCTTGGCTCTTCAGGGATTGCCCGTCGACCAACGCAGGCCGATTGAGCTGGCCTACTATCAGGGCCTGAGCCACAGCCAAATCGCCGAGGAATTGGGGTGGCCCATCGGGACCGTGAAGACCCGATTGCGGCTGGGGATGGAGCAGTTGCGCCGAAACTGGCTTGGTCAGGATGTGAGGGGGAAGGGGATCCAAAAGCCTCCTCCCTGACGTATTGTAGATGGGGAAGATTTGATTTAAAGACGGCGGATCCAATGAATGCAAGCGGACATGAGGACCTGAGGGGGTTGTTGGCGGCATACGCTTTGGGCGCCCTAGAGGCCGAAGAACTTGAACTCGCGCAAGCCCACTTACAGGGCTGCCCGGATTGCCAGGCGGAGCTGGTCCAATACCAAGGCGTGGCAGAGAAGCTGCTCTATGCTTTGCCTCCACGGCTGCCTCCTGCCCGCCTTCGGGTTCGCCTAGCCGAACGCATTGCCCGGGGCCGACCCATCCCCTTTTCGCGTCGGCTTCCCTGGTCGCGCACCGTGGTCGCGCTCGGAATTGCCGTGGTGGCACTCCTGTTCCTAAACGCAACTCTGGCCGTAGAACTCCGCTCCCTCCAGGCACGGCAGCGGGCCCTGTCGCAAGAGCTTCAGACCCAGACCACGGCCCTGGCGCTGGTCGCCTACCCGGGATCTCAGGCCCTCCCCGTGGTCAGCAAGGGAGGCGGAGGCGCATTCGTCATAGATCCTGATCTGGAAAGCGGCGCGCTTTTTGCCTGGGGGCTCCCCGTGCTGGATCAAGCCCACACGTATCAGGCCTGGCTGGTCAAGCCCGACGGCGTTCGCGTGAACGGCGGCTTGTTCTCCGTCGCCCCCGGGCAGAGTTTCGCCTCGGTGGTCGTGAAATCGGACCAGCCTCTCTCGAGCTATTCAAGCTTGGGCGTGACGGTTGAGCCGCGCAACGGCAGCTCCTCCCCCAGCGGGGCCTGGGTCCTCAGCGTGGGGTTCGGATCCTGATCTCTTATCCCCCTTTAAGCAACCAAATCGCTAGGCAGGCACGTATAACGTTATGGACACAAGGAATAGAGGTTGTTATTGATTCGCCAAGGAGAGAAAAATGTTAGGAAGACCGTTCCGAACAACCGCGCTGATCTTGATCGCGGCGATCGTCCTGGCTGCTTGTGGATCCGCCTACGGATCCTCACCAACGGCCGCCTTGTCAGCATCGCCGACCCCGGCCCCCGCGGCTTCCCCCACGGGAGCCATGGCGGAGACGACCGCCGCCTCCCCAGTCGTAATCATGGTGGCGCAAAACGCAACCCTGGGCGCAATCCTCACCGACTCACAGGGTAGGACCCTGTACATGCGGACCTCGGATACCAAATCCACGCCCGGCTGTTACGATACCTGTGCGCAGAACTGGCCAGCGCTAGTCGGTGCGGTGACGGCCGGGAGCGGAGCAAACGGGAGCCTCCTGGGCACGGCCTCGCGTACAGACGGACCGACCCAGGTGACGTACAATGGCTGGCCTCTATACTACTTCAAGGGGGACGCGGCGGCCGGAGACACGAAGGGGGAAGGGCTGGCTGCTGTTTGGTTTGCTGTTTCTCCCTCGGGCAACAAGGTAGCGGCGCCCTCCTCTCAGAGTGGTGGTTCCTCCTATTGAGCGAGGGAAGGTGAATCCATCACCCTGCCGCGTCCCGGGACGCGGCAGGGTGATGATGGACAATCCTGGACAAATTCCCGGGCCAAGATCGAGGCGCTGCTCCTAGACAGAGAGCGGGAAGGCGCAGGCCTTTGTTGTTTCCCCGCGGAGAATTCCAGGCCCTCGCCGGGCTTGAGGAGCGACCCGTCTGGTCCCAGCCATCATTGCAGCCAGGAGGAGAGGATGTCCAGAAAGAACTACCCATACCTTGCTATGGCCATCTTGATCAGCTGGCTGGGCGCCTGTTCGACCCCCGCCACGCCTCTCCCTACCCCGAAGACCCTGCCCACACCAACGGCACGGCCCACGGGGACCCCCGTTTCCCTCAAATCCCTGACGCCCCAAATCGTGGTGAACGATCAGAGTGCAATGGACGGCACCGTAACCGTTGCCTCTGCGGTTGCCATCGAGCAGGGATGGTTGGCCATCCACACGGACAAGGATGGCGCTCCGAGCAGCATCGTGATTGGTTATTCCCCGGTTAACCCAGGGGTCAACACCAATGTGGTGGTCATAATCGACCTGATGCATGCCACCTCGCGACTTTGGGCCATACTCCACGTGGACGAGGGTCAGGTGGGGACATGGGAATTCCCGGGCCCGGACGTACCCGTGCAGGTCGGCGGGAAGACCATCATTTCCTCCTTCAACGTCACGTTGCCCGCGGCCGAGGCTCCCCCGGCTTAGAACGTAGCCACCTTGAGGGTATCCTCCCCTTGGATCGAGGCTGGCCCGTCCCCTGCATTGATCTTTCTCGCGAAACGGTGAGGTTTCCCGGCGTTTGATCCGTCGCGAGTCGTCTGCGCCTCCAGGAACTTTGCGGGGCGAAACGGCTTTCCCCTGGGCGCATGCTGGCGGGCATCGCTCCCCCACTGCCTCTTCTTCCAGGCGACCCCCTTGGGGAAACCTGACCGAGACGCTCGCCTAAGCCTGCCCCTACAATCAGGGAGCAAGGAGAAGGTCGGTCCTATTCCTCGCCCTTGGCTCAGGGCAGATCACTTTTTCCCCCCATAAGCCGAATGCGTTCTGTCAGCTCACGATCGAAAAGGAAGTGCCCGCTGACCAGGCGGAGACCCGTCCTTAGCCTAAATGCGGCACCGCGCAGGGAGGCCATCGGCCTCCTGGCCCCTGACCACCTCCCTGGCGGCCTTTCGCAATCGGTCGCAGGATCCTTTCTAGGATGATCAAGGCCGACAAAGATCGGAGGGGATCCAGATGGGCTGGCTTTGGCTATCGGCCTTGTTTTCAGAAGAGGGTGTGTTATAGTTCACGACTAATCTGCCCCCCCCCGATAGGGCTCGAAGATGCGATCCAACACTCCAGAGGACCCGGCTCCGCCCGGACTCACCGAGATCTCTCTACCTAGCCGCCTTGATCGTCTGCCGGATCTGGCCTATAACCTCTGGTGGACCTGGCATCCGCAGGCCCAGAGATTGTTCTCCCGTGTCGACAACCTGCTGTGGGAACGCGTTCGTCACAACCCCGTTCGGTTTCTTCGAAATGTCCGCAGACCGCAATTGAACGCGATGTCTCATGATCGGTATTACCTCGACCTGTACGACCGAGTGCTTACCGCCTTTGACGAGTACTTGAGCACAAAAGAGACTTGGTATGCTTCCCAACATCCTGAGTTGCTGAACGGCCCCGTGGCTTACATCTCGACCGAGTACGGATTTCACGAGTCGCTCCCGATGTACGCGGGCGGGCTCGGTGTTCTCTCTGGAGAGCATTTGAAGGAAGCGAGTGACCTGGGGATCCCCCTGGTGGGGATTGGCTTCCTGTACACACGGGGCTACTTCCGACAGCGCGTCACCGAGGATGGCTGGCAGGAGGCAATGCACGAATCCTTGGACTTCACCAGCCTGCCCGTCTGGCCAGTCCTCGATCAGCATGAATCTCCCCTGATCGTGTCGGTGCAGCTTCCGGGCAGAGATCTATCTGCCCGCCTCTGGCGGGTGCGTGTCGGGCGATGCTCCCTCTTTCTCCTGGACAGCAATGTCGAGAACAACTCGCCGGAGGATCAGGAATTGACCTCTCGGCTTTACACCAGCGAGCTCGAAAATCGCATCTCCCAAGAGATCATTCTCGGGATTGGGGGGGTGCGGGCTCTTCGAGCGCTTGGCTACAATCCCGCAGCCTGGCACCTCAACGAGGGACATTCGGCTTTTGCTCTGCTGGAGCGGTCTCGGGAGTACGTCGCTGCAGGCCGCAGCTTCAGCGAAGCCGCAGAGCTGGTCCGGGCTTCCAGCATTTTCACTACCCACACCCCCGTGGCGGCTGGCAGCGATGAATTCCCATTGTGGCTGATGGACAAATTCTTCGCATCCTATTGGCTCCAGCTCGGGTTGGAGCGCGATCCCTTCCTCGACCTGGGCCGTCGTCAGCAGCCTTGGGGCGAGGTTTTCAGCATGCCGGTTCTGGCAATGCGTCTTTCCAAGCACATCAACGCGGTCTCGGAGCTTCACGGCATTGTCTCGAGGCGCATGTGGCATTTCCTTTGGCCCAGCCTGCCGGAAGAGAACGTGCCGATTCGCCACATCACCAATGGGGTGCACACCGAAACCTGGTTGGCGCGGCGCATGGGCCTTCTGTTCGAGAGATATCTTGGGGCGGATTGGCGTCGCAGGATCGACGACCCGGAAATGTGGGAGTCGGTGTGGAAGATCCCCGATGCGGAGCTCTGGACAGTCCGGAATCATTTGAAGCGAAAGCTCGTTGCGCACGTTCGGGAGCGCACCCGCGAAATGTGGCTGGGCGGTGGAGTTCACCCGGTCCAGGCGATTGCGGAGGGTGCCCTGCTTGATCCGTACGCCCTGACGATCGGATTCGCGCGCCGCTTCACGACCTACAAGAGGCCTTCCCTCATCCTTAGCGACCCGGAGCGTCTGTTGAGATTGATCAACCAGGCGAACATGCCGGTTCAAATCATTTTTGCCGGCAAAGCTCATCCCGCCGACGAACCGGCCAAGCGCGTGCTCCAGGAGGTCTATCGCGTTGCCAAGCGCGCGGAGGTCGGAGGGCGCGTGGTCTTCTTGGAGGACTATGACATCGAGCTTGCGCGGTACCTTGTGCAGGGGGTGGACGTATGGCTGAATACACCGAGGCTGCTTCAGGAAGCCTCAGGAACCTCGGGCCAGAAGGCCGCCTTGAACGGGGCCCTGAACTTCTCTGTCCTGGACGGCTGGTGGCGGGAGGGATACAACGGACGGAACGGCTGGGCGATCGGGGAGGACCTGGGAGCCAACGGCGACCCTCCCGATCCAGCCGGAGAGATTCAGCAGATGTATGAAACGCTGGAAAACGAGATTGTGCCCGTCTACTACCTCAGACGCTCGTCGGAGGACGTCCCCAGCGAGTGGGTCGTCCGAATCAAAGAGTCCATCCGAACCCTTTCCCCCCACTTCTGCACCCGGCGGATGCTGAAAGAGTATGTGGCCGAAATGTACCTGCCCGCTCTGACCCATGCGGACAGCGGGCATCGCGAGACCACTTCCATCAAGCCCTAGGGCCGTCACTGGCAAACTCAGCCGTCTTGCCCCCAACCTCGCGAGAACCAGGAAAGCAGTGGCCTGGGGAATTGACCGGATCCAGCAGTTCTTGTATGGATCCTCTGGGTCCGGCGGAACCCGGGTCTTTCCTCAGCCCCCCAAGGGCTCGCCCCCCCGCGGCAGGCCTCCCCTTGTCATACCCGTCCGGCTCTCTTGGCTGGAAAGGGGGACAGCGCGCGACCAAGCCCTCAGCGGGCCAGGATTGCCTTCACCTGGCGAATCCAAGCCCCCTCCGCTTCATTGGAGAAGACGAACATCGGCACTCGCGCTCCGAGCTCCCCTCCCAGCACTGGGCGCTGTGAATGCCGGCTGCGTCCCAGGCAAGATCGGCCGCCTGGCAGGGACCTCCGCCCGGGGACTGCCGCATGCCCTGGTCAGGGGAGATCCCAAACGGGAAGGCCCGAGGGCTAGCCGGGCCCAGGACTCATGACCGCCCCGGCGGCCATCCCAAGTCGGCAACCTGAAATGGAAGCAATTCGGCCGAAGGTATTGGCGGGGCTTTGTGCCAGAATCAGGGCAGGGCGAAGTCGACCTCCCACTCCCCTGGGTTGATCTGCTTTGCGGCGGAATACTCACCCACCACCTCCAGCCAGGTGTTCCCGGGGTGAAATGGCAGCGGCGCGCCGGAGGCGTCAACAAACTGAAGCGGTGAGGTAGGGCTGGGAGCCACCCAGAATCCTTCGTAGACCATCCCGTCCCGAAAGAGCTGGACCCGCCCCCGCTTGCGATAAAGGAATTCCACGTTGTATTTCTCATTTCCGGAAAGCCGGCTGTACCAGGCGTACAATACGGCCACGTTGAAGGCCTGGATCTGTTCCCCGGTGTTTCGGTCGGCCAGCGGAACCATCACGATATTGTCCCCCTGCTCGGATTCCGACCAGCGTTGGTACGCTCCCAGGGTCTCATCATAGCGCCACTCGGCGCGCGTCCCCCACGAAAAGCGAACCTGAACCTTGCTCCCCGATGGCCCCCCAGAAGGCGGCTCGTGCTGAAAGGTCATGCCCCCCAGATCATGTCGGCCCTGGGACTTGGAAAGGGTGGTGAACGCCGCCGTGTCGGCGAATACGCTGTTGACATCCCCCTTCCCCGCCCGGCAGAGCGCCGGACAGGTGGAGGGGCTTTCACTAATGGCCCGTGAGCCCAGAGTGCCCACGACTTGAGCCCACACCATCGGGTCGGCGCCGACAAAACCCAGAACGGCTTGGTACATCGTGACCAACTCGGAATCCACATACCGAGCCGAGCGCACCGGGCCCGCTTTGGAGACATCCTGGCCCAAATAAACGGCCAAGAAGCGTGACATGCCCTCCTCGGTGTAGTACTCAAACACCAGATCAGCTATCGACAGCCCCGATTGAGGGCGCAGGCTTCGAGGAAAGTTCGAAACTTTGATGGCCACCGGCCTTCGGTCCAGAAGGGACGGATCGCTTACGGGCAGACCGGAGAGGGGATCGATATCTCCAGGAAACTGAGGGCCCACCAGGGCCGGGGGGACTGTTTCCGTGGGGGGCACAATGGTTGCGGCCGGCGGCTGGGTCTCGGTTGGTCTCTCGGTCACGGTGGGCTGCAAGAGGCTGGTAGGCGTCTCCTGGAGCGCCTCGGTGGGTGAAGGCCCTGCCTTCTCGAGTTCGCTCGACGGACGGGAGACAGCGCAGGAGGTGGAAACCAGCAGGATGCAGGCCGCCATTGCCAGGGGAAGGGGCCGATGTGAAGAGACCCCGGGCATTTTTCCTCCTATCCCTCAGAGCGACATCCGCAGGGCATCATGAGGCTAGGGCAGGGCGAACTCAACCCTCCAAGCATCCCCATTGCTGGAGAACGTGGAAGACTCGCCAACCAGCGCAATCCAGGTCACGCCGGGATGCAGGGCAAATGGACCATCCTCACCAAAGAACTGAAGCGGCCGATTGGGGTCTTCCACGCGCCAGATCCCCTGCCATTCCTGGCCGTCGCGGAAGAAAAGCGCGCCTCCCGAGCCCAGCAAGTTCACATCGTACATTTCCACAGATTTTGGGTTGGTGGGATGCTTGTTGAACGGCACAAAGACGACGATCAAGTTCGAAACCGAAAGTTGTTGTCCGCTTAGGCGATCGGTTAAGGGCGCCATGCTCCCCGTATCGGTTTCGGACCAGCGCAGGTACTTGTCGCTTGCCGGGTCGTAGCGCCATTCCGCGCGGGCCTGATCGGTGAGGAAGCGCACGAGCAGATCCTGCCCTGGCTTCCCGTTTCCTGGCGCAACGGGGTCGAACACCATCCCCCCAAGATCGGGAACCACCTCAGGGATATGAATCGCTTCAGCCGCCTTTCGCAGGGCCGCTGTATTCCCGTACAGGCTGTTGATGTGGGCTTGCGAGGAATCGCGACAGAGGGCGGGACAGGGAGCCGGCCCCTCGTACAGGCTGTTTGACCTCACCCCCTGGAGAGCCAACCAATCCCAGACCCGCGAGTCGGCCCCGTTGAAAACGAGGATGGATTGATACATCTTTTCCAGCATCGCGTCGAGGATGCGGCCGGAACGAATTGGCCCGACCTTGGTAACGTCCTGACTCAGGAAGAGCGCCTGAAACCGGGTTTCCCCGCTTTCTTGGTAGAACTCGAAAAGCAAGTCAGCGTAGGAAAGACCTGCCTGAGGTCTCGCGGTACGAGGGTAGTTCGAGACCTTGATGGCCACGACCCGCCTGGCCAGGAGGGCTGGATCGCTCACCGGCAAGCCGGTGAGCGGGTTAATGACCTGCTGGGAGGTGGGTTGAGGCGTCAGAGTCGGCTCCGGCGCCTGGACTTGGGCCGGCGGGCTCTCGGTTTCCGTGAGAGGGGGCAGGGTCTGGGCCTGGATGCCGATGGCATGGCCAGCCGATCCTGCGGCCGAGGTCGCGGAGAGTTGCCGCCCTGCACCGAGCGGGCCAGCCCCACAAGAGGGGATCCCCAAGACGGCTGCCATGGACCCAGCCAGGAGAAGATGTGCGCCAAGCGGATGAGCCCTGGCCCCAGGTGATCTTGGGCCGGGGCCCCGCAAGCCGACAGCGCGATCGATCCGTCCGTTCACCTGCGCCTCAAAACTCGAGAGCTCCCCACCGTATCATGGGAAGTACATATGGAAGGTCCACTCCTTCGCAGAGGGAATGGCTGAAGAGCTCTTCCCGATGAGGGCAACCCAGGAATTCCCTGGCCTCAGGGCATACGGCTGGCCATCTGAACCAAAGAACTGCAGCGGCCGGGCCGGGTTCACTCGCTTCCAGGTGCCGCTGACCACATCACCATCCCGGAAGAATACGGCCTTGCCCGAGCCCCCCAGCCCGAGGTCCCACATTTCGGCCGTCGTGGTCTTGCCGACATAACGATTGAAGGGAACGAAGAGAACCACCGCATTGGCGACTGCAATTTGCTTGTTGGTGGTGCGATCGTCCAACGGGATCATGGCACCGGCATCATTCTCGGAGTAACGCAGATACATCCCCGATCCCGCATCAAATCGCCACTCGGCTCTGGCCGACTGGGAGAAGATCACCAGCAAGCCTTGGGCCGGCGTCGCCTTGGCAGGCGGGGCCGGGTCGAAGACCATGCCGGCGAGATTGGGTTTCCCAGTTTCCAGACGTACGTTCTTCGCGTAAGCGTCGAGAGCTTGGGTGTTGCTGAATGCGCTATTGACCTTGTCGGTCACGGTGGGATCCCGACAGATGGCCGGGCAGGCGGCGGGAAACTCATTGATGAAGTCGATTCCGGACGCATACATCTGATCCCAAACATCTTGAAAGGCCTGGACATGCACCAGGATCGCGTCGTACAGAGGGATGATGCGTGTGTCCTCGACCCGTGCCGACCGCATCGGCCCTACCTTGTCGGCCGATCGGCCGTAGTACATGGCCAGGAAACGCGTGCTGCCGCCTTCGGTGTACATTTCAAAGAGCAGGTCAGCCTGCGAAAGCCCCGCCTGCGGACGCGCGCTACGCGGGAAGTTCGACACCTTGATTCCCAGCGGCCGCAAGTTTAGCAGCGAGGGATCCGCCACAATCAAGCCGGTCAGCGGGTCGACACCCGCGGGATACTGGTCCGGGCCGACCGGATAGGTCAGGGCGGGAGTTGCCGTGGGCGTGGGGGGCAGAGAGGTAGCGGTCGGAGCCGCCGTGGCGGAGGCCTCCGAGGCAGCGGCTGTGTTTGTCACGCTCACTGGCCCCTGCCCAGGGGTGTCCGAGGCAGAAGCCGAAACAGGCGGGCCTCCGGCAACCTGCTGGAAATTGCATCCCACGACTAGCAAGGCCAAAGCCAGTGGGACAGCGAGGATCAAAGGAAAGCGGCGAGTGGTTTTCATGGTTAATCCCCTCTCAAAGGCGGCGATTCCATTCCCCAGATGCAATTCCTTCTCTCCGCGATCCTCGCGAACAACAGACCTGTGGGAGTCAGGGCTTCCCTGGGAGATCTGCCAGGTCGGTTGAGGCTGGACGGGACGGCAGGAAATGGCGTGCGGGGTTGGCGCATTGTACCGCTGCCCTCCGAAGGGGTCAAACAAGAGCAGGAACGAGGCCCGCTCTGCCTCCGCGGGCTTGGGATGCTAAAGAGCCAGCCGGTCGCAAACCAGAGTCTTCCTGGGAGCCGGACCCGGAAATGCGGACGCCGATGCCTCCTGACAGCGCATATTGTAGAACGTGTGGGCAAGGTCGGTTCCCGAACAGTTTCCTTAGAATTCTCTTGCGGTGCCGAAGCGTGATCCATTGACGGATGCGGGATCTTCTCTATAATTCTTGGCGATGAGCCGCGTTTCGAACCTTCAGCGCATGCAGGTCCTGGATAGCGAACTGGATGGGATCCGTTCTCGATTGAAGGAAATCGACAGGATCTTGTCCTCCTCGCCGGAGCTGGAAACGGCGCGCCAGGAGGCGTTGTCGGCCGAGCGGGATCTGAGAGCGGCCCGCGGAGCCCTGCGAGACCTCGAGGACCAAGCCGCCACCCAGAGGGCAAAACTGGAGGAGACCACCCGTCGCCTCTACAGCGGCGAGGTCAAGAACCCCAAGGAACTGCTGGACCTGCAAAGCGAGGAAATCGCCTTGCGCCATCACCTCACCTCGCTGGAGGAGCGGCAGCTCGAGCAAATGATGGCTGTGGACGACACCCAGTCGGCGGCGGACCGAACCCAAAACCACCTCAATGATGTGGAAGCGGGCCGTCAGATCCAGTCCGCTGACCTAAACCAACAGAAAAGGGAATGGCTCGCCCGACAGGATAAGCTCGAGGCCCAACGGGAGGCGGCGATTGCGGTTGTGAATGGGGAGGACTTGCAGGTCTACACGCGAATGCGGGACGCGCATCACGGTTTGGCTGTCGCGCGTATCGAAGGAGGAGCCTGCGGCGCGTGCGGTGTCGCCCCCTCCCAAGCCCGGATCCAACAAGCCGGCGCGGGGGAGCAGATCGTTTTTTGTGCCAATTGCGGTCGGATCCTGTACGCCGGATGAGGATGGATGCCAATCTCTTTATGGTGGATCTATAACGGCCCGCCTTTCCTCATGGGGTTCGCCCTGGCCTGCCTGCTGGCTCTGTGCTTTTTCCTGGGGTACAAGCCGGTTCTCGCCGCGATGCAGGCGCTCGGCGAAACGTACCGAAAGGCGCGCGCCTCTCAGGCTGACAACGCCAGCGATCGATTGCGCGCCGACATCGCGTCGAAGGCCCAGGGCTCGCACCTCGCTGGGCTTTGGTTCCCTCTCGAGGAAGCTGCAATCCCGCCACGGTTCCTGATTCCACCGGACCGGATCGATCCGCTCCAGCCGCCGGATCGGGACGCCTGGCAAATCCCCCCCTATCTTCCGGATGCGTTGGAATTGGCCGCGACCTACGGACAGGCCACCCTCTCTCTCCAGGATCTTCTCCATCTGCGTGGCAATGCTGTGATTTCTGGAGAACCCGGTAGCGGGCGGAGCTGCGCTCTATGGATGCTTGCCCTCCTCCAGTTGCGCCAGGAGCGCCCTCCTTCCTCCGCCGGAGGCCGAGGGCTCCCCGTCTTCCCCATCGACGTCCCGGCCCTGGATCTCTTCAACTTCGAGAAGGACCTCCTTGAGCCCATCCGATCCGCCCTCCGGGGAAGAACTGCGTCTGAGTCCTCCGGGCAGATCGTGGAGGAACTGCTCCGTTCCGCCAGATCGGGGGGCCTTCTCCTGACCGTCGATTCCGTGGATGAGGCGTCGCCGGACCAAACCGCACAGTTGCTCCGTTGGATCCGCCTGTTCGCGCAAGAGTTCCCGCTGGCCCGCATCGTAGCTGCCGATTCTCCTAACGGATCAGCCCGATGGATCCCCTTGGGCTTCGTCTGCTTGTCCTTGGCGCCCTGGACAAGGTTGCAGCATCAAGACCTTGCCAAGCAATGGGTGCGTCGGTGGACCACCAGGATACCCGCCGAGGCGCAATCCGTTCGCCCCGCACCGGATCCGGCGCTGGTTTCAGGCTGGCTTGACCCGACCCCGGTTCTGCAAACCCCCTTGCAGACTGTGCTGCGCTGCTGGGCAACCTGCCGCGGGAGGCCCGCGGAACGCGCCTCGCCAGAGGGCTGGGAGGCCTACCTCGAGTCGCAACTTTCTGAGGGTGACATCCTCGCCCTGTCCGCCGTGGCGCGAAGCATCGTCCTATCCGGGGGGGAGGCTTTTGATCCGAAGGCGACCGTGCGGACAGTCGGCGCTCCAAGAGATGCCGAGTCTGTGAGAAGGGTTCCGCTGGAAAGGACCCTCGCTCATGCGCTGGCCCGCAGGATTCTCATCCAGCGAGGAGACGGCCGAACTGCCTTCGTCCATTGTGATCTCGCGGCCTACCTAGCCGCGAGATCCTTCGCCCAGACTCCGCCCGGGGCGGAATTCGCGTGGCCAAAGATACAACCCCTGCTCGAACTGACCCTCCGTCATTTGGCCCAAAGGGCGGATATCACGGACTACGTTCAGGCCTTGATGGGCCCATCCCGGCCGGAGGGGACCGAGCCCGGACCCGGGAAGGGGCTCCCGGCGGACCTTGCCCGTACGTTTGATCTCCTCCGCATTAGTCGATACCTGCCTGGATTGGACCCGCATTCCCCTTGGAAGAGCGAGCTGTTCCGGGGCCTTGCGAAGGTCCTGCGGAATCCGGCAAAGCCCTTTCCCCTTCGCGCCCGTTGCCTTTGCGCGTTCCTGCGGGCTGAAGATGCTTCCATCTCCCCCTTGTTTCGGCGCATGCTGGAGGAGGATGCCGATCCGGAGGGAAGAATACTTGCCGTCCTGGGCCTCGGGGCTTTACGCGATAGCGCCTCCCTCCCGGCGCTCCAGGCTCAACTCAACTCACCGCACCTGCGTCTCTCGTGGGCAGCCGCCCTTTCCCTGGGGCGATACTCAGAGCCGGCAGCCCTGGAGGCCCTGGGAGCGGCTCTCCTCCACGGTGACATGAACTTGAGGCGAGCGGCGGCCGAAGGATTATCCGAAAACGCAGAGGAGGGACAGCAGCTGTTGCGAGAAGCAGCGAAAGATCAGGACCTCATGGTGCGGCGCTCCGCGGCGTTCGGCCTCGCGAGGGTCAATGAGCCCTGGGCCGAAGACCTGCTCAAGGACATGCAGCGCGAGGATGACCAGTGGGCGGTCAGGGCCGCGGCGGGAGGGGCCTTGGAGGCCCTCCAGGTAGGGAATCGCCTTCCCCCTCCGCCGCCCGTGCTCTGGGAAAGGCCCTGGCTGATTGCCTTTGCCGCGTCGCGAAAGCTTGGGGTGGCGACCGGGGAAGCCAGCCACGGCATTCTGCGGAGGTCACTCAAGGAGGGGAGTCCTCTTGAGCGCGCCGCGGCAGCCCAAGCCATGGAGCAGAGCGGGTTCGACGGCTTTCTGCCCGAATTGCTAGCCGCGCTCGAGGATTCAGAGCCTCTGGTCCGCGACGCCGCGTTGGAAGCAATCTGGAGCCTGACGCAGCAGCCCATGATAAGATGATGACAGGATGGGTGAAGCGGCGGAGGTAGCCCGGGGCGCATAGGGGAGCCATCCATCGAGCAATGGACGTCCTGACCACGACCCAAGCCAGTCTTTTCTACCACCTCTTCGTCGTCCTGGTCCTGGGGCTGACAATCCTCCTCGCCCTGCCCTACCGCAAACGCCTGATGCCCGGCACCTGGCCGCGCGCTTGGGTCGGCCCGCTTGTCCTGCTGATCTTCCAGGCGATTTTGCTTGTGGCGGGCGGGTGGGGATCGGGCGGCCCGGGCGCGTTTGCCCGCACGTCCCTCGGGAACCTGGAGCGGGCCGTTTCGCTCGCATCCGCATTGGTGTTTGGCTGGATCTTCATTGCCCCCCACCGATCAAGAATCGCGGATCTTCTCACCGCCCTCCTGCTGGTTTTGACGGGGGCCTTGGCGATCCTGTTCACGTACCTGCTCGCCTACACCGTCGTCATCGCGCCGGATCTGGAGTTCAACTCCACATTGCTCGCCCCCGCTTGGGAGATCCTGCGCGCGTTGACTCTGCTCGTGATGACGGTTCTGCTGGTAGTTCGGCCTCGCGCCTCCCGGGGCGCCGCGCTGGCCGCCATCACCTTCCTGCTTCTCGGTTCCGTATTGCAGATCCTAGTGGGCAGTGCCAGCGGGGACCTGGCAGGGTACACGCGTTTGAGCGAACTCATCGCCTATCCCCTCCTGGCCTACCAGGTAATAGGCCGTTTGCGGCAAGAAGCCGCGCAGGCCCCCGCTGGATCCCAGGTAGATCAACGGCGCGCCGCCTTGGAGACCCTACCGCGCCCAACTGGCGCCAGAACGTTCCCCATTTTCGAACCAGAAGGCGGGGAAGCGGAGCGCGCGGCTTGGGCTGCGGCTTGGATCGGTCAGGTGGCCAATGCCCAAGCGGCTCTCCTCCTGGCTCTGGATGAAAAGGCTGCGGAGCTTCGGGCGGTTGGCGGATTTGACCGCCAAAGCTCCTCCACCATCCCCGAGCTGAGGCAAAAGATCGCGCAGGATCCATTTCTCCCAACCGTATTTCAGGACGGAAAGAGCGTCCGGATTGCGATCGACGAAGCGCCCCCCGATCTGCGCCTCGTGCTGGACCGGGCAGGCCTAGACCAGCCCGGTTCGGCTCTTCTGATCCCGTTGCCGTCTGGGGGTGGCCAGCCCAATGCCGTTCTGCTGACCAGGGCTCGCACATCCGCCCCATGGACTCAGGAAGACCAAGACGCACTCGAATGGTTCGCCCAGCCGCTGTCCCTCGCGCTCCAACCGCCAGACCAACTCGCTCTCCGCGGCCCAGCCGCAGTTCCTTCTCACACTGCCTCAATTTTGGGGACGGCCGAGATCGACCACCTGCGGACCCGAATATCGGAACTGGAATCCGAACTGCGGCGCACCGATCAGACTGCCCCGGGGACGGGGCTGTCGGCCGAAGAGCCGATCGCCGCTGCTGAGGCGTGGACTTCGATCGAGACCGAAGCCGCCCGCCTTGAGGAGAAGCTGCTCCACGCTATCGCCGATCGCGAAGACCACGTGGGCAAGTTGCAGAACGCCCTGCTGGCCGCTCGGGATCTCGTGAGTGCCGCACAGATGGCTCCGCTAGAATCGGAGGCTCAAGGGAGCGACGAGACGGCGGCCCTACGTCTCGCTCTGGATCGAGCGGAAAAAGAATTGGCGGAGAAGAGAGTGGAGCGGGCGGCTGGCTCGGGTGGGACTTGGGAGGTTTCCGGACTGCCTGTGGTCGACCGCGAATTGGTGGCGGCATTGATCAAGGAGCTTCATCACCCGATGTCCTTGGCCGTCTCCTATGCCGACCACCTTCTCTTGGATGCAGGTCGAAAAGATGGCGGCCCGAGCAAGAAAACCCTGGAGCGCGTGCGAGCCTCATTGGCCCGCACGAACACCCTGTTGCGGGCGCTGGAAAAGGTTGCCCTCATCCACGACAAAGATTTGCCCAGGGATAAAGGGCCTCTTTCCGTGGGAGAGATCTTGGAGACCTGCCTGGGATCATCCCGCGACATCATCAAAGAGAAGGGCCTCGTGATCCATCTGGAGGTTGCCGAGGAACTGTCTTCGGTTCAGCTGGACCCAGGAATCCTTCAGCAAGTCGCAGAGCACCTGATCCACAATGCGGCCCTGGCCACTCCAGCTCACCAGGCCGTCGAAATACGCGCTGTGGCTGTTTCTGTGGAGGGCAGCCTGCGTCCCTCCTTGCTGATATCGATCCACGACAGCGGCAGCGGCATCGCCTCCGAGGATTATCCACGCATATTCGACCGGATTTCCCGCACCGCAGGGCTACCGATCGAGGGACTGGGAGACCCCGGCGTGGGCCTGGCGGTTGCCAACATTCTCGTCCAACGGATTGGCGGCCGCCTCTGGCTGGAAAGCGCACCGGATCAGGGAACCACCTTCCTGGCACTTTTCCCATTTGAGTCCGGCTAGCCCAAGCCTAGGGCGGCCGCCTCCCCCGCGCCTCCAACAAGTTGCGCCTGGCTCCTTCGGACAGTTCTCTCCCCAGAATTCACCCGTCGCCACAGGTTAGAGCTGCCTTAAGGCTGACCCAAGTCCCGGGAACCCTGGCCCGCTTATAATCGTCTTTTCGAAGGGGATCCGGATTCTGTGCAAGGAGGAGAAAGGACTCCGAATGAGATTGAACCAGCTGGGCCGATGGCTGGGGCTGATGGCCACCGCGGTGGGGATGCTGGCTTGCGCCTTGGGATCCACCGGGGTCGGGGGCCCGGTCTTTCCGCAATCCATAGAAGTCTCGCCCACGCCTTCTCCGTTCCTTCCCGAAGCCAACACGCCCACCCCGTTTCTCCCGGGCCTCTCGACACAGCTTGCGCCGTTCGTTGACAACAGCGGCTTGCTGCCGGGCGGTCTGGCCACGCCAACCTCCCTTCCGTCCGGGCAGCGGCCTTGGGCTCCGTACGCCGGGCCGATCTACCCTGCACCGACAGCTATTCCCTCGCCCGTGACCCCCATAGAAATGGGCGCAGGCGTTCTGAATATTGCCCTGCTGGGAAGCGACGTCCGGCCGGTTGGAGGATCCTTTCACACGGACACGATCCTCATTCTGTCCTTGAACCCCACCAAGAGGACCATCACATTGATCTCGTTCCCGCGGGACCTCTACGTCTACATCCCAGCCTACGGGATGCAGCGCATCAACGTCGCCTTCCCCATTGGGTCCAGCTTGGGCTACCCCGGTGGCGATTTCGGCCTGTTCAAGGACGCCCTGATGTACAACTTCGGCCTGCGCGTGGATCGCTGGCTGCTTATGGATTTCTCGGGCTTCGAAGGGCTAGTGAATTCGCTGGGGGGGATCAATGTGCAAGTTGGGCAGACTCTCACCGATCATCGGGCCGGATACGGCCAGTACACGGTGCATGCCGGGCTCGTCCACATGGATGCGGCCACCGCTCTGTGGTACGTTCGGGCGAGATACACGACCAATGACTTCGATCGTAATCGCCGGCAACAAGAGGTCCTGGTGGCAATCGCCAAGAAGGCCCTCAGCTTGAATGCCCTTGCCAACCTGCCCGGCTTTTTCAGCCAGCTCAGGAGCTATGTCAGCGGGGACTTGACCTTCCAAGACTTGCTGCCCTTTGCGGGGATGGGAACCAGCGTAAGTCCCGACAGTGTCCGACGCTTCCGGGTCATTTCTCCGACCCAATGCTATGCTTGGATCACTCCCGGTGGGGCGGATGTCCAGCTTCCCCGCCCGGACGCGATTCGCACCCTTCTCCAGCAGGCACTGAATCCCTAAGGGGGTCCGGCCCTCACGCGTCGCGCCTGACTTGCCGGGGTCGCTCCCTCCCGCCTCGCCCGGGGTCCCGTCCCAGGGAAGGAGACGTAGAATAGGGGCCGTCCCATCGGAAGGGCATCTCAGGCCCTGGCAGGGTTGGCATTCAAGGCGGGTCCGCTCATGGCTGAGGTCCGCGAAAGGGGATCCGAAGGGGATCGTTTGAAACCCGATCGGGCGGGCGCAACGGCGGAGCTTTCGATGCACCCGGAGGCCTCCCTCAAGACCGCCCTCTTGGTCTGGAGAGCGCACCTGGAGCAGAGCGGCATGGCCACCAATACGGTCAAGGCCTTTGCCGCCGATCTCAGCCTTCTGGCTAAGTACCTCGGCGCGGGACGAGCGATCGGACAAATAGGAACCCCGGACCTGCAGTCCTTCTTGAGATGGATGAGGAAGGAACGCGGCGTCCCCTGCAGCCCCAAGACCTACGCTCGCCGAGTGACTTCGCTCAAGAGCTTCTTCCGGTTTGTTGACCAAGTGGGTGCCATCCACACAGATCCTGCCCAGCCGATCCTCCAAGAGAGCGTCTTGAGCCCTCTGCCGGAGATCCTCACCGCGTCTGAGGAGCAAGCGGTGATGGAGGTCGCCCGCCGCTTGCGACAGGGGTCCCTGGAAACCAAGCCCGATTCTCGGCCCTTCACTCTGCTTGCCCTCCTGCTCGAGACCGGAATCAAGAAGGGCGAATGCCTCGCATTGAAACTCAGCCACGTGGCGGCGGAGGAATCCGAAGAGGCCTATCTTTTCGTGCGATACAGTAACCCTCGATTGCGGTTCAAGGAAAGGAAGCTGCGCCTGTCGGCAGAGTGGGTCCGGGCGTACCGCGAGTATGTGGAACAGTATGGTCCGAAAGATCGAGTGTTTCCCTGGTCCCCTCGCAGACTCGAATACCTTCTCGAGGATCTGAGTCAGATGTCAGGGCTCAACAAACACCTTTCGTTTGACATGTGCCGATGGACCTGTGCGGTCCGCGATCGAGAAAACCACGCCCCCCCCGAGCGCGTACGCGAGAAGCTTGGCCTCAGTCGCATTCAATGGAGGGAAATTGGGAAAAAGATAGACAAGCTGGCCGCTCCTCCCCTCTGATCACGCGCACCACCGACCGGACCATCTTTTTCCGGCCTGTCGGGCCGACCCGCCTGACTCCCTCTTGGACGATCCCAAAAGGAACCGCTCCGCCCAGTCCTCCTACCCGGTTTGCTTGAGTTCGGAAGGGAGCCGCGGATGAGAGCCCTGCCGCAGCGCATGGAAGGTTTCATCGCGGCGGGGGGACTCGAAGCCATTGAAAGATCCACGAATGGAGGAGTAGGGGCGCGAGGCGGAAAGCCAGCCGCGCGGACGGAGGGGTCCCGGGCTGGCCCTCAGGGACGGTCCCGGTAGATCCCGGACCGCTCAATGATCTCCCACACCCCGTGAGGAACTAGATAGCGGATTGGTCGTCCCTCGTGCGCCCGCTGGCGGACATCGGAGGAAGAGATGTCAACGCCGGGCGCCGGGAAGAACTGCAATCGCTGGCCAATCCCCGGAAGCTCGCGCTCGAGCCCCCTTTCGTCCCAGCGGATCCCCGGGCGGCGCATCACCCCCAGGGCGCACTTCTCGATCAACTCTCGGGGGCGGCCCCAGGTCGGCAGATCTCTGAGCGAGTCCTCCCCGAGGAGGAGAATCCAATCGTGGCCGGGAGATTTCGACCGAAGAATCTCAATCGTGTCGACGGTATATTGAGGACCCGGCCTGTCCAGATCGATCCGGGAGAGGACGAAGCGGGGATTCCCTTGGATGGCCTGCGCAACCATCTCCAGGCGAATCGGCGCCGGAGAAAGAGACTGGCCTTGCTTGTGGGGAGGCTCGGGCGTCAAGACCCAGAGCACTTGCTCAAGGTCCAAGGCGGGAATGGCCTCCTCGGCCAGGATGAGGTGGCCCAGGTGCGGGGGATCGAAGCTGCCGCCGAAGACCCCTAGTCGTGCCATTCCAGATCCTTTTCGCCTATGCGCACGGTGTCCCCGGGCTTCACCCCGGCACTGCGCAAGGCGGCGTAGATCCCAGCCGCCTCCATGATCCTCTGGAAGCGCTGCACGGCCTCATCGTACTCCCAGAAGGTCATCTGAGCGGCCTTCTCAATACGTCGGCCTCGAACCCTCCAGGCCCCATCCGCTTCTCGCACGATGCGGAAGTCCGGTTCCTCGACGGGCCGGTAGACCGGGATTTCCCGGGAGCCAATCTCTCGGGCCGGCAGGGCATCCACAAGTTCTGCCGCTCGGTACAGCACTTCGCGGACTCCTTGCCGATTAAGCGCAGAAATGGCGAATACTTCCTTGCCTTCGCGCTTCATCGCCTCGCGGACCTCCGGCCAATGCCCCTGGGCCTCCGCCAGATCCATCTTGTTCAGGACGACGATTTGGGGCTTGGCCACCATCTCCGGATCGTACAGGGCGATCTCACTGTTGATCTGAGAGTAGTCCGCCAACGGGTCGGCACCGGCCCCGTCCAGCAGATGGATAAGCACTCTGGTCCTGGAAACGTGGCGGAGGAAGGCAAAACCCAGACCCACTCCGAGGTGTGCTCCTTCCAGCAACCCGGGGATATCGGAGAGCACCAGGGTTCTCGAATCGATTGTGGTCACCCCCAGGTTGGGCTCGGTTGTGGTGAACGGGTAGGCGGCGATCTTTGGGTGGGCAGCGGTCACAGCAGCCAGGAAGGTGCTCTTGCCCGCATTGGGCACGCCCACCAGCCCGACTTCAGCGATGAGGCGCAATTCCAGCTTAAGCTGCCGCTCTTCTCCCGGCTCGCCCTTTTCAGCAAGGTGCGGGGTCTGGTTGCTCGACGATGCAAAGTGGGGATTGCCTCGCCCTCCCCGCCCCCCCTTGGCAACGCGCAGGAACTGGTCAGCCCCTGTCAGGTCGCCCAGCAACAGGCCGGAGGAAACCTCACGCACCAGGGTGCCGGGAGGGACCGGGATCACGGCATCGGCACCGGATCGGCCTGTCTTGTTGCTTGTGCCCCCGCGGCGGCCATCTTCCGCACTATGGAGCCTGCGGTGATGGAGATGGTAGAGGGTGTTAAGGCCGCGGTCCACGCGAAGAAGGACGTCTCCTCCCCGGCCCCCGTCGCCTCCGTCCGGGCCGCCCATGGGCACGTACTTCTCACGATGGAAGTGCAGCATGCCGTCGCCCCCCCGACCTCCGCGCACCTTGATTTCCGCTTCGTCCAAGAACATTTCTGCCTGCTGTTGCGATTCTGGGTGGATTGTGATACATTGAACGCCATTGTAATCCCTCCACCCTGGAGCAGGGAAATAACCCCGTGCCCTCGCATGCTATTCCCGACATTGTGGTCGGTCGGTTGCCGGTGTATCTGCGTGCGCTGACCGCAATGGCCCAAGAGGGAAAGAGCATTACCTCCTCTCAAGAACTAGGGACACGGCTGGGCCTCACCTCAGCACAGATCCGCAAGGATCTTTCGCATTTCGGGGAGTTCGGCAAGCAAGGGCTCGGTTACAGCATTCCGTTTCTCTCCGGGCAACTTCGTCACATCCTCAAGTTGGATCACCTTTGGGGCGTGGTGCTGGTTGGGGCGGGAGACCTAGGCCGCGCGCTGGCCAACTACCAGGGCTTCCAGGAGCGAGGGTTTGAGATCCGAAAAGTATTTGACAGCAACCCGGCGAAAATCGGCCAATCCCTGGGCCGCTTCATGATTCAGGACACAGCCCAACTCGTGCCCAGCCTCCGCGAGAGCGACATTCGGGTCGCGATGGTGGCTGTTCCCGCGCGAGCTGCCCAGGAGGTGACCGGGCGTCTCGTCGAGGGGGGGGTCCGTGCGATCCTCAACTACGCCCCCACCACGCTGTCAGTTCCAAGTGGAGTCTTCGTCCAGAACATCGACCCCGCCGTCCACCTGCAGCGGATGACGTACTACCTCCTCGAGCGCGACTAATCCCAGGAACGGAACCGGCCTCCCGCGGCGCGAGAGGTCTAAGCCGGCGGCAGGAACCGTCGGAACAATTCGACCTGGCGAAGAACTCTCTCCGCCCCCAAAGCAAGGCACGCGACCGGCTCCTCGGCCAAATAGGCTGGCACGCCGGTCGTTTGGGTGAGATATCGATCCATCCCCTTGAGCAAAGATCCCCCGCCACACAGCATCATGCCTCGATCGATGATGTCGGAAGTCAGTTCCGGGGGTGTCTTTTCCAAAGTCGCCCGCACCCCGGCCCCGATGCGCAAAAGGGACTCTTCCAAGGCCTCGAGCACATCGGAGGTGGTGACGGTCGCCTTGCGAGGAAGCCCATTGACCTGGTCTCGCCCCTGCACCTCCAAGGCTGAGTCCTGCTCCAGGGGAATGGCCGCGCCGATCTTAAGTTTGATCTCCTCCGAGGTGGTTTCGCCAATGACCAGCCCATACTTGTGGCGAACGTAGCTGGCCAGCGCCTCATCCAGGCGCTGCCCTCCGAGCCGAACAGTATGGGCCACGACAATGCCGTTCACGGCGATCACCGAACTCTCGCTGGCTCCGCCCCCCAGGTAGACCACCATGTTGCCGGAAGGGGTCCCGACGGGCAAGCCCGACCCCACGGCCGCCGCCAGGGTTCGCGGAACGAGGAAGACTTCCCGGCAGCCGGCGCGGAAGGTTGCCTCGTGAGCCGCCCGCCCTTCGACGCTCGTCACCCCGTACGGGACGGTTACCATCGCTCTGGGTTTGAAGAGGCGGACCGGACCACAGACTTTCTGGATGAAGTAGGAAAGGATTCTTTCGGTGACCTCGTAGTCCGCGATAACCCCATCGCGCAGAGGGTACATGACCTCAATTCCCTCCGGCACGCGACCATACATGTCCTTGGCTTCCTGCCCCAGGGCAACGATCTTCTGCTCGTCCACATCGATCGCAGCCATGGTCGGTTCGCTCAAGACGATTTCGCCGCCCTCTGCGATGAGGGTGTTTACAGTTCCCAGGTCGATGCCGAGATCGCGGTAAAGTAGGGCCATGGAAGTTGTTTAGGCGCTGGGGATATTGATCGCGGGATGGCCTAGCGTTCTAGGGTTTCGTTGTGGGAACCTCAGAGGCGGGCGGACGCCCACGGCGGAACCGGCGGACCGCGCTCAAACGCAAGTTGGAGCGCCGCAGCGCGGCCTGGGCTTCCTGCCGTTCGGGAGCACCCACGCGGCGACCCTCGCTCAGGAAGGCTTCGGCCCGAGCCTTGGCCTGCTCGGCCCGAGCCACGTCGATCTCCTCGATATTCTCCCCCTGATCCGCGAGGACCGTCACTCGCTCAGGACGCACCTCCAAGATCCCCCCCGCGATCGCAAACGCCTCCTCCTCCCCGCTATGAACTACACGCAGGATCCCGTACTTGAGGCTAGTCAGCAGCGGCGTGTGGCGCGGCAAGATGCCCAAGTCCCCTTCCTCCCCGGGAGCAAACACCGCTTCCACCTCGCCGCTGAAAAGTTGTCGGTCTTGAGTGACAATCTCACACAGGAAAGGCATGGCGTTCCCTAGGCAACCTTCTATCCACCCTCCAGAAGGCGGGCCTTTTCTACGGCCTCCTCGATTGTGCCGACCATGTGAAAAGCGGACTCGGGCAGCTCGTCATGTTTGCCGTCCAGAATCTCCCTGAAGCCCCGAACGGTTTCGCGCAGGGGCACATACACGCCGGCCTGTCCGGTGAACTGTTCGGCCACAAACATCGGCTGAGAGAAGAGACGCTCGATCTTGCGGGCCCGTGAGACGATCAGCTTGTCCTGCTCAGCGAGCTCGTCAATTCCCAGGATGGAGATCAGGTCCTGAAGGTCCTTGTACCGCTGCAGCACGCGTTGCACCTCGCGGGCGGTTTGGTAGTGATCCTCACCTACGATGCGCGGATCGAGGATGCGCGAGGTGGAAGCCAACGGGTCCACGGCTGGGAAGATTCCCTTTTCGGCGATGGAGCGTTCCAAAGCGATGGTAGCATCCAGATGGGTGAAGGTCGTCACCGGGGCGGGGTCGGAATAGTCGTCGGCCGGCACGTAGACAGCCTGCATGGAGGTAATCGAACCGCGTTTCGTCGAAGTGATGCGTTCCTGAAGCTCGCCCATCTCCGTGCCCAGCGTGGGTTGATAGCCGACGGCCGAAGGCATCCGCCCGAGCAGCGCAGAAACCTCCGAGCCGGACATGCTGAAGCGGTAAATGTTGTCGATGAACAGCAGCACATCTCGTCCCTGATCGCGGAAGTACTCGGCCATGGTCAGAGCCGTCAAGCCCACGCGAAGGCGCACGCCGGGCGGTTCATTCATCTGCCCAAAGACCATGACCGTATCCTTCATTACGCCGGACTCCAGCATTTCCCGGTAGAGCTGGGTGCCCTCGCGGGTGCGTTCGCCCACACCCGCAAAAACAGAGTTCCCCTTGTGGACTTTGGCAATCGTGCGGATGAGCTCCATGATGATGACCGTCTTGCCCACCCCGGCTCCCCCAAAGATGCCCGTCTTGCCGCCCCGAGTGAAGGGGGCGACGAGGTCGATCACCTTCAGTCCGGTCTCGAAGACCTCAGTGTGCGTCGATTGCTCGGTCATCAGAGGAGCGAGGCGATGAATGGGGGCTCGATCCTCGCTGTGAATCGGCCCGCCCTCATCGATTGGCTGCCCCAGCACGTTGAAGATTCGACCCAGCGTGGACGGCCCGACGGGCACGGTGATCGGTCCGCCGCTGGCCGTCACCGGCATCCCTCGCTGCAGACCATCGGTCGTGTCCATGGCCAAGCACCGCACCCAGTAATCCCCCATGTAGTTCTCGACTTCCAGGACCAAAGGCTCGTTTCCCTCGCGGCGGACCTCCAAGGCCTCATAAATCTCAGGCAATCGACCTGCCGGAAACTCGCAATCGATCACCCCGCCCTGAATCTGCGCAATTCGGCCGGTTAGATTGGCCATCCCCGGGTTCCTCCCTGGGTGCCTCGTGGGCAGGCCTCAGACGACATGGCTCCGAACCGCCGTCCACGCAGACGCGGAA
>JBEKSY010000034.1:0-38698 GCA_049516595.1 Anaerolineales bacterium
GCCCCGACTGCGGGTTTCCCCATTCGGAAATCCCCGGATTAACGCCTGCACACGGCTACCCGAGGCTTATCGCAGTGTTCCGCGTCCTTCATCGGCACCTAGCGCCAAGGCATCCACCGTACGCCCTTTGTCGCTTAACACGCGATGCGGAGAAATTGAAATTCTTCGCGTCGATCCTATTCGGTTGTTAAGGTTCACCCGCTTCTTGCGCGGTCCCGGCGTTGATCGCCGAGGCGGGGAGCCCAGGGTCTCGGCTCCGCGCCTCGAAGATCAATCTCCTTCCGGTCACACAAACGGCCCGGCAGTGAACCGGGCCGCAGCTGCGTCACGATTGACCTGCCAGAAAATTGACTATTCGGTTGAGACACCCTTAGACTTCAACAAACCATTCTGCTCCTGACGTGGCGCAGCCCAGTGGTGGAGATGAGGGGGCTCGAACCCCTGACTTCCGCCTTGCAAAGGCGGCGCTCTCCCAGCTGAGCTACATCCCCGCAGTGGGCCTTCTGCGATTCGAACGCAGGACCACTCCCTTATCAGAGGAGTGCTCTAACCGTCTGAGCTAAAGGCCCTCGAACGGGCCAGCCCGCCCTTGACCGCTGAGGAGTGATAGGAAGGGTCACACAGATCCCAGACACCTCTGCACCGCTGCGAGGTGATTGACACTTGGGAGTGGAACCGCCCTCCGCAGAGGGTAGTTCGTCTGTCCCTAGAAAGGAGGTGATCCAGCCGCAGCTTCCGCTACAGCTACCTTGTTACGACTTCGCTCCAGTCACCGGCCCCGCCTTCGACGGCTCCCTCCTTGCGGTTGGGTCACCGGCTTCAGGCGTTGCCAGCTCCCATAGCGTGACGGGCGGTGTGTACAAGACCCGGGAACGTATTCACCGCAGTATAGCTGTCCTGCGGTTACTAGCAACTCCGACTTCACGCAGGCGGGTTGCAGCCTGCGATCCGAACTGAGACCGGCTTTTCAGGATTGGCTCCGCCTCGCGGCTTGGCATCCCACTGTACCGGCCATTGTAGCGTGTGTGTGGCCCCAGACATAAAGGACATGCTGACTTGACGTCATCCTCGCCTTCCTCCGGCTTGAGACCGGCAGTTCCGCATGACACATGTAACATGCAGTAAGGGTTGCGCTCGTTAGAGGACTTAACCTAACACCTCACGGCACGAGCTGACGACAGCCATGCATCACCTGTGCAGGCTCCCCGAAGGGTCGGTCTGCTTTCGCTTCCCTACCACCTGCATGTCAAGCCTGGGTAAGGTTCTTCGCGTAGCATCGAATTAAACCACACGCTCCGCTGCTTGTGCGGGTCCCCGTCAATTCCTTTGAGTTTTAGCCTTGCGACCGTAGTCCCCAGGCGGCAGACTTCACGCGTTAGCTACGGCACTGGCAGGGTTTAAGCCGCCAACACCTAGTCTGCATCGTTTACGGCTAGGACTACCGGGGTTTCTAATCCCGTTTGCTCCCCTAGCTTTCGCGTCTGAGCGTCAGGGACAGCCTAGGAGGCCGCCTTCGCCACTGGTGTTCCTCCCGATCTCTACGCATTTCACCACTACACCGGGAATTCCACCTCCCTCTACTGCCCTCAAGCCTAGTAGTTTCGGACGGCCCCTCCCGGTTGAGCCGAGAGATTTCACGCCCGACTTACCAGGCCGCCTGCACGCGCTTTACGCCCAGTAAATCCGGATAACGCTCGCCTCCTACGTTTTACCGCGGCTGCTGGCACGTAGTTAGCCGAGACTTATTCTGGGGGTACTGTCCTTCCTCATCCCCCCGAAAAGCGCTTTACGACCCGAAGGCCTTCATCGCGCACGCGGCGTTGCTGCATCAGGCTTTCGCCCATTGTGCAATATTCCCTACTGCTGCCACCCGTAGGTGTCTGGCCCGTGTTTCAGTGCCAGTGTGGGGGACCACCCTCTCAGGCCCCCTACCCGTCATCGGCTTGGTAGGCCGTTACCCCACCAACTACCTGATGGGCCGCAGGCCCCTCCCAAAGCGCATTGCTGCTTTAGTCTTCAGGCCTCTAACCCCGAAGACCACATGCGGTATTAGCAGCCCTTTCGAACTGTTATTCCCCACTTTGGGGCAGGTCGCCTACGTGTTACTCACCCATTCGCCACTCGGAACCCTCTGTATTGCTACAAAAGGCCCCTCGTCCGACTTGCATGTATTATGCACGCCGCCAGCGTTCATCCTGAGCCAGGATCGAACTCTCCGTAAGGAACTGTTCGCATCCGAAGATGCGAGGGAGTTCAGGAACCACTGAGACCCATGCTCTTCCTATCACTCTTCAGTTGTTAAGGTTCAGGTCTAAGCGAAACGCAATACTACCACGCCTCGCTACCCGCCGTCAAGCCCGAAGACAGCGAGAGCCGATATGCAAATCTGCACATCGGCCGCCTCACAAACCAGCCGGAGTGCCCGCTGGTTTGTGTTCGCCCTCCAGAATATTCGGTTGTACACGTCTCTCCGCATTGCGGAGGCGGACGAACTTGCGGGTGTAGGCTGATTATCCCACCTTGCCCGACGGTTGTCAAGGTGCCTCCTGGTCCTGCTGCCGCGAAACAGGACGATTACGGCGCCCCCAGTCCAAATTGGGGATTCGCGCTTGGGCCGCCCGGCATGGGGGCTCCCCTGCATCCCTTCCGGCTAATCCCGGCGGCAAGTAAGAAACTCACCCGTCGGCTCTTAGGTCGCCAGACGGGTGAGAGCACACAAGCAGAGGTGCGACTGCGCGGTCTCGGCCGCTTGTCCTAGTGGCAAGTCATCTTCGCCGAGCCTTGACCGGAAATCGAATTGGGGCTGGTAACCTGGACCTTGAACCAGTAGCTGCCCGGCGCCCCCACCCGGTAGGAGTCAGAATAGGATTGCGTCCCGGCCGCAGAGTAGACATAGGTTTCCGGAGGAGCCGTGTGTCCGTCGCTCTTGATACGCTGGAAGGTGAGCTTGATCGGGCCATTGAATTCAATTTTGAAGTTCACACCGAATGTGTAGGGGAAGGTTCCGCAAGCAATGTCCTTGCTGGAGGGACTCAGGTCCACGCCAACATAATCGACAAAGGGAATAGGGGGGGGCACGACCGCCACGATGCTGGTGTCCCCTTGCGTCTGCGTGGCTGAGGAAGCAACCCAGCAGTACCGCCCAGCATGGCCGGGATTCTCGATGTACCACCAGCCCCCAGGCGAGTCCCTGCCCTGGATCGGCACGGTGTGGCCAACGGCCAACGATCCCTCAATGGAGTAGACATCGCCCGGTCCGAAGCGACAGGCCACATCCTTGTCAATCGGGCTGACCATCGGGGTCGACGAGGTGGGGGTTGGGGTGACGGTGGGCGGAATGCTCGGGACTGGCGTGATCGTTTCGGTCGCGGTGGCCGAGGACGGCCCCGAGGGCACGTTCGTGGAGGTCTGCAGCGGCACGGCGGGAACCCCGCCTCCGCTGCCAGAATTGGGTGCGAGGTTGAAAAGCGGGAAGTTGCACCCTGTGATAAAGGCGATCCAAACACTGAGTATGAGGAGTGAAGCCCGGTTCCGAATTGCCACTGATCCTCCTTTGAAAGAAATGGACTGCCGCTCCCACAGATTGCCTTTACAACTCGGAACGTCCCTCGATGGCGCGCGCCAGGGTGTTCTCATCCGCGTACTCAAGATCTCCGCCAATCGGTAGGCCTCGCGCCAGTCTTGTCATCTTTACCCCCATTCCCTCCAGCTGCTTGCTCAGGTACATTAACGTCGCCTCACCTTCCATCGAGGGGTTAGTTGCAAAGATCACTTCACGAATGCTGCCCGTTCTCACGCGATCGATCAACTCGCGGATCCGCAAGTCCTCCGGCCCGATTCCCTCTATGGGCGAAATGGCCCCGTGCAGGACATGATACTTCCCGTGGTAACCGCGCGTGCGCTCCAGGGCCAGGACATCCAGCGGGGCTTCCACCACACACACCTGGCCCGCATCGCGAGTCTCATCGAGACAAATCTCGCAAGGATCCTCGTTTGCATCCGTGATGTTGAAGCATCGAGAGCAGAACCGAGTGCTCCGGCGCAGTTCCAGAATCGCCTCCCCCAGCGCCTGGACGTCTCCCTCCGGAGTCCGCAGGAGATGAAAAGTCAGCCGGGCAGCGGTCTTCGGTCCGATGCCGGGCAGGCGCATCAATTCTTCCGTGAGGCGGGATATCGACTTGGGGACAGGCATAGGCTTGGACAAAGACCTGAATCGGGCGGTGCCCGCATCAGGACGAGGTCAATCCTCCGGCGAGGATACCCAGCCTCCTGGCGGCCAAGTCGCGCGAAGCTTCGAGGGCCTGATTGATCGCCGCTTTGAGAAGATCCCCGATCACGTCCGCCTCCGTGGACTGGAGGAACTCCGCAGAAACTTCCACCGACTGGCACTTCTGATCCCCGCTCATCACGATCGTCACCGCTCCGCCACCCACTCTCACGGTGACGGTCTCGTGGGCCAGCAGGCTTTGCGCCTGCGCAATCTGCTCCTCCAGCCGGCGAAAGTGCTGCGGCTTTGCGGGCCCAGAGGAGGAGGGAAGAGGAGGCTTGCGCCCTTTGGCCATGGATCTCTCTCGCCGATCAGGGTAAATCGATCGAATGGGCTCCCATTTCGCGGGTTGCCGTATCCACCATTCCCCCCTCGATGCGCTCAGACAGGCCCACCGATCCACCTGGGCGGCCCAGAACACAGCGCACCCGAAGCGGCTTGCCGATTACCTCCGCCAAGACCCCTTGCACGGCCGCAACCGTCTCGGGTCGTGCCGCCTTGGCTCGGGGCAACTCGCTCTCGAAGGTAAGGCTGAGCACCTCTCCCTCGAAGGAGTAAAGGTGCCCCTGCCCGAAAAGGGTGTGGGCCCGCGTGTCGCGCTCGCGAAGCAAGGAAAGAACCCGCGGCCAGATCTCGCTGATGCGGGTGAGGGAAAGGGCGGGCCCTCGGGGGGATTCCGGCACGCTGGCCTTCTCGTCCCTCACCCGGGTCGCTGGACCTTGCCCGTTGTCCGCCAGAGTTCGAGCGGTTGGCTCCTCCCGCAACTCTATAGGGGGGCGCCGATCGTTTGTAGCGGTGCCGGCCTGGGCGGCAGAGGTCCCGGGAGGGGCCGCGTTGCCCTTGGCTTCCCCCTCGGCACCCAGGGTTTCAAAAAAGGCCAGCTCGAGAGGGAGCTCGGGTCGCCATCCGACCCGAGTGTCGGCGGCCGCGACATTGAAGGCCCGAATGGCCCGCACAATTTGGCCCAGGTCCATCGATCGGGCCAGTTCTCCCATCGCCGCTTGGGTCTCGGCCGGCGCCTCAACTAGGTCCTCGCTCCCCATTTGTTCCAGAAGCACCCCGCGAAGGTAGTCCACGATCTGACGGGCGAATTGGCGAGTGTCGGCCCCAGAATCGATTGTGCCGTGAATGAGGCGGAGCCCTTCGCCCAGGTCCCCTCTCGCGACGCACCTGACCAAGTCTTGCGTCGCCTGCCAGGCGGCAGCCCCGAGCAGCGTGAGCACAGCTTCCTGCGAGATGCGGCCACCGAGCGAGGCCATCTGATCGAGCAGAGACAGCGCGTCTCGAAGGCTACCCGTCGCCTGACGCGCAATGGTGCTCAAAGCCTCTGGCGAGGCGTCGATTCTTTCCGCCTCTGCCACTTTTCTCAGATAGGAGGCGATCTCTTCCCCTCCGAGCCGATGGAATTCGTGGCGTTGACAACGCGAAACCACGGTGGCTGGGAGCTTGTGGATTTCCGTCGTCGCCAGGATGAAGAGTACATGGGAGGGCGGCTCTTCCAGGGTCTTCAGCAGCGCATTGAAGGCCGCTGTTGAGAGCATGTGGACCTCGTCGATGATATAAACCTTCACCCCCCCCTCGTTGGGCGCCAGAGTAACTCGCTCGCGCAGGTCGCGAACATCCTCGACGCTCGTGTTGGAAGCGGCATCGATCTCGATCATATCCAAGTAGCGCCCTTCATTGACAGAGATACACGCCTTGCACCGATTACAGGGTCGCGACCCGAGCTCCTCGGAGGCGCAATTCACAGCCTTGGCCAGGATTCGGGCGACCGTCGTCTTGCCGGTTCCTCGAGGTCCGGCAAACAGATACGCGTGGGCCACCTTTTGAGCCCGCACGGCGTTGCGCAAGGTCTGCACAACGTGGTTCTGACCGACCACCTCGTCCCAGACCTGGGGTCGAAGCTTGTTGTACAGCGCTTGGGTCATGACTCGGCTCCGAGCCGGAGTGTAGCAGACTGGCAATCTCTTGACAAGATGCTCCGCCTCAGGCCTCGACGAGAAACTGCCAGAAACCCGACAGACCGCGGCCCGTTTTCACCCGAGGGCGGATCGTTCACGGTTGCTCGCCAGGTTGCAAAGGGAGGGGAGCGCCCCCCATCCTGTGCTCCCCAGACATCCGCCTAGGCGCGCCTCCGGGAGGGAGGACACTCAGGGGGGGCACGGCGAGGGCACCGAAGGAGGCGGGTTCCATCCCCCAGTTGGACAGGAGAGCCACTGAAGCTGTGGGGGAAACTCCCACTTTTGGCCGACCAGGGGATTTTTCGCCAGGGGGGAGTCTCGTTGATCCCATTTTGTGGTCTCGTCTCGCGATGCGCGCCAATGTGGGAACAGGCGAGCCCGCCAGCCGTCGGACACGCTCGAGGCGCGATGATGCCGACCGCGTCGTCTGCTGTTCGGATTCCTTCACCGTCCAGTTTCCCCGACCTTCACGGACGCCCATGCGGCGGAGTCTTGAGAGTGCCCCGGTGCGGTCCGCGCACCATCCGGTTCTCTGGGTTTGCGTCCTAGCCGGCACGTGGATTGGATCTGGGCTCGCCGATGACGACCGGGCTCCAAACGAGGCCCGCTGCTACTTTTCTGTCAGAGACGGCCGGGGAGACAGCTCATCTCGCCGCGACGAGTCTCGCTTCCTGTTGGTCCAGACTAGGGCACCCAGCCGGAGTATCTTACCCGCCCAAGATTGTCGAGGAGCAGGATTTCCTCGCCCGTTTGCCACGCCGATTTCGAGTTGCCCCAGTACAGGTCAGTCGAGGTGTCTATGCCCTTTTCCGTATGCACCCAGACTGCGCCACCCGTCTGCAACGAGAATGCCGGGAAAACGAAGTCTGCGCCGGTCACGGACTGAAGGCGCCAGCCCGTCAAGTCAAAGCCAGGTCCCGGATTGGTGACCTCGACCGCTTCCTTCAACAAGTCTCCCGCTCCCCGGATCTGTGCGACGCGCGGCCAGGGATACGGCTCACCCAACTGGGGGGTGATGCTGGGTCGGGGCGCCGGAGTTTCCGTAGGACCTGAGGGCGGAATGAGGATCACTTGACCCACATCTAAGCGATTTGGGTCGCCCAATTGGTTGGCCGCTAGGAGGGCGTCGACGGTCACTCCATACTCATCCGCGATCGTGCTCAACGTGTCCCCAGACCGGATCGCATACGTTTTCGGGGTGGGAGTGATGCGCTCAAGGGTCGGCAAAGGAGAGCTGGCGGAGGCCAAACCTCTGGGCGTCGGAGCCTCCTTCGGGGGTGCCGCCGCGCGCTGCCAAAGGAACAGGACTGTCAGAGTGACCGTTGCGGAGACCAAGGCATTCAGGGCGAGGTAGAATAGCCAACGCCGAGGCATGAGACATCTCTCCATTCCGGCCACCACCGGCCCGCGGCCAGTGTATCACCCGCGAGCGAGCCGGGCAACGCGGCTTCCCTTCGGCGACGAGGGTACTTGGGTGCCTTACTTGATCGATGGGCACAACCTAATCGGGCGTTTCTCCGGCCTATCACTCAGTGACCCCGAGGACGAGCGCAAGCTCCTTACCCTTCTGGAAAGATTTACGAATCGGGTCGGGCGCCGCGTGGTCGTCTTCTTTGACCGCGGCGTGTCGCCCAGTCCTTCCCCCGCCCGGGGAGCGGTCGAGGTGCACTTTGTCCGCCCGCCCCGACCGGCCGATGACGCGCTCCTCCACTACCTGCGGCAAATCCGAGATCCTGGTAACTGGACAGTCGTGACCTCCGATCGCGAGGTGGCCCGGGGCGCAGGGTCTCGCGGGGCGCGCACCCTGGCCTCCGAACGATTTGCCCAGGTCATAATGGAGGCTCTCCGGGAAGACCCCAAGGTTGAGGCCCCGGAAGAGGCCTCTGCCGAACTCGACGAATGGATGGACCTTTTTGGCGGCGAAAAAAGCTGAGGAGAGGCGGGGACGCCAACACGAAGTGTCTATGGGCCCGGATGGACTCGAACCATCAACCCGCTCCTTATGAGGGAGGTGCTCTGCCGTTGAGCTACGGGCCCCGCTCGGTGCGACTCCAAAGGGAGTTTTCCCACCCCGCCGCCGTAGGGAATCGGCCTTACGATGGAGGGCTTTCTCCCCTCTGGCGAATGGAGAGGAGAGCGGGCGACGGGATTCGAACCCGCGGTGTCAGCTTGGAAGGCTGATGCCTTGCCACTTGGCGACGCCCGCAATGTACCCGGAGATCCCGGGTATTCAGTCGGGGTGGGCGGACTTGAACCGCCGACCCCCGCGTCCCAAACGCGGTGCGCTACCAACTGCGCCACACCCCGGGCGGTCGAGAGTATAATGCCCTCCCAAACTCGGGTCAAGCAATCCCAACGACCCCCACAGAATCCTCCGCGGGTCTAACCCTCCCCCAACCCATCCCAGCCTCTCTGCCAGAGGACGCCCATGACCTCGAACGATCCCTATCAGTTCCTGGTTCGATACTACGATCTCCAAAACGCGGACCTTACCGAGGATCTGCCGTTCTGGCTCGAGCTGGCGCAGCAGCGCCAGGACCCGATCGTCGAGTTGGGTTGCGGCACCGGCCGCGTTCTACTCCAATTGGCCCGCGAAGGTCACGCCGTAGTCGGGGTCGATCGGTCTGCGGCAATGCTCACGCGAGCCCGAGCCCGCCTCGATTCCCGCCCCGAGCTCAGGAACCATATTGAACTGATCCTTCAGGATTTCACTGCCTTGGACCTGAAGCGAGCCTTCGAGCTGATCCTCATGCCCTTCAACACCTTCGCCCATCTGCTGACGCGCGCCGAACAGTCGGCCGCTCTCCAGTCCATCCAGCGGCACCTTGAGCCCGGTGGATGGTTCGCCTTTGATCTTCCCAATCCAGCTGAGGTGTACGCGGCCTCCCGCGAGGGACTGCTCCTGGAGCGAATCTTGAAGGATGAGGAGCGGGGCTGCACTATCCAAGTGTTTTCCTCCTTCCTGCTGGAGCGCAACAGGCAACACGGCCACATCACCTGGTTTTATGATGAGATCGATGATCAGGGCCGGCTCTCACGAACCACGATCCCCATGACCCTCCGCTATTCCTTCCCAGACGAATTGGTGAGTCTGTTGGAATCCAACGGGCTCAGAATTCGGAACATCTTTGGGGGCTACGATCACGAACCCTTGGAGGAGGATTCAGGTCGGATGGTAGTCGTTGCGGAGAAACCAGCCATCGAACCTGCGAGCCGATAGTCTGAATGGTACCGGCCCGCCGGAATGAGCCGGGGCAGAACCCTCGAGGCCGGCGATTGGCCGCTCCCTCGCCATCCGATCTGGCCCTGCGCGGCCTGCACTTTCGAGAGAGGCGCGGCAGGCGTTCGCGCCGTTGGTCGGTCTTCCTTCTGCCGGCGCCAGAAGCTGGCGAACGATCCCAGGAAACTGTCGGTGAAACACTTGCTTCGCATTGAAAAGTTGGGATAGGGCCGCTGTGCGTCGGTTATTCGCCGATTTTCGGCGAGCCGTGGGTACCATGATCCGCCCTCGTCTGGTTGCGTCCCCTTGGGTAGATCCTCCCGGGGCTCTGTTTTCGGTGAGTTGGGAGCCGGGGCCGCCCCGGCCCGCACGCACCCGCTCCGGGAGAGGCTCAGGAGCCCATGGTCCCGGCTCGTGGTGGCGCCAATTGCCCAGCTTACCGGCGCCCTTCGCATTCGTTGACCAGGTGCTCAAAGAACTGGTTCAAGAAGCGAAGCCGGCCCTTCGCCAGGCGCTTGCCGGTGGGTGTCTGAAGTCTTTCGGGGATTTGCCGCAATTTGAACAGATACTCGTGATATGCGCTGTGAGGCTCGTTGGGTTCCAGCCTCCCTTCCTCACGGAAGGTGGCCGACGGGGCCGCATAGATTGGCTGATGGGCCAGCGCCGCAAATGCCACCGCGCGCGCCACGCCCACGGCTCCGATCGCGTCAAGCTTGTCCGCGTCAAATAGAACCTTGGCCTCCCGGGTTTGGGGAGGGGCTGACGAGGAGCGAAAACGGTGGGTCCGAATGCAATGCAGAACCCGGTCGATCCTCTCGTGCGGCCATTGGTCACGAGCGAGAACATCCCTTGCAAATTCGGCCGAGGCCTCTTGATGGTCCCCCCCCGCCAAGCCTCCGGCCGCATCTCGGGAGGTGTCGTGAAGGAGAACGGCCGCCCGCAGAATTTCCAGATCCGCTCCTTCCCTGCGCCCAATCCGTTCGGCAAGAACCAGGACGCGCAAGACATGATCGAAGCCATGGACGGGGTCACGGGAGCTGTACCACCCTCTGGCCTGCTCAATTGTGGGCACCGGCTCAATCCTTCGATTGGGCTATGACAACCGCCAGGGCCTGGTCGCCCGAGTGGGAAAGGCTGACCGCCCATTCGTCCAGCCCCAGATGGAAAGCCTGGCGTTGGGCTGCCCCATGCAACCGCAACTGGGGCTGGCCCACCATTCCGGACACGATTTCGATCTCGCACCATCCAATCCCCGCCATCAGGCCCGTTCCCAGAGCTTTGGCGGCGGCCTCCTTGGCAGCAAACCGTGCAGCCAGCGACTGACTTCGATTCCCACAGTCCAGCAACTCCTGAGCCGTGAAGACCCGCTCTAGGAAACGCGATCCCCAACGGACCACCGCCTGCTCCAGGCGCGGAATCGGAACCAGGTCAATGCCCACCCTAATCATGAGAGGATCGCGAAACGGCCACGGCCGAGGGGCTAGGGTTCGTCCGGAGGGCCGGCAATCCCAACCGCCAGCCGATCCGGATGAAGGTAACGGCGAGCGCTCTCCAAGATCTCGTCACGCGTGACGCTACTGATGATCTGAGGATAGCGCTGGTAATAATCCAGGCCGAGGCCAAAGAGCTCGAGGTTCATCAGGGCGGCCGCCACTCCGTCGTTGGACTCAAGCTGAAGAGGAAGCCGGCCAATGAGGCTGGCCTGATTGTCGATCAGCTCACTCTGAGTGACTCGGGTCTGCACAAACCGCTCAATTTCTCGGCGAATTAGCTCGATCGCCCGTTGCAGATTGCGGGGGCTGATCCCTGCGACCACCATCCACGGTCCCGGTCCCAGGCCCCCGCTGAGGGTGCTGAGGGAATAGTAGGCCAACCCCTCGGATTCGCGCACCGCCTCGCCGATCCGGCCGAACATGCCGAAGCGACCGAGGATGTTATTTCCCAACATGGCGGGGATGTAGTCGCCTGTGGTTCGGGCTGGCCCGGGAGCGCCAATCACCAAGTCGGCTTGGCTCTTGCCCGGAAGGGTCACCCGGTTCTGGACGATGCGTTCGAGCCGGGGTGCCGCCGGAAGCGTCGGGCGCGCCGGCTGGCCCGGGTTGGTCCAGCCTCCAAAGTGTTTCTCGATGAGGGAGAGGGCCCGAGCGCTATGGACGGCCCCAGCGATCGTAATAATCATGTCGCGCGGTCCATAGTGGGCCTGATGAAACTCCGCCAGCTCATCTCGAGTAATCCCCCGGATCGTTTCCAGGGAGCCCTCGTCGTCATGCGCGTAAGGATGTCCCGGGTAGGCCAAGGAATTGAACGCGAGTTGGGCGCGCGCCCCAGTGTCTTCCTGCCGGATCGCCAGGTCGGTCAGGTACTCCCCCCGCAAGCGTTCCACCTGATCGGGTGGAAAGGATGGGGCCTGCAGGGCCTCGGCCGCCAGTTCCGCAACGGCTGCACAATCCTCCGCCAGGGAACGCGCGTAGAAGGAGGTCGTGTGCATTCCGGACCCGAACGATAGAGAGGCGCCCACCGATTCCAAGGTATCGTAGATCTGATGAAAGGTGCGCCTCTCGGTCCCGCGCATTAGGCACGCGGCTGTCAGGCTGGCCAAACCTGCCTTGTCCTCCGCTTCGTCCAGCCCCCCCGCCCAACAGGCGCCCTGAATGACCACGGAAGGACTCAGGAAATTCTCACGGATGAGAACGGTAATCCCGTTGGAGAGTCTTTCACGCACAACCGAATTGGGTCCCGGAAGGCTGCGCGGATCGAGCTGAGGCAGGTTGGGCCTAGGCGTGGGATGCCGGGCCGGGGTCCTCTTTGGAGGTCGGCGGGGGCGGGATTTGCGGGAGCTCGCGCGAGGCATCCTGGTTCTCCGAAAAGGGGTTGATGAGAGTCAGATCTCCGCCACGCCTTCGCTGGGAAGGTAGAAACCGACGATGCGATTCCTTTTGGAAAGGAATTTGCGGGCCACCCGCGAGACATCTTCCGCTCGAACGGATTCCAGCTTCGGCAGGTAGGTCTCGAACCAGCCGTAGTCTGCGAACATCTCCGCATATCCCATCCAGAAGGCCTGGTTGGTGACGGTTTCGCTCCCATAGGCGAATATGGCGCGAGCCTGCTTCACCGCCCGCATCAGCTCTTCCTCCTGAACGGGCTCCTCCAGCAGATGTCGCAGCTCTTGGTCCAGCGCACTCAACACTTGCTCGGGTGTCCTCCCGCTGCGCACGGTTGCGGTGAGAGTATAGACGTAAGGGTCCAAGGTGGCGGCCATGCCCCCGCTCACTCCGGCGGCCAGCTCCGTGTCCACCAGCGCCCGATACAGACGGGAGGTCTTGTTGGAAATCCCGCTCCCGAACAGGTTCAAATTGCTCGGTCCGGCCAGAATAGAGTCCAGGACCACCAAGGGAAAGAAGTCGGCGTCGGCCGCGGAGGGGACATGGTAGGCCACCTCGACGTAGGAGGTCTCTCCGGGGCCCTCGACCGTCACGCGGCGTTCCCCGTGCTGGGGCGGCTCCGGCCGCGTCAACGGGGCGGGCGGCGTCCCGGCGGGAACATTCCCGAACAACTCCCGGACCCGGTCGAGGACCGGACGCCACTGAAAATCTCCGGCCAGGGTAAGCACCGCATTGCTGGGAACATAGAAGTGCTGATAATGCCGGATCAAGTCTTCCCGGGTCATGGATGCCAGGTCAGACACATCTCCGATGACCTCATGGTGGTACGAATGCACCCGAAAGGCGGAGGCCTGGACTTCCTCCGAGAGGCGGAAGGTGGGTTCATTCTCATTTCCCTGCCGCTCCGAAATGATCACGGTTCGTTCCGAGGTCACCTCCCTGGGAGCGAATAGGCTGTTAACCATTCGATCGGACTCGATGCGCAGGGCCAGGTCCAGACGATCAGCGGGCAGGGTCTCAAAGTAGGCGGTCCAGTCCAACCAGGTCATCGCGTTCCAGATTCCGCCTTCTCGAGAGATCGCCCGATCGAGGCTCCCCACCGGGTAGGTGGGAGTTCCCTTGAACTGCATGTGTTCGACC
The DNA here is from genome assembly GCA_049516595.1 of Anaerolineales bacterium. GTDB lineage: Bacteria > Chloroflexota > Anaerolineae > Anaerolineales > RBG-16-64-43 > JBEKHT01. Next base: position 13,471 of record JBEKSY010000034.1, read on the forward strand.
CAGTGGGAGACGCCGGTCAGGCCGGCGCGCTCATTGCGCGAGCCGACTCGGTACCAGAGCCACACGCTTACAATCGGCGCTGTGCGGATTTCCTTCAGCAGGACCTGCAGGCCGTTGCGTAATCTCCCCCGGTGGATGCGGCCCGGGGTCATATTCCTCTCTCCAACGCGGAGCGCGGAGTGGTTTGGGGTGAACCATCCAAGGGTCCATCCGAGCCTCTCCCGAGGCCCCGATAGTGAAATCCAAGGGCCCGCATCTCCGCTGGATCATACAGGTTGCGGCCATCCACGAGAATTGGGCGCCGCATGAGCTCTCGCAGTCGCTCGAAATCCAGTTGGCGAAATTCGTTCCATTCCGTGCATACCAGCAGGGCGTCGCAGCGTTCGGCCAGCCCGTATGGATCCGAGGCCATCTGCACGCCAGGCATGACCCGGGCCGCATTCTCCATCGCCACCGGATCGTAGGCCCGCACCAGGGCTCCAAACTCTTGAAGCCGTGCAGCAATTCGGATCGAGGGAGCCTCCCGCATGTCGTCGGTGTTGGGTTTGAAGGCCAGACCGAGAATTCCAAGTGTCTTGCCCCGCAAGTCGCCCAACACTTCCTGCACCCGTTCCACAATCCGCTCGATACGATCCTCGTTGATCTCCATCACCGCGCGCAGTAGTTGCGGGTGCCGCCCCTTGATTTGGGCCATATGGGCCAGAGCCTTGACATCCTTGGGAAAACAGGATCCTCCGTACCCAATCCCAGCGTCCAGGAAGAACCTGCCGATGCGGGGGTCGTAGCCCATCCCTGCCGCCACCTCTTTGACGTCGGCCCCCAGCGCCTCACAGATGTTGGCAATCTCGTTGATGAAGGAGATCTTGGCCGCCAGGAAAGCATTGGAGGCGTACTTGATCATCTCCGCGGTGCGCAGATCCGTGATCATGATCGGGGCACGCAGGGGCAGGTGCAGTTGCGCGACTTGGTGGGCCGCTTCTTGGTCCAGGGAGCCGAGGATGGTGCGCGCCGGGTTGAGAAAGTCCTGGATGGCCGAGCCTTCTCGCAGGAATTCGGGGCAAGAGACAACCGCAAAGCGGATTGGGTTGGGCTGGTTGGCGCGTATGATTTCCGACACCCAGTCGCCCGTACCTACGGGCACGGTGGATTTGTTGACTACGATCAAGTCATGGGACATCGCCTGCGCGATGGACTGGGCCGCCGCCTGGACGTACCGTAGGTCGGCTTCCCCATCCACCCCCTCTGGGGTGCCTACAGAAATAAAGACGAATTCCGCCTGCCTCAGCCCCTCCGCGTAAGAACTGGTGAAAGAAAGTCGGCCCGCTCCGACATTCCGGCGAACCAGTTCCTCCAGCCCCGGCTCGTAGATGGGAAGGATCCCTTGCCTGAGCTTTTCGATGCGTTCTTCGTTGATGTCCAGCGCGACCACGCGGTTGCCGAGGTCGGCAAAGCCAGCAGCGGTCACGAGGCCTACGTAGCCAACCCCGACCACACATATCTCGTTCAAACGTTCACCTCCTCGAGGAGGTGTCAAGGGAAGATCGCGCAGCGCGAGTGCTCGCGATGATACCACAAGAGAAAACCCGGCGCGCGCGAGCGGGGAAAAAGCAGATCGCCACAACTTGCCGCACCCAGGAAAACGCTGCAGAATCGGCCCAGGTCCCTTTTCCGGCAATGTGGATCGCTTAAGGTCACGCGCCCCCCGTGATCTCTGTCACTTGAGCACCCCCCGGATGCCTTCTACACTTCAAGCTGACATATTTCATCCGCAAAAGCCAAGATGGGCGAAAAGAGTAGGCTCTATGGAAATCACACGCCAGGCTGACTACGCGATCCGGGCAATTCTCTATTTGGCCGAGCGCGAGGGCGACGGACGATCTCCGACGAACTTGATTGCCCGCGAAAAGCACATCCCGCCCTCCTTCCTGGCCAAGATCATCTCGCAGCTGTCCGTCGCGGGACTAGTGCAGACCTCGCGCGGAGCGCGGGGAGGCGTTACCCTGGCCCGATCCGCGTCCGAGATCAGCCTGCTCGAGGTGATTGAGGCCATCGATGGGCCGATCCAGATCAATGAGTGCGCCCTCGATTCTGCCGACTGCCCCTTCGGCAAGGAGTGTGCCCTCAGCCCGATTTGGTGCGAGCTCCAAGGAGAGTTGGTAGATAAACTGCGGGCCACACGCTTCTCGCAGGTCCTGAAGCCCCTGGCCAGGGTGGCAGAGGCGGCCTGAAGGGTACGTCGCAGGCCGAGGGGGGTGGCCTGACAACCAGCTTTGCGCGAAACAAGCGCCGTCCTCCTTGTGATGGACGGCGCTTGTTGCACTTGCGTGGCGATTCCGATGCAAGCTCCTGGCGCGCGGCTTGTTGCCAACCTTTGTGGTACACTGAAATTGCGCTTCCCTCGCCGAATTCTTATGTTAGAGGTCATCCCGTCGATGAATTGTGGCCGTTGGCCGCTTGCGCGACAGAACGCTTGAGGCCCAGGGAGGCACACCATGATCACGGGAACGCCAATTCATCGGGAATGGGTCTATGCCTTGCAGGACGGCACCATTGTCGTGGATTGGGGCGAGGGCAATTTGCAAGACATTGTGACCGGCGACCTCCTGCGGGAGGGTAAGTTCGGCCACGAATTGGTGGACTACGAACTCGAGAACCTGCGCAATTCGGGCTACATCGACGAGTTTGATTCCCGCAACGTCTACCTGCGCCCGCTGCCAGAGATCAAGCGACCCACTCTCGACTGAACCACGCCTCGCAAGTCACCTCAGACCCGCCTCCGAGGCCGCGGTGAGCTGCGCGTGGCTGGGTAGCGGTCCAGGGCCAGGGGAGCGCCCCCGTTCGACTTCCTCTCAAGCATCTCAACTGTCGCCAGCCTACCACCGGAAAGGAGTTGGGCGTGGAGGTCCTCGAGGCCATTCATCAGAAGCGAGCCATCCGTGAATTCAAACTCACCCCCCTTCCTGCCGAGGCTATCCGTACCATCCTGAACGCGGGAAGGCGGGCACAATCCTCGAAGAACTCTCAGCCATGGCAGTTTGTGGCCCTCCAGAATCGCGAGGCGCTGGAGGCCTTGGCGCGTCTGGGTCCCTTCGCGGGTCACTTGGCAGGGGCGGCTCTGGGAGTGGTCATTGTCACGCCCGACCCAGCCGAACGCTGGTCGATTCCTTTTGATGCGGGCCAAGCCGCAGCCTATATGCAACTGGCCGCCCTTGAGCTGGGCATTGGTTCCTGTCTGGCAAGCCTCTATGACCCCGGGGCCGCCCGCGTCCTCCTCGGCATCCCGGCGGATTTTTTTCCCAACGTGGCCATTTCCTTTGGCTATCCTCGGGGTGAGACCGCATTCAAAGCTGCACTTCGCCCCACCGGGCGGACCTCGCTTGAAAAGGTCGTCCATTGGGATCGCTGGTAGGAGTTCGGCCGAGCCCAAATCTCCTCCGGACCTGGAGAGTCTCATGACCAGAACCATTCGAGCCCCACGCGGAAGGAAAATCTCGTGCAAGGGCTGGCCCCAGGAAGCGGCGCTGCGCATGCTGATGAACAACCTCGATCCGGAGGTGGCCGAACGCCCGGAGGAGTTGGTGGTGTACGGCGGGCGCGGGCAGGCTGCTCGGAATTGGGAGTGCTTTGATGCGATTGTGGCTTCGTTGCGAGAGCTCGGGGACGACGAGACTCTTCTGGTGCAATCCGGCAAGCCGGTCGTGATCTTCAAGACCCACCGGGACGCCCCGCGCGTGCTCCTGGCCAACTCCAACCTCGTCCCCCATTGGGCCACCCAGGAGAAGTTCGACGAACTCTCCGCTCAGGGCCTCATCATGTTTGGGCAGATGACGGCCGGTTCATGGATCTACATCGGCACTCAAGGAATCCTTCAGGGAACGTACGAGACCTTTGCCGCCGCAGCCCGCAAGCGTGGCTGGCCCTCGTTGCGGGGCAAATTCGTGCTCACCGCCGGGCTGGGAGGAATGGGGGGAGCCCAACCGCTGGCCATTACGATGAACGAAGGCGTGGGGTTGATTGTGGAAGTGGACCCCGCGCGGGCGCGACGTCGGCTCCAAACCGGCTATCTCGACACGGTGGTTGAGGATCTCGAGGAGGCCATGACCCTCGTGGAGGAGGCAAGGGCACAAAAGGAACCCAAGTCGATCGGCCTGATTGCGAACGCGGCGGATATCTTCACGCAGCTGGCCATGCGAGGCGTCATTCCCGATATCGTCACGGATCAGACCCCGGCCCACGATGTGCTCTCCTACGTGCCGAACGGTCTCACCCTCGACGAAGCGGCTGCCCTTCGCCACAGTGCCCCGAAAGAGTATGAGCAACAGTCCCTGGCCGCCATGGCCGAGCAGGTGAGAGCCATGCTGGGCTTCCAACAAAAGGGGGCTGAGGTGTTCGACTACGGCAACAACCTGCGCCAGAGGGCCTACGACGCTGGGGTGAGGGAGGCTTTTGAGTTCCCGGGCTTCGTGCCCGCTTACATTCGCCCTCTCTTCTGCGAGGGCAAGGGCCCCTTCCGCTGGGTCGCGCTGTCAGGAAACCCTGAGGACATCTACAAGACCGACCAGGCGATCCTGGACTTGTTCCCCCAGAATCAGGCCCTTCAGCGTTGGCTGAGGCTGGCCCGCGAAAAAGTGAGATTTCAGGGTCTCCCCGCCCGGATCTGCTGGCTTGGGTACGGAGAGCGGGCGCGAGCTGGACTGCGCTTCAACGAGATGGTGGCCCGCGATGAGGTGGAGGCGCCGATCGTCATCGGTCGCGACCACCTGGATGCCGGTTCGGTGGCCTCTCCCAACCGCGAGACCGAGGGGATGCTGGATGGAAGTGACGCCATCTCCGACTGGCCAATCCTGAACGCACTCGTTAACGCCGTCGGCGGAGCTACTTGGGTCTCGTTCCATCACGGCGGGGGGGTGGGCATTGGCTATTCCCAGCACGCAGGGCAGGTGATTGTGGCAGACGGGACCCCTGAAGCGGCTCGCCGCCTCGAAAGGGTGCTGACGACCGACCCAGGGCTGGGGGTGGTGCGACACGCGGATGCCGGCTACTCGGAGGCTATTTCGGCTGCGAAACGATACGGCTTGCGGATGCCCATGTTGAAGTGATGCCAAGTTCCCGCCTGCGGACGCCCCTTCCACGCGATTCCGACGAGGGGATTTGCGCGCTGCGGCGGCCCGCTGCGCGGGTTACAATCCCGCGCATGAAGCCATGCCCCCGAATTGCCGCAGGGCTTGTGTCGGCCGATGCTCCCCTCCCCGGCGCGAGCAACACCCGCCTCACGACTCGGGCACCAAAGGTTGAGCCCCTCCAGGGGCCACTCTATCCAATTGCACGACCCCGTACCGGAGCCTCTACCTAGGTTGCAACATGCTGAGAGATCTGCGAATCGGTCTCCGGCCCCCGTCCTCGCCTGCCAGCCAGAGTTCTTGGGGGAGGATCCCAACCTGCCGGGCGGTGACCCACCAACTTGCCCAGCGTTTGGGCATCCCCTGATCCGCCATGGTCTCTCCCAAGCCGATGCGGATGCGGTTTCAGATCACGGGGATCTCGATCGTTGAGACCGTGATCAACAGCGGCTATCGCATGGTCTACCCCTTCCTGCCCTTTTTCGCACAGGGTCTGGGGGTGGACTTGGCCAGGATCTCCCTTGCGGTTGCCGCGCGGTCCAGCCTAGGAGTGGCTGGGCCGCTCGTCGGTGCGGTCGGAGACATTTGGGGACGAAAAAGGGGAGCCGTCCTGGGCTGTTTTCTTTTCAGCGGCGGACTGGCCTTGGTGGCCTTCTGGCCCACCTACCTATCGCTGTTCGTGGGCCTGCTCCTGGTCGGAGCCGGACGCCTCACCTTCATGGCTTCGGTTCAGGCCTATCTCGGCGACCAAGTCCACTACACGCGCCGGGGAACGGCCATCGCGATCACCGAGTTTGGCTGGTCGTGGGCCTACTTGTTGGGGATGCCTGTGATCGGCTGGCTGATCGCCCGAGCCGGGTGGGCCTCGCCCTTCCCTCTCCTTGGGCTGCTTGGGCTCGGATGCGCCCTTTGCGTTTGGCGTTTGATGAGCAGTACTCCTGCGGGGACCCAGGCCGCGCCGCACTTGATGGCCGGGCTGAGGGCCGCCTTTTCTCGCGTCCCTGCGGCCGCAGGTCTCGCGTTTGGCTTCCTGGCGTTGGCCGCCAACGAGTCGATCAACATTGTGTATGGGACCTGGATGGTGCAATCCTTTAGCCTGAAGGTGGCCGCATTGGGAGCGGCGACCGCCTTGATCGGCCTGGCGGAGTGGAGCGGTGAAGGATTAGTTGCTCTCTTCTCAGACCGGCTGGGCAAACGTCGCGCGGTCGGGTTCGGCATAGGCCTCAATGCGGTCGCCTGTCTCTTGATCCCCACCCTCGGAAGGACGGTGTTCGGTGCAATCGGAGCCCTGGTCATCTTCTACGTGAGTTTCGAATTCGCCACGGTGACCACGATCTCGATCATGACTGAACTGGTGCCTGAGGCCCGGGCTACCCTCCTGGCGGGGTTTGCGGCAGCCGCCTCCGGGGGACGAGCGGTCGGAGCTCTTGTCGGGCCAGCTCTGTTTGCGATGGGGGTCCTGGCTAACGGAAGCGCTGCGGCGGTTCTGGACGTTCTCAGCCTGGTCGTTCTCCTGCTCTTTATCCGGGAGGGGCCAACCGACGGTCTGGGGGACCAGACCGTGCCGTTAGCACTGGAGAAGCAGGGGCAAAGGGAGTTTCCCCACTAGTTCGTCCGCGCCGCGGGGGCCCTGGGGCAGAAACGCGCGGAGCCAGGATCCGCACCTGGCTCCGCCGAGGGGTTTTTGGCCGAGGAGAGAGCTCACACTCCTGCAGGTTGAGCGGCTCGGGCAGCCGCGCCCTGGCTGTAGGCTTGGCCCCACAGGTGCCCATCCACCGCAAGGGAGTATGCATAGGTGACGAACACCCCGATCACGCAGACAATCAGTCCCAGGCTCCCGATGATCCCCGAGACAATCACGCCCAGGAGGGCCATAAGAAAAGGTGCCGGGGCGGCGCGGACGAGGGCGAAGACTTCGCCGAATCGGAAAGCGCTCCCCAGCTGATCGCTGGCTGCGAAGCTCCCGAAGGCCGCGGGGAGGAAAAAGGCCATGGCAAGCGAGTACAGGAACGTCACGCAGCCGAAGCACACGCTCGCAGCCGCCGCCAGCCCGGAAAACGCCGCACTATTGGAATTGGAGGAAGTGATGGACTGCACGCCAAAGGTGAGCACGTTCTGGCAGATGACCAGAAGGATCAGCGGAAGCGCGTACACGAGGGCGATGACAAAGCCCTGGAGTCCCCGCACGACATGGCCACCGAAGTCACTCCAATCCGGGAGAGGGGTGGGATCCTTGCGGATAACTCGCCGGGTGATCTCCAAGCCCCAACCGAGGACGATGATCTGCCCCACGATTGGAATGATCGACACCAACGCCGCGATGCCCACTTTCTTGATCCAATCCTTGTCTTGAAACGGGTAGGAAAAGGCCAGCCCGAATTGCATGATCTCCTCCTTGTTTGTTTCTGGATGTGGCTTCCCCGCCTTCGGTTCCCCTGGGGAGATATTCGGGATCGAAGGCCCGGGCCCGAGCTCGACTTGGTCGGCATTATACGGTATCCCCGAGGGCGGACGCAACTGCCCTTCCTGGGACTGCGGAAAGGGATGGGGATGCAATGAAGGTTGATACGCTCATCCACTCCGCCAGGCAACTCCTGGCCCTCACTCCGCGAGCCCAACGCGGAAGAAGCCTGGGCGATTTGCAGCTGCTGCAAGACGGGGGCCTGGCCATCCGCGAGGGGAGGATTGTCGAGGTGGGCCCGACGCGCGACTTGCTTGATCACCACACAGCGGACCAGAAAATCGACGCACGTGGGCTCATCCTCCTGCCGGGCTTCGTCGATTGCCATACTCACGCGATGTGGGTCGGCGATCGGACCGAGGAGTTTCAACGGAGAATCGCCGGCGAAAGCTATTCCGAGATCCTCGCGGCGGGCGGAGGGATTCTCTCGACGGTACGCCATACGCGGCAGGCCTCGACCGACCAGCTGGTCAAGGAGACGCTCCCGAGGCTCGAACAAATGCTGGCGCACGGAACAACGACCTGCGAAATCAAGACCGGGTACGGCCTGGAGATGGAGACCGAATTGCGAATGCTCGAAGCCATTGCGCGACTGCGAAAGCTCGTGCCCATGACGTTGGTGGCCACGTTCTTGCCCGCTCATGCTCTTCCGGAGGAATATGCCTCCCGTCCCGAGGATTACGTTCGCCAGGTGATCGAAACGATGCTCCCGGAGGCCATGCTTCGCTGGCGTACCCTGGTGCGTGATCAGGAACCCCTCTTTGCCGATGTCTTTTGCGAAAAGGGAGCGTTTGACCTGGAACAGGCGCGCAGGATCCTAGAGAGGGCCCGCGATCTTGGGTACCTTCTCAAGATCCATGCGGATGAGTTCGAAACCCTGGGTGCCGTGAGGCTCGCGGTCGAGTTGGGCGCGGCCTCCGCCGACCACCTGGTGGTCACCCCCTGGGAGGATATCCAGGCCCTGGGCCCATCTTCCACTGTGGCCGTCAGCCTGCCCGGCACGACCTTTGGGCTGGGAGAGCTGTCCTTCACCCCCGCCCATCAGCTTCTCGAAGCCAATGCCCTTCTGGCTCTAGCCTCGGATTTGAATCCGGGAACCAGCCCGTGCGAGAGCCTGCAGATGATAATCGCCATCGCCTGCCGATACCTTCGTTTAACTCCCGCCCAAGCCATTGCGGCCTCAACCATCAACGCGGCCGCCGCGTTGCGTCGAGAGGACCAGCTGGGCAGCCTCACTCCCGGGAAACAGGCCGACCTGATGGCTCTAGAGGTTCCGAGCTATTTGCACCTCGGGTATCAGTACGGGACGAACCTGGTGAAGTGGGTCATGCGGCGAGGCCAGCTGGTCTACTCGTCTTGACCGGGCGGCTTCCGCGGCGGAGGGGGTTCCGTCCCGCTCCAAAGAAGCCGGGAGAGATCCTCCGCCCTTCGGGCGGCTTCGGGAGGCGGGTCCTCTGGGCCGTAGCGAGCCGGGGCATAAAGGTCAGTGAGATCCGTGATCCCCCTCCGCTGGTGGGGGAACTCCTTCGCTAGGATTTGACGATACCGCAGGGGAGTTTCTCCGGCCTGCCGCGGGCGTCCGCGTTCGGCGGCCCAGGACAACAGGCCTTGGTAGGCACGCCGAATCCGGGTCCGGGCGTCTTCATCCGCTGGCAGTTCCACAAACGGGGGCAGGATCGCCGCTCGCCACAGGTGCAATCGGCCCAGCAGGCGGATGACCTGCTGACGGAGCAGCTCGGCTGAAAAAAGGCTTTCCCTCGTTTCCTCCTCCACGGCGGGCCGCGAGGTCTCGGACCGGCGTCTCAGCAGAAACACCACCAGGACGAGTGCGGCCAAAATGGATATGGCCAGGAGGTATCCCCCAACCTCGAAGAAGGTGACCACAATGGGATTGGCGGCAACTTGCCCCGCTGCCTCCGAAGTCCCAGGAGCGGGGGCGGTCGGCGCAGGGGTCGGTAGGACGAGGGGACCGAAGAGGCGTTGCAAGTACTGGTAGAGGGGGTAGATCAGAAGAAACACGACGACCCCAAACGCAACGATCACCCACGACAGTCCGGTGAAGAGCGCAGCGAGCAAGATCAGGAAAAAGGTACTGATCTGCGCAAGACTTTGCGTCCCCATCCAGCCGGTCAGGACGAGCCCCGTGAGCAGAAGGAGCGCCGCAACAGCGCTCACGGTCTGGATCCAGTATCGATCCAATCCGTGGGAGAGAACCCCCTTGGCCGATCCCGGACGAACCCGTGCGAAGTTTGCCAGGGCCAGCCCCGCGGTCCCGCTGAGGAAAATCAGCAGGACGGGGATCAGCATTTCGCGGGACTGGACCACGGGAAAGGACACCGTCAGCAGGAACAGGACCAATATGGTCCAGCTGCTGCGCGAAAGCGACTGGGCCACACCTTCCTGTGCGATTTGCGCCCGTCCCACCCGGAAACCCCAGCCCAACAGCAGCAGGGATCCGGCCAAAATCATGAACAGGTTGGCGGCGGCTCGCCAGTCATGCAATCGAAACATCGCCGCCAGGAAGAGCGGGGAAGAGGCTCCCGAGGCCACCCCACTGGCGACCACAACAATGCCCGCAATCACCCAGGAAGAGGGCCTTCGGAGGCCCACCGGGGTGCTGCCCGAATCGAGGCGAATGAGAAAGACCGCAGCGGTTACGACCCCGAGCATGACTCCCAGGGATGGCTCCGTGAGAGCTTGTTTCCCGCCGATCATCCGCACTCCCCAGAGCAGCCACAGGTACAAACTGCCGACCGGCTGCCATCCTGCCACCAGGGCCAGGGCCAGGGGATCAAGCGAACTCGAGTGCTTCACGGCCCCGCCAATTGGGATCCACGCTGTGGAAGGGAATCTCTGCCGGAATGCTGGGGGCGTTGGCCTCCTGCAGGAGGACCATGCCCAGCGGATGGCCCCGCCGGCGAACGTCGAGCATGGCACCGAGAATGCGGTCGTTGACCAGGGCCGTCACGACCAGCAAGGTGGCCCCGTACGGTAGGGAGGGACCCTCGGCCGCCAAGAGTTTCTCGAACGGCACCAGCAGGAAAGGCGTGGTCTCTCCCAACGCCTCCAGGATACGCACCAACTGAGAGGGGTGGCGCGAGGCGGACAGGCGAGTGAGGTCTCGCGAACTGCGCACGATGGCATTGGAATACAGACCCACCGGATGACCAGAGCGAAGTCCGGCGGCGGCCAGTGAGGCCGCCGTTACGAGAAGGGCCTCGAAGCGCTCATGCAAGGTCCCTGCAAAGTAGGGTTCCAGCGTCTGGCCGTTGACCATCAGGACCAGCTGGGCAGAAGCGCTGGCGTCGTAGGACTTCGTCTGCAGCGAACCTCTTCGAGCGGTGGCTTTCCAGTGCACATGGCGGAGACCCTCGCCTGCCCGGTACTCCCGGGCCCCCGCCAAGAGCAGAGGGTCCTCCAGAATCCTGCGAGGGCTGCGGTAATCTCCCACGGGGCGGGCGGCTTGGGTCGGCAGCACCAGCAGGGGAAGCACCTTAGGAAAAACAACGAGGTGCTCGCGAGCCTCCACTCTCCGCGAACGGGTGTGGAATCCGAAAAGGTCTCCGGAATAGAGAACGGTCGGCCCGATATCGTAGGCTCCCCTTTCCTCCCCGCGAATCACGTAGCGCCGTTTCAACCGCTCGTACGCCCGCAAGGTGAACCGATGCTCCAGAAGGTGCCGGGTCCCCTCCGGCCCAGGGACCACCGGGTGGCCGCGCATGGTCAGTTCCGAAGGAAATTCCTCCTCCGCCTCTAGCCAAGCCAGGGGCAGCGGCTTGATGTTCTCGATCTCAATCCACAGGTCTGTCTCTTCCCCGAACGGAAGATGAGTCGTCCCCAACCTTCGAACGTAGCTCACCGCCTGGAGACAATAGCGCCCCCACAGCGCCGACAGTCCGGCCAGGAGAATCAGGAGAACTCCGAGCAAGAGCAGGGCGCGGTTCCCGAGCAGTCCTCCAAAGACCATCAAGACCAGAGGCAGAAATACTCTCGACGGACTCGTCAAGCCTTCGCCTCCGACCAGCGTTCCTCCACCGGCACGGGCACTCGCAAAATGACATCGCTCAGGATGTCCTTCGCACTTCGATCGCGAAGCCGGGCTTGACTGGAGAGGATCAAGCGATGAGTAAGGACGGGAAGGACCAGCGCCTGGACGTCATCCGGCACGACGAAGTCACGGCCGTGCAGGGCGGCCAGGCAACGTGCGGTTTGGTGCAGGGCGATCGATCCCCGCGGGCTCACTCCGAGGTCAAGCGAGTGTTCCTCGCGAGTTGCCCGCACCAAGGCGAGGATGTAGTCTTCGATCGATGGGCTCACATATACCGATCGACAGCGGGTCGCGAGTTGAAGGATCTCTTCCGCAGAGGCGACCGGCTGAAGGCCCTCCAGCGGATCCGTGGCCGCATGGCGGCGGAGAATGGTCCGCTCCTCTTCCCGATCCGGATAACCGAGGGAGATCCGCATCAGGAACCGGTCGACTTGAGCCTCGGGCAGGGGGAAGGTCCCCTCCATCTCGATCGGGTTTTGAGTGGCCAGAACCAAGAAGGGCTGTGGGAGGCGGTAGGTCACTCCATCTACGGTCACTTGGCGCTCCTCCATCGCCTCAAGCAACGCCGATTGGGTCCGCGGTCCGGCGCGATTAATCTCATCGGCCAATACGATCTGCGCCATGATCGGCCCGGCGCGGAACTCGAATTCGGCCACTTTCTGGTTGAAAACGTTGACCCCCGTGATGTCGGAAGGGAGGAGATCTGGCGTGAATTGAATCCGCTGGAATCTGCACCCCAACGAGCGGGCCAGGGATTTAGCCAAGGTGGTCTTGCCGATTCCCGGGATGTCTTCGATCAACACATGACCAGGGGTCAGCAGGGCAACGAGCAGGAGCTCGACCGTTGGTCCCTTGCCAACAATCACCTTCGCAATGCTGTCTTGAAGGGAACGGGCTGTCCGCTGAACTTGGGTTAGATCAAGCATGGGCTCATTCGCGGTTTCGGCGTCCATTTTGGGCAATTCTGCAGGGGTCGGCTTGGCCCTGGCCTGTGCTAGCGGATTTCAACGGACTGGCCTGGCAGGACTCCAACTTCCCTCACGACTGCGGGACGATGGGGAATTCTATCACTGCCAAAAGCCCCGATTCCAGGACCCCGCTCCACTGTGCACTTCTCGCCCCCGACCCGAGGGGCGACCCTCGGCGATCGAGACCGAATGCCCTGTGGGCAAGGGAAGCCTCCGGCTATAATCCAGGTCAAAGAGGGAGCGCGAATCCCAAACTTGCGGGCGGATCCATGACACTTCAACTCCACCAGCTGACGGATCAGATTGAGCAGGCCAAGCTTCGCAGTGCGGATCGCGCCCGCGAAAGAAAGGCGCGGCTGCCTGGGAGTATCGACGCACTCCAGCGGGCCGCTCCAGATCGTGACCTTCCGTCGAAGGCCGAGCGGGCTGCCCGGGCCCAGTGGCACGGGGCGATCCCAACCCACGAAAGCTTGGATTTGCGCGCCCCGGCCGGCCCCATGCCACCCCGGGCCACCGTCGTCGCCGTGGACGGATCGCAGATCTATCCCGATCGGCACGCGCCCGCCCTCTACTATGCCCTCAACATGGGCTATTTCATCGCTCGGCTTGGACAGGGGGAAACCGACGCCGGCTCGGCCGCCGAGCTGGTGGTGGACGAAGACCGCCTCTGCCCCGGCGGGGAAATCCTCTTGCCGGCCGCCCTTAATGCCAGGCGGTCCTTGGGAGAACTCGCCCTGCTGTCGGCCTTGTGCCTGGCCGAGTCGGGGCGATACCCTGCGGCCCCCAGTCGGCCTCCCGTGCTAGGTCTTCTGGATGGGAGTTTGCCTCTGAATGCCCTGCGCGAAGGGATTCGCACCGAAGAGCGGTCCCAGCTCCAAAGGCAATACCTGGCCTTCCTGGACAATCTCGGCGAGAAGCAAGTTCCGGTGACCGGGTATGTGTCCAGGCCGTGGGGATCTCCCGTGCTCGCTCTGCTTGGCCTGGCCCAGGTCCCGCCGTCTGACCTGGAGAACTACCTGCGCTCCCCTACAGCCTCCCAGGCTCTCCACGATCTCCCTGATCCCTTCCGACCGCTCGCTGACCGGGAAGTGTTCGCCGGCCTGCTTCAGCCCGGTGAGCGCTCTGCCGTGTTCGAGTATTCCTCGGAGGCCAACGAACTCTATCGGCAGACTCCTCTCCCTTACTTCCCGGGCACAACTCACAGCACCCACTTCTTCTATCTGAACGTGGGCCGTGACTCGGCCTCCATCGCACGGCTGGACATCCCAGAGTGGGTGGCGAAGTCACGGAGTCTCGTTGAGATGGTGCACACGGTTGTTCTGGACCAATGCCGTGTGACCCTCAGTGATCCTTACCCATACGCTCTCATCCGGGCTGACGAAGAAGCGGTGGTCCGCGGCGAGGAGAAACGCCACTTGGAAGAGATGATCCTATCCGGCCTGATGGCCGAGGGCCTGGAGGCCGAGCCCTCCGAGAAGTTGGCCCAAAAATGGAAGGCCCGGTATCGACATGGATCTCACTAAGTCCCCCGCCGACTTGCGTGGCGCGCCCAAATGCACCCTGCGGTGTTCTATAAGGGGAGCAGGGGCTGCCCCGCAGACCCTAGCCAGACCGTCCTTGGCGAGGGCGGCCTCGGCCGAGTTGCAGCCCACAGGAGGGAGCGCTCATGGAGTTCTCTGGTAAGCTCGCGCTGGTGACCGGCGGGTCGAGTGGCATTGGCCTGGCAACCGCCCGTGAGCTATCCCGAAAGGGCGCTCACGTCTGGCTGGTGGCGCGTGGGGAGGAACGACTTCGCTCCGCGCTGGCCGAGGTCGAAGGACACAAGTTGCGGGAGGGTCAACGCTTCGGGTTTTCTAAGGCCGATGTGTCCGATGAACGCCAAGCCTCCGCCATGGTGGACACCGTGGTCAACTCGATCGGCCTGCCCGATATTCTCATCAACTCAGCCGGAGAGGTGCGGCCCGGCTATATTCAGGAACTGCCCCTTTCCGTCTTTCGCGAAATGATGGATATCGACTATTTCGGAACGGTTCACACCGTCAAGGCCGTGCTACCGGGGATGATCGCCCGTGGCTCGGGACAGATCGTGAACATCTCCTCTGTGGCCGGGCTCATCGGCGGATTTGGGTACAGTGCCTATGCTCCAGCGAAATCCGCGGTGTACATCTTCTCCGACGTGCTGCGGTCAGAGATGAAATCCCACGGAATCCGTGTCTCGGTCGTTTTTCCGCCTGACACGGAGACCCCTCAACTGGCTTTCGACAGACAACACAGGCCCTTCGAGACGGAGTACGGAGCCGGAGCCGTCGGCTTGGCCAGCCCTCAAGCCATCGCCGAAGCCATCCTTCACGGGATTGAACACGGCCAACATATGATCTTGCCTGGATTTCAGGGAAAGGCAATCTTCTGGCTGAGCGGCCTGGGACGGACGGTGTTGCAGCAGGCGGAGGACTATCTGGTGGCCAGAGCCCAGAAGAAGATGCGCGCGGCTGCCCAATGATTCCAGCCGCTTGCGCGGGAGGCTTGTTCTGATGGACATCTTTGCAAAGTGTGCCGAGTTCACGATCGCGCGGGATGCCATCGCGGCGGGCATCTATCCGTACTTCATCCCACTGACCGAAAACGAGGGGCCCGAGGCGGTCTTCCAGGGCCACCGCCTGATCATGTGCGGTTCCAACAACTACCTCGGCCTCACCACGCACCCCAAGGTGCGCCAGGCCGCCATCGATGCCATTCACCGTTATGGCACGAGCTGTACCGGCTCTCGGTTCCTGAACGGGACCCTGGAGATGCACGAACAACTTGAACGGGAGCTGGCCCAATGGGTAGGAAAAGAGGCTGGCTTGGTCTTCTCCACAGGAATGCAGACCAACCTCGGCACCATCAGCGCCATGGTCGGTCGCGGTGACGTCGTGATCCTCGACAAGGAGGACCATGCCAGCATCGTGGATGGGGCACGCCTGGCCTGGGGAGAGACGAAACGCTTCCGGCACAACGACATGGCAGACCTGGAGCGAATCCTGGCCAGGCTTTCTGACCCGCAGGGACGCCTGGTCGTGGTCGACGGCCTGTATAGCATGGGAGGCGACATTGCCCCCCTGCCCCAATTGACCGGGTTATGCAAGAAGTTCGGTGCCCGCCTGATGGTGGACGATGCCCACGCCCTGGGGATCTTAGGGGGAGGTCGGGGCACCGCCGCGCACTTCCATCTCACCCCCCAGGTGGACATTATCATGTCCACCTTCAGCAAATCCTTCGCCTCCCTGGGGGGGTTCATCGCCGGCGATGATCAGGTAATCCACTACATCAAGCATCATGCCCGCGCCCTGATGTTCAGCGCCAGCATTCCGCCAGCCAACGCGGCGGCCGCCTTGGCCGCGCTCGAAATCATGCGCTCGGAACCCGAACGGATCGAACGGATCAATCAGATCGGAGTCCGCATGCGTGAGGGCTACCACCAAATGGGCCTGAACACAGGGAACTCCGAAACTCCCATCATCCCGATCCTCGTGGGAGACGAAGCACGCACCATCCAAATGTGGAAACTCTTGTTTGACAACGGGGTGTTCGTTAACCCCGTGCTCGTTCCAGCCGTTCCGGAGGGGGGTCAGCTACTGCGCACCAGTTACATGGCCACCCACACCGATGCCCAGCTCGGCCAAGTGCTAGACATCTTTCAACGGGTGGCCAAACAAGTCGGCCTGATCTAGAAGCGGCTGCTTCCTCGCGCGTCCCTCGCCCGGCACCGGAACAAGGGGTCCGCTGGTCCAGCACGGATCGCCTTCCCCAAGCGGCCGCTGGCACAAGCCGGCCCCAAACGTCCGTGAGTGTGATAACCTAGAAGCCATTGGAACCTGCGGAGACTCGCCGCCTGGAAGTGGGTGGGGGCCCCCGGTGGGGTCCCGGGCGAGCCTCTTGCGCCTACCTCGCGGCGGCCGAGAGCCATGACCAAGAGCTACTTGATCGATCTGGATGGGGTGATCTGCGGGGGTAACTGATTCCCGGGGCTCAGGAATTCGTCACGCCCCTGCACCCGCGCAGCATCAAGTTCCTGATCTTCACGAACAACCCCATGTACACGCCTACTGATCTGCGCCATCTTCTCCAACGCCAGGGCTTGAACCTGACGGAGGATCATATCTTCACCCCGGCGATGGCAACCGCCGACTTCCTGAAGACGCAAATGCCCACCGGCACCGCCTTTGTCGCCGGCGAAAGCGGACTGACCGAGGCGCTCCATCAGGTCGGCTACCCCTTGACCGATCGCGATCCGGACTACGTGGTGTTGGGGGAAACCACGACCTTCAGCTATGCGAGGCTCACCCAGGCCGTGCACCTGGTCAAAGGGGGCTCGCGTTTCATTGCCACCATTCCAGACTCTTCCGGCCCGGGCCAGGGCGGCGGCGTACCCGGTTGTGGGGCCCGACGCTGCCATGATCCGGGCGGCGACGGGAATGGAGCCTTACTTCATTGGCAAGCCCAACCCATTGATGATCCAAACGGCGCTTCGCCACCTGGAGGAACATTCTGAAAATGCCATTGTGGTGGGCGACCGGATGGATACCAACATTCGAGGTGGCATCGAGAGGGGTATGGAAACCATCTTGGTTCTCACCGGTGTGAGCACACGGGAGACCGTGGAACAGTTTCCCTATCGTCCGACGCGGATCGTCGAATCCGTGGCCGAGCTCAAGCGAGATTGATTGCCACACATCCTCCTTGGAGAGAGCTCTGCCTTGGACCTCCACCTGCCGGGCAACCATCGCACCGTAGCTTGCCCGATATCTTTCCGGGAAAGGAGGAGTCCCGGGCCGCTCTCAAATCCTCTAAGTGCGGAGGGATTCTTGGTGGTCGGCGGGTTGCCTCCCTCTTGGGTCTCATGGCCCCCGCTGCGGGCCGGGACGGAGTAGAAGTTCAGTGCTTGCACCAGCTCGCCCGTTTTGTGCTATGGTGGCAAGGTTGTCCGACCCGTGATGAGGGCAGAACCGTTCGGCCTTGGGCTGTTCTCCGCCCGTCGATCCCGTGCGCGGCGGACAGGGGCTTCCGCTGTCGCGGGTCACGCTGCCTGGGAGCTTTTCGGTCCTCAAGGGGTGCGGAGAGGACCACGATCGCCCAGGGCGTTGGGTATCCGCGATAGGTTGAGCTCGCCGCGCCCGCCGGGGAGGACGACCTAATCGGGGTCGGGACGGGACCGCCGATGATCTCAGGCAGGCCATGGGCGTCGATTGGCCTACCCGTGCCGCCTCGCAACCTAGACCCTGGTAAGAATCATGAGGGTGGCGAGGGGCACCTTGTTGTCCAGAAGGCTCGGCTGCTGTTTGACCTGCCGGCCTGGACGGCCGAGAAAGGGGAGGAAACGTGCCAGTTGATCTAGCTGCGGAGCGGGGACTGGTGGGTCGGGTCCTGCGCTCCGATGTTGCGGAGTTTACCCTGGGCTGCCGGGTGCTCGGGGTTGAGATCCCCGAGTTTGGTGCGTTCGTTCGAGTGCAAGCCGAGGCGGATGCCCCCGCTCCGTCTCCCAAGGTGCTGGGGACAATCGCGGACATTCGTTTCGAACAGGACCCTTTCGTTCGCCAACTGGTCTCGGCAGACGTGCGTGAGGAGTACATTGAGGATCAGCGGAAAAAGCGGGTTCTGCCGATCGAGGTGCGGGTTGTCCATGTCGGCTACTTCGACGCACAGGGTATGGGCCATCATCGTCTGCCCCCCCAGCCGGCCCTGGCCCTCCAGGCGATTCGCCCCTGTGACCCCAAGGAGCTTCAGAAGTTCCTGGCGGGGGGAGCGCGAGGGTGGCAGATGGGCTTTGTCCAACTTCTTCTGGACGCCCAAATCCCTGATGAGGCCCTGGTCGCTTCGTTGGGCCACGCTCTAGCCGCTCTGGACGAACCCGACCAGCCCGAATTCCGCCGGGAAGCCTTCCGCGAGTTGTCGCGCTTGCTGGCGCAGGATCTGCGCCGACTCGATTCCCTTCTACGACGCTTTGCAGGGTGAGATTCCATGGAGCCCAACGACCTGGATGCCTTTCTCGGCCGACCTCCCTTGGGGCAAGTCCGGCGCCCACTCGGCATGGTTCTGGGAGGCTCCCTTTCCAAGGGCTTGGAGGTGAAGCTCGATCCGCAAACACTGATTGAAGGCCTCGCGGTCGGCCGGTATGTGGTCGTCGAAGGGGAGACCGGCCAGAGGTTTTTTGGCATGATCACCGATTTGAGGCTCGAGTCCTCCCGCCCGGAATTGGCCAACTACCTGCCCTCGCCGGAAGATGTCTTGACCAAGCAAGTGTATCGAGGCACGGTGGCGTACGGAATCATGCACGTCACCCCGATGCTGGTGCTCGGGCAAGGGGCTGGAGAGCCAAGGCCTCTCAAGACGATCCCGGCTCACTTTGCCCCGGTCTACGAGGCAGAAGAGGCGGAAGTCAACCTGGTTTTCGGCCCCCAGGATCGCCAGCACTTTCCCGTGGGCTCCCCCTTGGAGATGGACCGAGTCCGAGTTAATCTGGACCTGGCCAAGTTGGTTGAGCGCTCCTCGGGGGTGTTCGGCAAGAGCGGCACCGGGAAATCCTTTATCACTCGCATCCTGCTGGCGGGGGTCATCCGCTCAGGCCTGGCCTCCTGCTTGATCTTCGACATGCACAATGACTATGGCTGGAGCGTGCGTGACGAGGCCGGACGCGAGTTTAAGGGCCTGCGGCAACTCTTCACCGACGGGCGAGTGAGCGTGATCACCCTGGATCCCGAGACCTCACGTCACCGTGGCAGCAAGGTGGATGGGGAGCTGCGTCTCAGCTTGCAACAGATTGAGCCCGAAGATGTCGAGTTGCTGGCCGGGCTGATGGATTTGACCGAGATCCAGGTAGGAGCCCTCTACTACCTGCATCGCAAGCTCGGCCGAGATTGGATCCGCAAGCTCCTGGCTGAGGAAGAGAGCGAGGAGCTCAAAGAACTCACCGAAAGCGAGCGCCTGTATCCCGGAACACTTGGGGCGATCCGACGGAAGTTTGAGTTCTTCAACCGATTGAGGTTCCTTCAGCCCGGGCCTTTGGCCGAGGACCTGACGGAACAGATCTTCGCACGACTGAACGCGGGGATCAGCGTGGTCCTCGAGTTCGGGACCTATGAGAGCATGCTCGAGGCCTACATCCTGGTCGCCAACTTTCTCACTCGCCGGATTCACAAGAGCTACGTCCTGCGCAAGAACCTTGCCGCCGGAGGGCGAGCCGAAGAGCCCAGGCCCCTGGTCATCGTGATTGAAGAGGCCCACAAGTTTCTCCACCCACAGGTTGCTGGGCACACCATCTTCGGCGTGATTGCTCGCGAGCTTCGCAAATACAATGTGACCTTGCTCGTTGTGGACCAACGTCCGAGTGCGATTGAAGAAGAGGTCATGAGCCAGATTGGAACGCGGGTGACCTGTCTGCTGGACAACGAGGCGGATATCCGCGCCGTGTTCTCCGGGATTTCAGGGGCCGCCGCGCTACGCGAGGTCCTTGCCCGGTTGGACACCCGACAGCAGGCGCTGATTCTCGGGCATGCGGTGCCCATGCCGGTCGTTATCCGCACCCGGGAGTACGACGAAAGCCTGTACGCGGAGATCGCCGACCCGAAGGCCCTCCAGCTCGGGGAGGACAAAGTCAAACGTTCCAAGCGTGCGCTCTACGGCGAATAATGAGGCGAGGATCCTCCCGGCCTTCCCGGCCAAAGCTGCCGGGTGGCTGAGGCTCGCCCCCCCAACCTGACGTACAATGAGTTCCGGCTCCCAACCCTCTCATCTCAATCCGATCAATTGCATGCCCGGGGAGAATCTGAATGTCTCGCATCCTGGTGGTTGACGACGAGCCAGACACGCTCAAGCTGATCTCCCTGACTCTGGAACGAGCCGGGTATGAAGTCATCGAGTGCCTTTCCGGCGAGGAGGCACTGCGCAAGGTTCCGGAAGAGGACCCGGACATGATCGTCCTGGATGTGATGCTGCCGGATCTCGACGGATTTGAGGTCGCTCGTCGCCTGCTTGCGCAGCACACGCCTGCTCCTCCCATTCTCTTTTTCACAGCGCGGGGATCCCCCGAGGATCAGCAGACCGGCCGGGCCTTGGGATGGGGCTACCTGGTCAAACCCGTTCGCCTGAGCACATTGCTTGACAACATCCGCCGGACCCTGGGGGCCACCGCCTGAGGGTCCGATGGTGGGGGACGACCGATGGGGCCGCCAAGCATACGTTCCCGACTCCGACTTGAGTTTTGTTCAGGCCGCTGCGGAGGAGTTCGAGGACTACTTGCTATCCAAGGAGATCTACTGGCCCATGCAATCCAAGCGCGGCCAGCCTGCGCTGCCTCTTCTATCCATGGGGGGGCTGGTTCTGGCAAGGGTCCGGCTCAGCGCGCTGGAACGCTCCCTGCCCGCTTCCGACGCGATGGTTCTTCAGAGATCGATCTCCCGCATCGAGGCCCTGCGAGCTCGTTGGGCGAGCGTCGTCGCAAGGAAGATCGTCGTGGAAGCCAGAAGCCATCTGAACCTATGGCGTTCTTACCTCGAGGACCTGGCCGAATCCCCCAGGCCCAATCTTGACCGGTACCCCGAGGACATTCGCGAGCGCGTCCTGCTCGCCTTGCTGGCCTCCCAGCCCGAATCCGCCCTGCTCGACGCGACCCATCGCCGCGAGGTCGGGAGGCTCGACCAGGAGCTCCGCTCCCGCTTCCGCGAGGGCGAGTTCCTCTGGGATTCCCGCCTCAAGTCGGCCTTCCCTCGGCCAGACTTCTGGTTCCTCTACGGACAGCCCGCGCTCCCGTAGGCGATTCACCCTGCGCCCGCGCGAATTGGCTACTTGGCGTAGTCCACGGCGCGGGTCTCCCGGATCACGGTCACCTTGATCTGGCCAGGGTACTGCAGGCCCTCCTCAATTTTGCGGGCGATGTCGCGGGCCAAGCGCACCGCGGCGAGATCATCCAGTTCCTCCGGCTTGACGATAATCCGAACCTCACGGCCCGCTTGCAGGGCATACGCCTCAACCACCCCGGAGAAAGAGGTGGCCATTTCCTCCAAAGTGCGGATCCGCTTGACGTATTGCTCCAAGTTCTCGCGCCGGGCGCCCGGCCGAGCTCCCGAGATGGCATCCGCCGCCTCAACAATCACCGCCTCGACGCTATCCTGATCCACCTCGTGGTGATGGGAGGCGATGATGTTGGCCACGCGGGGGTTGACTCCATAGCGATGAGCGAACTCGGCCCCGATCGAGGCATGCGTTCCCTCCACGTCATGGTCCATCGCTTTGCCCAAGTCATGCAGTAGCCCGCCGGCCTTGGCCAGTGCCACGTCGGCCCCCAGCTCGGCCGCAATGATCCCCGCGATGAGCGCCGTTTCGATGGCATGCTGGTGCTGGTTCTGGCCATACGAGGTGCGGAACTTCAAGGTTCCGAGTTTCTTAAGGATCTCCGGATGCAGTCCAGGAACGCCGGCCTCAAAACCGGCACGCTCGCCTTCCTCCAGAATGACTTGCTCGACCTCCGTGCGCGAATCCTCAAGCACCTTTTCAATATGGGCTGGGTGGATTCTTCCGTCCAGGATCAGCTTGGCCAGTCCGCGACGCGCGACCTCCCGCCGGACCGGGTCGAAGGAGGAGATGGTGACGGCCTCGGGTGTGTCATCCACGATCACGTCGACTCCTGCCGCCTGCTCAAAGGCACGGATGTTGCGACCGTTGCGACCGATGATGCGCCCCTTCATCTCCTCACTGGGCAAGGGCACGACCGAAACCGCGACCTCGGCCACATGCTCGGAAGCGACGCGCTGGACGGCATCCGAAATGATCTCGCGCGCCCGATGCTCGCCCTCGGCGCGGGCTTCTTCCTCGACCTGACGGATGGTTCGCGCCATGTCAGCTCGCGCATCCTGCTCAACCTCCGCAACCAACAGGGCCTTGGCCTCCGCCACGCTCATGCTCGCAACGCGCTGCAACTCCGCCAGCCGGTCCGCGTGCATCTTGTCCAGCTCGTTCGTGCGTTTATCCAGCGCGCTCTGTCGCTTGTTGAGTGCCTGCTCGTGTTGTTCGGTGCGCTCCAACTTATGATCCACCTCAGCCCGCCGCCGCTGCAGCCGCTCCTCCTCGTGGCCCAAGTCTGTCCGACGCCGCCCAATTTCCGCCTCCGCCTCGTCACGCATGCGGATGGCCGCATCCCGCGCTTGCAAGTCAATTTGCTGGGCCCGCGCATTCGCGTCATCCAACTCCTTTTGGAGCTCGGCCCGCCGTTCCTGCGACGCCACATCCAAGAGATGCTGGCGGTATGCGTAACCCAGCCCTAAGCCAAGGGCGACCCCCAGGACCGCTAGAACTCCCCCAATCAGGGTCGGTATCATGATCTTGCCTCGCTTTCTCAGTTGAGTGGGCCAATGGCTCCACCTGATGCTCCCAACACCCGTCAGGCGGTCCTTTCCTCGGGCCCGGGATCTTCTGACCGTAGTTCCAGGTACAGTCCGTCGAGCACGGAATGGATGATCTCATAAGAAAAGCCGCGCCTGGCCAGGTAATTGCCGAGCCGTCTTTCAAATTCGAGTTTCTCGCAATCCCGCCAACGCGCCGCCTTGCTGCGAGCCAGCCGCAAAGCCGCCTCTTCCTCATCGACACCCGCAAGCGCCTCGGCCGCCAGCTCGGGGGCGATCCCCTTCAGGCGCAACTCTTGACTCAGGGCCCGCTCCGATCGGGGATGAAGCGCCAAGCGGTTCTCCACCCAGGCGCGCGCGAACTCTGCGTCGTCCACCAGGCCTCGCTCCTCCAGTCGGCTCAGGACTCGATCCGCCAGGCCAGGATCAACCCGGCGACGACGGAGATACTGCGCCACTTCCTGCCGCGAGCGCGGCCTCCTGGCGATCAGTGCCAGACATCGTTGCAACAGCCTTTCTTCCCGATCACGTGACTGGAGGCGTTCGATGTCTTCCGCCCGGAGCGTCTCGCCCCGGTGCAGCTCCGCGGCCACCAGCGGGGTCAGGGTCAGAGAGCGGCCATCGCTGAGCTCGACCTCGACCTGCTTGGAACCTGTTCTGAGCCGAAGTCCTCGGATCTGAGTCGCCATCGCAGGATCGAAATGCAAACAGCCGCCAACCCGCCAGCGGGATGCGGCTGCATCAAGAACCAATCACCGCCGATCGCGAGCGATCGGCGCCGTCTTCTCAGGCTAGCGCGCCGGTCTCAGGCGACCTCAACCAACCGAGACCCGGCGCATCGGAAACCATCCGGAGCAATCCTCGTGCGAATCATGTCCGAGCGTCAGAACTTGCGCTTTTCCTTTCCGAATGGTTCAACCGATTCTCAAATCTGAGTGGGCCGGACCAATCCGTCCCAGGGGTTCTCTGCAAGCCGTCTCTCGCGCCGCCTCCATCCGCCATACCGTCCGCGCGCTTAGGTTCCCTCTTCTTCTACCTTTCCTTCATCGCCGGAGGAGGCCCCGAACTTCATGGCCTCCCGGTTCGAGAGGATCTGTTCCCGAATGGCCTGCTCAATTTGCGCGGCCAAGTCCGGATGTTCCTTCAAATACTGTTTGGCGTTCTCCCTGCCTTGCCCGATGCGAGTCTCTCCGAATGAAAAGAAGGCGCCTCGCTTGGCGATCAGCCCCATCTGGGTGCCAATGTCGATCAGATCTCCCTCCCTGGAGATCCCCTCGTTGTACATAATGTCGAATTCCGCCTCCCGGAAGGGCGGCGCGACTTTGTTTTTGACCACTCGCACGCGCGTGCGGCTACCCACCACCTCCGCACCGGCCTTGATCGACTGTATTCTCCGGACATCCAAGCGCAGGGAGGCGTAGAACTTGAGGGCCATGCCCCCCGTGGTGGTCTCCGGATTGCCGAACATCACCCCAATCTTCTGGCGCAATTGATTGGTGAAGATCATGACCGTGTTGGACTGTTTGATCGCCCCCGATAGCTTGCGCAGCGCCTGGCTCATGAGGCGTGCCTGCATGCCCATGGTGGCGTCGCCCATATCCCCTTCGATCTCCGCGCGCGGGACGAGCGCAGCAACCGAATCGACCACCACCACATCCACGGCGCCCGAGCGAACCAAGGTCTCGCCGATTTCGAGGGCCTGCTCTCCTGTGTCGGGCTGGGCGATGTAAAGCTCATCGGTATTCACGCCACACCGTCCCGCATAAGTCGGGTCGAGAGCGTGCTCCATGTCAATGTAGGCACACATGCCTCCGCGCTTCTGCGCTTCGGCAACAATGTGCTGACAGAGAGTGGTCTTGCCGGAGGCCTCCGGCCCGAAGATCTCCGTCACGCGACCGCGGGGAATGCCCCCGACCCCCAAGGCCAAATCGAGGGCCAAGGATCCGGTGGGGATTACCTCAACCCGCAGATTGGCTGCCTCGCCGAGGCGCATCACCGCCCCTTCGCCAAACTGCTTGCGAATTTGATTGATCGCGACTTCCAGGGCTTTTTCCCGTCCCGATGACATTTCGGGCCCCCTCACATGAGGCTCACGCGAAGTCTACTTGATTCGCCAGTCAAAAGCAAGCCCGTGCGTGGGTTCAGGACATATGCGACAGATGGGCTTTCGGGGCCGCCCAGGGGTGGTAGCGGTAAAGGTACTCGGCCGGGGTCTTTTTGGCAAGGGAGCGGTGGGGGCGGATTGTGTTGTAGGTGTG
>JBEKSY010000035.1:0-36448 GCA_049516595.1 Anaerolineales bacterium
TCTTGCTGCTACGTGGAAATGGCCACAAGCATCACGAGCAAGTACGACATCGCCCGCTTTGGGGCCGAGATTATCCGCGGAACTCCTCGCGAGGCGGATGTCATGGTGATTGCAGGAACCCCCTTTGTGAAGATGGGGCCCATCATTAAGCGACTCTATGAACAGATGATGGAGCCCCGCTGGGTTATCTCGATGGGATCTTGTGCGAATTCGGGGGGCATGTACGACATCTACAGCGTGATCCAAGGGGTGGACAAGATCCTGCCGGTTGACATGTATGTACCGGGGTGTCCTCCGCGTCCCGATGCGTTCCTCGAAGGGCTGACCTTGCTCAGTCAGGCGATCGGCAAGGAAAGACGCCCCCTGAGCTGGATGATCGGCCCCCAGGGGGTGGTCAAGCCGTCGCCGCAATCCATGCGTGATTTGAAGCGCGAAGGGCGCACCCAGGCCACCGTCCTCCGGCCGCCGGATGAGGTGTAGCCACCGAGAAGAGCGCAAGTGGCCGCCCCTGAGCTCGGTGGCCCTCAAGATTTTCCGCCGGACGCCCCCTTCATGGCGAAGGATTCCACGGGTCGCACGATGAAAATTACGCCAAGGGCGAAGGATGGTGGAGAATGTTCGCTTCCTGGAGCGGCTTGAGACCTTTGCCCTGGTCGGTCAGGCAGGGGGATTGCATGAAGGCCAGTACCCAACGGTTCCCTGGCCGTCACTCAGGTATCGTCATGCGATCCTCGGGGAAGAGGATTCGATCACCGGTTTGCAGAGAAACTACGGAAGATCATTCCGCACTGCGCCGCAAAGGGAGAGCTACGTCCGGGTCATTTCCGACAAGAGAAAAGGGAAACGGGGATCTGACTGCCCCGAACCCCGATGAGAGTCAGCCGAGGGCTGCGCCCACCTGCTGAGGCTCAAAACAACCCATGTCCGAATTCGAGACTTCCCTTCCACTAACCAGAACAGCCCAGGTTCCCCCCACTGTTCGGCAGGAGATCGAGAGCCGATTCCCAGGTGTCGTGCTGGCTGAGCAGGGCACCCAAGACGGCATCCCAACGCTGTGGGTCCCGAGCGCGAGAGTGCCGGAAGTCCTTGGGTTCGTGAAACAGGAGATCGCGCGGCCCTACCGTATGCTGTTCGACCTGACGGCCATCGATGAACGTACCCGCGTTCATCGCGAGGGACAGCCGGAGAGCACCTTTACGGTGGTTTATCACTTGATGTCCTTCGAACGGAATGCCGACCTGCGTATCAAGGTGCCGCTCGACGGAGAGTACCCAACGCTGCCGAGCCTCACCAATCTTTGGGCGAACGCCAACTGGTACGAGCGCGAGACGTGGGACATGTTCGGCATCACGTTCGAAGGACATCCTCACCTTGCGCGCCTTCTCATGCCGCGGACGTGGACGGGTCACCCCCTGCGCAAGGAACACCCCGCCCGGGCCACGGAGATGGGCCCCTTCCAACTTCCAGACGAGAAACAGGAAGAGGAGCAAAAGGCCTTGAAATTCCATCCCGAGGAGTGGGGATTGAGGCAGCAGGCCGAGGACACGGAGTTCCTGTTTCTCAATCTTGGCCCTCAGCATCCCGGTACGCATGGGGTTCTGCGCATTGTGCTTCAGCTGGACGGAGAGGTCATTGTCGACGCCGTTCCCGAGATCGGCTTTCACCACCGCGGTGCGGAAAAGATGGGCGAGCGCCAGTCGTGGCATACCTATATTCCCTACACGGATCGGGTTGACTACTTGGGCGGGATCATGAATAACCTGCCCTATCTCATGGCCGTGGAGAAGCTGGCGGGGATTGAGGTGCCCGACCGCGCCAAGGTGATCCGCATCATGCTGGCGGAGCTTTTTCGTATCTCCAGCCACCTGGTCTGGTATGGCACCTTCGCCAATGATGTGGGGCAACTCTCGCCGGTGTTTTACATGTTCACCGACCGCGAGCGGGTCTTCAGCATCGTCGAAGCCGTATGCGGGGGCCGGATGCATCCGATGTGGGCCCGCATCGGGGGCGTGGCTCAGGATCTCCCCAAAGGGTGGGATCAGCTGGTCGGCGATTTCATCAAGTACTTCCCCCCCCGTCTCAAAGAGTACGACAAGATGGTCCTCCAAAACCGTATCTTCAAAGCCCGCACCCAAGGGGTGGGGAGCTATACCGCCGAAGAGGCCATCGACTGGGGAGCCACGGGGCCAGGCTTGCGCGCCTGCGGCTTCGAGTGGGATTTCCGCAAGAAACGGCCCTACTTGGGATACGAACAATTTGAATTCGACATACCCACTGCGACGCACGGGGATTGCTATGACCGAGGACTCGTACGTGTGGAGGAGATGCGCCAAAGTCTGCGCATTATCGAGCAGTGTTTGAAGAACATGCCTTCCGGGGACTATAGGTCGGACCATCCTCTGGCCACGCCCCCGCGCAAGGAGCGCACAAGGCAGGACATCGAGACCTTGATCACTCACTTCTTGAGCGTGGCCTGGGGACCGGTCATCCCGCCGGGCGAGGCCGCGGGATTGGTGGAGGCCACCAAGGGGGCCAACAGCTACTATCTCATCAGCGACGGCAATACGGAGTCCTACCGAACCAGGATTCGCACCCCCTCTTTTGCGCACTTGCAGATGATTCCGATGCTCAGCCGGGGCATGTTGGTTCCGGACTTACTAGCCATTTTGGGAAGCATTGACTTCGTGCTGGCCGACGTGGACCGGTGAAGTCCTGGGCCGGCACCCGAGGAAATCCGGGAGAATTGAGGCTCATGCTGACGGAGCAGGAAACCAAGGAAATCCAGGCCGAGTTCGGGAACTATGAAACCCGGCGCGCCGCCAGCCTCGATGCGCTGAAGATCGTCCAGCAGCATCGAGGCTGGGTCGACGACGAGGCACTTCGGGACATCGCCGCTGTGCTGGGGATGACTCCCGAGGAACTCGACTCCGTTGCTACTTTCTACAATCACATTTTTCGCAAACCGGTTGGCCGACATGTGATCCTGGTCTGCAACAGTGTGAGCTGTTGGCTCACCGGCTATGACCAGCTCCAGCAGAGACTGGTCCGATCCCTGGGGGTGGAGTTCGGTGAGACCACCTCCGACGGGCAGTTCACGCTCTTGCCCATCGTTTGCCTGGGGACCTGTGACCGCGCACCCGCGATGATGGTTGACGGCGACCTTTACCGCGATCTTGATGGCCGCGACATCGAGCCCATCCTTGCCGAGTACCGGGATCGGAGGACCTGATGGAAAGGCCGCTCACCGAGGCAATGCGCCCCGACGGACCTCTCACCCTTGCGCAATACGAGAAAGCCAGCGGGTACCAGGCGCTGCGCAAGGCCCTGCATGACCTGTCCCCTCAGGAGGTCACTCAGGTTGTCAAGGACTCCAACCTGCGAGGGCGAGGCGGTGCCGGGTTTCTCACCGGGCCCAAGTGGAGCTTCGTCCCCCTAGGGGAGGGAGCCCCGC
The DNA here is from genome assembly GCA_049516595.1 of Anaerolineales bacterium. Lineage (GTDB taxonomy): Bacteria > Chloroflexota > Anaerolineae > Anaerolineales > RBG-16-64-43 > JBEKHT01. The sequence continues at coordinate 3,452 of JBEKSY010000035.1, forward strand.
GGCCCAAGTACATGATTGCGAACGCGGACGAGATGGAGCCAGGGACGTTCAAAGATCGCCTGCTCCTCGAGAGGAACCCCCACCAGCTGATGGAGGGCCTGATCCTGGGTGCGTATGCCATTCAGGCCGACGTTGCCTTTATCTTCCTGCGCTTCGAGTATAAGGAAGCGGAGCAAACCCTGCGCGCTGCCATGGAGGAAGCCCATCGGGCGGGTTATCTCGGCAAGAACATCCTGGGCTCAGATTTCAGCCTGGAAATGAGACTGCATTTGAGCGCGGGGCGATACATGGCAGGTGAAGAGACCGGCTTGCTTAACGCGCTGGAGGGGAAACGAGCCAACCCGCGCTCCAAACCCCCCTTCCCCCAGGCCAGCGGCCTCTGGGGAAAACCGACCATCGTCAACAACGTGGAGACGCTCTCGAACGTGCCGCACATTGTCCTGAGAGGCGCGGATTGGTTCAGGGCTTTGTCTCCCTCCCATGATGCCGGAACGAAACTATACGGCGTCAGCGGAAGGGTAAAGCGACCTGGTTTGTGGGAGCTACCCATGGGCACTCCGATCCGGGAGATCCTGGAGGGACAGGCTGGCGGCATGCGCGAGGGCTACCGCCTGAGAGGGATTCTGCCAGGCGGAGCCTCTACCGAATTTCTCACGGACGCGCATCTGGACGTCAAGATGGACTTCGATTCTGTCCAACAAGCCGGTAGCCGCCTGGGAACCGGGACCATGATCGTGCTCGATGACCACTCCTGTCCGGTCGGGATGGTTCTCAATCTGGAACACTTCTTCGCGCAAGAGTCGTGCGGCTGGTGCACGCCCTGCTGGGGCGGATTGCAATACATCGAGCAACTCTTGGCCGGGATCGAGGCCGGCGAGGGACGACTGGAGGACCTCGAGCAACTCGAGGCGCATGCCCGCTTTCTGGCTCCCGGTCACACCTATTGCGCATTCGCGCCGGGCGCCGCCGAGCCTCTGCAGAGTGCGCTCAAGTACTTCCGTGAGGACTTCGAGAGACATATCCGCGAGCGGCGCTGCCCCTGGAGGTAGTTGGTGGCAAAGATCGAGGTGGACGGGAAGGTCTTTGAGGTCGACCCGAGCAAGAATCTCTTGCAAACCTTGCTATCGCTTGGGTTTAATCTGCCCTATTTCTGCTGGCACCCCGCCCTGCACTCGGTGGGGGCCTGCCGCCAGTGCGCCGTCACACAATTCCACGGCGAGAAGGACACGCGTGGGGGGCTGGTGATGGCTTGTATGACTCCCGCGCTCGACGGTACCCGCATATCGATCACGGATCCACAGGCACGGCAATTCCGAGAGAGCATCATCGAAACGATGATGGTCAACCATCCCCATGACTGCCCCATCTGTGACGAGGGGGGCGAGTGCCACCTGCAGGACATGACGGTGATGACCGGGCACAACTACCGTCACTACCGAGGCAAGAAACGGACCTTCTACAATCAGGATCTGGGTCCCCTCGTCCATCACGAGATGAATCGGTGCATTCAGTGCTATCGCTGTACCCGTTTCTACAACGATTACGCCGGCGGAAAGGATTTTGGTCCATTCGTCTTGCGCAACCATGTGTATTTTGGAAGAGCTTCGGACGGGATTCTCCAAAGTGAGTTCAGCGGGAACCTCGTCGAGGTCTGCCCGACGGGGGTGTTCACCGACAAGACCCTTCAACGCCATTACACACGCAAGTGGGACCTGCAGACGGCCCCTTCCCTCTGCACGGCGTGCAGCCTGGGGTGCAACACGATCGCAGCCGAGCGCTACGGGAGCCTTCGTCGGATCCTCAATCGCTACCACCACGAAGTGAACGGCTACTTTCTTTGCGACCGGGGCCGGTTCGGGTACGAATTCGTCAACAGCGAGAATCGCCTCCGCAAGCCGCGCTTGCGCCGCAGCGTGGGGCAAGAGGCCGAGACACTTGGCGGCGAGGAGGCCCTCGGGTATTTCGCCCAGTGGCTGGGCGACCGGAGCAAGGTGATCGGGATCGGTTCGCCCCGCGCCTCTCTCGAGAGCAACTTCGCGCTGCGCCAGCTGGTCGGTGCCGAGCGGTTCTTTTCCGGAGATTCGGAGAAGCAGAGCGACTTGATGGCTCTTGCGCTGGAGCTCCTCCGCGAGGGACCAGCGGCCACGGCCTCCCTGCGAGACGTGGAGGAGTCCGACGCGGTCCTGATCCTCGGAGAGGATCTTATCAATACCGCCCCGATGCTCGGCCTGGCGGTTCGACAGTCGGTGCGCCAAGCCGCAAAGAAAATCGCGGCGAAGATGCAGATCCCCCTCTGGCATGATTCCGCCGTGCGCGAGGCCGCACAGGACAGGCGCAGTCCCCTTTTCCTTGCGACGTACGCGGGGACCAAGCTCGATGAGATCGCGACCCAAAAGAGGACCGCAGGCCCTCTGGAAATCGCCCGCCTGGGCTATTTGGTCGCCCATCTGATCGAAGGAAAGGCGCCCGCTTTCTTCGACAGCGAGAAGCCTGTCCAAGATCTTGCGAATGAAATCGCCCAGGCCCTTCTGCAGGCCGAGAGGCCGGTGATCATCTCCGGGCTTAGCGCGGGAAGCGCTGAAATCCTTCGCGCGACGGCGAATGTCGCCTGGGCCCTGGTCGCCCGCGGCCGATCCGCCAAGGTCGCTTTGGTCTTCCCCGAGTCCAATAGCGTCGGCTTGGCGCTCCTGGGCCCTCACCCCTTGGCCGAGGCCCAGGCTCTGCTGGCCCGCGGCGCCGCCGAAACGCTTGTGATCGTCGAAAACGATTTGTTCCGGCGGGGAGAATCGAAGGCCATCGAGGGACTCCTCCAATCTGCAAAAACCGTGGTGGTCATTGACCATCTGGAAACCCGCACCAGCGAGCGGGCGGATCTGGTTCTTCCGGCGGCCACCTTTGCCGAGGGCGACGGGACGCTCGTCAACAACGAGGGCCGTGCCCAGCGCTTCCTCCAGGTATATGTCCCGGAGGGGGAGATTTGTGAGAGCTGGCGCTGGCTTAGTTCCGCCCAGCGCAGAGCCGACGGGAGTGATGGCAAACGAGGTTGGAGCTTCGACCAAGTGACCGACCTTCTCTCTCAGGCCCTACCGGCCTTTGCCTCCCTCCAGGGGATTGGTCCGAGAGCAGATTTTCGGATTGCGGGAGCAAAGGTGCCGCGCGAGCCACATCGTTACAGCGGACGGACTTCCATGCACGCCGGGCTCAACGTGAGCGAGCCCAAGCCACCAGAGGACCCCGACACCCCGATGTCCTTCACGATGGAGGGATTCAAGGGGGAACCTCCGCCGGCTCTCATCGCCCGCTACTGGAGCCCGGGCTGGAACTCGGTGCAGGCTCTGAACAAGTTCCAGAGCGAAATCGGTGGGCCGTTGCGCGGGGGGGATCCGGGGCGAAGGCTGATTGAGCCCTCTTCCGCCGGTCATCCCTACTTCGTTCCCCCGGCGCCCTCTCCCAGGGTGTCCGGCACCCAGTGGACCTGCCTGCCGCTCTATCACCTCTTTGGCACGGAGGAACTTTCCGTGCTTAGCCCGGGTATTCGGCAACTTGCTCCGGCACCCTACCTGGCGCTGAACCCCGGCGACGCAGCTGCCATGGGAGTCGAGGAGGGGGATCAGGTCCGGCTTCGTACTGCGAGCTTTGAAGTGGAGGGAAGAGCCAAGACGATGGAAAGCCTCCCTTCGGGTCACGTTGGGGTTCCAGTGGGGTTGCCCGGCCTCCCCTGGCTGAATCTTCCCATACCAGTCGAGGCGATTTTTCCCGCCTCGGCAACTGAGGACCAGACATGAGTCCGACGATGCACTGGCTGCTGGTCGTCTTCGGGGTACTGATTGCGGCTTTGCTCGTTGCCGCCGGTCTCATCTGGGTGGAGCGGAGACTGCTGGCCCTTTTGCAGGATCGACTGGGCCCCAACCGGGTGGGCCCATTTGGTCTGCTGCAGGTATTGGCCGACATGATCAAGATCTTCACGAAAGAAGACTGGATCCCGCCCTTTGCAGACCGCCCCGTATTTGTTCTGGCCCCGGCGATCGTCACCGCCACGGTGCTGGCCTCGTTTGCCGTCGTTCCATTGGCCCCGGGGATCGGCGTGGCGGATCTCAATATTGGCCTCTTGTTCTTCCTGGCCATGTCCTCTCTGGGGGTGTATGGCATTGTGCTTGCGGGATGGGCCTCGAACAACAAGTATTCGCTGCTGGGGGGAATGCGTGCCGCGGCTCAGATGGTGAGCTACGAGGTCTTCATGGGGCTCTCGGTGATGGGGGTGGTGATGCTGGCCGGATCCTTCAGCCTGAATTCGATCGTGGAAGCCCAAGGCCGCATCTGGTTTGTGGTTCCTCAGATCATCGGTTTTGTGGTTTTTACGATTGCGGCTCTTGCCGAGTCGCGACGATTGCCTTTCGACCTCCCGGAGGCCGACAGCGAACTGGTGGCCGGGTACCATTCCGAGTACTCGGGCATGAAGTTCGGGATGTTCTACGTCGCTGAGTACATCGGCCTGACCCTGACCTCTGCGATGATCGTGACCCTGTTCTTCGGGGGTTGGCGGGGGCCGTTTCTCCCTCCGATCGTCTGGTTCGCAGTCAAGACGTTCCTAGTGATCTGCGTCCTGATTCTCATCCGGGGCTCCCTGCCCCGGCCGCGGTACGATCAACTCATGGCTTTCGGCTGGAAGCTCATGCTTCCCCTCAGCTTGCTGAACCTGCTGGTGACCGGAGCCGTCCTGTTGGGCACTGGGTAGAGGAAAAGCGATGCTCAGCTCCCTGCGGACTATTTGGAACGTGTTTCTGCACCTCTTCCGCCGCAAGGTGACGATTCCTTACCCCGAGAAAAAGGCGTACCTGCCCCCTCGCTGGAGAGGCCGAATCATCCTGTCTCGTGATCCCGACGGGCAAGAGCGATGCGTGGCTTGCTATCTGTGCGCCGCCGCCTGCCCGGTCGACTGCATTTCCCTGCAGGCCACGCAGGACGAGAACGGGCGCCGCTATCCCGAGTTCTTCCGCATCAACTTCTCCCGGTGCATCTTCTGCGGGTACTGTGAGGAAGCCTGCCCGACCGATGCCATTCAGCTCACTCCCGACTTTGAAATGTGCGAGCCCGATCGGCAACACTTGGTCTATGAGAAGGAAGATCTCCTCATCAATGGCCCCGGGAAGTATCCGGGATACAACTTCTACCGGGTCTCGGGCGTGAAGATTCCTGGGAAGGACAAGGGGGAAGCCGAGAACGAGGACCGCCCCGTGGAGCTGCGCTCCTTGATGCCGTGAGGGGTCTCGAGCTCATTGGAGGAGGAAGGTGGCATGAATGCGATCTTCTATCTGGCCGGTGCCGTGGCCGTCCTGTCGACCATCCTGGCCATCTCCCGCCTGAACGCCGTCCACGCGCTCCTGTACACGATCGTTTCCCTGCTGGCTGTGGCTCTTGCCTTCTTTACCCTGGGCGCTCCCTTTGCGGCAATCCTCGAGGTGATCATTTATGCCGGGGCCATCATGGTCCTGTTCGTCTTCGTGGTCATGTTGCTCAACGTTGGACCGGAGGCGACCGAGCAGGAACGCCTCTGGTTTCATCCCGCCACCTGGGGCGGGCCGGCCTTTCTGGCCGTGATCCTGATCGGCGAGTTGGTCTACGTGATCCTTCACGAGGGTCCGGCCGCGCCGCCAGCGCAAATCGTTACCCCCAAGGCAGTTAGCCTCACCCTCCTCGGCCCGTATCTCTTGGGCGTAGAGCTTGCCTCGTTGGTTCTCCTGGCCGGCCTTGTGGCCGCCTTTCACGCGGGGATGCGCGAGGAAGACTGAGACACTCAAGGAGGAAGGTGCGAGATGGCCACGGTCCCCACCCTGTATGGTTTGGTTCTGGCGGGCATCCTGTTCGGCTTGGGTGCGCTGGGGGTGATTGTACGGCGGAACCTCTTTTTCATCCTACTTTCTCTCGAGATCATGCTCAACGCGGCCGGCTTAGCCTTCGTCGTCGCCGGATCTCGCTGGGCTCAGGCCGACGGCCAGGTGATGTTCATTTTCATACTGACGGTGGCGGCGGCTGAGCTGTCGGTTGGGCTCGCGCTTCTAATCCAGTTCCACCACCGCTATCGCACACTGGACATCGATGCGGCCAGCGATCTAAGAGGCTAACCGTACGCTGAAGCCTCGGCCGATTTTCGGTCCGGGGCAGGTGCCGCCGGTAATTCTTCTGGACGGAGGGTGGCGAGGGCCATCCACCCAGCAGGGAACACTCAGCCATGACGCTATCGGACTTCATTCCCATTCTGCCGCTGCTGATCCTTGGCTTTGGGGCTATTGTGGTGATGTTGCAAATCGCCTTTTATCGACATCACCGCCCCGCGTGGCTGCTGACCCTCTTGACCTACCTGGGTGCCGTGGCGAGCTTACCTTTCCTCGCCCGGACCCTGCCGGCCCAAGTGACTTCCCTGATCCTCGTCGACCAGTACGCACTCTACTTCCTTGGGTTGATGGTACTCGGCGGACTCGTTGTCGCAGCGCTCTCGTACGGGTACCTGCGGGGCGCCCACGGGAACCAGGAGGAGTACTACGTCCTGCTACTTCTGGCCACATTGGGTGCATGTGTCCTGGTGGTCAGCAACCACTTCGCGAGCTTTTTTCTTGGGCTCGGAATCCTGAGCGTCCCGTTGTACGTGATGATCTCCTATCCCAAGCATGGGCGTGCACCCCTCGAGGCGGGATTCAAGTACCTGATTCTTTCCGCCGCCGCCTCCGCGTTCTTGCTCCTCGGAATGGCTTTCATCTACGACCAGCTCGGCACCCTGGAATTCTCGGGACTCCTACTGGCCAGCCCCGCCCCGGGAGCCTCCCATCTCTTTCTTCTGGTGGGATACGGGCTGTTGGCCGTCGGGATCGGATTCGAGCTTGCACTGGTTCCCTTCCACGTTTGGACACCCGACGTGTACCAGGGAGCCCCTGCTCCCGTGACCGGGTTTATCGCCACAGTCTCGAAGGGGAGCCTTCTTGTGCTGTTTCTGAGATTCTTCGGGCAACCGGCCATTCACGCCGATCGATCGCTATGGTGGATGTTTGCCGTCATCTGCATCGCGTCCATGCTCGCCGGAAACCTCTTGGCTTTGATGCAAAGCAATCTGAAACGCATTCTCGCGTATTCGTCGATTGCTCACCTCGGCTACCTTCTGATCCCCCTGCTTGCCCTTGGCCCGTCAGCTCGGCCCGCCGTGGCCTTCTATTTGACCGCCTATTTTGCCGTCACCTTGGGTGCCTTCGGGGTGGTCAGCGCGCTGTCCAGCCCTGACCATGAGGTGGAGGATCTGGAGGAGTATCGCGGATTGTTCTATCGCCAGCCCGGGTTGGCCATCGTCTTGACCATTTCTCTCATCGCCCTGGCCGGAGTGCCGCCGACCGCTGGCTTGCTGATGAAGTTCTATGTTGCCGTCGCGGGGATGGAGGCCTCGCTCTGGTTCCTCCTCATCCTGCTCGTGGTCGCAAGCGTGGTTGGGGTTTTCTACTACATGCGGGTGGTGTTGGTTCTCTGTCGCCGGCCGGCTGAAGAGGCGCCCCTGCCCGTTCGCCTCCTTTCCTGGGGCGAGGGGATTGCCCTGGTTGTGCTTGCGGGCATCGTCATGGTGCTCGGCGTTTATCCCACCCCATTTTTTCAGTTTCTTGAGAGGGTGGTAAACCGAATCGGCTAGGCTTGGAAAATGCGACCTGCCGTCAGCATCGGTCAAGGAGTCCTTTCTCTCCTGGCCCTTCTAGGACCCGCCTCGCCCTCCGGTCCCCCATCCCCCAAGCCAGAGGTTGGTCTGGCCCAGGGGAGTCCGAAGAGACAACGGATTCGCCCATGGCCGCGAGGGTTGAACTGAACAATCCTCCTCCTCGGAATGCGCGCGAGCGCTTCGGCCTGAGTGCCTGAGGGAGGGGATCTCCCGAGGTTTCCAATGCGCGAGTTCCAATACACTCCAATCTATTTGGAGCGTCTCGGGCGAGGGGATCTTCGCCGTCGCGCGGATCAGGCTCGCGCCCGGATGATGCGCTGCGACCTCTGCCCTTACGTCTGTCATGCTGACCGAAACCGAGGGCCTGGGGTCTGCGGAATCGCGGCAAAGGCACGCCTGATCTCCTTCATCCCCCATTTTGGCGAACTCCCTGCCCTGGCCGGCTGGCGGGGGTCCGGGGCGGTCTTCCTGGAAGGGCAGCCTCTGGTCTTTCGCTCGACGACCGAACTGCCCCGCCCCGCCGGGACGGATGCGCAGACCCCCGCCCACGAAACGGGCCGGGAAATGGAGCCGGACGAACTTGCAAGAATCCTGCTCGAGTTGCAAGGCCTCGGATGCCACAACATCAATCTCCTCTTCCCGAGTTTTGTGGTCGCCCAGATCCTTGAGGCCCTGGCTCTTGCGGTCGAGGGCGGACTGCGCCTGCCCCTGATCTACAACACCCAAGGGTACGACTCGTTTGAAGCGTTGCGCCTGCTGGAGGGCGTTGTGGATGTCTTTGCCACCGATATGCTGGTCGGGTACGCCCGAGATGCGCGGCGCTATTTGAAACTGTCGGACTACCCTCGGGTCAATCGGCTGGCGGTGCGAGAGATGCATCGCCAGGTCGGAGATCTCCTGCTCAGTTCCGAAGGCTTGGCTCTGCGGGGGCTGCTGGTCCGTCATTGGGTCCTGCCCAACCGAGTGGCTGGCACCACCCGAGTCGCCCGCTTCCTCTCGCACGAGATCTCCCCGGACACGTTTCTCTATCTTCTAGACGACTATCGTCCGGCCAAAGGAATCAAGAAGGGCGGGACCCTAGGTCGCGGTCCGATGCCGGACGAGATGGATCTCGCTCGCCGAGCTGCGCTGGCCGCCGGGCTGCGGCGGGTTGCTCCGGGTCCCCTGCCCACCATGCGCCTTCCGGGCACAAGCGGGCCGGAGGGCCAGGGGGGCCTATCCGAGAATCCTTGACCCTGGAGGCCCGCCCTTCGCATGCGCGCCCAAGATTTCGTGCCCGCGTACCTATGGCTTCAGAGATCGGGGGAACTTGCTCACCGCGCTGCGCAAGCCCTGCGGCACCTGGAGTCCTGCGACCTTTGCGCCCGCTATTGCCGGCTGAACCGAAACGAACGCGAGGGGCCTTGCCGAGTAGGGCGCTGGGCCTGGGTCGCCGCTTCCCACCCGCACCTGGGAGAGGAGGCTCCCCTCACCGGCTGGCGGGGTTCGGGTACGATCTTTTTCGCCGGATGCAATTTGCGATGCCAATACTGCCAGAATTCTGATATTAGCCAGAATCTGATTGGGAAAGCCCTCGGCCCGAGGCAATTGGCCGAGAGCATGCTGGAGCTGCAAGGCCGCGGTTGCCATAACATTAACCTCGTTTCGCCCAGCCACGTCATCGCTCAGATACTCGAAGCTCTGCCCTTGGCAACGGAAGGCGGACTGAATCTCCCCCTGGTGTACAACACGGGGGGCTATGATTCCCCCGAGGCCCTCGCTCTTCTGGACGGCGTCATCGACATCTATATGCCTGACCTCAAATATGGCCAAGCCAAGACCTCCCAGCAGATCTCGCGCGTGATCAACTACCCCTCCGTCAACCAAGCCGCCGTCCGGGAAATGCATCGCCAGGTCGGGGATCTCATTCTCAGCGAGGAAGGGCTGGCCCTTCATGGTTTGCTCGCCCGGCATCTGGTATTGCCGAACGGGCTGGCAGGGACGCGAGAGGCCCTGATCTTCACCGCCGAGGAAATCTCGACCAGCACTTATCTCAATCTCATGGACCAGTACCGTCCTGCTTTCCGGGCCCGGGAGTCTCCCGTCCTCAACCGAAGAATCACACCTTGCGAACACGCCGAGGCGGAACGGATAGCTGACGAACTCGGTTTGTGCCGGCGGGACTAGCCTGGCCAAAGGCCGCGGCTACCTTGATCGCTGGGGAACCGGGCTGCCCGCTCGGGCCTGGAACCAGCTGAAGCCCTGCGTGCTCCCAGCCCTCATCCGCCAAGCCACAAGAAGATCGCGTCCCTCCTGCCCAGGGCCTCTGCCCTCGTCGCTATGCCCACCCTGGGCTCCAAAATGAGCTGCGGTAGAATATTTTCCAGTTGCCCAAGAGTGTCAGAGAAGGAAAGGCGGAAGGGGAGAGTAAAGTGAGTGAGCAGAGTCATCCTTTCACGGACGGGCACGAATTGCGACTACTGGCCGTGCTTGCGCACCCAGATGACGAGACTTTTGGTACCGGTGGAACGCTGGCCTATTACGCCCGACGCGGGGTCGAGGTCTACTTGATTTGCGCCACCTCCGGCGAGGTGGGGGTGGCTCCGCCGGATCTGCGCGGATTCAAGTCCTCGGGCGAAATGCGCAGGGCGGAGCTTCGCTGCGCGGCCGAGATCCTGGGACTGAAGGACGTCTATTTCCTAAACTACCGCGATTCGGGCATGACCGGATCGCCTGATAACCGTAACCCAGAAGCGCTGGCGGCCCAACCCACGCCCCAGGTGGCCCGAAAGGTCGCAGCCCTCATTCGCCAGATTCGTCCACAGGTGGTCATCACCTTTGATCCCATCGGCGGTTATCGCCACCCGGATCACATCGCAATTCACAATGCCACCGTGGAGGCCTTTCGGATGGCGGGAGACAAATCTGTCGAGCTGGATGGTCTCCCGGCGCACTCCCCTCAAAAGCTTTATTTCCACACTATCTCCAGGCGATTCTTCCGTCTTGCAGTGCGGCTACTCCCCCTCTTCGGCCGAGATCCCCGCAAGTTTGGGCACAACCGGGATATCGACCTGACTTCCTTCGCCGACGTGGAATTCCCGATCCACGCTGCGATCTCCATTCGCAGCGTGCTCAAGGCCAAGGATGAAGCCTCCGCCTGCCATTCCAGTCAGGGAGGCGGACGGCTGCTGGGTCCGCTGTCCGGGCTGCAACGGCTGCTTGCGGCGGAGGAAACCTTCATGCGTGCGGTTCCTTCCGAGCCTCCGCGCTCGCGCGAGCACGATCTCTTTGAGGGCGTGACGGTCTAGGCCGAGCGAATGATTTCCGCCAACTCGGCCTGAAGGATGGGGGCAAAGACCGCGCCGGGTTTCCCTGAGAGAGCCACAGCCGAAGGCCCCTTCCCGGACAGCGGCAGGGGCCGGAAGGACCCGACCCACGGACGCTCAGTTCGGATGGGCCAGGTGGTTTCGGAGGCGGCCCAGCGCCGGAGGTGGATGCCGCCGCCTGCTGGAATCTCCACACCTCCTCCGCTAGGCGGGTACGGCGATTTTCGCCCACCACCGGCTCCATGAAAAAAAGAGGAGCCCAGTGCCACAGAGGCTTCTCGGCTCCTCACAGGCGAGGCCCTCTAGGCCAGAATGCGCTTGGCGATCACCAGGCGCTGCATCTCACTCGTGCCTTCCCCAATGGTCATCAAGCGCGCATCTCGGTAGATGCGCTCCACCGGGTACTCGGCCGAGTATCCGTAGCCTCCGTGCACCTGGATCGCATTCCGACAGACACGTTCGGCCATTTCCGTTGCGAACAGCTTGGCCATGGCCGCCTGCAAGGTGAATGGTTTGCCAGTTTGCTTGAACCAGGCCGCGCGATGGACCATTCCTCGGGCGGCTTCAATTTCAGTGGCCGCGTCGGCGAGCATCCACTGGATCGCTTGATGGGCACTGATCGGGACTCCGAATGCATTCCGTTCTTTGGCGTACCGGACGGCCTGCTCGAAGGCGGCCTGTGCCAGTCCGACGGCCAGCGCGCCGATGCCGATCCGCCCGCCATCAAGCACCGCCAGTGCCATTTGCAGGCCGTGTCCCTCTTCCCCCAGCAGGAAGTCTGCGGGGACACGAACATCCTCGTAGGTCACCGCGTGGGTGGGCGAACCCCTCAGCCCCATCTTCTTCTCGGCTGGACCAATAGTCAATCCCTCGGCCTCCGTGGGGACCAGGATCAGACTGAGCGAATGCGAACCTCCCCCTGGGTCCGTTCGAACGAGTGTGATGATAAGGTCTGCGACGCTGGCGTTGGTGCACCACATCTTCGATCCGCGGATAAGCCATCCGGCGCCCTCCCGCCACGCTCGGGTCCGCACGCCCCCCATAAGATCAGAACCTGCCCCCGATTCGGTCAGAGCCAGGGCCGCCAGCCTTCCCTCTCCGCGGGCGAGTCGGGGCAGCCAGCGTTGCTTTTGCGCCTGCGTGCCGAACAACACCAGAGGGCCACATCCAAGGCTGTTGTGGGCCGCGATGGCCAGGGCGGTGCTCCCGCAGGCCCGGGCCAGCTCCTCGATTGCGATCGCCGCGCTGATCGCGTCCACGCTCGGGCCGCCGAATTCCTCTGGGATGTTCAGGCCCAGCAGCCCCAGCGGTCCCATCTTGTGGACAGCTTCCCAGTTGAACTCGCCGGTTTCGTCGACATGCCGTGCCCGGGGGCTGACTTCTTGCTCGCAGAAATCGTGGATTGCCTGCTGCCACATCCGTTGCTCTTCGCTGAGTTCGAATTCCATGGGGGTCCTCGCGTGGTCGGTTCCTTGGCGATGGGATCCAGAGGCAGTCCGCTTCCGTGTGGGAACTCCGGACCGGAGGGCGAGGATCTCCGGGCGCACTCAACTCGCTTCTTGAGCCCCTCGCGTCGCCCGCGGGGCAGCTTCACGAGATCGCCGCCGTCCGCCAATCGAACCTTGCCAGGGGGGCAATCTGAAAGGGTCCGCGACAACAAAGAACAACTTCGAAACGTCCCCCACAGCGTGGCTGCCATGACTCATTCTAGGGCCTGATTGGAGACTGTCACATGCCGAATGTCACTGGGCCTGGGTCGCGTCTGGGGAGGCGAGCGGAGGAGTTGTACGAGGAGACTCAGGCAGTCGCCCAACTCAGCAACCCGCTCCTGGCTTGGGCGCTGTTGCGAGCGGCCGGATCCAGACTCAACGATTCCTATTCCAACTCCCTTTCATCTGACCCGCAGCAGTCTCGGGAGCCTGCCCAAAGGGGGGGAGCCCTCCCGCCTGTGCCGGCCTGCGCCGAAAAGAAAAGGCCGGCCAAGTGTCGGTCCCTTTCCCTTGGCCGGGTCAGCCGGTTCGTTTCTCCAACCGTGCTGGCCTTTCCAACGGAGTTCATCGATGGGGTCGGCTGTCTAGCGACTGCTCCTCTCCCGGCCTGATCTCGCGTAGGCATCCAACATGACGGCGAGGAGCAGAACCACGCCGGTCACCATGAACTTAATGTAGGAAGAAAGGGCAATTAAGTCCCTCCCGTTGGAAATCGACCCGATCACCAGCGGACCGAACCGAGAGACCCAGTGTTCCCCGGCCTCAAAAAAGGCTGGTCCCACCGGTGACCGCAGCTGCGATCGAGCCCAGAAGGACATTGCTGCTGCCGGATGACTGATTGACAGCCAGCTTACACGATCCGCCCAGGATCCTGCCCCAAGCAGCCAAGGTCGAGGCGAGGACAAGGACGCTCAGCTGATCCGCCTCCCAGGCATCCCGCCCCGGGGGCCCCATAGGTTGGCCCTGGAGGTCGCTTGACCAGACCAACCCAAGGACTCGATCCATGCGCCTGTTGCGGATACAACACATAGCTTGATACGCTAGGCTGGTTTCTGGCCGGGTGGGTCTGCTCTTGCGCGAATCCGGGCCAAGCCGGACCACTTTCGACCGCCGTCGTGAGCGCAGCGCTACTTGCCGATGACCATCCCGAGGGGATCGATCTCCCTCAGGAGTCGTCGCTCCTCAGAACTGGGGGGCTCCAATACCCTCACTTCCGCTGGGATGATGATCTCGAAGGAAGAGTTCGCCTTAACTTGTTCAAGGGTAACCCCGGGGTGAAGTGCCAGTAGCCGAAGGCGCTTGGTTTCCTCCTCAAAGTCGTACACGGCGAATTGCGTGATCACGCGGAAGGGTCCGGTCCCTCTGGGCAGTCCGGCTCGTTCTCGGGCTCCGGGGCCGTCCAGGTACCCGGGAGTCGTGATGAAATCGACCTTACTGACAAAACGACGAACGTCCTGGCGGATGATGATGATCGTGCGCTGGCAGAGCGAGCCTACGTCGTTTGCGCCCCCGCTACCGGGCAGGCGCACCTGCGGATGCTCCCATTCCCCGATAACCGTCGTGTTCAGATTCCCGAAGGGGTCCATCATGGCCGCCCCGAGAAAACCAAAGTCCACGTAGCCCGCCTGGCAGGCGCTCATCACGCTGTGCATGCTGGAAGCGGCCACCGCCCGGTAGAAAGTTCGAGAGTCTCCCACCGAGATGGGGAGCACCGGGATCTGGGGTCCAATCCCTCCAGCCTCGAAGATGATGAGAAGATTCTTCGCGTGGGTTCTCTGGGCCAATATCGCGGCGATCATCGGAAGGCCGGTGCCGACCAAGACCGAGCATCCGTCGGCCAGCGTGTGGGCTCCCGCGCAGGCCATGAGCTCCGTCTGAGAGAACACCCCATATTCATCCGCCATGGCCGGCCTCCTTACTTCTTTCGTAGCCAGGGTGCAGAGAGCGGTGCGCGCATATCTTCCACCTGCTTCAGGTAGGTGAGTCGCCGCGTTCCCCCCACCAAGCCAAGGTACTCGTCGAAGTCTTGCACCCCATAAACATACTTATTGAGGTAGGTCACGGCGCCCTCAGGGGTTCGGGCCGAACTCAGCCATTCGCCAATGTGATCCTCATCGAAGTAGTACCGGTAGGGCATCAGGGTCGGGTGAGCCCCAAAGGGAACCTCGCAGACTGCGTCGACCAAGAAGAAGGGGATGACGGTCAGGCCGGGGTTGTTGCGAATGACCTCGGTGGGCACGATTTCCTCCGTCGTCAGGATCACACGACGCGCCGCTCGGGCCAGCTCGAAATCCATGATCAAGATGCCTTCAATCTGCGCATTGCCGTAGATGTCACAGCGAGGCACGTGAAACAATGCGACATCCGGGTAGGCCGCCGGGATCAAGCACACCGGCTTGCCGCTCCAAGGATCCCGAACTACTTTGCAGGCGCTCTTCTTCAGGGTATCCGTACCCAGCAGGTTGCGCGCGGGGACAAAAGGGACCCCCATCATCCCCGCCAGGAAGCGCCATTGATACCCGGCATTCGAGATCTCCGATACCACCTCGCATTGTCCGCTCTCCACGGCGCGCCGGCCCGCCGGCGACAAGCCTCGGAGCTCGTGCCCAAAGGCGTAAGCCACTTCGATCCGATTCACGCAGCCTGCCCCGATCATGAGATCCGCATCGTGGACTGCGGTCTTGCCGGCCATGATGAGGTTCCGCTTCTTTTGGCGAATGATTTCATAGACCAGGGCCATGGGCACACGGATGTGACCGAAGCCGCCGACGGCCAAGTAATCGCCATCCTGCAGGAAGCGGCCAACCGCCTCGCGAACGGACATGCGCTTGTCGCGCAGATCGCGGGGTTTGTGGCTGAGAACCCATTCCCGGTTTTCGTCTGGGTCGTGCCACCCGATAAGCTGGCCTTGGCCTTCTTCCAGGATTTCCATGGCGCATTCTCCCAACCATGAGGTAGTTTGCAAAAGACACGCTCCCTGCGGCGCGGCTAAGCAATGCTTGCTGAAAGTCTCTTGAAGGGAAAAAGGAGTTCGCGCCGCCCGCAGGCTCGAGGCTCATGCGCCTGTCGCGACCTCCGTGCGGGACCTGGCTTCACCTGGCGCCAAGCTCTCGCAATAGGTCCTGCGCCTGAACCCAGGGCGGGGGGCGAAACCCTTACCTTAGCACCTGAAAGTAGGCGCTGAGGACTGCCTCCGCGGGCTTGCCGTGAACGGAAGCAGACGCATCCTGCAAGCCCACCGGGGGATAGTAGTCCCAAGTCAGAAAACCTCCAATCCAGTTACGGCTGGCCGCCGCAGCCAGCAACGACTGTACTGCGCGCGACTGAAGATCAAGATTGACAGGCGTTGTGAGGGCAAGCGGCGACCCGGGAATGAGCGTCTCGAGCGCAAGGCAATGGCCCGCAGAATCTCGAGGACATCCGGAGGCGCCCCCATTGGCGGAGGCAAACGCGGCCTCGAGCAGGAGGGGCTTGGCCGTGGCCCGCAGGGCGGACAAGTTGTTATCAATGACGGAGCCCGCGACGCTGGTCATGTCGCCCGTGCTGGCACCGTCCCCAGAAGCAAGCGGCGTCCGCACCTGGATGTAGATGTCATCCACCTCGTCCAGAAACGTCGGTACCGCTTGCAGATGGTCGGTCAGCAAGAGCTCTATGCCGATCCTCCCCGAGAAATGAGCGCGAATGTCGCGGATAAGAACTCGCCAGCGCGTATCGGCGTCGGGGGACGCTCCGGCTGTGCCAGGCAATGCGGGAAGCACCTCGGCGCGGGCCACGACCAGCTCCTGGACCCCCGCCTCCTGCGCCAGATCAGCATAGGAGACCAGAAAGTCACGATAGGCCGAGAACCACGCGTTCCACCAGTCCAGCCCCTTGGCACCCGAGGCCCACCAAGCTCCCAGGGTCCCGGAGGTCGGCTGAAGCGCTGGAGCCAAGCCAACCTGCAGTCCGGCGGCTCGGGCTGTCGCAATCTGCGTCAGCAACTCCTGCCTCAAAGAAGAACCATCCTGCGGAAGGTACTTAATCTCCGGAAGCGGGTTGGCTGAGCCCAAGTACCAGCTGGGGCTGAGCAGGAGCCACTGCGGATGGAGGCCCACCAGGTCCACGAGCGTCGGTTCGTAGGGTGGCGGCCAATTCCCAGGGGAGAGGACCACGCCGGCACGGAAATCAGGGCGGGCCGAGATGGGAGGGGGCGCCAGCGGCGCAACCGGCGCCCCGCTCCAGCCGACCCAGGATTGGACCGTGTCTTCCAGAGTCTGGGGAAGAGGTGCTGGGGCCAGCTGGCGACCCTTGGGATTGAGGCCCGCCGTGGCGGCGTCATCCGCCACCCCGCAATCGCCATTCCGACAGTAGCGATAGGCAATGTTTCCCGGCCACCCTAATGGGCTGAAGAGGGCGTAGGTCCAGCGCTGCGCGCCCAACGGCCACATTGGCAACGGCTCCATCCAAATCCCCGGGAAGGGGCTGAACTGGATTGCGACCCACTCCGTCGCGGGCAGCCCGGGTGGAACATTGAGGTTGAACGTCACCGCCTCTTGGGGATTGGATCCCCAGGAAACCACCCCGACATTGACCAGCAGGTCGCGGCTGGGGACGTCCAATTCCCGCACGATCATCACGCCATTCTGGGTGTGTTCGGCGTTCCAGAATCCATCCCCCAATGTGACCTTGTACCTCAAGTGGAACCCGACCGGCAAGGAGAGAACGACGACTGAGGAGCCATCCGGAAGAGGTGTGAGCGCAGGCGCCCGCGTTGGCTCAATCATTGAACCGGCCGGACCCGGTTCGAAGGTATTCCCGAGGGCCAGGAGATTCCCAATCAGCCGAACCGGTGCCCCCTGAGGAGTGCCCGTCGGCAAAAAGATGTGGAAAGTGACACTTACCCGAGGAGACGGAACCAGAACAAGGTTGGCGGGCGTCTCCTCCCCATTCGCGACAATCGCCTCCTGCTCATATGGACGGAAGCCTTCGTCCGGGTCGAACGCCACAAGCATGTGCTTCCCCACCGGAACCCCGTCCAAGATGTATGAGCCGCTGCTGTCCGTGAAGGTCCGCTGACCGGCAACCGTCACGACAATTCCAGGAACCGCCAGGCCGGTCGTGGCGTCGCGGATTAACCCGCGGATCACCCCGGTCATGCCCTGCAACGGGGCGCCCACCCAGCTGGAGATCTGGTCCTCCACCTGACCCGGTCCGCCAACATAATAGACACGGTAGTCCAGCAGGGCTCCGGTCGCGAGCGCCTCGGGCGACTCGGACGTTGTCCGCAGGCTGTAGTGATAGAAGACCAAATCACCCTCAGGCAGTCCCACCTGCATCTGCCAGGTGCTGCTGTCGAGAGACCGCATCGGGTAAACCTGGGTGTTGAGAGAGAGCCCCGTCACCTCATCCAGGAGGTTGAGGACGACTTGCGCTCCCGAAGATGTTCCCGCAGGAACATGGACAAGAAAGTTGACCGGGAGACGGGGCGAGGGCGCGCTGGTGGGGAAGGGATAGGGGCTGGGCCCCGGACTTGAAAGAATACCTCCCGGCAGAGCACCGCAGGAAGAAAGAAGGAGGCACGCTACCGTGAGGACCCCAAAGGCTATTGTCACTTGGGTCCCGTGCGGCTGCTTCATTGCATGCGCCATAGGCCTCCTTGCCGGGTCGTTGTCGAAGCGAAGGTTCTTCACCCCAATGAGAAGCGAAGGCTGCCGCCGCAAGATGGCGCGGTCAGTGGAGTCTGCCTCTCCGCAAGGGATTTTGGCTGCGGGCGCCGACGCCAGATGGGTGGGGGCCATTTCATCCCCTTTTCCCTGGAGAGCGCTGCGAGTGTATCACGGATGATCCCCCCTGACCCGGGAGCGCTCGTCTCTCGAGACGGTTTGCTCCACGCGGTGGGAAGGGGCGAGCGCAAAGACGGCTCGAGAAACCAATCTCTTCCTGCCAGGAGCCTCCCTCGCCAGGTAGGGCCCCGAGCCATCTCGCGGCAAGCACGCAAGAAGCGACCTCTTTGAACTCAGGGGGAACCTACCAGACACGCTCCAGATCGGGGTTCTCGTTGGGGCCTCTCCCGACCTTGGCTAAGTCAAGCCAATTCTTTCCAACCCGCACCCGGACGACATCAGCCGTGAAATCCGTTACCGTGCCGTCATGGTTATCAAAAAGGGATGACCCCACCCCGTAGATGTCAGCGGGCACACCCAATTGTTCAAACCTCGCGATCCTCTCCGGGTTGAAGCCACCCGAAACTACGATACGGACATTGCGGCAGTAATCCCGGGCGGGATCTCGCCAGCGAGAGGGCAGGTCCCACTGTTCCCAGGAGGAGTCGAGCGACTGGCGCACAGCGAAGACCAGCCGAGGCGTGACCCCCAAGTCCAGGCTGGGGTCGCCGAGGGGAGGGACGTTCACATCGCGGATGGTGCCAGAGGTGTCCAATCGGACCCCATAGAGAAGGTAGCGCTTGGCCTCGACCTCCCGCCCCGCCTCCGAGAGGTCGCAATACTTCAAGAACATGCGTTTCAAAGTCCGCAGGGAGTCGTCCACGGAATCATTGTTGAAATCCACCAGAGCGATGCGCGGGATCTCGGGGGGGATGATGGCGGCGAATGCGAGCATGGCCTCAGCGGTATCTCCCAAGAAACAGGCCAGCGCGGCATGGGCGACCGTTCCCCCGCCGGCCCCTCCCCACCAATCGCCCTGTGCGTCGGTTGAAATGAATGGGCCCAGCTTGCGTCCGAAGTCAAGATTGAAGCGCTGAACCGCGACATTGTAGGCATAGCCGTCCGCCGCCTGAACTTCATGGAGGTCAAAACGGGCGGGAAAGAAGAGCACGGGTTTTCCCCGAGCGGCGATCAAGGTCTCATACACATTGGTGGCCACCCGGCTGCCTCTCGTAAGAATCCCCAGCGTGGGGGTCTCCAGCAGGGCGAAGTCCCGATAACGACCCCGGACCCGCAGTACGGGCTGGACGTTGAGGGGGTCACCTTGGTAGTGGACCAGCGCGCCGTCGTGCACGGCCCACACCTCGAGCCGTTCGGAGGTATCGACGAATTCAGGACCCCGCCAGTAGCCTGTTCCGTGACGCAACATGGCCAGAGCCTTGTCCACTCCAGCCACCACCGTCGACCCGGGCCGTCGAGTGAACCACTGCATTTCCACTTCCATTTCTCCGACCTCGACCTCGCTTGCCAGGGCGGGATCCAGCCGCGCATGGTCCCCCTGGTACTTGTACCCTTTCTCGGCCAGCTGGGTCAGCATGGTGGTGATGTTCCCGAAGTACTTGTCCGAGTACCAACCACGCCGCATGCGGTCAACATCCAGCTTGAAGGTTGCATCCGTCAGTCGTCGGCGGTCGAAAATGGTCATAGCCCCGATCCCTGTTCCCTGCGAGATTGAAAGCGGCCCGCTCCTCGGCAGACTCCAGACTCAGGCACCAATGTGGCACACCACCTCGATCCCGTTCAAAGCCATGTGGTAGAGGAAGATCAGGCTCAGGAGATCTGCGTCGTGCGGGAAGGTGCCAACATTCTTGGCGGCCTCGACCGGAAGGTCATACGTGTCGACACAGTCCGACGGGACGATCACCCGGCGGCGTATTTGATGCGCGTTGGCGTAGAGTTGCAGGTGCATCGCCAGCTGGTAGGTGCACAGGTCGGTGCAATCGCCCACGGCGACTAGGGTATCCACCTCGGGGTGGTCTCGCAACCATGCGCCGAGTGAGGTACCCGAGAAGCTGCTGATGGAATTCTTGAGCACGACCTTCATTTGACTGTAAAAGGGCAAGGCGCGGATCTCCGGGACGGTCTCGGCTTGGGAGGTCCCCTTCACGCAGTGGGGGCCGTACTGGTCGAACTCCCTGGCGTTCGGCTCATGCCCCTCTTGAATGAGAACGAAGTTGCGGACCCCCCGGTCCCACGCCAAACGGAAGAGATCCGCCACGGGCGGGAGGATTGCCTGGACCCGGGGACTAGCCAGGGGCCCCTCGTAGCAGAATCCGTTGACCAGGTCCACCGAGAAGATTGCGGCCCGCCCTGCGTCAGGGATCGCTTTCCCAACAGGGAGTGCTGGAAGCGCAGTGTGCCACTCGCTCAGATACCTCAGGAATCTTTCGCTCTTCCGCGAGGCGTTACGGTCTGCCATCGACCCTCCTTTCGGATGCCGCAGGGGTGGGCCGCGGAGGGTTGCGGGGCCCGCCACCGCGGGGATTGCCTTCTCCAGCCCTTCTATTGTAAGCTCGGGGTCACGGGAGGGTCGGCCCAGAGCGCCCAAGCTCAGCCATCTGGCGACTGGCCGACCCAAAGGCTTTGTTTGAATGAAGGACCTCGCCATTCACATCCTGTTTCTGGTCACGCTCGGCCTGCTCCCTGCCTGTGGCTTGCCTCCGGTGATCGGCCCAATACCCACCGGCGCAATCCTCTTTCGCGATGATTTCACGGATCCGAGTAGCGGCTGGGACCGGCGCTCGGACTCCTCAAATGTCACCGACTACCAGGGGGGCGGTTACCGCATTCTTGTGGGAGAGGCGCATGGAGTGTTGTGGTCGAACCCTGGCCAGCGGTTTGGCAATGTCCGGATCGAAGTCGACGCGACGAAAATCGCAGGCCCAGATGACAACAACTTTGGGGTAATTTGCCGTTACCAAGACTCCAGGGATTTCTACTTTCTCCTTCTCAGCAGCGATGGTTATGTTGGCATCGGCAAAGTGGCCCATGGCGAAGAGACCCTGATCTCGGGAGAGAGGATGGTTAAAAGCGGCGCCGTTCGCCTGGGCCAAGCGATTAACCATATTCGCGCCGATTGCGTGGCGAGCCAATTCGTCCTGTATGCCAATGGCTCCAGAGTGGCCGATGCCCAGGACTCGGCCCTGGTCCAAGGGGACACAGGGCTAATGGCGGGGACGTACGATACGCCGGGAGCCGACATCCTCTTCCGCAACTTCGTTGTATCCTCTCCCTAGCGCCACTCTTCGTCTGGGTTTCATCCCAGGCGAGCAACCAGGGCCAGCGCGGCTCTGGACGTGACCGACATGGCGAGCGACAGAAGCCGGGCCGAGGTTTCGCCCCGACACCATGGAAGCCGATCGAGAGATTTGGTTCCTTCCCCCTTGAGGCGTGATGCTATGAACGTGTTCCTGGACATGGTGGGGTGCCGGCTTAACCAAGCCGAGATTGAAAAGCTCGCGGCGCAGTTCCGGTCTCGCGGGCATAAGGTGGTCGCCCAACCCCAATTGGCAGATCTGGCGGTCATCAATACCTGCTCCGTCACACAAAAGGCCGAAGGCGATTCCCGGCAGAAGGTGCGCCAAATCCATTCGGCTCGAGCTGAAACCCGTATCGTGCTCACGGGATGCTGGGCCACGGTCGCCCCTGGGGAAGCAGCCTCCCTTCCGGGGGTCGCCTGGGTCATACCCAACAACCAGAAGGAAAGCTTCCTGGACCGGATCGGGGTGGGCTCGGGGTCCGACCAGGCCAGGGATCTTGATTCCCTCCTGCGTGAACCGCTCCCCGGGGCCCGCCACCGGACTCGAGCGTTCCTGAAGATCCAGGATGGATGTGATAGCCGCTGCACATTCTGTCTGGCCCGTGTGGCACGGGGTCCCAGCCGGAGCCGCCCTATTCCCGAGGTTGTGGGCGAGGCTCAGGCGGCTCAATCCGCAGGCGTCCAGGAGATCGTTCTCACCGGAGTGGCCCTGGCCTCCTACGGTCACGAGCGCGCAGATCGGAAGGGGCTGAGGAATCTCCTCAAGTCCCTCCTGTCGGAAACGGACCTGCCTCGTATCCGGCTCTCTTCGCTGGAGCCCTGGCACGTGTCGCCAGAACTGTTCGACCTTTGGGAGAATCAGCGACTCTGCCCTCACCTGCACTTGCCTCTGCAATCGGGGTGCAGACGGACACTCCGCCGCATGGGACGACCCACGACGCCCGCCGCTTTCCAAGAGCTGGTGTCTCAAGCCCGAGGCGCCATCCCAGAAGTGGGCCTCACATCCGAAATCATCGTGGGATTCCCAGGTGAAAAGGAGGAGGACTTCGAGGAGAGCCTAGACTTCGTGCGAACTATCGGCTTTGCCAGACTCCATGTGTTCCCTTTCTCCCCTCGGCCCGCCACCGCCGCCTGGCGCATGGATTCTCCTGTACTTGAAGCCCAGAAGCGCAGGTGGGGAGCGCGGGCGCGTCAGGTTGCAGAGGAAAGTTCTCTCCGCTTCCGCTCGCGGTTTATCGGCCGAGAGGTGCAAGCCCTCTGGGAAAGCTCCCCGCAACCCGGACCCGAGGGATGGCATTGGAAGGGCCTCACAGGGAATTTTCTGCGCGTCGAGGTCATTAGCCAGCAACCTCTGGTCAACCGGATTACGCGCGCACGGCTCGTCTCGCTCACCGCGGACGGACTTCTGGGAGAGCTCTTGGCCTAGCCTGCGCCAAGCCGCTCCGCCTGGGAGATCGTCCTCCGAGGGGTTTGAAAGATGAATGATCAGGACCGCTGCGTCTTCTGCAGGATTGCGGCGCGGAAGGCGCCGGCCGAGATCGTCTACCAGGATGACTGGGTGACCGCCTTCCGCGACATTCGGGAGGTCGCGCCCACGCACGTCCTCGTGATCCCCAACAAGCACCTTGCCAGACTGGATGACCTGTCTGGCGACGACCTGGCCCTGGGAGGAAGACTCCTGTGGACGGCCGGCGAGATCGCGCGCAGAGAAGGCGTGGCCGCAAGCGGGTACCGGGTAATCATCAACACCGGTCCGGACTCGGGCCAGATCATCCCTCATCTGCATCTCCATGTGATGGGAGGTCGGCCCATGCGTCACCCCATCGGCTGAGGCTCTCGCTTTCCAGCGGAGCCACTCGGCCTGATATAATTCGGTCGTCATCTCCGGAAAGGACTTCGGCGCACACCATGATCGACGTTAACGACCTTCGCAAGGGTGTTACCTTCGAACTGGATGGGCATCTTTACCAGGTTCTGGAGTATTCGCACAACAAGCCAGGACGCGGCAATGCCACCATCCGCACCCGCGTGCGAGATCTCCGCTCCGGGGCCGTTCTGGAGAAGACGTTTCAGTCGGGCGACCGAGTCCAGGACATCCGGCTGGACCATCATCAGGTCCAATTCCTCTACGCGGACGAGAACTTCTTCACCTTCATGGATAGCGAGGACTTCGAGCAATCGCAGATTCCTCGCGCCGTCATTGGGGACTCCATGGGCTTCATGAAGGAAGGGCTGGAGGTGAAACTCACGCAATACGACGGCGAAGCACTCGATGTCGACTTGCCCGCCTCCGTCGATTTGCGCGTAACGGAAGCTGAGGTTGCTGTCAAGGGCGACACGGCCACCGGGGCGACGAAGTTAGTCACCACGGAAACCGGTCTGAAGGTCTCCGTTCCACTTTTCGTGAACGCCGGCGATACAATTCGTGTGGATACCCGCAACGGCAGTTACCTCACGCGGGTCTGAAAGCGACCCGAGCAGATAAGAAGAGACGCTACGCCCTAGGCCCAGCGCCATCACAGGGGCGGCCGGGACCCCTTAACTGAACTTCGAGCGCGGATCCCACGCAAGAAAAACCGGGGTTTCATGGCCCGGACGGGTTTCGCCTTGAGCCAGCCCGCATGGGCGGCGTGCTTGCGGCCGGCGCTTGGCTTTTGTTGCTCCTGCCCGGCTGTCTTGGGGTTTCGGACCATCCTTCACGCCCGTCCTTGGCAGGCTCGCCAGATCCTGTTTTTCCCCTTCCCGTTCGCGATCCTCGTCTTTTGCCCATCCGGCAGACCTCCCCTCACGCCGCGCCCAGGGGCGGAATGGCGCTCTCAGCGCGTCCAAATGGGCCCATACGGATGCTCAGATTGGATCTTCTTTCCCTCCGCGAAGCGGCCGGGCGAAAAGATCGAGATGTCAACGGTCGTCGCCCGGCCATCGAGGATAAGCTCCGCCATGCAGGCTCCAATGGCCGGACCCAGCTTGAAACCCGTTCCGCTCAATCCGCAGGCGAGGTAAAAACCCTGCGGTCCGCTTGGCCCCAGCATTGGGTGTTGGTCAGGCGAGAGCCCATCGCGCCCGCTATAGGTCGAGTGGACACCTCCCGTCTCCATCCCAGGGATCCGGCGGCAAATTCGTTCGACCGCTCGTTCCACAAATCCTTGCGAAACCCCCTCCAGTGGCCGATCAGGCGCTTCACCAAAACGGTTGCAATCCTCCAACGCCACCAGGGTTAGGCCGCCCGTTTCCACTCGAAAGTACATGTTCAACGCATCATCGATCACGGCAGGATGAGACCCGACCAAGGGGGGCCGCCGGACCAGCATCACGTCGTGGGTCCATGTGTCGAATGGCAGGCTGACCCCAGCCAGCTTTGCCACCTCCCCTGCCCACGGCCCGGCTGAGTTCACGACCACGGGGGCATCGTGCTCGCCCAAATTGCTACTTACCCCGACGACTTTGCCCCCGCGGGTGCGGATCCCGACTACCTTGCACCCCTGGATCAGGCGCGCCCCGAGATGTCGGGCCGCCTCGACAAGCGAAGCCGTGGTTGCCGCCGGATCAGCATAGCCGGATTCGGGCTCAAAGGCGGCGAGACTGAAATCTTCCGTGGAAAACGAGGGAACGAGATCTTTGACCTCTTGAGCGGTAAGGACTTCGCTGTGGATGCCGATCCGCTTGTGCATCACCACATTGGCGCGCAGAGACTCATTGTGTTCGGGGGGAACAATGTGCAGGAAGCCTGTGCGCGTGAAGCCACACTGTCCCCCTACCCGCTCAGCCCACCTTGAAAAGTAGGCGAAACTGGCCCAAGCCAGCCTCGCTTCCCCCTCCAAGTCGTAGTGCATCCGTATCAGTCCGCTCGACCGGCCCGTGGCGCCAGCAGCGACGTGCTCGGCCTCGATCACAAGCGGCCTCAGCCCTCGCTGTGCCAGGTGATAAGCTATGCTCGCTCCAGTTACTCCTGCACCAATGATAATGGCGTCCGATGTCTCGGGCATCCCAAGCGTCTCCCTTCTCACAGCGGGATTGCGCCTAGGCCGCACCGTTCGCGGCCGTGCGAAACCCCGAGCTCGCGAGCCCCAAGTTCCCCATCCCATAGGCAGGTATCTCGCACCCGTGGATGTCAACCGCGTGGCGGGAAGGGGCTGGATTCCGCCCTCGATGGTCCTGCGAGTAGGCTGCTCAGCCTAGTTGAGGTTTCGGACCACCTGAGCCCGGGGGCGATGCTCACCCTTGTTCCCTCCACGGTCCTCAACCCCCCCGAGGGCCCTATGATACGTCCAAGCTCCTTGGGTCCCCGCACCATCGAGCCTCCGGGCATGGGTCCGGCCGCCGACCCTTCGGCGACTTAGCGGTTGGACCGGGGATCTCGAACGGCTCGCCGCGATCTGGTTCCGTCTTGGACATGCTCGCGACCGTTTTCGGAGGCGCCTGCCCGCGGGAAAAGGCAGGACGGAACTCCCACGGGAGCCCTCGTGAGGGTCCCTCGGACGCTCTGTTTCCCGCCCGGAAAGGAGCGGGGTGGACATCCTTCTATGTCTCTTTTCAAGTTCAAGAAAGAGCGCGAGTTATAATCAAAACCGTGCGCACTCCGGCTGGGAACGAATGCAAGTACTACTATCAGGACTACTTCCGCGGGCGAGAAACGAGGGAATGCCGACTTCTGGCCCCCGCCCAAGCCCATGAATGGCGCCCATCGGTCTGCTTCAGCTGCCCGGTCCCGGGGATCCAGCTGGCCAATGCCTGCCCGCATCTGGTTCTCGCGGGCCAAGTGCGGCGGGAATGGTTTGGCCTGAGCCGTCGCATGCGCTTGAACGCGCACTGCAACCTGACAGCCCAGCCGGTTTCTGAGCCGCAGATCGGATGTGGCCAGTGCCATCTTCATCTCACAGATCTCCGCCTCCCTCCCGAAAACCCCAATGATCTCCGCGGTCCTTTTTGACCTCGACAACACCTTGCTCTCCAACGACATGGAGAGTTTCCTTCCCAACTACCTGGGGGCTCTGGGCAAGCACATGGCCGAGGAGGTGGATCCCGGCAAGCTCACGCAGGCCTTGCTGGCGGGGACGCAGGCCATGATCGAAAACGAGGACCCCGAACGAACCCTGCGCGAGGTGTTCAACTCCGTCTTCTTCCCGGCGTTGGGTTGGCTACCCGAGTCCGTGCAGGGCCAGATCGATTCTTTCTACACCTCTCGCTTTCCTCAGTTGCGATCCCTGACGAAGCCCAAACCGGAGGCCGTGCCGCTGGTGCGGGCGGTCTTTGAGCGCAAGTGGAAGGCCGCGATCGTAACCAATCCGCTTTTCCCCAGAACCGCGGTCGAGCAACGCCTGCTCTGGGCGGGCCTGAGACTGCGAGAATTCCCCTTCGATCTCATCACCTCCTACGAAACAGCCCATTTCGCCAAGCCTCACCTCGAGTACTTTGCCGAGGTCCTCGCGCAGCTGGGCTGCAACCCAGATGAAGCCCTGGTGGTAGGAGACGACCTGGAGCGGGACATTGAACCCGCAGCTCGACTTGGCCTTGCCACGTTCGTGGTCCAGGAGGAGACCGTGGTGGGGGCGAGCGGGCACGCTGTGGCCGGACCCCTCCAGGTCCTATTGCAGGCTCTCTCCTCTCCCGACGATGAACTCGGCGAACCTCATGCCCCCGATCCGACCGGTCTGCCCTCCAGGCTGTGCGGGAATCTGGCGGTCCTGCTCGACATGTTCGGGCGGGTGGAGACTTGGCAGGCTCTTTCCCTGGATGAGGGTTGGGGTCCGACCGAGATTGCCTGTCACTTGCGAGATGTGGAACGGGAGATCACCCAGCCCCGGATGGACCTGCTGCTGGAGGGCCAGGATCCCTATTTGCCGGCGGTGGAATCGGACCTTTGGGCCGAGGAGCGCGACTACCGGTCCCAGGACGGTCCGGCGGCCTTGACCGAGTTCACTCGGTCCCGCGAGGGCACGGTGGCAAGGCTCCGCCCGCTGTCCGCTGAAACCTGGCTACGCTCCGGGCGGCACGCTGTGTTCGGCCCGACCACGATGGCCGAGCAGCTCAAGTTCGTCGCCCAACACGACATAATGCACATCGACCAATTGCGGGCCTGCCTGACCCGCCCGACGGGCGCGACGCACAGTTAGCAGATTCCTCGAAAAAAGTGGATACAAAGTGCCTCTCCTGTGCTATAATCCTCCAAATTAATTGAAGAATGGCTGACGCCCAAAGGAGGTGGTCGTATCGTAATGCCCCTGTGGTTCCTCCTGTTCGTCACTTGTTCCAAATTCGATCACCTGGGAGGAGAGAAGTGAAACGTCAGCAGCTGTCTATTGCGATCGGCATCACCGTTATGAGCCTGCTCGTTGCGTCCTGCGCTCCAGCCGCCGTGGCAACGGTTCCCAAGGAAGCGCTTGCCCAGAAAGGGAAGCTACTGATCTGCACGGACTTCCCCTACCCACCGCAGGAGATGTTCGACGAGAACGGCAACCCCCAGGGGCTGGACATCGACATCGGGACGGAGATCTCCCACCGGCTGGGCTTGAAGGTTGAGTTTGTCAACAGCGTGTTTGACACGATCATTGCGGCGGTCACGGCGGGAAAGTGCGACATCATCATTTCGGCCCAGAATATCACGACCGACCGCCAAGCCAAGGTCAGCATGATCCCTTACTTCCAAGCCGGCCAGTCCTTCGTGGCTCAGAAGGGCAATCCCCAGAATATCAACGGACCGGCGGATCTTTGCGGAAAGGCGGCCGCGGCGGAAAGCGGAACGACCGAAGCCGACTATCTGCAGGGAACGGGTGACTATGCGACCACGGGCGGCCTGACTCAGGCCTGCACCAAGGCCGGCAAGCCTCCCATCACCGTGGTCGTGACCCAAAAGGACACGGACGCGCTGCAACAGCTCCAGGCCGGAAAGGTTGCTGTGTATTTCGCCGATTCGCCCCCCGCGGCGTACTACACGGTCCAGAACCCGGATCAATTCCAGTTGGTGGGTCAGGTCCTGCAGCCAGCCGTGGAGGGCATCAGCGTGCCCTGCGGCCAGGCCGACTGCACCAGCGCTCCTCTGGCACCTCTGGGGCAGGCGGTCAAAGCCGCGCTCAACAGCATGATGCAGGACGGCACGTACCAGAAGATCCTGGCGAAATGGAATCTGAGCAACGGAGCGGTTCCCCCATCGTAAAAGGCCTTGGTTGGAAGCCAGAACAGCAAGCCGCGTCAAGTGTGGGCCGGCCGAGACGGAGTGTCAGAGCTGGCCCACACCTCTGTGGGCGTCCCGCCTTGTTCCTGTGCGTGGAACATCCAGCGCCGAACGCAGTGCCCTGACGTCCTCGCCCTGGGGAGGAGCCGATGTACTTCTTTGATTGGAAACTGTTCCTGCAATACACCTGGCCGCCCACCGCCCTGCAGAATCCTCTGATCCGGATCGGCCTGATCGTCACTGTGGTCGTCAGTGTGATTGCTCAGGCCCTGGGGGTCATTTTCGGCCTGATCGCCGCTCTCGGAAAGATGTCGCGCTTGGCGCCCCTGCGCTGGCTCGCCGAGGCTTACATCTGGTACTTCCGAGGCACCCCCCTTCTGGTGCAGATGGCCCTGCTCTTTTTCGGCTTCGGGGTCACGCACATTTACGATTTTCCCGCCATCAACCTGGGAATGTTCGCGATCAGCGGTGCCATCCAGGCGGGCGCGCTGGCCTTGGCGATTAACGAAGGCGCCTACATGGAAGAGATCATCCGCGCCGGGATCGAGTCGATTGACCCCGGGCAGATGGAGGCGGCTAAGAGCTTGGGCATGAACTACGGTCTGGCCATGCGCCGCGTCATCCTGCCCCAGGCCGCCAAAGTGATCATCCCTCCCCTGGGGAACGAATTCAACAATATGATGAAGACCACCTCGCTGATGCAAGTCATCTCCGCGGGAGAGCTGTTCTACGCCTACACCCAAATCAACGCGCGGGTTTTCAAACCCTTCGAGCTGTTCATCGCCGCTTCGCTTTACTACCTGTTCCTAACCACCGTGTGGTCCTTCATCCAGGCCCGCATCGAGGCCGGCCTGGGCGAACGCAAAGGCATCGAACGCGGGCCGAGCATGGTGCAGCGGCTGTTCAGCGGCGCTGGCAAGGGAGTTCGCTAATGACCACCCCAGGGCGGGTCCCCCCCGCAAGTCCGGCCGCCCCTTCCAGCGTGGTGAAGGCAGAAGGGGTCAACAAGTTCTTCGGCTCACTGCACGTCCTCAAAGACATCAACCTGGAGGTGCAAAAGAACGAGACGGTCGTGATCATTGGCCCGTCCGGATCGGGCAAGAGCACCTTCTTGCGTTGCATCAATCACCTGGAGAAGATCAACAGCGGGCATATTTACGTGAATGGCCACCTGATCGGTTATCTGGACCGCAAGGGCAAGCTCCTCGAGGACAGCGAGAATAACATCGCCCGCCAGCGGGCCGAAATCGGAATGGTGTTCCAGCGCTTCAACCTGTTTCCGCATATGACGGCGCTGGAAAACGTCCTCGAAGCCCCTGTCCGTGTCCGCCAAACCCCCTTCGCACAGGCCAAGGCCGAAGGCGAACGGCTTCTGGCCCGCGTGGGCCTGGCAGACAAGCGTGACAGCTACCCGAATCAGCTGTCAGGGGGGCAGCAACAGCGTGTGGCTATCGCCCGCGCTCTGGCCATGCGCCCCAACCTGATGCTCTTCGACGAGCCAACTTCAGCCCTGGATCCCGAGATGATCGGAGAGGTCCTGGACGTGATGAAGGAGCTGGCGCACGAAATGAGCATGATTGTCGTGTCCCACGAAATCGGCTTCGCCAAGGCCGCGGCCCGGCGCGTGATCTTCATCGACCAGGGCCAGATCCTGGAGCAAGGGACGCCCGATCAGATCTTCAACGCCCCCCAGCACGAACGCACAAGGGCTTTCCTCAGCAAGGTCTTGTTCTGACTTCCGGTCAGCCCAGCTTCTTCGGGATTGCCGACGACCCGGCGAATTCGGGTAAGTCTGACCTGCGCTTGGCCCGACCCGCGCAAGGCCCCCGGGTACCATACTTCTCGGACACGGGGGCTGGATCACGGTGCCAGGCATCCTGGCCCTCTGCCGTTCAGGGACGGAGGCGGGAACGGCGCGAATTGAAACGACCCGCGAGGGCGGACGCCATCGAGGAGCCCATACAAAGCAACCCGGCCGCCTCCAAGGGCGGCCAGGAGTGCGCTGGGGGGGAGTTGAACCCCCACGCCTTTCGGCACATGGCCCTCAACCATGCCTGTCTGCCAGTTCCAGCACCAGCGCGGGATCGATCGATCTAGATTATAACTGGGGCACTCGTCGTGTCAACTTGAACCGCGCAGCCAGGGGGTGCGAGGCCCGTTCAACGCTGGCCCCGGCTCGAAGGAGAAAAGGCTAGCCTGGATTGGCGACGCCTCCAGCCGAGACGGTCTCGAAACACCGGCCAGGATTCTGCGCCATGACCCAGAAGGTGGTTCCCATGAAGATCGCCGTGGACGCGATGGGGTCGGATCACTATCCCCGGCCCGATGTCGAAGGGGCTGTGGCCGCGGCCCGGATGTACGAAGTCGAGGTCATTCTGGTAGGCGACGAGTCGCGCATCCACACGGTTCTGGATCCATTAAAGGCCACGGGTTGCTCGATTCGCGTGGTGCACTCACCCGAAATGCTGACCATGGACGACAAGGGGTTTGCTCTGGCGCTGAAGGCGAAGCGCAAAGAACCGCGCACTTCGATGGCTGTCGGGATTGATCTGGTCAAACGCGGGGAGGCCCAAGCCTTCGTTACGGCCGGAAACACAGGCGCGGCCGTCGCCACAGCCTACTTTCGTATCGGCACGATAGCCGGCGTGGAACGTCCTGCCCTCGCACCCGTTTTCCCGACTCGTTCGGGCAGCTGCGTCGTGCTCGATATCGGCGCTAACCCAGACTGCAAGCCCGAGAACCTCGTCCAATTCGCCGTGATGGGCACGGTGTACGCTGAGCGGGTACGCGGGGTGAAACACCCTCGCGTCGCGCTGCTCTCCACCGGGGAAGAGGCAGGAAAAGGGAATAGCCTGGTCCGCGAAACGCACAAGCAACTTCTGATGAGCGGCCTGAACTACCTCGGGAACGTGGAGCCAAAGGAGCTGATGGCTGGACGGGCCGACGTGGTCCTGACCGATGGGTTCACCGGGAATATCCTTCTGAAGTCCTCTGAGGCGGTGGCCTCCTTGATTCTCGAAACGGTGCGAGATAAGATTCAGTCGGCCTCAGCCCTGGCCAAGCTGGGAGGCCTCTTGGTTCGGCCGACCCTGAGATCCGTTGCCAAGCTGCTCAACCCATCCGAGGAAGGCGCCGCCCCTCTGCTCGGCATTGACGGACTGGTCTTTATCGGGCACGGACGCTCCGACGCGCTCGCCATCCAGAACGCCGTGCGCGTTGCTAAACTGGCCGTCGAGGCGGATGTCCTGAATTCGATCCGCGCGGAGATTGGCCAGCGGCTCCCCGCCCGGGCCTAGCCGCCCGACGGACATTTTGTCTAAAGGCCCATGAATCCCTCTCCCAAGCGTGCCGTAATTACTGGACTGGGCGCCATTACCCCGCTGGGCCTCTCGGTGAGTGCCCTTTGGGAAGGCTTGCTCGCGGGCCGCTCGGGGATTACCCGAATCACCCAGTTCGATCCCCAGGGGCTTCCCTGCCAGATTGCGGGGGAGGTGAAGGGATTCGATGCCACCGCTTACATGGAAGCGAAGGAGGCGCGCAGGATGACGCGCGTCAGCCAACTGGCCCTGGCCTCCGCGCACGAGGCGCTCCGCGATTCGGGGCTCGGCCTGCCGCTGGTGAATCCGCAACGGGTGGCGCTGGTCTATGGCACCGCGATAGGAGCCATCGACCGTCTAGACCAAGAGATCCAAACCATGCGCCAGCGGGGTTACGATCGCATCAATCCCTTTTCCGTGCCGGCGGTGCTTCCCAACATGCCCACCTTCCACATCGCGCACCTGCTGGGGGCCCTGGGCCCGAATCTCACCTTGACCACTTCCTGCGCGACTGGAACCCAGACGGTCGGAGAGGGACTTGAAATGATCCGCCGGGATCGGGCCGACGTTGCTTTCTGCGGCGGTGCCGAGGGAATCATCTGCGATTTCGCGATCGCGGGATTCGCTTCGCTGCGCGCCTTACCGATCCATTTCAACGACCGGGCTGGCGAGGCCTCCCGCCCTTTTGAGCGCGATCGGGAAGGTTTCGTCTTTTCTGAGGGAGCAGCGACCCTCGTTATCGAGGGGCTAGAGCACGCCTTGCAGCGAGGGGCTCACATCTACGCCGAGCTGCTCGGGCATGCTTCCTCCTCCGACGCTTATCACGTAGCGATACCGGAACCCAGTGGTGAGGGGGCCCTTCGCGCCATGCGCTGGGCCTTGGAGAACGCTTCCGTTGCGCCGGAAGAGGTTGATTACATCAACGCTCACGGCACCTCCACCGAGGCCAACGACGCCATGGAGACCTTGGCCATCAAGCGCCTGTTCGGCCAGCGGGCCTATTCCATCCCGATTAGTTCGACCAAGTCCATGATCGGCCACGCTCTGGGAGCCTCCGGGGCCA
>JBEKSY010000036.1:0-36354 GCA_049516595.1 Anaerolineales bacterium
TGGAACGTTCCCACGCCTGGAGCCAGACGCAGGTCATCTCCGGTCGGATTTCGCAGTGCCCATTGGGGCGCACCCCGCCGCAGGGACCATTGCGCATATTCTTGGGGCAGTTCATGGGACAAGTCATTCCCGTGGAGTGCAGGACACACTGCCCGCACATCTGGCAGTTAAAGAGCGGGCCTTTGCTCAGCCGCTCTCCGACCACAAAAAGGCGCTCGGTTCCCCCTCCCGGCTTCAGCCAGGGGCGGAAGAAGGCCAACAGCCGATCCGTTCCGGCGTAGGCGATCTCGAGCAGGTGCGGATATCTCTGCCAGAAAGCCATTGGGCAACTCGACGGCCGGCGGCCTTTCCTGGGGGCGATTACGCTTCCCAGCCCCCGCGGGCCGCCAGACGACTTAGTCTCTCCTCGGGGAATCCCTGTTCCAGTTCCGCCAGCAGCGCCTCGGCCACGGCCTCCGGCTCACCCTCGCGCTGCCCGGCCTCCTGGGTTCGCCACTCCGCCAGGTACTCATCCGTCTCCGACTTCCCGGCATGCATGGCAGCCTGATCGATCGCGCTCTGAAAGCGCTCGCTCAGAGGCCGTGAGAGCCGTTGCCGTCCGGCCCGAACCTTCACTTGGGCCGGGAGGTCGCGCCAACAGACGATCTGACAGGTGCAGGTCATGGCTCCATCAACCTCGCCAGGCGCTGCTCCAGGGCACCGTAACCGGTGGCGATGACCTCGAGCGGCAATCCGAGAAACCGCGCGGCGGCCCGGGCTTTCCCCAGAAGAACGGGGTCTTGGCGTTGCGCCAGGTAGACCACGCGTTGGTAGTTGGCAAAGTACTCTCCCTTCAGCTCCGGATGACGGTCCAGGCCCAGCTGCTCGATGACCAGGTGGTCAAACGACTGGGTCAGGTAGTCCGTGAGAAAGAAGGTGCCCAGGGACTGGGCCATCAGGTCGTCAAAACGGCCGTTGGCATACATTTCGTAGCAATGGGGGCCAGTGACGCGCTCGACCCCTTCTCTGGCCAGGAGCGCGTCCAAGAGCCCTCCCGTGCCACAGTCGCCGTACACGACGATGACTCGCCTGTAAGTGCGGCGGGCCTCCCGAATTCGCCGCAGCACCGCTTCCGGAATTCGATCCGGCCGATTATGAAGCAGCGCGGGAACCGCGAGCACGTCGGCCTGCCAAGCGTATTTCTCCCGGAGCGCCAGCACCTCCCGGGCCAGGGCCCCGCAGGCGATCAGCGCCGTCCGGCTGGATTGCAGTTCCGAAGCGAGCTCGCGCTTTTCGCCGGGCATGGGGCCGCCTAGCCTGCGCGACCGAGGCCTAGGGCGCGAGCCATCTCCCTCAAATGGGCAGGCGTGCTTCCGCAGCAGGCACCGATGATGACTGCCCCGGCCTCCTGCGCGGCTAGCGCATAGGAGGCCATCTCCCGCGGCCCCGCCCCATACACGGCTTGACCCTTTTCCAGGCGAGGGATCCCGGCATTCGCCTTGGACACCAGAACCGTGCCTTCTTGGGCCGTGGCCTTCATCTTCCTAATCACCCCCAGGATCTCGTCCGGGCCGTTGCCGCAATTCCCCCCCACCGCGGCGGCACCCAGCGCCGTCAGGGCGGAGGCCGCCTCCTCGGGGGTAACCCCCATCATGGTCCGTCCGCGCGTATCGAATGTCATGGTGGTAATGATCGGCCGTTCCCGCTCGACCGTGCGCACACCGTCAAAGGCGGCTTTCATCTCCTCGAGGCTGGAGATCGTTTCGATCCAGAACATATCGACTCCGCCCTCCAGGAGCGCTCGGGCTTGTTCGGCAAATCCGCGTCTGGCCTGCTCATAATCCAGGTCGCCCAGGGGAGCCATGATCCCCCCGCTAGGCCCGATGTCGCCCGCGATCAGCGCCTCTCGACCGGTCTCGGCCACCGCCTCGCGCGCCAGGCGAGCGCCCGCCCGATTGAGCTCTGCCACCTGCGACTCCATCCCGTGCATCCCCAGCCGGAATCGGTTGCCGCCGAAGGTGTTGGTCAAGACCAGACGAGCCCCGGCCTCGAGGTAGCCCCGGTGCACCTCCTTGACCTTGTCTGGATGCTCGAGGTTCCATCCCTCGGGCGAATCACCGAACTGCAGGCCCAGCTCAAATAGCATGGTCCCCATGGCTCCGTCGGCCAGGACTGGACCCGGCCCCGCAAGCAACTGGCTCCAGTCGGTCACGGCTCAGGCTCCCTTGGCTGCGCTCCGTCGGATGGCCATCAGCTTCTTGGCCGTCTCAACGGCAAGGGCGGCATCCCGACAGTAGGCATCGGCCTCAATCTCCTCCGCGAAGGCCGCATTGAGCGGAGCGCCTCCGACCAGGACGATCAAATCGTCTCGCAGTCCCGCCTCCTTGAGCGCCTTGATCACCACGCCCATGTAAGGCATGGTCGTGGTCAGGAGGGCGCTCATTCCGACGATCTGGGGCTGGTGTTCCCTCACGGCCGCCAGGAACTTCTCCGCGTCGTTGTTGATGCCGAGGTTCACAACCTTGAAGCCAGCCCCCTCCATCATCATGGCCACCAGGTTCTTCCCAATGTCATGGATGTCCCCCTTAACCGTACCGATCACCATCGTACCGACTTGCGGCGCCCCGGTCTCGGCCAAGAGGGGACGCAAGAGTTGCATGCCCGCCTTCATGGCTTTGGCCGCCATGAGGACCTCGGGCACGAAGAGGATGCCGTCGCGAAAGTCGACTCCCACCACGTCCATGCCCGACACCAACGCCTGGGTTAAGACCTCGTAAGGGGTCAGCCCCCGGCGCAATAGCTCCTGGACGCCCGAGACCACCGGGTCGGCCATGCCATCGTAGAGATCATCTTTCATCTGGTCGATTAGCTCGGGTGTTTCCAGCTGGGCCAGGTTCGGTTCATCGCTCATGAGGTTCCTTCTTCTGCCTCGTGGGTAACCGTGTGGCGCGGGTGATGGCGCCGCGCCGTCTGCGCTTCCCCCGGGGGCAGCTCTCCAGCCAGGTGCGGAAACGCATCCGAAGCGTGAGGGATGGCAATCGCCGCTACGAATTCCTCCTGGAAGCGCGGCTCGGTTGCCGTCTGAACGTGCTCGACCCAGCGCGCGAGACGCTGGGCCTCCCGGCGCTGACTGCGGTTCAAGAGCGCGATGCGAGCGCCGTCTCCGGCCGCATTCCCCACCGCCTGAACTCGCGCGAGGTCACAATCCGGGATCATTCCCAGAATCATGGCATGCCGAGGGTCAATGTAGCTGCCAAAAGCCCCGGCGAGTGCGATTCGATCGACTCGCTCCACCCCTCGGTGGGTCATGAGCAGCTTGACCCCCGCATAGAGCGCTGCCTTGGCCAGCTGAATGGCACGCACGTCGCTTTGGGTGACGAGGATGGGCTCCCCCGAGATCGTCCCATTCCCATCCACGAGAATGAACTCTCCTGTGCGGCCTCGAAACCGAACCCGGCGGGATCGTTCTGCGGCCTGCTCGTTAAACCGCCCATTCGATCCGATGATCCCAGCCAGGTACATTTCCGCTACCGCCTCAATGATTCCGCTCCCGCAGATTCCGGTGGCGCGAGCCTCGGCCGGGACGCCGGAAGGGGTCTCTCCCTCCATCCAGCCTTCGTAACCGATCACCCGATAGCGCGGCTCGAGAGTCTTTGCATCGATCCGCACTCGATCCACCGCGCCCGGTGCGGCCCGCTGGCCGTGAGTGATCTGAGCCCCCTCGAAGGCCGGCCCGGTCGGGCTGGAGGCGCACAGCAGGCGCTCCCGATTCCCTAAGGAGATTTCCGCGTTCGTGCCGACATCGATCACCAGAGCCATCTCATCCTGGCGGTGCGGTTCCTCCGCCAGAAGCACCCCCACATGGTCCGCCCCCACATGGCCGGCAATACAGGGCAGAAGATGCACTTGGGCGGCCGGATGGAACTCCAGGCCTAGATCACGCGCCTTGAGGTCCGTCGCAGAAGCGGTAGCCAGCGCAAAGGGTGCTCCGCCCAGCTCCACCGGGTCAATTCCCAGCAGAAGATGGTGCATCACGGTGTTCCCGACCAGGACGGCATCCAGGAGGCTGTCGGGGGTGAGGCCGACCGATTGGCAAGCTTTTTCGGCCAGTTCGTTCAGGGAGCGAATGATCGCGCGATGCATGCGGGTCACGCCCTGAGGCTCCATCATCCCATACGTCACCCGGCTCATCAGGTCCTCGCCGTAGCGCACTTGAGGGTTCATCATGGACTCGGTCGCGAGCACCTTGCCCGTTCTCAAGTCGCACAAATGCGCCACCACCGTGGTCGATCCCACGTCGACCGCCAGGCCGTAGGCGCCCTCGGCATAGCCGGGCTCTATTCGCAAGACCTGGCGCTCCTGCCACAGCGAGACGGTGACTTTGTGATCCCCCTTTTTTAGATTTGGCTGGAGCGTCTTGAGCGCCGGGAGGTCAATGGAGAGATCCTTGAGCTTCCATTGGCTCTCCAGCGCGGCCTGCAGGCGCTGCCAGTCCCCGCGATGGTCCTGCATCGTCGCGGGAATGGCCTCGACATAGACCTGGCGCACCGCCGGCTGGACCTCAATCACCCGCTGGGTGGCTTCCTTGGCGATGATCTGCTTACGCGCCTGGCTTTCCTCGGGAACGGAGATGAGCACATCGCCGATCACTTGGGCGGCGCAGGCCAGTCTTCTACCGAGAATCTGATTCTTCTCCAGGTAGGCGCTTTCGACCTCGCCCATCGGAGAAAGGTTGGCCTCCCTGGATACCAAGCCGTGCTTGGGAAAGTCGCCCCGCTCGAGCGCGATTTGACACTTCCCGCATGTCTGGCGCCCACCGCAGATGGATTCGATCTCCACCCCCAGGGTGCGGGCCGCCTCCAGTAGGGTCATGCCCCGGGTCACCCTCCCCTTCCGCCCGGAAGGCAGGAGGACCACCAAGCATTCCTGCGACGCAGCGGCTGAACTCATGGATGCCAACCTAATTCTCGGTCTGCCCGGCTCCGTGCCTTGCTCTTACGGAATTCACGACTCCTCCACGCCACCTGCCCTGCGGCGCCGCCGCTCGGTCCGTTCGCGAGAAGCGGCAGGGGACTCGGCCTTCCAACCGGCCGGCGGCCGCGAATCGCCGGCCACCAGATTGGGGAACGCTGCGCGAATGCGCGCGTCAACACTCGCAGAGAACACCACCGGGTTGTCATGGGTCAAGATCGCCCGCACCTTCTGCATCGCGTGCGCCTGAGAGTCCTGCCCTCCCTTCTCCGCCCACTGCTGGCGGCCTTCGCGGTCCGCCACCGCAGGCAGGAAGGCCGTGGTCCTCATGCGCTCGAGGGTGTGCACATTGTCCATGTACATCCCCGCCGGCCCGACCTCCGCGATCAGGTCCAGGGCCAGGTTGTCTTCGCTAAACTCCAGGCCGCGCTGGATGCGCTTCATCATCAGGAAAATCTCATCGTCGATAACCGCCTTGGCAAAGTCAAAGGTCATGAGGGAGTCCAGCAGCCCTCCGGTATTGAACATATGCACCCCGCCCAGCAGGCCCGCCACGGCGGACATCCCCGTCTCATAGCCCGACTGCGCGTCGTTCAGCTTCGAATTCGTGAGGCCGATGTAGCCTCCATTGGGAACGTTGTAAAAGCGCGCCATTTGGGCAAAGCCCAGGAACATGATGCCGGTTTCGATCGCTCCCGGGGCGTAGGCCCCGGTCCGCATGTCGCCAACCGTCGGCAGCGTCGCGTAGATGGTCGGCTTTCCCGGCCAAATCATCTGCTCCAGAATCGCAGCGGCCAGGAACTCTGCATTCCCCTGAACAATCGTCCCCACCAGGGTGAGGGGCGAAGTGAGGCCGGCATTGGGCACGATGGTGGGGTAGCAAGGAAGTTTCCGCTCGCTGAAGTAGATGAGGCTTTCGGTCGAGTCGAAATCCATGGTGAGCGGAGAAACCACCGGGCAGTAGTGATGGGTCAGGAAGGGATGCTCCCGATAGGCTGCCTCGCTCCCGGCAACCAGGTACACCAGCTGGAGGATCTTCTCGGCATCCTCTGACGGCCCGCTGCCGCGAACTGGCTTGGCGCAGTTTTTCAGGGCCGTGTAGAAACGCGTCACGCTGAACAGTCCGGCCGGAGCGTCCTGGGCCAGGGTCGAGATCGAGAATACGTCATATCCCGGAAGTTCATTGATCAGATGAGCAATCTGGGCGAGGTCCGCCGAGGTGGCACGGCGATCATGGCCGGTCAGGGGATCAATAATGTTGGGAGCCGAGCTTCCCGTCACCATCACCGGGCTATCGTCCGGAATCGTGCGGTCGAAGGCAGGATCTCGGGCATAGAACGTGAACTGGGGGGGAATCATGGAGCGGAATTCCGCCACGACCTTGCGCGGGTAGTGCACGATTTGGGTCTCGGCCTCGACCCGGCACCCGTGCCGGGCCAGGATGGCGCGCGCCTTCTCGTTCCGCACGAGCAGTCCCACTTTTTCCAGGATCTCCAGGGAGGCCTCGTGAATCCGTTCGACCTCACTCTGGCTCAACAGGGTTGCAAAGCCATTCATCGTCTGCCTCTTCTCAGATCCTGTAGATCTCTCCAGGAAACAATTACCTTGCGCCCGGTTCGGCCCCGGTCTCTTACTTCTCCAGCGGCGCCACTTCCGTCACAAACCGGAACCGATCCCCCCGGTACAGGTCGCGTCCGTGCTCGACCGGCTGATCCTGGCTATCATAGGAAAAGCGGCGTTCCATCATCAGCGGGGCACCAGGCAGGACAGCCAGCAGATCGGACTCATACTCGCTGGCCACGACCGGCTCCAGACTCTGACGAGCCCGAACGACCTTTACCCGGTACTCTTGTTCCATCACCTCATACATGGAGCGCGACTCCAAATTGAAACGTTCCAGGCCTGGAAAACGTCGCACCGGAATGATGTAATGCTCAATCATCACCGGTTCCTGATTGAGCAGGCGCAGCCGTTGAATGTCGTAAACGGGGGCCGAAACCGGAAGGTCCAGCATCGCGGCCAGGGAGGCCTCCACCGGACGTTGTTCAAAGGAGATCACCCGCGCCCCCGGGGTAAACCCACGGCGCTCCATGACCCGGGTAAAGGAGATCAACCAACCGGCCTGACGCTCAATCTTCGGGCTGGCCACATAGGTGCCCTTGCCCTGCTTGCGCACGAGAAGTCCATGGGCCGCCAGCATGCGCAGCGCCCGACGCAGGGTCATGCGGTTGACCCCCAGCCTTTCACTCAGCTCCCGCTCCGAGGGAAGCTGCGTGCCTGGCCCGAGGCTCCCGGACTCGATCCAATCCAGCATGCCCTGGGCCACCTGGACGTAGAGTGGCACGCGGGCGTCCAGTTGATTGCTGGACCGCTCGATGGTGAAGGGCAGAAGGCTTGCGAGAGGCTCCGTCGTCATCCTGTGTCCGCTGCCAGGAGGCAATGGTATATTAGGTATATACCATTATACCTCTACCCCCACCGAACAGGAAAGGCAAGGGAGGAAGCCGACGTCACCCGTTTCTCGGCCTCTGCAACTCCCCCAGTGGCCGCGGCGGCAACCCGCGTGGTCTAATCGCTGAACCAAAAAAAGGCCCGCTCCAAAGAACCGGCCCAACCCAAGCCTTCCGCCGCGCCCCGCTTAGGTCCCCAATTCGGAGCGGACTGTCTGGTAGAGCGCTTCGGCCTTCAACTCTTGAAGCGTGTAACATGGCGCGTGCAAATGGTCGGCCAAGCGACGAGCCAATCCTTGGTCGAAGGCCGCGTGTTCCATGTTAACCACCACGCTGCGCACGCCGGATTCATGGATTTCCTCGGCGATGCGATGGGCCTCCTCGATCGGCGCCAGGGGTCCCATGGAAACATTGGCGGCCCCGTCTGTGAGCAGGATCATCATCGGCATGACCTCGGGATGCAGGGTCTTCTCCTGGCGGAAGACCTTGAGCGCCGTCGCCAATCCGGCGGAGAGCGGGGTCTTGCCACCCACGGGGATATCCGCCAGCGCTTTTTGCGCGAGCTGAGTGGAGTGGGTCGGAGGCAGGACCTGGATAGCGCGATCCTTTTGGAAGACCACGAGTCCGACGCGGTCCCGCCGCTGATAGGCGTCCGTGAGCAGGGAGAGGATTGCGCCTTTGGTGGCCGACATCCGTTCAGCGACGGCCATGGACCAAGAGGCGTCCACCACGAACAGGATGAGGTTTGCCGCCCGCTTGACGCGGATCTTGCGGTGATAATCGGAGGGATGAATCGCGAAGGCTACTCGCTCGCGTTCCTCTTCGCGCTCTCGCTGGAAGGGAGCCGCCGCCCGTAGCGTCGCGTCGAAGGCTAGATCGTCCGCCTTTCCGGGAGTGGCGCGCGCCTGGATGTAGCGACCGCGCTTCTGTTCGGTCCGCGTGCGCGACCGGCGCCCTCGCTCGCGGCGGGTGAGGCGATCCAGCGGGGTAGCCAGTCGGCGCGGAGAAAACTCCTGGCCAACCTTGACCTTCTGTCCCCCCTCCCACCAGGGCGCCTCGCGGCTTTCCCCAGCCGATTGCTGGAAGGGCTCGACCGGGGCTTGCTGCGGAGGAGCTTCATGAATCGGCTCCCGGATCAGTTCATCTTTTTTTTTATCGCGCTGGCCAGTTCCTGTTCGGGGGTGCGAGGTTCGCCTTCTTCTCCGTTCTGCACATCGGCGTGAATCTGTTCGATTCGTTCTTCTAGGTTGTAAAGGCTGACCTCGGCTTGCTGAAAGGGACCGCGTCGCAACCGGTGAGGCAGGGCCAGCTCGGCGGCCAGGGCAATGTCATGATCGTTGATGGCCGAGCGATCCTCCAAAGCCGCTTGCGCTCGGGCCGCTTTGAGGATGACCAAGTCCGCGCGGTGCCCGTCGACCTCCAAGGAGGAGGTCAGGCCGGCGATGGAGAGCAAGTCGCGACTCGAGTACGATACGCTCTCCACCACCTCCCGCGCTCGCTCAATTTCCTGCGACAACTCATGTTCTCTGGGCATCCACTTGGCACGGAACCCTTCCGGGTCGTCCTCAAAGGACAGGTTGCGCTCCATGATGCTCACGCGATCGGGCGCCTCGGTGATGCCATGCACGTCGACGCACAGGGCAAAGCGATCCAGAAGTTGTGGCCGCAGGTCGCCCTCCTCAGGGTTCATGGTTCCGACCAAGATAAACCTTGCCGGGTGCGCAAAGGAGATGCCCTCCCTCTCTACGATGTTCATCCCCATCGCCGCCGAGTCGAGCAAGATGTCGACGACATGGTCATCCAGGAGATTGACCTCGTCGATGTAGAGAAGACCCCGGTTCGCTGCCGCCAGCACGCCCGGCTCGAAGTAGCGCTCCCCCTTCTGGATGGCTCGCTCCATATCGAGGGTCCCCACCACCCGGTCCTCGGTGGCCGAAACGGGCAGGTTGACGAATGAGGTGCGCCGCATGACGAACGGCAACGACCCGCTTTCCCCGTTGCGCTCGCGGCATTCCGTGCACCAGGTGGTTGGGCGGTCCGGGTCGCAACCGAAGCGGCAGTCTTCGACAATCT
Source organism: Anaerolineales bacterium (assembly GCA_049516595.1). Classification (GTDB taxonomy): domain Bacteria; phylum Chloroflexota; class Anaerolineae; order Anaerolineales; family RBG-16-64-43; genus JBEKHT01. The sequence goes on from JBEKSY010000036.1 coordinate 9,474, forward strand.
TGACCTCCGGAAGCAAGGCGGCCAGAGCGCGAGCGGCAGTCGATTTCGCCGTGCCGCGCTCCCCGCGGATGAGCACCCCTCCAATGCGGGGATTCACGGCATTCAGGAGCAAGGCCCGTTTCATGCGCTCCTGCCCGACAATAGCGGTAAAGGGGAAGATGGCCGGCATGGTTGCTTTCGCTCCAGAACAATTATAACTCGCGATCCCGAGCGAGCTGGGGAAATCCCTCAAGGGCTGGCGCACCGCCGGAGCGATGCCCCGGCGGACATTCACGCGGTACCTTAGCGCCCCTGGGGGTCAACCCTGCGCAAAGGATAGCGGAGCCCCCACGAGGCCCAATCCTCCCCTCCTCATCCTGGTTGCCAGGAATGGTCTTCGCTCTTATAATGCTCTTATCTTCTTCACCGGAGCAACCGACATTCATGGCATCCAATTCCGAAAAGCTGGACGAGGGAGAACGAAAGCCCAAGGACGGCCCACCCGACAACCCGATGGAGAGTCTCCTCGAGCAGTCTGAAGCGGGAGATCAGCCCAAACGTGGCGAAATCCGCAAGGGCGTCATCGCCCGAGTCACCCCCGCGGAGATCCTCGTGTCCATCGGAACCAAATCGGAAGGGGTCATCCCCGCCAGAGAGCTTGAACGCCTGGATACCGAAGCGCGGGCCGCCCTCCAGGAAGGCCAAGAGATTACCGTCTACGTCGTGAACCCCGAGGATCACGCAGGAAACGTGCTCCTCTCCCTCGCGCGCGCCCAGGAGGAAAACGACTGGCAACGGGTCGAGGACATGCGCCAGAGTCAGGAAGTCTTTGGCGGACGGGTGGACGGGTTCAACAAGGGTGGCCTGATCGTCAAGGTCGGCAACCTGCGTGGGTTCGTGCCAGCCTCCCAATTCAGCCTCAGCCGGCGGCATCGCAGCGAAGGGGAAACGCCCGAGCAGAAATGGAGCAAGATGGTCGGCGAGCCGATCCATGTCAAGGTGATCGAGGTGGACCGCAGCCGGAACCGCTTGATCCTTTCCGAGCGCGCAGCGGCCAAAGAGGCCCGCGAGAGCCAAAAGGAACGCTTGCTCAACGAATTGCATGAGGGCGAGGTCCATAGCGGGCATGTCATCAGCCTGGCCAACTTTGGCGCCTTCGTGGACCTGGGAGGCGCCGATGGTCTCGTCCATCTTTCCGAGATCTCGTGGAAGCGCATCAACCACCCCTCCGAAGTGCTCAAGGTGGGGCAGAAGGTGCAGGTCAAGGTGCTGGGCGTGGACCGCGAGCGCAAACGCATCAGCCTCTCGATGAAGGCCCTCGAGCAGGATCCTTGGGAGCAGGTGGTAAGCGAGCTGCACGAAGGCCAACTGGTGAGCGCAACGATCACCAAACTGGCCAAATTCGGCGCTTTCGCGCGCCTGGAAGGGCATGAGGAGGTCGAGGGTCTGATCCACCTCACCGAGCTTTCGGACAAGCACGTCGAACACCCCCGTGAGGTGATTGAGGAGGGACAGACCTTGACCCTGCGCGTGGTTAAGGTGGACGCGGAGGGACGCCGCATCGGCCTGAGTTTGAGGCGGGTGAACTCTCCCGATTACGCGGATTTGGATTGGGAAGCCGCCATGCGCGACCTGGAAACGGGCGGGGCGAAGGAAGAGGCTCCCCCCGAGGCAGACCTCCCTGCCGACGACGCAGGCCCTGAGGCGGAAGCGGCCTGAAGACCTCCGCCGCCTGCGCCCTCGCGGGCTTGCACTAGGCCTCCCCCCTGCGCTTCTGCGTTGCCCATAAGGTTACCCAGGACGCCAGCCAAGCTGGCGCCTTGTTTTTTTTTCCAGGCCCGTGCAACCCGCGCCCCAAATTAGCGTATATTGGGCTAGACAATCCTCCTGCCCATCAACGACGCCCTAAGCATTTGCTGGCAACGCGTCCATGGAGACACTCCACATGAGATCTCCCTTCTTCGCAGCGGTAGCGACCCTGGCCGGGGCGACCCTGGCCTGCTCCGGGCTGACCTTCAGCGTGCGAGAGGTCCAGACTGGGCCGACCCAGACGGTTACGATCAACGAACCCCCGCCCGCAGCCGGCCAAGTGGCCTCCATCACCCTGGAGATGGGGACGGGCACCCTTCATTTATCCGCCGGCGCGTCGGGGCTGGCCGAGGGGACCATTCGCTACAATGTGGCCGATTGGGGCCCCCTGCTGGAGCGGTCGGGATCCAATCTAACCATCCGCCAGCAGACGACCACTTCCACCTTGGCGGTCCAGGGGCCGCAAATTGTAAACGACTGGGATCTCAAGCTTGGCTCCGTCCCCATGGATCTGACCGTCCAGGCCGGGGCCTACCGCGGGAATCTCGATCTGACGGGCCTCTTCCTTCGGAATCTGACAATCTCTGACGGCGCAAGTCAGTCCGAGGTCAACTTCGGAGAGCCCAATCCGGAGCCCATGCAACTCCTCAGTTACCGCACCGGAGCCTCAACCGCCACGTTACGTGGCCTCGCGAATGCCAATTTCCAGGAAATGACCTTCGATGGAGGGGCAGGCGACTATACCCTCGACTTCGGAGGAGTGCTCCAGCACCCAGCCTCACTGCGGATCCGCACGGGGGTCAGCTCGGTCCGCCTCCTGGCGCCGGCCGGGCTCAACGTCCAGGTGACCACCCAGGGCGGTCTCGCGAGTGTGCAAACCGACCCGGGCTGGCAGACGAGCGGTTCCACCTATGGTCATGCGGGCACGGGCCCCTTGCTCTCTATCTCGGTAGAGATGGGCGTAGGGAGTCTTTCGCTCCTGAGCGGGTAGGCCCGGCAGGAGCGTGAGCCGGGGCCTTGCGTCCGACCCGCGCTCCCTCACGCCGTCGATGTCAGGCTGGAGAGGCCGCCGTGGTTGAGGTTCCCCCGGAGTGGATTCAAAGATCCCAGGGCGGAGAGGGTGAGTACTTCGATCGCCTGGTCGAAGCCTTCCAGGCTCCCGTCTACAACCTGTGCTTCCGGATGCTCGGCAACCCGGGCGATGCAGAGGACGCCGCGCAAGAGGCCTTTTGGCGTGCCTATCGGGGGATTCGCCGCTACGACCCGAGGCGGCCTTTTGGGACATGGCTTCTCGCCATCGCAGCGCATCACTGCATTGACCTGCTCCGCCGCAGAAAACCGCCTCCCGTTTCCCTGGAGGCGCTTGTGCCCCAGCAAGAGCTGCGCGATCCCAGCCCTGGGCCCGAGCTGTCCGCGGAGAGAGCCGAGCGCGAACGCGCGCTGACGGCGACGATTCAGAAGCTGGATCCCGAGGATCGAGCGACCTTGATAATGAGGTACTGGCATGACATGTCCTATGAAGAAATGAGCCAGGTGCTCTCCCTCTCGACGGGCGCAGTCAAGAGCCGGCTGCACCGTGCCCGCCGAACCCTGGCCGACCAGTGGGCCTCGACGCAGCCAAAAGCAGACCCCCAAAGGAGGATGCCTGATGCCGCACCTGCCATTTGAGGATTGGCTCTTCACGGAAGAGGTTCTCTCCCTTGAGCAGGAAGAGGCCCTCCAGGGTCACCTGCGCGAATGCCCCGGCTGCCGTCAACTGGCGACCCGCCGGGCCGAATCCGAGGCGGCGTTGCGCGAGATGGCCATAGCTCAGCCGCGTCGCGATTTTCTGGAGCGCTGGAGCCAAATGCGCCAGCACCGCGAGGCCGGGCGGAGGCTGTGGCATGCCTGGCTGGTCCTGGCGCTGTGCGGGGCAGGCGCTCTGATCCTGGCGGCGATCCTGGGCCTGCAGCTGGTCGCACTTGTGCTCTCGCCCATCCACTTGGCCGCGGAGCTGGTCCATCTGGCGACCTCACTGGCCTCTCAGGTGAGCGTGGCGGAAGTGCTCTGGTCCGTCCTGCTCCAAGGCGCGAGGGAGCTGGTCCCAATGCCCGTCTGGGCCGGTCTGGTTGTGAGCTTGGGCTTGCTCTGCGCCCTCTGGGTGCTTGTCATCCTGCACTTTAGCGAACAAGGAGTCCGAAAATGAATCGTTATCTGCGGAGTTTGCCGCTCATCGTTCTGGTCCTGCTTTTCGCCCTCCCGGGCCTCGCGTTGGCCAGCGCACCGAGGGATGGGAAGGTGGTCTTTGGCGGCACGTATACATTGGCGCGTGGGGACACCCTCAACGGCGACCTGGTGGTCATCGGAGGGGCGGTGATCCTGGAGCCCGAGTCGATGGTGACGGGGAATGCGGTGCTCATCGGCGGCACGCTCAGTTCCGACGCCCAGATCGTGGGGGATCTGGTCGTGATCGGCGGCATCACCAACCTGGGCGCTAACTCTGTCGTGCGGGGCGACGTCACCACTCTGGGTGGGATCCTTAATCAGGCGGAGGGGGCCAAGATCTACGGGCAGATCCTCGGCGGAGAAAACGCCCAAGGCCCGTTCCAATTCCCCATCCCCTCGTTCCAGATTCGACCCTTCGCCAACCCCGGGTTCTGGCAACTGGGCCTCACTCCTGTTGTGCAGGCTCTCTCCATCGGCCTGCGGAGTCTCGCCCTGGCCGCCCTGGCCGTTTTGGTCGTGCTGTTCTGGGCCGAGCCGACCAGCCGGGTGGCCCGGGCTGCCGTGGGCCAGGCCCTCCTCGCCGGCGGGGTGGGACTGCTCACGATCATTGTCGTTCCTGTCCTGCTCCTGCTGCTGGCCATCACCCTCTGCCTCATCCCCTTCAGTCTGATTGGGGCCCTGGTCATGGCAGCCGCCGTCGTCTACGGCTGGGTGGCCCTCGGGCAGGAGGTAGGGCGGAGACTCGCAGGGGCATTCCATTGGGCGCTCCACCCTGCGGCCGAGGCCGGAATCGGGACCCTGGTGCTGACCTTAGTTGCCGATCTGATCGGGTTGGTGCCCTGCGTGGGCTGGGTCGTGCCCGCGGTGATCGGGCTGCTTGGGTTGGGCGGGGTGGTGATGACCCGCTTCGGGGCCAGGTCCTATCCTCAAGTCAGTCCGACGCCCTCCGCGCCGGCGGCTCCCGCTTCTGCCTAGAGGCCCTTCCCGGTTGCCGATCCGCAATCAAAACCGGCCCGCGAGGCGGACGACACCTCGCGAGCCGATTCTCTTCCCGCCACCCGAGTCAACCAGGGAGAGGCTAGGCGATCTTCAGTTCCACTCCACCACCCAGACGGCCACCCCAGCGGCGAAGGTCGTCGCCAGGAGCAAGAGCCCCACCCGGCTCAGGCCCAGGTGGAGGGAGCGGGAATCAAAAGCCACCACCCCATCCAGGACGGCGCCTATGACCGCCCAGGCCGTCAGGCGAGGGTGTGCATTGGTCCAAGCTCCCAGTCGCCTCATATTGGCCTGAGCACGCGGTCTTCCCGCAAGCGCTTGAAAAAAAGCTGTGCATCGGGAACATAGGCTTCTCGGGCGGCCTCCTCCCAGGCGTGAACGCCGAGGCTGCCCAGGGAAGAAGGCTCGTAACCCGCCTTGCGCCAGGCCCGATCTCGAGCCATGCTCCGATCGACATAGACCACAGCCGCCTCACTCTGCAATTCGGAGGAGGCCGTTTCGACCGCATGCAGCAAGAGGGGCAGGGCCCTGTCCGTGGGGAGGGACGGATCCAGGAGCACTTGATCAGCGCGGGTCACCAGGTTGTCCACCTGCCATCCGATCAGGCCTATGATGCTGCCATTCCGCTCCAGGAGGAAGAAGGCCTTCTGACCAAAAGCGGCCATCACATCCTCCCGAGACAGGAGGCGGGGTGGATGCGTCACGCTGTTGATGAAATCGGCGATCTGATCCGCATCGGGGGGTTTCCCTCGGCGGACGGCCGCTTCGGCGCGAGGCAGCGGAGCGGTGACGACCTCGGCCGCTTGAGGGATTCTCCTCCAGGCTTCCTGAACCTGGTCCCACGTGGCTTCGAAAGAACCATCGTTGTGGATGATCACGTCGGCCCGAGCCAACTTTTCCTGCTGCGTGGGCTGGGTGCTCACCCGCATTCGTGCCGCCGCTTCACTCTGTCCGCGCTTTTCACGCAGGCGGACCATCTGGATCCATTCGGGCACGTCGGTCACCCAGAGCGCATCGCACTCCTTGGCCAGACCCGATTCCGCGAGCTTGATGGCCTCGATCACCACCACGTGGGCATGGGCGCGCTCCACCAATAGTTCCACCGCCTCCCGAACCAGAGGATGGACGACCTCCTCCAGTTTGGCCAGGAGCGTGGCGTTCGAAAAGACAAGCTTAGCCAGCGACTGGCGGTTGATCTCCCCGTTCTCGTCCAGGATCCATTGGCCAAAGAGGCGCACGACCTCAGGATAGCCGGGCGCCCCTTTGGAAATGCAGCGGTGCCCCACGGCATCTGCATCGATGCCGTAGGCTCCGAGGTGCTCGAGCATCTTGCGCACGACGCTCTTTCCGGTGGCGATGTTCCCGGTTAGGCCAATAAGGTATTTGTCCGGCCAGCGACTCATGAGAGGCATTGCCTGGGACGAGAATAGGCGCCCAATGCGAATTGTAATCGTGCCCGGACGGACTGTCAAAAGGGACGGAGGCCACGCCAGCGGATTAGGGCGAAGCGATGCTGGCGGCGTAGATTTGATCCCCTACGGCCAGATAAAGGGTCTTGTCCGCTCCGACCGCCAGGGCCGAGGCATCTCCCTGCAGGGCCGCCGTAACCCGGAAGTGGGCCAGGAAGTCGAGCGCCAGGCTGAACCGGAAAGCCCCCCGGCCAAAGGAGTCCAAGAAAAAGAGGGAGGGCTCGGGAGGCGGGTTGTAACGCAACTGGGTGATTTGCGCGTCTGCAATCCGGGCCCCCGGTTGGCGCCCTGGACGGGTGTCGTTATAGGGGATGTCCGTGCACACATTGGCACCCGTTCCCGCATTACCCGGGAGCGAGAACAGGGGGTTGTAGGCGCAGCGAGTGAGGTGCCCGTCGGCATGGAGGAAGAAGACGTCCCCGCCGGCCACCACAAAGTCGACCGTGTCCGTGATATTCGGCACCGCCGCATTGAAGTAGTCATCCGGTGGCTGGTCAAAATTGAAGCCGCTCGTTGCGTAACGCCAGAAACCATTCGCCGTGGGGTCGAGAGCATAGAGCTTGCCGTTGTAGTAATCAATCGCCCGCAGGCTGAGCCACCCCGTGCGGGGTGGGGTCAGCGCTCCGGCCACGGCCGTCCCACCCGGCGGGCAGTAGAGCACGCCTCCTTTGGCATCTACTGCAACCAGGACACCGCTGCGAGCCGAGCTGGGCACCTGAGACCCGACCGTGATGTCCGGAACCCAAACCATGTCCACCGGCGTGGCCACGGAGTGCTCTGGATAGTCGCCGGCTTGACAGCGAAAGCTCTCATCCGCCTGGTAGCCACCTTGGCCAATGACGAGCCGCAGCACCTGACCGCGACTCGCATCCAGGGCGAAGATCTCCCGATCGCCGACCACCATGGCCGTGATGTGCGTTCCAGCTCCCAGCCCGTTGGGAACCACAGGATGGAAGCCTAGGGGGGTGATTCCGTCGAGAACGTCGAGAGCATGAGTCCCTTGATTGCGAATCGTTTCCAGCTCTCCGGACTGCCCAAATTGGGAGGCCTCATTGACCAGGGCAAGCACCCGCCCCCACTGCTGGCGGGCCAGACTCGGATCGGATTGTCCCGCGGCGGCCACGGCCGAGGTGCGGGCCTGTTCCAAGACCAGCACAAATTGTTCGGCCCGGCCGCGCTGGTAATACAGGACCCCGACCACGGCAATGACCACCAAAGGAACCATGATTGCCGTCGCCAGCATCACGCGGGGAGGGAGAGTGAACCCCCCTTCCTTCGGGAGTGTTCCCTCGGGGGTCAGCCGTGCCAGGCCTGCACGCAGGGCCGCCCACCCCGCGCGAAAGCTAACCCTTGAGGCCCGAGCAAATGAGCGCAACCCGGAGATCAGGTTCAGTTCCGCGGTTTCCTTCGCCTCCAACCTCTCACTGGCCGGCCCGGTCGGCCGCGATCCCTGCCCGGAAGAGGGCACTCCCGGAGGTGCGCTTGACTCCGCCCGCGTGTGGAGCGTGGAGGGAGCGCGTTTCGCCAGCTGATCCGTGCCAGGAACCGGCCCCTCCGGGTGGGTGGGAAGGGAAGCCGCCCTCGGCCCGGTCTGAGCCTCAAGGTCAGGGGGTCGGCCCAGCGTCGAGTGAGGCAACTCCGGTTTCCAGAGCGGCTCGGCCGCGACGGCAGGTTTCTCGCCCACCCTGGGGGTGAGCGGGATGCGGGGCAAGACCCCACTTCGGCCCGCGCCAGCCCGGCTGGCGGCGGCCTCGGGTACCAAGCGAACCAGAATTGCGGCCAGGTCTCGGGTTGGTTCCGCCGGGGCCTGGCTCATACGCTCGGCGATTGCGTGCAGGGAAAGCCGAGCGGCATTGTCGAGAGCGCTCCGCCACCCCGCGGCGGGTGAGCTCGAAAGAAGCAGGGTGGAAAATGGCTCAAGGCTCTGGCCCGGTTGCAGTGCGATGTGACCGTAGTGCAACTCGGGGGTCCGTGAGCCGCCCAGTGGCCGTCCTGGTTTTTCGCCGAGCGCCGGGAATCCCTCCTTGAACCCTTGGCTCGCCGCCAGGATCAGGACCTCGCCTGCGAAGCCCAGGAACAATGCCTCCTCATGAAGGACCGCGGTAGCCAAGTTCAGTTGAAGGGGTGGGGCCTGGGGACTCAGAGCGCCCACCAAGTCCTCGGTCCCCGGAAAAACCTCATCGTTGATCGCCGTGAACGAGGCACGCAGAGCGGCTGTCACTGACCCCGGGGTGTCAAAGTAGGCGCGAGTTGCGAGCTCACACAGTTGATTGGCCTGGGAATCGCCCAGAGGCCCCCAAACCGCGCCCAAGGCAAGGACCAGGGTTTCCCCCGCGCGACCTCGCGCGCAGCGTCTCGGCGCAGTCCGGACCTGGTAGCCCGCGGGGAAAGCGTCCTCCAGCTTCCCGCCGCGAACCAGCAAAGGCCTCATTTCGGCTTCGAAGGAGGGCATTCCCGTATTCTACCCGGAAGACTTCTGGCTTGTGGTCGTAGTGGGCGGAGGCTGCAAGATCAATGCCGAAAAACGGAACCCTCGAGAATCAAGATCGGCGGCCTTTCGGCCGCCGATCCAACCCAACGGGAGGGAGGAATGGAGACTGACCTAGTGGGCGGTCAGCAGGTACTCATCGATCGATCGAGCCGCTTTTCTTCCTGCCGCCATGGCGGTCACCACCAAGTCAGGTCCGGTGACGCCGTCTCCGCCGGCGAAGACACCCGGACGAGAGGTGGCCCCGGTGTCCGGATTGACGACAATGAGGCCCCAGTCGCGAACCTCCAGGCCCGGGGTTGATTCCCCGATCTCCGCATCTGGCCAGTAGCCCAGCGCCAGGACAACGGTATCCGCTTCCACCGTGAAATTGGACCCTTCGATTGGGACCGGCCGGCGTCTGCCTGATTTGTCGGGCTCGCCCAGCTCGCACTGCAGGCATTCGACCCCGCTGACCCGGCCGTCCGGTCCGGCCAGGAAGCAAATGGGTTGGGTGAGAAAGCGGTAGCGGGCCCCCTCTTCTCGCGCCAGGGCACGGTCCTTCCTGCCTCCCGGCATCTCCGCCTCGGTTCGGCGATAGACGCAGGTAACTTCCTCGGCCCCTAGGCGTAGAGCCGTGCGCAAGCAGTCGGAGGCCGTATCGCCTCCCCCAACCACAGCCACCTTGCGACCCACCTGCAAACGCTCGCGTTGGTCGGGAGGAAGCAGGGCCGGATCAACATTCGTGCGTATCAGGAATTCCGTGGACTGGCAAACACCCGGCAGGTCCTCACCCGGCGCCTTCATCGTGGCGGGAATCCCTGAGCCGACGCCGATGAACACGGCCTGGCACCCATCGGCAAAAAGTTGATCGATGGTGTGCTCTCGTCCGATGCGGGCCCCGGTCTGGAACTCAGCCCCCGCCTGGCGCAAATCGTCGATGCGCGCGTGGACGACCTCCTTGGAGAGCTTGAAATTTGGAATCCCATAGACCAGCAGCCCTCCGGGCGAGGGCGCGGCCTCGAAGAAGGTCACTGCGTGCCCCCGCTGGATGAGTTGCTCAGCACACGCCAGGCCTGCCGGACCCGATCCGACGATGGCGACCCGCTTGCCGGAGGCCGGACCCTTTGGAACCTCGACCCGTGCATGGCTGCGCTGGTAGTCCGCTACGAATGCCTCCAGTGCCCCCGTCAGGACCGGCTCCTCTCGCTTGCTGCGCACGCAGGCTCCCTGGCACAGCTGCTCATGCGGGCAGACCCGGCCGCAGATTTCCGGCAGCGAGCTGGTCCGGCGATAGATGTCCGCGGCTTGCAGGAACTTTCCCTGCTCGATTAGCAGGAGCGCCGCGGAGATATCATTGTGGCCGGGGCAGGCTTCCGAGCACGGAGCAGGATCGGGACAGTGAATACATCGCATGGCCTCGCGCTTGGCGCGCTCCTCGTCCAGCGGAAGAAAAGTCTCACCAAAATCGAGAAGCCGCTCCGCAACGGGACGAGTCGGCAAATCCTCGAACGGGATCTTCATGCGGGCCTTGCGATCAATGACAAGACCTTCGCCGGGCATGTCGGGCATTGGTGCTCCTTCAGGGCAATCGGGAAGAGCCAGGACCGAGCCTGAGGCGCAGCCGCTTGGCTCCCGGCCGCGCAAGGCGGGTCATCTATGGATCCCAAACGCAGTCTAATGGTCGAATTCGAGAGGGGTGAGGGCATGAAATCACCTATCGCAACGATAATCATCACCCGGCCGAAGGAAGAGTATCACTCAGCCGGGTTGGCCCATGAGCCGCGCCTCCCGTTGGGCGGCGGTTTGGAGACCCAAGCCTCAAGCGCGTGCCTGCCGATGCGGTGTGAACTGGGTGTCTCTCGTCGTACAAAGCCGACTCGCGTCGAGCCACGCTTCGGGTCCCTTACGGGAGCATGCCTCGCCTGCCGTCATCCGAGAGGACGACAAGCCCGAAGGTCACCCACGATCTAACCTGCATTGCCCACCAGGGATCAGGTGAGCGAGAGGCGCTCGCGGATTTGTTCGGGCAGGATCCGCGCGCCTCCATCGATTTGGCCTTTCGGCTCGTGGGCGACTCGGACCCGTCCTTCAACTTCACCTGGAGTGCCCGGGTCTCCCTGCCGAGCCGAAAGCCACCAAGCCGTCGCGCCCCGCTCCATCGGGAACCAGTGCCAACCCTGGCCGCAGTTCACGGGTCCACACACCGAAAAGGAGAGGAAATCCGCGCTGGGGACCAGGAGGGCCGGTCGAACGAAGAGATCCTCCAAGCGCGGGGACACCTTTTGTGCCCTGCAGACCCGCCCTCTCGCGGGACGATCCCCCTCCTCTGGCTGTCGCCGGGCCAGGGCCCAGGGGCGGCGCAGCGCAATGGCGTCCCTTAGTTTCTTCTCCCATCCAGCCGCGGAGATGTACAGACACCCAGGCCCCGTTGGGGATGCAACCCTTCCAAGCCTTAGCAGGCCATCTTTCTCGGAACGCCCAGCGGTCATCACAAGGCAATCCAAGATGAAGCGCCAGCTTCATTCGTCTGCCGATATAATGACATCCTGGCGATCGAGGCCGGATTGTGGAAGCAGAGCCTCAATCGAGCAGACGGAGGTTACCGATAAGGCGTCTCGACCATGGCCCCCCTCCGCAAGCCTTCGCACCCGCATTCGAAACCTCGCCGATTGAGATCGCTCGCAACCCTTGCGATCCTCGCCCTTCTGCTCCTGGGCGGATGCGGCTATGCCGGTGCGCACTGGGCTGAGATCGGGGCGCTGGGAGCAGACTGGCTGCGTTCCTTCCTGGGCGATCAAACGGTCTCGCGCATGGAGGTGGTCCTGTTCAAGGTGGAGGACGATATCCGCCTGGCCGAGTACTCCCTGGGTCTGTCCTCAGCCGCGGCCCCCTGGACCCCGGCACCCCTCGCGGTCGGGGCGACCGGGCCTACCCCCACCGCCGATGTGGCCAGCGAAACCGCCGTCGCCCCGTCTCTCTCCCCAACTCCGCCCATCCTCTCTACTTCCACTCCGAGCCCAACCCAGGAGCCAACCGCCACCCCTCCCTATTGGCCGCTCGCCTCGAGGCCCCCGCTGGGCCACCTGGCGGGGGAAGGTGAGTGGTCCCCCTACTTGCTGGGCGCCTCGGGAACGGTCTATTCCGACCGGGCCTATTTCCAGCCCGACCCCACGCGGCCCTACGTTGTCGTGAGGGTGGTTGCCTTCGACTTGGGAACCACTCGCTTGCACTACGTGGTTGGCACTCAGGAGCCGGAGTCCAATGTGCCCTTGAAGCGACTGGGAGAGATTGCCCCCTCGGACAAGGTCCCCGGCGTCCTGCTGGCAGCATTTAATGGCGGCTTCAAGGGGCGCCACGGCAACTTCGGGGTGATGGTCGACGGCACCACCCTTTTGCCCCCCCGAGATGGGATGGGAACCGTGGTTCTCAATGCGGATGGACAGGTGAGAATCGATCAGTGGGGGCGGTTCCCCCTGAGCCCGGATATCGCCGCCTGGAGGCAGAACGGCCCGCTCATTGTCAACCGGGGCGAGGTCAACCCAGAGGTCGACCTGGTTTCCTTCGATGTGTGGGGAACTCTCCTGACCGGCAAGACGCTCACCTGGCGGTCTGGCCTTGGGCTGAGTCGGGACGGCCATGTGCTTTACTATGCCGCCGGCCCCAGTCTCACCCTGCGCGGCTTGGCCAGCACCCTCAGCGCGGCGGGTGCGTACAATGCGCTTCAGCTCGACATAAACAACTACTGGGTGGAATTCGTCAGCATTCGGGCAGTGGGGACCCGCTTTTTCGCCTATGCGCTCTTTCCCGAGATGAGCGAGAATGAGGGCCGCTATCTCGGCCAATCCATACGCGATTTTTTCTACGTCACGACGGACGAGGGCTAGCTAGGGAACTCGCGGGAGCCGGCACCCTTACTTGGCTCCCCCAGGGACACGAGACGGGAGAGCCGCCCGGCCGCGGGCCGTAGGCTTACTCGCTGGCCAGAGTGGCGGCGCGCAATCGCAGTTTCGAATCTACTTGCTCAACCCGGAACACAGGTTGGTGCTTCTCGTGGGCGCAGATCACCCGCGCCCCCCGTTCCACCGACCAAGCCTGCCAGCGTCGCTTGCTGCGCAGGGTCTCCAGCGGCTCGGCATCGTAAGCGGTCAGCCAGTTCAGGTGGGCAAAGTGAGCGGCCAGCGAGGCCAAGTCGCCCGTAAAGAGAACCGGCGTAGCGAGCCCTTCCACCAGCACGCTCTGGTGGCCGCGGGTGTGGCCGCGGGTTACGACGCAACTGACCTCGCGGGTCGCCCGAGTATCGCCGTGAAGCAGATGCATCCGCCCCTCGCTGACCAAGGGCAAGAAGTTCACGGCAAAGTAGGTGTTGCATGTCCGTTCGTCCGGAAAAGAGGCTTGGGCCCATTCCAACCTCTGCACCCAGTATTCTGCCCGTGGGAAGGTCGCCACAGGGCTTCCTGCTTCCATTCGGGTGTTGCCGCCGCAGTGATCAGCGTGCAGGTGAGTATTGATGACCAGATCAACATCCTCAGGAGACGTTCCCAGCCGATGCAGTCCCTCCAGCAAGCTGCCTTCGGGACGCTCGAGTCCCCATTGCGCCAAGGCGGCCTCATCGAGTTTGGTGCCCAACCCCGTTTCCACGAGTATGGTCTTCGCCTCGGAGCGAATGAGCAGCGATCGCAGGACCATCGGGATCTGCCCCCAGTCCTCCTGCGGCAAAGTCCTTTGCCAGAGGGTGGGCGGCACGAGGCCGAACGGTCCGCCCGGATCCTGGCGCACGACCCCATCGTTCAATAGGTAAAGCTCGGGTCTCTCCCTCATCGCCTCCACCGTTCCCGCCCCTCGCGACCAGCGATTCCAGCCGCCCCGTTCTGTCTCCACCCCCGTCTCGGGAAGTCTTTTTCCTTCCTATTCCTCTGCGAGAATATGGCGGATGTGATCGTAATGCTGGCGCTCGTGCTCGAGGAACCGCCGCAGCACTTTGCGAGCGGTCCAGATCTCTCCCCATGGCGCGCGGTTGACCCGCTGAAATTCTTTCTCATCCAGGCTCTCGAGCCTCTGGACCGCCAGAATGCGGACCTGCGCCAGCTTCGTCAATGGGTCGGAGGGCCATCGCCCCAGCCGCTTGCGAAAATGCATGTGTGCCGTCGCCAGCTGTCGCAGGGCCTCGTCGCGTCGGTCACGCTCCGCTGACGGCGCCTCGAGCCCAAGGACCTTCCCGGAGCCCCGCAACCATCCGGCCAATTGCAGGCCGAGTTCCAGGAGTTGATTGATCCCACGATTCAGATCTTCCCGGCCGAAAGGGAAAAGGTCCGATTCCACGGTTTCATTCCCGCGCCAGCAAGGATCGGGACGGGGGACTCCGGGGTCGCCCCCAGGCAGTCTCCAGCTCCAGCGCTCGGCGCAAGGCTTTGCGCGCAGTCCATTCCTCGCCCAGATAGGAAGCCGCCGCGGAGAGCTCGTCCTCGGCCAGGCCGCGCAGCCGGTCGATCAATAGGGACCGGGTCCCGGAGGCTGCCCCAGCGGGATCTTCGGGAAGGGGGATCAATCGGTCCAGGTACCAGCACTCCGCGATTGAGACGTGCTCGATGATCTGGGCCACCTTCCAGCCATCCGCCGGCCCGCAGTCCATCTCCTGCTGGCTTAAGCCCCTTGCCAGTCAGCCAAAACGTTCTCGCGCCAGCGCCATTCGCATGAGCAAGTGCTGCAGTTCGTCCCGGGTCAGAGGCACAAGATCTTCGGGGAAAACGTCCTCAGCAATCGGGTCCAGCTCAATGGGAAGGCTCAGGTCGAGGGAGGGTACGGGGAGGAGATTGGCTTTCAGAAAGAGGATCTCTTCCTGGAGCACCTCCAGGGCTTGGGCGACGGCCCTCTCCCAGTCGGGATGCATCGCGTTGACCCCGGGCAGGGACGGGACGTGGGCCATAAATCCGCCCTTCTCGGAATCACGATAGACATAAACTCTGGTGGGTTCCATCCGCACCCTAGAGATCAGAGGCTCGGGTCCGCCGTCCCAACGCCGGGAAGGGAGACAATCTAATGCCGGTGTCTCCGCCGCTTGTGAGGAGGGGCTCCGCCCGGGGATCCGGCTGATCCCGCCGTCTGCTCCCCACGGGCGGCTTCTGCGGCAACGGCTGGCTCCCGCTCGGCGGCTTGCGCCCCAGCGCGGTCCGCCGCCAGGTGGCAATCCTTATACTTCTTGCCACTGCCGCACCAGCAAGGATCATTCCTGCCCAGCACGCGGCCGCCTCCGCCCTGGCCACCGGTGGATTCCTGCGGCGCACTGGGCGGCGGCAAGAGGCGAAGGCGAAACAGTCTCGAGACGACCCCGGCGCGAACCTGGACCAAGAGCTGTTGAAACATGTCGAAGGCGCGGCTCTTGTACTCCACCAGAGGGTCTCGTTGGGCATAGGCTTCCAGACCAATCGAGGTGCGCAGTCCTTCCATCGAGGTTAGGTACTCGACCCAGAGCTGGCCGACAGTCGTTAACATCAGCTCGCGTTGGGCCTGCGTTAGGGCCGCTGCTCCCAAGCCCTGGATCGCCGCCTGCCGTGTGGTTTCGGGCCACTCGCGCAAGACCCTTGTTTCCAGGTCCTTTTCCTCGACGGGCACCTGCTCCAACTCCCGCCGGATGGATTGCCTCAGATCGGGAGCCAAGGTATCCAGGGAGTGTTCTCCGAAGCGCTGCCACAGGGTGAGACCCCATTCCTCCTGCAGGGCGTCCAGTGCCTCCAGGAGGGTCCCCGTGACCTCCTCTTGAATCTCTGGACCGGCTCGATCCTCTAGCAAGGAAGCGGCCAAGTAGACCCAGGTGAAGCGCCCGGCCGTCACGGAACGACGCTGATGAGTTCGGGCGTCGAAGACGGTCTGCGAAGTCAGGGGCAGTTGAACCAGCGCGCGCAGCTGGTCGTTGAGGCCGGTGGGGGAGGGATTCAGCGAACTGAGTTCAGAGTGGACTTCCTGGAGCACGCGTTGGCGCCGGGCATCCAGCGTCGATTGCAGATGCCGGCGCAGGTTCTCCACCGCCTGATCCAGATCCGGGGAGGGCGCCGGCAGGCGATCGGCCGTGAGCCCGGTTCGCCGCTGCACCCAGGAGAGGAGCTGGGTTCCGGCGCGTGACCACACCGCCTTCTCCACGAGTTCGAGCAGATCTCGCTTAAGGTCCTCGACCGCCTCCGCGCGCATGTGCTCTTTGGGAAGGAGGCGCGCGTCGATGCTCACCACCTGGTTCACCGCGTCGGCCAGCGCCTGAGGCGAGATCTCGCGATCCCCTTCTCGGGCCTCTACCTCCACCCCCTCCACGGCGGTTTCCGCCGCCTGGCGGCGCTCGCGGACCTGCTCCTCCGCGTGTTGCCCGACCCGCTCCGCTTGCTCTTCGAACGCGCGCAGCAGGTGTTCCCCTTCGAGCTGCATGGCCCGGCCTGCGAACTCCTCCATTCCCAGCGAGAAGCTCTGGCTGGCGGGTTGCGACAGGGCTGTGTGGATCAGCTTCAGCGAATAGGAAGGGAAGATCCGGCCCTCATTCAGAAGCAAGGAGGGCTGGGTCTCGTCCAACCAAGCCAGCAGGCGCCAGGGGCCCTCCGCATCGTGCCGGGCGTCCTGCACGCGAGCCCCCACCTCGTTCTCGAGCATCGAGCGAATATCCTCGCTCAGGTCTTCTTTCTCAAAGATGCGATCGCGTTGGGCGTAGATCTTGTTGCGCTGGGTGTTGAGGACGTCATCGTACTCAAGCAGGTGCTTGCGCACATCAAAGTTCGCGCCCTCGACGCGCGTCTGGGCTTGTTCAATCAGCCGGCTGACCAGATTGGAGGCCAGCGGAACCGCATCATCGATCTTGAGGCGCTGCATCAAATCGGAAACCTGAGAACCTCCAAATCGGCGCATCAAGTCGTCTTCGAGGGAGAGATAGAACCGCGACGAACCCGGGTCCCCTTGCCGCGCGGATCGGCCCCGCAACTGATTGTCAATGCGCCGCGCCTCGTGGCGCTCGGAACCCAGAATGTGCAGGCCGCCCAATTCGCGCACCCGACCCTCTTCCCTCATGTGCTTGAGGAAGTACTCCACTTCTCCCGCGTAGATTCCGGATTGGTCCGAGTTAAACGCCTGCAAGGATTGACGGCGTTGCTCATTGGTCAGGTCGTAGGGATCCTCCACCCCATTCCGCCGAAGAACGCGGTTGACCCCGGCCAGGACCTCCTCGGCCAGCTCGCCTCCCAGTTTAATGTCGACCCCGCGGCCGGCCATGTTGGTCGCAATGGTGACGGCTCCAAAGGCGCCGGCTCCGGAAATGATCTGGCTTTCCTCGGCGTGTCTTTTCGCGTTGAGCACCTGATGCGCAATGCCCCGTTGGAGGGCCTCCAGCAGCCGTGCCTGAGCCAGCTCGGGCAGATCCAGGACCCGGGCCAGGCGCAGGAGGTTCTCCTCCGCCTCCGGGTTCAGGGACATTTCCAAGGGGCGGGCCAGGGGGCGCAGGATCGCAGGAGTCAGCGCATTGAGCGGCTGATTCAGGACGAGCAGCTCTTCGAGCAAACGGCCGTCCTCCTGCAAGTTGTTCTTTTCGAACCAGGTATCGCGCAGGAGCAGGGTCAGGGCCAGGCGGCGCAGCGGTTCGGCGTGCAAACGCTCCGAGAGATTCTCCGAGCGCTCCACGGAGGTCGTGCCCACCAGCACCGGGCGTCCGACGGCGTGCATCTGCAGGATCTCGCTTGAGATGGCCCGCAGCTTGACTTCCTCCGTGCGGTAGACCACGTCCGCATAATCCCTGCGCTTCCAGAAGACGGGGACCTCTGGTTGCTCCTTGCGGCCGTAGCGGAAAAAGCGATTGCCGTCTTCCTTGTAGGGGACCTCGATGAGGTCCGATTCGGGCAGGCTGGCCACATACTCGAGGTTGGTGGGGATGGGCACGACGTCGAGCTTGTAGATTTTGCTGAACTCCTCGGACTCCGTGACCGCCGTGCCGGTCATGCCAGACAGCTTGTCATACAGGCGGAAATAGTTTTGCAACGTGATGGTCGCGTAGGTGACGTTCTCGGGCTGGATTTCCAACCCCTCTTTGGCCTCGACCGCCTGGTGGAGCCCGTCCGACCAGCGGCGACCGTGCATCAACCGCCCCGTAAACTCGTCCACGATGATGACCTGGCCGGCCTGGACCAGGTAGTCCCGGTTGCGCTTGAAGAGGAACTCACTCCGCAGGGCTTGCTGCAGGTTTCCCACCAGCCTGGCCTGCTCGGGGGTGACATCCTCGGGACGGTCGGGATCCCGGAGCGGGAAGCCGAGCAGCTGTTCCACATGCTCCTCGCCGACCTCGGTCAAGGTGACCGTTCGGTCCCGCTCCTCGATTTCATAATCCTCGGGGCGCAGCTGGCGCACGACCTGCGCCATGCGCTGGTATTCTTGAGGATCCAGCGCCGCAGGGCCGGAGATGATGAGCGGAGTGCGAGCTTCATCGATGAGGATATTGTCAACCTCGTCGACGATCACGTAATGGCGCGCCGATTGCACGCGCTCCTCCCGGCGCAGAGCCAAGTTGTCGCGCAGGTAGTCGAACCCAAATTCATGGTTGGTCCCATAGGTGATGTCCGCGGCGTACGCCTCGGGTCGGTCCACCATGCGCAGTTGATGCACGTCCTCTTGAGGGGAGGAGTGCGAGGGATCGTACACAAAAGCCTTGTGGGCGTTGTCGGTCCGCGCCGCTTCCTGGAGCACCCCCACGCTCAGGCCCAGCGAGGTGTAGATCGGGCCCATCCAGCGCGCATCCCGGCGGGCCAGATAATCGTTGACCGTGACGAGATGGGCTCCTTTCCCCGCCAGCGCGTTGAGATAGAGCGGCAGGGTGGCGACCAGCGTCTTGCCCTCGCCCGTTCGCATTTCCGCCACGCGGCCTTGATGCAGGACCATCCCGCCGATCAGCTGGACGTCATAATGCCGAAGACCCAGCGTCCTCTGGGCTGCCTCGCGCACCGCCGCAAAGGCTTCAGGGAGAAGATTATCGAGGCTCTGGCCCTCGGCCCGTTGGGCCCGGAATTCGTCCGTTTTCAGCCGGAGCTCGGCCTCGCTCAAACGGCGAAAATCGGGCTCCAGCGTGTTGATGCGCTGAACCAGTTGGCTGTATTGCTCGATGTCTCGACGGTTGGGATCCCCGCCGACCAAACGAACGAGCGACCTGAGCATACTTTTCTAGAGCCCCCTCGAGAGCGAGAGAATGTTCGGTGAATGGACCGGAGGCGGGATCGACGCAGCAATCCGGGGTTCGGGGTACTCCGGCTTACTCGTTAAACATCTCTCCCACACTGCGCCCCTCATGCGCGCGGCGGATCACCTCCCCCAGCAAGGGCGCAACGGAGAGCACCACCAGTCGATCGCCCAGACCGGCTCGCTGCGAGGCGAGCATCGGGATGGTGTTGGTCGTGACGATCTGCTTGACCGGCAAGCGAGTCAAGCGCTCGGCCGCATCCGCCGCAAAAACGGGGTGCACGAAGCACAGGTAGACGTCCCGGGCCCCGTGAGCCTTGACCAGTTCAACCGCCTGGACCACGGAGCCAGCGGTGGCGACCTCATCATCGACCACGATCACATCGTGGCCGGCCACCTCGCCGACGATTGTGAGGGCTTCCGCGGAAGGATCGTTGCCCCGGCGTCGCTTCTCGATAAAGGCCATGCTACTGCCCAGCTTGGCTGCGAAATTGCGGCCCTTTTTCGAGTATCCCAGGTCGGCCGCGACAATGACCGGATCGTGTAGCCTCCCCTGCTGCTCAAGGAAGTAGCCGCTGAGCATGTGGAACGCGGTCAGCGCGTCCCCGGGAATTGAGAAGAAGCCCTGGATTTGGCCGGCATGCAGGTCCAGGACCATGTAGCGATCTGCGCCCGCGACCTGGATCAGGTCGGCCACCAGTCGCGCCGTGATGGGCACCCGCGGCTGATCTTTCTTGTCCGATCGCGCATAGCAAAGATAGGGGATCACGGCGGTGATCCGGCCCGCCGAGTCTAGCTTCAAGGTCTGCAGGGTGATCAGGAGTTCCATCAGATTGCGGTTAACCGGGGAGGAAGTCGTCTGGATGATGTATACGTCCTGGCCTCTCACGCTCCTGCGGAGGCGCACGAACACATTCTCGTTAGGAAACTCGATGACCTCGTGATCACAGATGGGCTCATTCAGGTAGCTCGAGATCTCTCTCGCCAACTCTTTTGAAGCCGTGCCTGCAAGAAGCTTGATTCCGCTGTACATGTTCACCTCGGCTCCCGGTCGGGGTTCGCCCCCCGCTTCGCCCATTCTTCCTGCAACAAGGAGTACAGGCGAACGTCACGGTAAGTCCCCCTGCGGAACTCGGCCTGGCGCAGGCGTCCCTCCAGCACAAAACCGACCTTCTCGTACGTGCGCTGCGCCCGGGGGTTGTCCTCAAAGACCCGCAGGTAGACCCGACGCAGGTTCAAGGTGTCAAAGGCGTGCTCCAGCAGGAGGCGCATGACCTCGGTCCCAAGCCCTTGGTTCCAGTATCGCTTCTCGCCGATCACAATCCCCACTTCCGCGCTCCGGTTGCGCCAGTCAATGCCGTGAAAGCCTGCCGAGCCGATGTGCTCCCACTGATCTCGCCCCGTGCGGACCTCGATGGCTTGCGGCTGCTCGTCGGCCGGACGCTGGAGGATCCCCTCAAACCAGCGCTCCTCCATGGCCAGGCTCATGCCCAAGTGCATCCGCAGGCCGGCCCGCACCTCCGGATCGGCAAACCAGCGCACGAAGCGTGGCAGATCCTCGCGCTCAATGGGTCGAAGGCGAACCCGCTCCTCAGAGATCATCGCATCCAGCCCCTTCCTCGGCTCACAGCCTCTCGGTTCCGTGCTGACGAAATAGAATCTCGATCGCCGCAGCGGGTGAAATCTCTCGGCTCGCGACCCGGCTCACCATCTTCTCGAAAAGGCCGTCAGGTTGCAAGGTACGCCAATCATCGGCAAGGCGATCCCTCACGCGGTCCTCAATCTCGGCCGAAATCCTCTCCCGTTCACGGACCGCCCACATCCCGGACCCTCGCAGATAGTCGCCATGCCGAAGAATTTGTCGGGCAACCTCCTCCACCCCCTCTCCGGAAGAAGCCACGGTGCGCAGCACCGGCGGATCCCAGGCTCTTCCGGGATCCATCCCGTGGGCCGGAGGCTTTCCGCGCGGTGCCATGGCCAGCGCCGTTTCAAGGATCTGCAGGGCACTGTCCGCACCAGGCAGGTCCGCTTTGTTCACGACCAGGAGGTCGGCGATTTCCAGCACCCCGGCCTTGATGGCCTGGATCTCATCGCCCAAGCCGGGGGCCTCCACCACCATCGTAGTGTGGGCGTGCCGAGCAATTTCCACTTCGGCTTGGCCAGCCCCGACCGTTTCGACCAGGATGATCTCGAAGCCCGCGGCGTCCAGCCCCTGGATCACGCCAGCCGTGGTCCGCGCAAGGCCCCCCAGAGATCCGCGGGAGGCCATGGATCGCACGAAGACCCCCCTGTCCCCGGCCAGATCACGCATGCGGATGCGATCGCCCAGGAGTGCCCCCCCCGTGAAAGGGCTGCTTGGGTCGACCGCCACAATGCCTACCGTCCGCGAACCATCGCCGCCCTTCTCCGCGGGGGAAAGGCCTCGACGAAAGACTTTGGCCAGCTCATTAACCAGCGAGGATTTCCCTGTCCCGGGCGCACCGGTGACCCCAACGACATGTGCCCGCCCCGTCGCCGGATAGAGTTCCGCCAGCGCCGACTCTCCTTCGGGGCGTTCGTTCTCGATCAGAGTGAGCAGCCTAGCGAGGGCAAGCTTGTCGCCCGATCGGACATCTTCCACCAAGCCCAGTCTCTCGCCCATCGCCCGGCTCAACTCGCAATCGTCTCTCCCAGGGAGCGGCGGATGGTTTCAATGATCACCTCGGTCGAGGTGCCGGGTCCGAAGATCTCAGCAACCCCCAGCGACCGGAGGGCGGGAACATCTTGATCGGGGACGATGCCCCCCACGAACAGGCGTACATTCCCCTGTCCCTGGCGCCGCAGGAGTTCGAGCACGCGTGGTACGAGGACCATATGGGCCCCGGAAAGAACCGACAGGCCCACGACCTGCACATCCTCCTGCAGGGCGGCCTCCGCGATCATCTCTGGTGTCTGGCGCAGACCCGTGTAGATGACCTCCATGCCGGCATCCCGCAATGCCCGGGCAATAATCTTGGCCCCGCGATCGTGACCGTCCAAGCCCGGCTTGGCAATCAGCACGCGAATCTTTCGATCAGGCACTTTTTTGGCCCCCGATTCCCTTGGTCTAGCGAGATTATACCCCGGCCAGGAACCGCCCGAGCGGTCCGCAGAGTAGTCTGAACGAGCTTCAACTCCTTCAATCCCCTGGCGGTCGGGCAGGAAGCCCTGCGCGCTGACCATAACAACCCGAATTGCATGGCATGGCCAAGTTGCAGAGAGAATGCGGATGCCTTCCTCCGACTTGGTTTCACAGTCATCCGACCCGCTCGGGGAGGTATCCGGGATCCATATCGATCGCAATGGTTGCGCCGGGGTGATCCCTCTGCTATCATCGGCTCACCCTTGCAGGTCGTGGCGCCTTCGGTCGCATGTCTTGCCCTTATGAAACCGATCCCAACGCGGGTTCATCGTCAGCGTCGCTTGTATGCGCTTCTGGGAGGGGTTATCTTGGCCACGCTGCCGTGCTATTGCCTGGGAGCGATCCTCCTGACACTCAAATCCGGGCCATCCTCGACCGCGACCCCCGTGCCCATCGCGACCTCCACCCAGAGTCCCACCCAGCTCCGAACGGCTGCGGCGACCTCGGCCCGGCGTTTGACCGCCACGCCCACGCGGGAAACCCCGTATCTCACACCGACCAACACCTTCACATCGACCCCCCTGCCGCCCCCGACTTCCACTCCGCGGCCGACCGCAACGCCTCTCCCAACGGCCACCGCTTCGCCGTCATTGGCGCCCCCCAGCGACACGGCTCCCGCCCCTTGACCCAGCCACAGCGTTGAGGCCCCATGGACGATACTCAGCTCACAGTGTTTCTGAAGGGGTTGCTGAACGAGCCCGGATTGTCTGGCCATGAGGGGCCAATCCGCGAGCGCATGCGTAAAGCTTGGGATCCTCTCCTCGACGAGATCACGCAATCGCGGTTGGGCAGCCTGCACGGGCGCAAACGCGGGGAGGGCCGGGGTTCCCGGCCATCGATCCTGATCGCCGCTCACATGGACACCGTCGGGCTGATGGTTCAGCAGGTGGTGGACGGGTTCCTGCAGGTGACGCAGGTGGGATGGGTGGATCCACGCATCCTTCCCGGCCAACCTGTGATGGTTCATGGCAGGCGCGACTTCCCCGGCCTGCTCGTGGCGCCTCCCGCCCCTCTTCTTGCCCCCGAACGGGATGGGGAGGAGGCCGTCCGGTTTGAGGATCTGTGGGTGGACACGGGCCTCTTGTCGCTCGAGTCGGCGAAACTCGTGAGGCCCGGAGATCTTATTACCTTCGCTCAGCCGCCCTTCGAGATGGGCGACGGCCTGCTGGCGGGCAAGTCGCTTGACGACCGGGCGGGCCTAGCTGCCTTGACCCTTTGTCTGGAGGAACTCCAATCGCGGACCCATTCCTGGGATGTGGTCGTCGCCGCCACAAGCCAGGAGGAGGAGAACTTCGCCGGGGCCCGCACCTCCTCCTTCGAGATTCATCCGGATCTGGCCGTCGCCGTTGACGTGACCTTCGCCGCCGGTCCCCCCGGTCAACCGGAGCACAAAGTTTTCCCCCTGGGGGGAGGGGTCACCCTGGGCTGGGGTCCGACCATCCATTCCGGGCTGTTCCGACAGTTTGAGCAGGCCGCCCTGCGGGCGGAGGTTCCCTATTTCACCGAAGTGATGCCCCTGCACACCCAAAGCGATGCCGATGTCATGCAGGTTACGGCCGAGGGCATTCCCACCATGCTGGTCAGCATCCCGCTGCGCTACATGCACTCGCCTCTGGAGGTGGTCGCCCTGCGCGACATTCGCAGAGCCGGCCGACTGCTGGCAGAGTTCTGCGCCTGCCTCGACGAAGGTTTTCTTCAGCGCTTGAGCTTGGAGTGACGCATGCCCAGGAAGGCCCGGTCCCGAACCCGAGCGGCAAAGAGCCCGGCTGGCCGAAGGAAGGCGGCACCTCATCGCCGCACGCCGGGCGCCTCAAGCCTCGCGCGCGCGCCAAACCTGATCGACTTGGCCCGCCGACTGAGCGAGGCCAGCGGCATATCGGGGGACGAGGCGGCCGTGCGGAGAGTCGTTCTGGATAGTCTGCAGGGCCGGGCGGAGCAGGTTTCCGTTGATGCCCTGGGGAATGTCCTGGTTCGCTGCCGCCCCTCCGGCCGCCGAGCGGTGCGCGTGATGGTCGCCGCTCACCTGGACGAGGTGGGGCTGATGGTGGTGGGGATTTCGAGGGAAGGGATGCTCCGCTTCGAAAAGGTCGGAGGGGTCGATGAACGCTACCTCCTGGGAAAAGCCGTCTGGGTCGGCAAGGATCACCTTCCCGGAGTGATCGGCGTAAAACCGATCCACCTGTGGGAGCCGAGCGAAGTCCGCAAGACAGTTCCTGTGGATTCCTTGCTGATCGACATCGGCGCTCCCTCGAAAGAAGCAGCAAGCCAGTGGACCCAGCCCGGGGACCGGGTGGCATTCGCCACGCACTTTGAGGCCCACGGCCGGCTGGTGCGGGGGAAGGCGCTCGATGATCGGCTCGGGGTAGCGTCCTTGATCAGCCTAGTCCTGGATCCGCCACCGAATATCGAACTGCTCGCCGCTTTCACCACCCAGGAGGAGGTGGGGCTCCGCGGCGCGCGGGTGGCCGCGTACGCACTCGAGCCTCAAGCTGCGCTTGTCCTCGACACCACCCCCGCCAATGATCTCCCGATGGGGGACCAATCCGAGAACCCCTCCTACAACACAAAGTTGGGCGCCGGTCCAGCGGTGTACCTGGCGGATCGGGGAACCATCAGCGATCGTCGCCTGGTCAACCTGCTGGCCGAAACCGCACGGGCCGAAGGGCTCCCCCTTCAGCTGCGCCAACCCGGCGGGGGAGCCACGGATGCTGCGGCCATTCATCTGACGCGCCAGGGGATCCCGAGCGTTTCGCTTTCGGTCCCCGCCCGCTACCTGCACACCCCGCTGTCCCTGGCCCACCTGGACGACTGGCTCAACACCCTGCGCCTTGCGCGCGCCGCCTTGGCGCGCCTCACGGCTGAGATGCTTCGATAGACCCGGGCCCGCGCCGAGATTGTTGAGGTTCACCTCAGGGAGGGAATTGTGAAGGCCTTAATCGTCAGACTGGCTGATGCCTACGGCCCTTCGGGAAAAGAAGATAGCCTCCGGCAGATCATTCGCGCGGAGCTCAAAGGGCTTAGCGACTACATCTCCGAAGACCCTCTCGGCAATGTTCATGCGGTCCTTAAGCAAAAGGCCAGAGCAGGGCGCAAGATCATGATCTTGGCGCCCATGGATGAGATTGGCCTGATGGTTTCATACGTCGATGAGCATGGTTTGGCGCGCTTCACGGCTATGGGCGACGTGGACCTGCTCCAATGCCTGGGGGCGCGGGTCCGCTTTGCCGACGGTCGCATGGGCGTGATCGGGATGGGGGACCGCCAGCGCGAATCCGCGCGGCGGAGCTTGAGTGACTTTTTCATCGATGTGGGCGCTTCCGGGCGGGAAAATCATCCCCTTCAGGTGGGCGACACGGCGGTGTTCGCCTCTCCCCTGGCTGAGGCGGGCACCGCCCTCATCGGAAAAGGCCTGAACGGGCGCATCGGCGTGGCGATCCTGATCGAAACTCTTCGGCGACTGAAGCATACGCCCCATGAACTCCAGTTCGTCTTCACGGTCCAAGAGCAGGTCGGGCAACGAGGGGCCCGGACAGCCGCCTTCAGCCTGGAGCCTGAGATCGCGATCTCGGTGAGCGCCACGCCTTCCGGGGACACTTCGGGGGCGGCCCGCTTGGCGGTGGCGCTGGGAAAGGGACCCGCCATCAAAGTCCGCGATCAGAGCCTGCTCTCCGACCCACGCGTCGTCCGCTGGATGGTTCAGCGGGCGGAAGAGGCCCGTCTGCCTCACCAACTGGAGGTTAGTGAGGTGGGGACGAGCGGCGCCGCCGAGATCCAGCGCTCACGGGCCGGGGTCGTCGTCGGATGCCTCGGCGTCCCTTGCCGATATCTTCATGGTCCAGCGGAGATGGTTGACCTCAACGATGCGGAGAATGCGGTCAAACTCTTAATCCAGTTGTTGGCGATGCCGGTTCCGTTCTAGGCGCACCCGCCGAGACTCACGCCGCGCGAAGTCACCTCGCTCCTCCTGCGAGGGACGGCCGAGGCCTGCGGCTCCGAGGCTGTGTTACGATCCCTGTGGAGGGCTGCGCCCAGCCGCCGGGCCTCGCCTGGCCGGACGGAGGGATCCCTCACAGGCCCGCAGGGTTCAGGAGGTCAGCGCATGGCCGAACGTCTGGTGGTTGGCATATCCGGGGCCAGCGGCGTGATCTATGGAATTCGCCTGCTCGAAATCCTTCGGCCGGAGCCCATCGAGACCCATCTCGTGATCTCCAAGGCTGCGCGGGTCACGATTCATCAGGAAACCTCCTACAAGCTGAGCCAAGTCGAGGCCTTGGCCCACACCTGCTATTCACCCGACGACGTCGGCGCGGCGCTAGCCTCCGGTTCCTTCGCCACGCGCGGCATGGTGGTGATTCCCTGCTCCATCAAGAGCCTTGCGGCGATCGCCAGCGGGTTTAGCGCCGATCTCCTGAGCCGGGCGGCGGATGTGACCCTGAAGGAAGGCCGACCCCTGGTGCTCGTGGTTCGCGAGACCCCTCTGCACCGGGGCCACCTGCGCATGATGGCCCAGGCGGCCGAGGCCGGAGCCGTGATCTTCCCACCCGTGCCGGCCTTCTACACTCACCCCCAGTCTCTGGAAGATCTGATCGATCAGACGGTCGGGCG